>NZ_FQWX01000007.1 GCF_900129815.1 Asaccharospora irregularis DSM 2635
AACCCTGTTTTGCTTAATTATTATAAAAATAATATGAATGGTAAAAGCAAAAAAGTTGGACTAGTTGCCATTATGCATAAGCTAATGAACTATATTTTTTCTGTGCTACGCAACCAAAAACCATATGAAGTACGTAACCCTAAATTGCACTGTAAGATGTATCTAGAAAACAAAAGTCTACCTAATATAGCCTAACGGCTAATATGAACTATTTTTCCATATAAGCCATCAAAAATTCGTGTATATTTGATGGTTTATTTGCTATACGAAAAAACATAATTATAAAATATTTTTAAAAACTGTTGACTTTAACTAGCTGGTCTATAATAAATAGGACGGATTTATTTCCGTGGTGCCACCTAAATTATATATATTTTAATAAAATACATATCACTTATTTTCTGCTGTAACGTGCAGTCACGCTTTTCCTCCAAGATCCATTCATCAAACCTTTCTTGTTAAGTTCTCAGCCACCTTAACTCTCTGTATCGAACCTTTATTTGACTACTAATTCTTTTCATAGGACTAACTATATTAATATATGTTATATTTCTCATGTTTTATAATATGTCTTAGTTTTAAAAATGTCAACTCACTATCCATCTATGTAAAAATAATATCCTTATATATTATACCATTATTTTTGTAATTTTATATAATTAGTACTTATATTTTTATTAATATATTTCTTAATTTTAACAACTTTAATATAATTTATACAATCATATTTAATTTATAAAATACCATCAATACATAATTATATAAAAATAATAAGCTAAAGCATAAAAAAATGAGGATAAGTAAGTTTTTACTTATCCTCTCTAATTAGAGGGAACCCTCAAATAATTCGTATACTACTTTATAATGAATTGGCTTATAATGAACTTATTAATATAGCACCTTTCGCTGTATATGTGCCCATAACAGAACCAATTTCACACAGAATTATATCCTTAAATCTATACTGACTTTCCATAATTTGTTTTACTTTTAATCCCTTTTCCTCACAGTTTGCATGCCCTATAAATAGGGTTTTCGTCTCTTCTTTAGTAATCTTATCACCCACAAGTTTGATTACCTTTTTAAGACTATTTCCCTCTCCTCTTGCTTTATCTATAGGTTTAACAACTCCATCAGTTATGTGTATTATAGCCTTTAAATTCAATGTATTTATTATCTTTCCTGCTAAAGGATTTATCCTTCCTCCCTTTATAGCATTTTCTAATGTTTCCAAAGTCCCAAAGAAGGCAGCATTTTCTTTAAATTTTTCTATTATTTCTACAACATCATCAATAGATTTTTGGTCTGCTACTAATTTTGCCGCCTCATATACTAAGTGTCCTTGCCCTACAGACCCACTCATAGTATCAATTATTTCTATTCTCTTGTCGTAACCTTCTTTTTCTAAGATATTTTTTGCCAAAACTGCACTATTATAAGTCCCTGATAATTTAGAACTTAGACATAGTACCAAAACACTATCCTCTTCACATTTAAAACTTTCTATAAATTTGTCAGGAGAAGGACAAGATGTCTTAGGTAGATCATCGTACTTTTCCATCTTCTGATAAAATGTTTTATTGTCTATATCTTTTCCAGAAACAAATGTTTCTTCTCCAAAAGAAACATTAAGAGGTATTATGTTAATGTTAAGTTTTTCTATTATATCTTTAGGTAAATCACATGCACTATCTGTTATTAGTTTTATCCTACTCATATAAATAACCCCACTATTTTCATAATTTTTAAATTTATAATAAAAAAATTTTCTATCTAAAACTTAATTCTATCTAAAACTTCAAAGGATAATTTTTTGAAATACATATACGTAAATTACACTTACCAATATTTTTAAAATAAATATAATTTCCTATGCATTATAAAATATATTCTTGAAATTTTTATCATATAGATGTTTATTTTGTCGGTCGGTCAATCGACCGATTATTAATATTATTGTATAGCCAAATAATTAAAAAGTCAATAATATATTTTCTCAAGAGTTTAGCCTTTGTTGACAATATTTTTTTGTAAGTTTATAATATTATTAATTTATCTTAATTGTTTTACTTATAGAAAGGTCGTTCTTATGAAATCTAATAATACAACAAATATGAAACAGAATATTTTAGTCGCTGCTACAGAGCTAATACAAAAAAATGGTGTTAAGAATACAACACTTGCCGATATTGCAAAATCTGTTAATATAAGCAAAGGTACTCTTTATTATCATTATTCTTCTAAAAATGATTTGATTTTTGACATAGCTGACACCCATCTACAAGTAATAACTGATGCTATATTAAACTGTGTACAGAATATTGAATCTGATCAGCCTCAGGATGAAATAGTTAAATTTATTATAGATAAAATATCTACTATCGAAGGTAGAGGTAGGGTTCATATGTACCTTATTTGTGAGGCTATAACATCTAATGAACCTTTAAAAGAGAGAATAAAAGCTAATTATATCCAGTGGAGAACTACACTGAGAGATGAACTTTTAAATACTTTTCACGGAAATGAAAAATATGCAGAATCGTTCTCATTTCTAGTGATATCAATCGTCGACGGTCTAGTTATACAAGGCCTGCTAAAAACAGAAAAAATCCCTTATGAGGGAATTGCTACTTTCCTTCTAGATAGGGTTTACTAAATACAATAATTTTTTATAAAAAGGAAGAGCCCCAATAAACTTATTGAGACTCTTCCTTTTTTAAGTTTAAGTTTAACTTTATATTATTAATAAACACTTTAATATCAATTTCAAGTATAACAGCTGCCAAAATAACTATTATAGCACCTAAAATCTGAATCAAATTTAAAGTTTCTCCAAAAACGGTTACCCATATAGGGTTTGTGAACATTAAAACTGTCGCAATAGATATAGGTATTCTTTCAACCGATATATTATAGCTTATAAAACTAGATGCAAATGCTACAATTCCATATAAAGAACAAATTATTATCCCTTTTATATCTAACTTTAAGAGATTTTTGTCTTTTCTTAATATCCAAAATGTAAATAACAATCCTGCAATTAAGCATCTTAAAAAAGATACATCAAAAGTACTAAGACCTGACAATGATAGTTTTCTACTAGTAATACCCATCATTCCCCAAAATGTAGTTGCTATTACAACAAGACCAATACCTTTTTTCTTACTGTCCATCTCGTCCTCCTGTAAATTTTTATTGTCTGTCAATAAGTATTCTATCACTATAAAATGTTTAAGTATATGCTTTAAGACATCTAATTTCAAAAAAATTCCTGCATAAACAGAGGAGCTTATTTCCACCTATTTATGCAGGAATTAATTTTAGTAAATATATTATTTTCTTATAACTTTTATTCCAGTCATATGATCATTTAAGTTATGTTTTTCTAAACTCTCATCATCCACTCTATTTATTTCTAAAGCTAAAGTTTCTGATTTTATATAGTCAGCGAAATCATCTACAGCTTTTGCTATTTCATCATCTCCTGAGTAGTCTATTGTTATATTGTCTAATACATCAAAATTGCTAGATTTTCTTATTTGCTGTACCTTAGAGATAAACTCTCTAGCATACCCTTCATTTATTAATTCTTCTGTTAATGTAGTATCTAGTATCACAAATAGATTGTTTTCCATTGATACATTGAACCCTTCTTTTGCAGATATGTTTATTAAAACATGTTCTTTATTGAACTCGAAATTTTCACCATCTATATCAACAGTTAAATTTTCACCGTTTTCTAACTTAGGAACTGCAACACTTGGATCTAATTTATTTAGTGCTCCGGCAAAGAATTTCATTTTTGCACCTAATATAGGTCCTAATACTTTAAAGTTTGGTTTTAAGCTATAATTCATATACTCACTTAAATCCTTAGCAAATACTACTTCTTTAACATTAAGCTCTTCTTTTATTAAATCAACTATATCTCCTAATATTTCCTCGTATTTTCCATCTACAAATACCTCTTGTATTGGTTGACGTACTTTTATTCTACTAGCTTCTCTTGATGCTCTACCTAAAGTAACTAAGTTTTTAGCTAAATCCATTTTTTCCTCTAACTTCTCATCTACTAAACTTAAATCAGCCTTTGGATAAGATGCTAAATGAACTGAAACCTCATCAGTTAAATTTCTGTACATTTCTTCTGACATATATGGAGCAAACGGAGCTATCATTTTGCAAAGTTCTGTTAGTATTTCATAAGTTGTATTATAAACTGCTTTTTTATCTTCTGTTAATTCAGTTGCCCAGAATCTTCTTCTTGAACGTCTGATGTACCAGTTAGATAAGTCATCGTTTATAAATGCTTGTATTCTTCTTATAGTTTTGTTTACCTCAAATATTTCTAAGTTTTCTTCTACTTCTTTCTTTAAATTATTAAACTTAGATAGTATCCATCTATCAAGTTCTGGTCTATCCTTGTACTCTACAAAGAAATCAGTTGGATTTATATCATCAGTATTTGCATATAATGTAAAGAAGTTGTATACATTTTTCATAGTTCCTAGGAACTTACTTTGAACCTCTTTTAGACCTTCTTCATCAAATCTTATTGGAGTCCATGGTGGAGATACATATAATAAGTACCATCTCAATGCATCTGCTCCATACTTATCAAATAATTCAAAAGGATTTACAGTGTTTCCTCTTGATTTACTCATCTTCTTGCCATCTTTATCTAAAACAAGGTCGTTAACTAAAACTTTCTTATATGGAGCTTTCCCCATAACAAATGTAGATATTGCAAGCAATGAATAGAACCATCCTCTAGTTTGATCTATACCTTCACAGATATAGTCTGCTGGGAATAATTCTTCGAAGTTTTCTTTGTTTTCAAATGGATAGTGATGTTGAGCAAATGGCATAGATCCACTATCAAACCAACAGTCTATAACGTCTGTTACTCTAGTCATTGGTTTTCCACACTTTTCACATTTTAAGTGTATATCATCAACGTATGGTCTATGAAGTTCCACTGTTTCTGGGTTTACATATTCTACAGCTTTTTGGGCCAATTCAGCTCTTGAACCTACAGAGTCTTTGTGACCACATTCACATCTCCATATATTTAAAGGAGTTCCCCAGTATCTACTTCTTGATATAGCCCAGTCATTTAAGTTTTCTAGCCAATTACCAAATCTTCCTTCTCCTACGAACTTTGGATACCATTCAACTGTATTGTTATTCTCTATTAATTGATCTTTTAATTTTGTCATTTCTATATACCAGCTCGGCTTTGCATAATATACAAGTGGAGTTTGGCATCTCCAACAGTGTGGATAATTATGAACCACTTTTTCCTTAGAATATAGTTTGTTTTCGTGAGCTAACCATTTTATTATTTCAACATCTAGGCCATCCTCCATAACAAACTTGCCTTCCCATGGAGTAGTTGTAAACTTACCTGTTTCATCTACTGGTTGAATAACTGGTAAATCATATTTTCTACCTAAATTGTAGTCATCCTCACCAAATGCTGGTGCAGTGTGTACTATACCTGTACCGTCTTCAGTTGTTACATAATCTCCTAAAGTTATAAAGAATGCTTTTTTGTCAGCCTCAACAAACGGCATTAACTGATCATACTCTATACCTTCTAAATCCTTACCTTTCATTTCCTCTAATACTTCATAATCTTCACCTAAAACTTTATTAGCTAAAGGCTTAGATACATAGTAAACTTCTTCACCTTGCTTAACTTTTAGGTAGTCTACCTCACCATTTACAGTTAAGGCAACGTTTGAAGGTAATGTCCAAGGAGTAGTTGTCCATGCTAGGAAATACTCATCTGCATCTTTTCTTTTAAACTTAGCTATTACTGTATTTGTTTTTACTTCTTTGTATCCTTGTGCTACCTCATGTGAAGCAAGACCTGTCCCACATCTTGGGCAATAAGGAAGTATCTTATGACCTTCGTATATATATCCCTCTTTGTTAAACTTATTTAATATCCACCAAACCGATTCTATATAGTTATTATCTAAAGTTATATATGGATTATCTAAGTCTGTCTCATAAGCCATTCTTTCTGTCATTGCTCTCCATTGTTTTTCATATGAGAAAACAGATTCTCTACATTTTTGGTTGAACTCAGCTATACCATATTCCTCTATTTGTTGCTTATCAGATAGACCTAACTCTTTTTCTACTTGTATTTCAACTGGTAGTCCATGAGTATCCCAACCAGCTTTTCTTTTTACTTGGTATCCATCCATTGTTTTATATCTACATACCCAGTCTTTTAATGTTCTGGCAACAACGTGGTGTATCCCTGGATTTCCATTTGCTGTTGGAGGACCCTCGTAGAATACAAAACTAGGGTCATTTTCACCTTTTTCTAAAGTCTTTTCTAGTATATCTATATCATTCCAATAACTAGAAACTTCTGCCTCTGCCTGCTTAACAGAGCTATCCACTAGCGGTTTAAATTTCGCCATATATATCACCCTTTCTAATTTTATAAAATAAATATTATTTTCAATTTAAAAATTAAAAGCTTTATTAACTTCAAGCCCTCTAGATTATAGGTACTAATCACAGCAATTTATACATTTTTTTATATATTACAATTTCTTTGTATATAAAAAAGACCCGGCCCTTTCTAAATGAAAGGGACGAGTCTATAATCGCGTTACCACCCTAATTCTATATATAGATATACTTATCTATATATAACTCTCTTCTAGTATAACGGCACCAACCGGCACAGCTTAATCGATTATAATCTTTCAGCCTGCAGCTTCGGAGTGATTTTCAATTTTATAAATTTATTGGTTCTCAGCTTATCCAACTCTCTGTGAAATTATCTAAAATCTACTCTCTCCATCATAGCTTTTATTATTTATGTTTATACTATGAGATTTTATAATAAATTGTTTGAATAGTCAATAATTATTTTTAAATTTTACTATTCAAATGTTGCAGCAGCTTCATCATTTTCCCCTTTGTATTGATACATATCTATAGACTCAAAAGGAGCTTGACAGCTTTCATCTACATCATAGAATATTTCATCTACACTTCTAATCTCATCTTCTAACAATGACTTAAATTTATTTCTAAACACTTTAAATTCTTTTACCAAAGCATCGTATTCTTTTCTTATTTCTATAACTCTATTGTTAGCTTGTTCCATTATCTGTCTTGATTTTAAGTTAGCCTCTTCAACTATTACCTTAGCTTTTCTATTTGCAGCATTGCAAGTATCCTCAGCTGCACTCTGTGCTGTTATTAAAGTTGCTTTTAGTGTTTCCTCTATATTTTCATACTTATTTACTTGATCTTGGAAAAGTTCTACCTTTTCTTTAAGACTTTTATTTTCTCTTTTTAGAGTTTCAAAATCTTCTTTTATTATGTCCAAAAACTCATCTACTTCATCTTCTCTATATCCCCTTAGTGATTTTTTGAACTCTTTATTTTCTATTTGTTCTGGAGTTAGCATCTCATTACCTCCTATTTTATTAGTCTTGCATAAACTTTTATTTTACCCTTTTTAGTAATGTCTCCTATTTCTATGATCTCTGCTCTACCCTTGCCTCTAACAGATATTAAGTCATTTATTTTCAATAACTTAGAAGGTGAGATTATTTTTTCATAATTTACGTAAACTTTTTCTCCGTTTATATATTTTAAACTCTCCTGCCTTGATATATTATAAAGGCCACTTATAACACAATCAAGCCTATCTGAAGATACTGTAAAATATACATCTTTATAACTTGGGAAACTATAAATAATATCGTCTTTTGAAATTTCTACTACATCTACATTGTTTCTAGATACCTTATCTAGGTTCATAATTATATAGTCACAAATATCTTTTGCTACTACTACCTGACAAAAATTATCGTTTATAAGTATGTCACCTATCTTTTCTCTTTTTATTCCCAAACTCATAAGTGCACCTAGATAGTCTTTATGAGAAACCTCTTTGAACTTAAAGTTTCCATTTATTTGTATATACTTGATATCACTCTCTACATCTTCATAGTTCATATAAAACGGGTATATAGTAATTATGCTTCTCTCTGCCTCTAGGTAACCCCCATCCACAGTATATTTTACATCATCATAAGAATTAAGTACTGATATTGCATTTTTTATTTCATGTGGATTTAAAAACTCAGTATACCTAACATCATAGTTTTTCATGGAAGCATTAGCCTTATCTATAACTCTAAACATCTTATTCTTTAAATCTATATCTTTTATATGATTTGTAATTTTTAATTTGTCCATATATCCTTGCTAATATATAAGTACTTAGTATATAAACGCTGATAATATTGTTTTCTTTAAAAACATCAATATGAATATTACAATCATAGGAGAAAAATCTATAGGTCCACTCGTATAGCTATACATAAGAGATCTCACTGGATCTACTATTGGATCTACTAGATTGCTCAGTATTTCATAAATTTTATTTTTTGTTCCACCTGGAAACCAGCTCATTATACATTGAATCAATATCATAAATGATATCAAGTCCAGCAGTTTATATAGTGCAATTCCTATAGTTTGCATACTCCACCCCTTTTTTTATTTATTTTGCCAAGGGAAAAATGCCTTGCTTTCTAATTCTTTCTTTATATTTGCATCTATATCTACATTGTTAGGCGCTAATATAAATATAGATTTAGATACCTTTTGTATATTCCCATCTAATACATAAACTGATCCACTCATAAAATTAAATATAGCTTTACGAGTTTCAGAATCAGATAAACCTTCTAAGTTTACTATTACTGCTCTTCTTTGTTTAAGATGATCTGCTATTGTAGTAACTTCTTCGTATTTTTTAGGCTCAACAATTACAACTTTCATCTGATTAGCTGTATGAAGATTTACAATTTTACTCCCCTTTAGAGCTCCTATATTTCCGAATTGCTCATCTAATTCATCTTCAATAATCTCTTCCCCTATTTCATCTAAAGCATCTTCTTCATACTCATCCTCTGCTATCCAGTTTTTGAATTTAGATATTATTCCATCTGCCATTATTAACTACCTCCATTTTCTTTATTCTTGTTTGTGTTGTCATTTTAAATTTTTGTATAGTCTCTCTTGCCAAATATAGACGTACCCACTCTAACCATAGTAGAACCTTCTTCTATAGCTATTTCATAGTCATTGCTCATACCCATAGACAATGTTTCCATACTTACATTTTGTATTTTCAATTTTTCTATTTCTAAGGATAAATCTTTTAATCCTTTAAATACTTTTCTTACATCCTCTTTGTTATCTGAAAAAGGTGCCATAGTCATAAGACCTTTGATTTTTATATTGCTGTAATCTTTAGATACAATTTTTATAAAATCTATTACATCCTCTTTTAAAAGTCCGTGCTTAGATTCTTCTTCAGATATATTTACTTGAACTAAGCAGTTAATCGTTTTGTCTATTTTCTCTGCCCTTTTTTGTATTTCCTCACATAGTGCTATTCTATCTAATGAATGTATCATGTATGCTTTGTCTATTATGTATTTAACTTTATTTGTCTGAAGTGTACCAATCTGATGCCATCTTACCTTGTCTCCTATAGCTTGATACTTTCTAGCTAGCTCTTGTGGCTTATTCTCTCCTACATCTTCTATACCGTATTCTATAGCCTCATTAATAATATCCACATCAACAGTTTTGGTCACCGCTAACAAGGTAATCTCATGTTCTGACCTGCTAACACTCTTGGCTGCATTATCAATTTTATCTTTTACTATAGATAGATTCTGTTTTATAGATACCATTTTACCACCTACTTTATATTCATTTTTGTAACATATAACGGATTATATCCCAACCAAACTTTATATAAAACTTATATAAGTTTAATTTTAGTCTATGTATAATTTAAGTCTATCTGTAAAGAGTGAAATTTTAGGAGTTTTTGAGGAATATTTTTCTGTTTATTACGTTAGGCTTTAAAAGAATTTTGTCATATAAATTAACAGTCTTTACTCCGTTAATATTATTTTTATAATAGTCTACAAATACAAAATCATCACCTTCATAAACTATTCCCTTCAACTTTACAAATCTCAATCTTTCTGAACTCTCGTCTAATACATATACCCCTTTGTTCCCATCTACTAATTTAATAGATTCCTTGGGTATCCTTAAACCTTCTATCTCACTATATATTATATCAAATTCTGTAACTCTTGCATCATAAATTCCAACATTTTGATTAGTTATTTTTAATATAACTACAACTTTAGATTTATTTGTATGTTTTTCCTCTATTTTCGCATCTATATAACCTAAATCTGAGTCTTTCATTTTTAGTTTTACAAACTCTCCAACTTTAAATTTCTCGCCTTCTTGTTTACTTATGCAAATAGCCACATAAACATCGTTTGGATTTATTACCCTCATAACAATTTCATTATCTTTTATTTTTCTTTCTTCTTTGTCTATTTGTTCATAATTGTTTATTGCATTTTCTATACTTTCCTCAGTTATTTCATCAAAATAATCATACTTGTATTTTTCTTCATTATTATCTAATTTATATGAAACTATACCGGACATATCGCTAGTCAAAGTAGAAACCCTATCTTGTCTTTTACTCTGAAGTATATCCCTCTCATCTTGCTTTACTTTAAGCTTGCTTTTCTCTATATCACTATCTAGCTTTGATTTCTTTATATTTTTTATTTCCGTATCCAATCGACTTATTTCCTTATCTATATCAAAATCCCTATCGTCTTTATATATTTTTGCAACTTCTTGAGATTTTTTAACCTTTTCCCCTTCCTTAACTAAAAGTTTCAACTTGCCCCTATCATTGGATTTAATTATATACTCATCTCTTATTATCAAACCTTTTGTATGAATTTTTAAATCTAATTTACTGCTCTCTAGCACCTGAGATTCTACATTTTTACATATAAGCGTACTTACCACCTGAAATACTATATAAAGAAAAACCCCTAGTATAAATACTTTTGAGTAATTTATTTTTTTCAATACTTTCCCTCCCGTCAAACTTTTAGATAAACTTCTTCTATAAAACACAGTACTTATATAATTTCTTCAAATTATAAATTATCCCTTGTCCTGTCAAAGGATTTTAGCCAACAATTTAGTTAATAATAAATTGTGTTTCTCTTTTATTTTTTTTAATCTTGCATAGCAGTCATATTTTTTCACAACATTTTATATTATTTTGTATAATTTTATATATTTATAAAAACCTAATAGACACCATTTATTTACAAATAAAAAAGCTGTAGGTCTATACAGAAACCTACAGCTTAATATTTCATAAATTTTATTTTGTACTAGATTTATTTTTCTCTACCCAGAAATCCGCATTTTTTATTCCTAATTTTATAGGATCGAAACTTATCTTATCTCTAGGTACTCCAGCTTTCATCTGACTTTCATAATCTTTGAAGCATTTTATAACTACATTAGATAAAGCTATTATAGCTATTAAGTTAAGCCAAGCCATACTACCAACACCTATATCACCAACTTGCCATACAAGAGCGGCTGTCTTAACACATCCAAATACAGTTGCCCCTAAAAGTCCAAATCTTAGTATATTAGTTGCTATTTTACTACCCTTTCCATTGTTCATGCTCTTAACTATATAAGTTAGATTTACCTCTGATATATAGTAATATGCCATAAGTGTTGTAAATGCAAAGAAGAACAATGAGATTGCAACAAATCCTGGACCAAATCCTGGAAGGAATGTATTAACTGCATTTTGAGTATAAACAGGGCCAACTTCTACTCCTGGTAAATTCTCAACTATCATAGCTCCAGTTGCCTCGTTCATTACATTGTAAGTTCCTGTTATAAGAATCATAAATCCAGTTGCAGAACATACGAAAAGTGTATCAACGTATACTGAAAACGCTTGAACTAATCCTTGCTTAGCTGGGTGACTTACCTCTGCTGCAGCTGCTGCCTGAGGCCCTGTACCTTGACCTGCCTCATTTGAGTAAACCCCACGTTTTACCCCCCATGCAATAGTTGAACCAAGAATTCCCGAAAACGCTTGCTCTGCTCCAAATGCAGACTTAAATACTAAAGCTAGAACACCTGGTAATTTATCTATATTAATTACAATTATTGCTACAGCCATAAGTATATATAACCCACCCATAAATGGAACTATAAGTTCTGCTGCTGATCCTATTCTTTTTATACCACCAAATATTATAAGTGCTAATAATACAACCAAGATACCGGCAACAATCCACTCATTTAATGCGAATGAATTCTTAACTACGATTGATATAGAATTTGATTGAACTCCTGGTAAAAATAATCCTGTAGCTAAAACTGTAACAACTGCAAATATTAGTCCATAAGCTTTTGAAAATTTAGTATTCCCAAGACCTTTTTCTATATAATATGCTGGTCCTCCACGATACTGCCCTTCATGTTCTTCTTTATATATCTGAGCTAATGCAGACTCTGCAAATGCTGAACCTGCACCCAAGAATGCTATAGCCCACATCCAGAATAACGCCCCTGGACCTCCCATAGCAATAGCAGTTGCAACCCCTGCTATATTACCTGTTCCTATACGGCCTGCCAGTGCCGTACATAGTGCCTGGAATGAGGATATTCCCTCTGACGATTTTTCTCCTTTAAATAGTAATGCTACCATCTCTTTAAGATGTCTAATCTGGGAAAAACGAGTTCTAAAAGAAAAATAAATCCCAGTACCCAAACACAAATAAACTAATACATTACTCCATACTATGTTGTACAAACTGTTAATAATTCCTTCCATATAACGGCCTCCTTTTAATTTAATATACCTTTACTTATTTAATATTGATAAAGAGCTTAAATTGTTACAGATAACTATCACTTAATGAATTTTATGTTTCCTTTTTTTATATATTCTGTAAATTTATAATAATTATGAACAAAGTGCTCTTCATAGTATAATTCTATGCCGTTTTAAAATTTCCTTTTTTACTTTGCAAAATTTTCTGAATTTTTTTTGTTTTCTGTAAAGTGCGAGTTTCTTCTACATATTTACTTATATATAACCAAAAGAATATTATTATTTTGTATGTTAATCCCTTTATAAAACAAAAAAATAGAAAGATTAAATATTTATTGTATTTAATCTTTCTACCCTATGTTATTATAACAAAATAGTTATAATATTCATGCTTCCTTCATTAATTATTTTTTGTAAAGTTCTTTGTATCTTTACTCTTATTTCATCTGGCATAGTGTATAATTTACTTTGCAATTGTTCTTTAACTAAATCATGCAATGACTTACCAAACATATTTGACTCCCATAAATCATTTGGATTTTGTTCAAATTCATCTAAAAGGTATTTTACCATCTCTTCACCTTGATTTTGATTCCCTACTATAGGCGATACTTCTGTTGATATATCAGCCTTTATTATGTGTAGTGATGGAGCATTCGCTTTTAATTTTATGCCGTACTGCTTTCCTTGTTTTATTATTTCAGGTTCTTCTAAACTAAGTTCATCTAATGAAGGTGCTACTACACCATAACCTATAGTCTTAGCATCTATTAATGCACTTTCTATCTTGTCATATTCAGACTTAACTCTTGATAACCTAGTTACTAAACTCAGTAGCTGGTGATCTCCATCAATTTTGAATCCACTTTTTTCTTCTAAAACATTATAAAATAATTCCTGCTTTGTTCCCAAATCTATTGTTATTACACCTTCACCAAGCTCTACATTATCTACTTGTGTATCGTCTAAGAACTCTAATTGAGAGAATTCCTCTACTATACCTTCTACATCTCTTATCTTGCTTATTTCTACTATACTTTGTTTTAAAGTAGATATTATATTATTTTTTATCCAGTGATTTCTTTCAAGTGCTTCAACCCATTTTGGCATATTAATTCTTATCTCTGTTAATGGGAAATCATAAAGTATAGTCTCCATTACCTCCTCTATATCATCTTCCTCCATTTCAATTACATTCATTGGAACTACAGGTACTTCATATTTTTCCTCTAGTTCTCTTTTTAAAACCTTTGTATCCTCACTTCTTGGCTCTAAAGTATTTAAAACTACGGCAAATGGCTTGTTTAAAGATTTTAGTTCTGCTATTACTCTTTCTTCTGCTTGAACATAATTTTTTCTTTCTATTCCTGTAACTGAACCATCTGTCAGCATTACCACGCCTATTGTTGAATGATCCCTTATTACTTTTTTAGTTCCTATTTCTGCTGCTCTTTCAAAAGTCATAGCCTCTTGTGACCAAGGAGTAGACACCAATCTCTGTCTTCCTTCTTCTTCATGACCTAATGCCCCCTCAACTATGTACCCAACACAATCAACCATTCTAACCTTCAAAGATACTGTGTCTTTTATTTTTATTTCCACCCCATCAGCTGGAACAAATTTTGGTTCTACTGTCATTATAGTCTTTCCTGATCCACTTTGAGGTATCTCATCTTGAGTTCTTTCCCTTTTAAAGTCATTTTCTATATTTGGAAGTACCAACTTTTCCATAAATTTTCTTATGAAAGTAGATTTACCTGTTCTTACTGGTCCAACTACACCTATATATATGTCCCCTTGTGTTCTTTTTGCGATGTCCTCGTATATGTTACTATTCATCTAATTCCCCTCCTGCATATGGTTTCTTAGTAAATTATATTTATACATGAGTAGGAATATTACAAATAATAAGCTTGATTTATATATTTATTTAATATAAACCAAGCTCTAATCTATCTATTACATATATATATTAATTTTTGTTCATAAATATTATTGTGCATCAATAATTTGAGGTCCATTTATACTAGTTCATCTTATAAAACTATCTAAGCATAATAAATTATTTTTTTAAAATTAATTACCAGTGAAATCACCAAACCAATTAGTCTTTTTAGGTTCTGTTCTTATGTGTATTAATTTACTTTTAGTAAATTCTATTAAACCATCTAAACCACCTATAGTGCCTATACCACTTTGTTTATATGGATTTACAGAACATCCCCCATTACTTTCTAGATAAGTATTAACCCATATCATACCGGCCTCAATACTATCAGATACCCTAATAGCCCTTTGTATATTATCTGTATATATCTGGGCTGTTAGCCCATACTTAGTATCATTCGCCATACATATAGCTTCACTTTCATTATTAAATGATTGCACTGTCAACACCGGACCAAAAATTTCCTCTTTTACAATTTTCATATTCTGTTTACAATCTACAAAAATAGTAGGTTCTATATAAAATCCATCTTCTAATCCTTCAACAGTCATCCTTTTGCCTCCACAGGCTAACCTTGCACCATCATATAATCCGCTTTTTACATATGCCAGGATTTTTTCCATATGAGATTTGGTGCAAATAGGCCCCATTTGACTACTTTTGTTCATCGGATCTCCCAACCTAATTTTTTTAGTTTTTTTGACTAGTTTATCTATTAATTCTTTATATATTGTATCTTGTACTAACAATCTAGATCCAGCTACACATACTTGACCTTGACTTAAAAATGCAGTAAACATTATATTGTCTACAACAACATCCAAATCAATATCATCAAATACTATAATTGGAGATTTACCACCTAGTTCTAATTCCATTTTTTTTATACTTCTACTATTTCTTAATATATCAATCCCTGTTTCTGTGCTACCTGTAAAAATTAACATATCCAAATCTTCATGTGTGGCTAAGGTGTTTCCTACTTCTTCTCCTGATCCAAGAACAAGATTTACAACCCCTCTAGGCAAGCCAACTTCCTCTAATATTTCAAATAGTAGTATAGTTGTTAGAGGTGTATATGAAGACGGTTTTACAATTATAGAATTTCCTGCTGCTAAAGTTGCAGCTATATAAGATGAAGCTGTCATTAGCGGATAATTCCACGGCACTATTATCCCACATACACCTATAGGTTCTCTTATACTAAATGAAAATAGTTCTGAAGATTGATTGTGAGTTTTTCCACTTATTTCAGATAGGATACCCGCATAATTTCTAAATTCATATGCTGCTCCCATGACATCATCACTTATAGTCTCCTTATACAATCTTCCAGTATTAATTGTTTCTGTTTTTGCTAACAGTTCTGATCTTTCCTCAATTAAATCTGCTATCTTGTTTAACAAATAAACTTTTTCTTGTTGTGTAATATTTCTCCATTCACTACCCTTACTTATTGCTCTTTTTGCTGCTTTGACTGCATCATCTACATAATTTCTATCCCCTTCTGTAACTAATGCTATTTCTTGTTGGTTTATTGGACTTATTATCTTTCTAGTTCTGTTGTTTATATTTAATATCCATTCTCCATCAATATACATTTTTAGTGTACTCATAATATTACCTCCAAATATAATAGATTCAATCCATACTTAACATATAACTATTAGTATTATATTTCTTTGAAATCTAAAAAGCACAGAGTTATCCTTAAAATAACATCTGTGCTTTAATATTTAAAATTATATTATAAGTTTATTTTTTATTTTATAGCTACTTCTTCCATTTCATGAGTTTTGTCTCTCATCATAAGAGCTACTCCTACTTCCTTTGGATCTAGTCCTTCGTAAAGTACAGAATATATAGCGTTGGTTATAGGCATATCTATATTTAGTTCTTTTGCTACCTTGTGGGCTACGTCTGTCGCAGTAATCCCCTCTACAACCATCTTTACTTCTTCCAATGTTTCCTCTAAACTCTTTCCTTGACCTATAAGTATACCAGCTCGTCTATTTCTGCTATGCATACTTGTACAAGTAACTATTAAATCACCTATTCCAGACAACCCTGCAAATGTAAGTTTATTTGCTCCCATAGCAACACCTAGTCTTCCTATCTCGCTTATTCCCCTAGTCATAAGTGCAGCCTTTGCATTGTCTCCATATCCAAGACCATCACAAATACCAGCTCCAAAAGCTATGATATTTTTTAGTGCTCCTCCAAGCTCAACCCCTACTATATCAGGATTTGTATAAACTCTAAATTCAGGGCTCATAAATATATCTTGTATCTTTTTAGCTACGTTTAAATCTTCTGATGCAACTACCACTGTAGTTGGTATGTCCCTAGCTACCTCTTCAGCATGAGATGGCCCTGATAAAGTTACATATGGATTATTTGGTAATTCCTCTTTGCAAACTTCAGATAATCGAAGCCCTGTACCTTTTTCAAGTCCTTTTGCAACATCAACAAGTATTTGCTCATCTTTTACAAAAGGCTTTATCTTAGAACAAATACTTCTTATAGCTTGAGATGGAACTGCTAATACTATTACTGTACTTCCCTTTATAGCTTCCTCAATATCCGTCGTCAAACCTATATTTTCTGGAAATAAAATCCCCGGTAAATAGTTTTTATTTTCTCTCGTTAATTTTATACTCTCAGCTTGTTCTTGATTTTTAGTCCACATACTTATTTCATAGCCCTTTTTTGCAAGTTCTAATGCCAAAGCACTCCCCCAACTACCAGCACCTAATACACATATCTTTTCCAATCTAAACACCACCTAAATATATACTATTGTTTTTTCTGCCCTATTTTTCTTTCTTCTCCTTTAAACAACCTTTTTATATTTGCTCTATGAGTATAAGTAACAGATATCGCTAAGAACAGAGCTACAACAAAGCCTGCTCTATTTCCGGTTGCTATCATCATTAAAGGTGAAGCTGCTATTCCTAAAACAGATCCTAATGATACATATTTTGATAAAGCGACAATCACTATAAATATAAGCAAACATGATAAAGCTATAATAGGATGTACACAAGTCATGGCTCCTAGTGAAGTTGCAACTCCTTTTCCACCTCTAAAACCTAAAAATACAGGCCAATTATGCCCCATGACAACAAATATAACTGCCACATATGATGCTAAGACTGTATCCACACCTAGCATGTTTGATATAATTCTAGATACTAATACTGCTATAACTCCCTTTAGTATATCTCCTAAAAAAGTCATCGCTCCAGCTTTTTTCCCTAGAGTTCTAAGAACATTGGTAGAACCTGCATTTCCAGAACCTTGGGTTCTTATATCTACCCCTGCAATTCTTTTTGCGACTATATAAGAAGTCGATATGTTTCCAAGGAGATATGAAATTACAGCAATTAATATATAACTAAACATATCCACGATTTCCTCCATAAAAATTCCAGTAAAGATTTTTCAAATGCCTATTTTCTATTTTTTTCTCTATATTCAAATTTGATAGAAGTTCCCTCAAATCCAAAGTTTTCTCTGATTTTATTTTCAATGTATCTTTGATATGAGAAATGAGTCAAGTCCTTATCATTTATGAATAAAGTAATCTTTGGCGGTTTGATATCTGTTTGAGAGCCGTAGTATATCTTTAATCTCTTTCCTTTGTCTGATGGTGGTTGGTTTAGCATTACAGCTTCACCTATTACATCATTTAATGCTGAAGTTGAAACTCTCTTAGAGTGTTCACTCGCTACATACTCAACCATCTCTAATATTTTATTTATTCTTTGATTAGTTTTAGCTGAAACAAATAAAATAGGAGCATACATCATAAATGGGAATTTCTCTTTTATTTCTTTTGTATAATTACCCATAGTTTTATTGTCTTTTTCTATTAAGTCCCATTTATTTATTATAAATACACAGGCCTTTCCTTCATCGTGTGCTATACCTGCGACCTTTGTATCCTGTTCTGTAACACCTTCAAGAGCATCAATTACTATTAATACAACATCTGCTCTATCAACCGCACTCATAGCTCTTATTACACTGTACTTTTCTACAGTTTCGTATATTTTACTTTTTCTTCTTAAACCTGCTGTATCTATAAGAAGGAATTTCTTGTCATTTTTTTCAAGATATGTATCTATAGCATCTCTAGTAGTTCCAGCTATTGGACTCACTATAACTCTATCTTCTCCTAATATATTGTTAAGAATTGAACTCTTACCTGCATTAGGCTTACCTGTTATTGCTACTCTTATTACATCTTCGTCATACTCTGTATCTAATCCTTCTGGGAAATTTTCAACTATCTCATCAAGTAAATCTCCAAGTCCCATGCTATTAGCCCCTGATATTGCAAAAGGCGTTCCAAGTCCTAATTCATAGAAATCGTATATATTGTCATATTGATTTTGGTTGTCTATTTTGTTGACAACTAATATTACCGGTTTTTTTGTCTTTCTCAGTAATTGTGATATCTCTTTATCCGCTGCTGTCATACCAGCTTTACCGTCAACAACAAAAAGTATTACATGTGCCATATCCATAGCAAGCATGGCCTGATTTCTCATCTGAGATAATATTATATCTTCACTTTCAGGTTCAATACCTCCTGTATCTATCAGTGTAAAGTATTTGTTTAGCCACTCCACTTCTGCAAATATCCTATCTCTAGTTACACCTGGAGTATCTTCTACAATAGATATCCTTTTTCCTGCAAATTTATTAAATATAGTGGACTTACCAACATTCGGTCTTCCTACTACAGCCACTACTGGTCTATTATCGTTCATAATATTCTCCTTTCTATTTTAAAATATTATCTACGAAACTCTTACCTTCGTTTAAACAAGGTACAATTTCTATTTTCATAATATCTTGTAACTCTTCTAAAGTTATATCGTCTAAAAAAATCTCTTCGTCTGCTTTTAGCATACTTCTTGTTATATAAAGTGTTTCTCCTAATTGCTCGTCCTTTAATTGCTCAATCAAATCAGTAGCCGTTAAAAGTCCTGAAACGGTTATTGTTTCTCCAAAAAAGTTGTTTTTTATTCTATAAACATTTATTTCTATATCATTAAATCTATCCATTATTAGTTGAGCCATTCTCTGTATAAATTCATATGCAGATTTACCTGTAGCTATTGATACCTTTTTCTTTCTTTTAAATTTAGTTTTGGGTATAGATTTTAGGTAATTTTCAACCTCCGTACCCATCTTGCGTATCATACCTACTCCATCTTCAAACTGTATAAATCCTTCATATTCATCATAATCTAAAAGCTCTCTTTTGGCCATTATATAAAATTCATCTGATAAAAATACAAATCTTGTTCCTATTTCATCAAAATATATCTTTTGGAGCGAATGTACTTGGTCTATAGTTTCATTAGAACTTTTTTCATCGAATATGTCTAATGTCGGTAAATGATCTCTATGTTTAGTTATACCAACTGGAACTATAGCTATACTATTTACATAAGGGTATAGCTTAACTAAATCTTTTATCGTTCTATCCAATTCTTTTCCATCATTTACTCCGCGGCATAACACTATCTGACAATTCATCTCTATATTGGCCTCAGCCAGCCTTTTCATAATTTCATATACTTTTCCCGCAAACTTATTACTCAGCATTTTTACTCTTAACTCAGGATTTGTAGTATGTACAGATATATTTATAGGGCTTATTCTGTATTTTATTATGTTATTTATATCATCCTCACTCATATTAGTAAGTGTTACGAAGTTTCCTTGTAAAAAAGATAGTCTTGAATCATCATCTTTGAAATAAAGAGTTTCTCTCATCCCTTTTGGCAGTTGGTCTATAAAACAAAACATACACTTGTTTCTGCAACTCTTAGCCTTATCTATTATAGGGTTTGTAAATTCAATACCCAAATCCTCATCGTAGTCTTTTTCTATTTCATATATACAGACTTCTCCGTTCATTTTTTGAATTTCTACTTCTATATACTCATCACTTAATAAAAATCTATATTCTATTATATCATGTATTTTTTGGTCGTTTATAGATACTAATAGATCTCCTACTTCTATTTCCAACTCTTCGGCGATACTATCTTTGTATACTTTACTTATAATATTATTTATATTTTTCACATTTACTTCCATTTTATTATACCACCACTCTTCTCCTTAAATGCATCATATAATAATACCATGTTTTAATTAATATAGTCAATACAACTAAAGGTACCTTAAAGGTACCTTAGTGTTTAACAATTATTAATGTCCCATTTGTCATATCATGAACTACTCCACCTACGCATTTAGCCATTAACATAGCCCTATTTTGTAATTCCTTCTCATCATCTGCATAAAATATAGGACATCCACCAGATCCCTTAAAATTTTTATCTTTTGTTACTATAGCTAGTGTGTAATCCTTTATCCCTACATCCATTGACATATTTATGCACTTCCCTTCTGACCTATTTTATAATTTTTAAGGGATATATATTTTCCCCTTGAAGTAGATAGAATTGGACACGATTTAACAGCTTCTATGACTTTATCTACGTCTTTTTCTATTGGTATATATGCAATAACTATACTTTCTTTTTTTGGATTTCTTCTTGGCAATGGTACAAATGCTGGTTCGTTTGAATCCCTAAGAAGTCCTACTCTAGAGTAGATATTATATACTATTGCTTGTCTTTGACCTGCGTCAAATAATATCCCTGCATTTATATAATTTTTGTCCTTAGGTATAATTTCTATTCCCACACCTCTCTTAAGATATCTATCTCTATCACTTTGCAGACCCAGGTTAGTAATTCCCTTTAGATCTCCAACTTGCATTATAGAATTATCCACAAAACTTATATCAACAGGAACCACATCTGCTATGTCTCCTATACTCTGTCTTGTCAATAACTTCTTTATGATTAATGACAATATTACTCCAAGAGCTGCACTTATAATCAAACTCATATTTCTGTCTATCTTAAATTCAAGAAGAGCAATATAATAAATGCCTATAGTAAAATATGACATTACTATACATATATAATTTCTAGTTTCATATGTCCTAGCTATTTCTTCTATAAATGCAGATCCTCTTTTTATTAACTGGGTATCTTCTAAGTTTTGTAATACGTTTCGTCTGTTTTCTCTTACCTTTCTAAATTGTTCTGCTGCTAATGATAAAAAGGTTATGGATGTATATGATCTTTTTATAAGTGCAGGTACTAAAAGAGCTCCTAGTGATGATGATACAAACGCTAATACCATTTGAGATAATAATATATTGGGTTGAGTAGGATGTTGTTTTTGATCTAGATTTATCATTATAATCCTTGAAAACATTCCTACTATTAGAGCTGTAAAAAATGCTCTATCCATATCTCCACCTCCCTAAATTTTGATTAAGTTTTTATCCTTAATTTTATTCTTAATTCTTCTTTTATTATTGTGAATATTTTTTCTTGTATGCACTCTGGTATCCCTTGGCTGTTTCTATGATAGGTGTACTTTTGCATACTTCTATCATAGTCTCAATATCTTTGAGAATGGGTATATAAGGTATAACGATAGTATTTTTTTCTAAATTTGTTCTAGATATTGCCAGTATGTCTTTTTCGTCTACATCCTTATCTATTCCCATATGGATAAATATATTGTGTATAATAGCCTGTCTTTGTCCAATATCATTTACAACTCCGAATGCTCCTAGTGTTTTTGGAATGATCTCTATTGCTAGCCCTTTTTGTAAGTATCTGTTTCTGCTATCTTGTAGTCCGATATCTGTTATTACTGTGTTATTTACCTTTAATATAGACCCTTCAAAGTTTATTTTTGCAGGTACCACATCAGCTATATCTCCTATACTATCTCTTCTTAGTAGTCTTCTAAATATCACTCCTACTATAGCACCTGCGACTATTGAACATAATGTTGCTGAAAAAAATGTAAAATCGAATCTTTTAACAGAAAAAATAAATGCTATAGATGCTACTAACGAAGAAAATAAACTTATGTAACTTCTAGATTCATATGTCGATGCAATTTCTTCTAAATAGGCAGTCCCCTTTTTTACTACTTCTTCATTATCAATATTCTCAATTGTGGTTCTCTCCTGTTCTGATACTCCTTGAAACTGCTGTATTGCAACTGCAAAAAAAGTTAATGCAGCAAACTCTTTGTCTATAAGAGCGGGTAGGGCAACTGCTCCAAGGGAAGCTGAAAGACCAGAGATTATTATTTGTTCTAAATAATCCTGAGGTCTAGTAGGGTACTGTCTATCAGTAATCCTCAATACAAATCCCCTGCATATTATCCCTACAAACATCGCCACTACAAATGCTTGTCTAAATAAACTATCATCTAATAAACTTTCCTTCATTCATTATCTCTCTCCTTATATCATTTTTAAATTTAATAAGTTATTAAATTTTCCATTATTATTAGTTTGTGCAAAAACAAAAAAAAATTTCCTTTTAATTAAGGAAATTTTTTGGTATCGATACAATAAACTCCGTACCCTTGCCTATTTGGCTTTTTACTTCTATTGTACCTTCTAAAATTTTTACTATATGTTTTGTTATAGCTAGTCCTAAGCCCGTTCCTCCTACTTCTCTACTTCTAGCTTTGTCAACTCTATAAAATCTTTCAAAAATACGATCTATATCTTTTTCTGCTATTCCCACTCCGTCGTCCATTACTCTTATAATCAAAAAATCCTCTTTTGTATCAATTATCACTTTTACATGACCGTCTTTAGGTGTATACTTAATTGCATTGTCCACTAAATTTAGAAGAATCTGGCTAATATAATCTCTGTTTGATATAGCTGATATATTTTTATCATCACACTCGCAAACAATCTCTATATTTTTAGACTTAGCTATATTTTCAATTATATTGTAAACTTCTTTAAACACCTCATATACTTTTACTTTCTCAGAAACCATATTTTCATCATTTTCTATAAATGATAATAAAAGTATATCGTCTATTAATCTTTTTAGCCTATCAGACTCACTTTCAATTATTCCTAAAAATTTATTTCTATTTTCAACATCTATATTCTCATTCAGTATTAATGTTTCTACAAAACCAGTTATTGAGGTCAAAGGCGTCTTAAGCTCATGACTTACATTGGCGACAAAATCACTACGCATATTCTCAAGCTTAACCTTCTCTGTTATATTCTCAATATTAACTATAGATCCTATTATTACATTATCTGTATTTTGAAGATATACTGGATCTAACTTTATTTTGTAAAATATATCATCCTCAGTCTTTATTTCAACCATACTACTTTTTTTGGATCCTATAAATCTTGATACCTCTTTTCGTATACAGTCGTCCTTTATTACAATATTTATATTTTGTCCTTCTATCGGACTGTCTGGATCACTTTTTATAGTTTTCTTACATTCTTCATTTATCAGTAATATATTTCCATTTACATCAGTTGCTAATATTCCATGTGAAATGCTCTTTAATATCGACTTTAATTGAAGGTGATTGTACTCTGCTTCTTTTAAAGTATCATCCATTGTTTCAATCATATAATTAAAATTACTTGCCAACTCTCCAAGTTCACCCTTTGTTCTTATATTGAGTCTTGCATGAAATTCTTTATTGCTTACTTTCTTAGAAACATAAATAAACTCTTTTAGATAGTTTCTAATTGTAAGAGTATATCTAATAGATATTATTGCAACTATTAAAGATATTATTGTTATAAAAAAATATACGTTTTTTAAATCTTCCATAGATACCTCTCCTAAATATTTTTTTCTACTCTATTTTATACCCGACACCCCTGATTGTTTCTATATACTTTTCAGAAGCATCTTCTGATTCTATTTTTTTTCTTAGGTATCTTATATGCACATCTACAGTTCTAGTTTCTCCATAGTATTCATATCCCCAGATTTTATCTAAAAGATAGTTTCTAGAAAGAACCTTACCTTTGTTTTGAAGTAGTAATTTTAAAAGTTCGAACTCCTTAAGTGTGAGTTCTACTTTTTCATCTCCTTTTGTTACCTCATGTTTAGATAAATCTAACTTAATTTTGCCTATAGAAAGAATAGATTCTTCATCTACATTATTTATATTGTATCTTCTCAAGACAGAAGTAATTCTTGCTAGTAATTCTTTTATACTAAATGGCTTAGTTATATAATCGTCAGCTCCTATCTCTAAACCTTCAACTTTATCATTTTCCATATTTTTTGCCGTAAGTAATATAACTGGTGTATTTTTTAGTGTTTTATCACTTCTTATTTTCTTTAATACATCTATTCCACTTATATTAGGTAGCATCCAATCCAGAAGTATTAAATCTGGTTTTATATCCTTGGCTTTTGCAAAACCATCAAATCCATCATAAGAATAATCAACCTTATAATTAAATGTTTCCAAGTTGAATTTTAGAAGTTCAACTATATGTATTTCATCGTCTATAACAAGCACTTTAGTATCCATATTAAAAAATTCTCCTCTCTATTTCAGCTCCAGTATCATTCCTATCCTTTTTGAAGTTTTATCATGCTTTCTATATGAGTGAAATTCATCTGATTTACAACTAGTACATAAATTTAAGTTTATAATATTTTCTTTTTTCACTCCACTTTGTGTTAACAAATATTCATTAATCCCCCAAAGGTCTAAATAATACCTTCCTTCTTCTATTGTATAGAATTTTTCATCTTTGTTTGTAATAATTGTGTTAAATTTTTCTATTAAATCTTTAGATACTTCATAACAACAAGGTCCTATTGAAGGTCCAATAACACAAACTAAGTTTTCTGGGGATGTGTTATAGCTCTTTGACATAAGTTCAATAGTCTTTTGACCTATATTACTAAAAGTCCCCTTCCATCCTGCGTGGGCCAACCCTATAGCTTTATTATGCTTATCTATTATGGCTATAGGTACACAATCTGCCGTAAAAATTAACAAAGGTACATTTTTTAAATTTGTTGTTAAAGCATCACCCTCTATTTTTTTACCTATATCTTTAGTCTCTACTTTATTTACTATGTCTGAGTGTATTTGAATGTTACTTGTTAAATTCTCAATATTAAAATCGGCTTCTTTAGATACTTTTAACATATCCTCTCTTGACTTGGCATCTATATTTTTAGAAGTAATAGCTAATTTTACAAAATCTATACTTTCCTCTATTTCCTTAACAGTTATATAATCTCTCATATTACTCTCCCTTTTCTATAAGTATACTCTTAAGTTCATTTACAAATGTATTTATATCCTTAAACTGTCTATATACAGATGCAAACCTTACATATGCTACCTCATCTAAGCTTTTTAACTCCTCCATAACCATTTCTCCAATTTTTTTGGTTTCTATTTCTTCTACAAATCCTTTATTTATCTCATTTTCAATATGAACCAATATATTTTCTATCTTTTCCATAGGAACAGGTCTTTTTTCACATGATTTTAATATTCCATATTTTATTTTTTCTCTATCAAAACACTCTCTTGATTTATCTTTTTTTATTACCATAACCGGTGTTGTTTCTATTTTCTCATAAGTTGTAAATCTCTTTCTACAAGATTCACATTCTCTTCTTCTTCTTATAGATTTACTATCTATGTGTCTTGAATCTATTACTTTAGATTCCTTGTCGTTGCAGTAAGGACATTGCAAAGTTTCTACCTCCTTATATGTTTATATGTTAAATTCATTTAAATTTAATTCAGAACCTATATTTACTATTATAGTATCACAGCCTATTTTTAGTATATCATTCCAAAATATAACTTGATCTTCTCCCCCTCTTGCGAAAAATCCTCTACCTCCATCTCCCATTATTGTAAATGATATCACTTTTCCATCATTTACGTCCATATCTATGTCCATTATGAACCCCATTCTTTTTCCATTTTTAACATTTATAACTTCTTTTTCCATTATATCAGATACTCTAATCATATTATAATCTCCCTCCCTTTAAAAATAAATATGTACTTGGACAAAAAAAAATGACCTTCTCGGCCATTTTTTATAATATAAATAAGTTATATTTTATCACTGTACTTTTCAAGCATACTTATAAATTTTTCAACTAAAGCCGGATCAAACTGTGTTCCTGCATTATTTCTTAATTCTTCTATAGCCTCATCACGACTTTTTCTAAAATTATAAGGTCTATGAGATGTCATAGCATCAAAACTATCTGCTATAGTGATTATCCTAGACAGATATGGTATTTTTTCTCCTTCTAATTTGTCAGGATAACCTCTACCATCATATCTTTCATGGTGATACTTTACCACTGGAGTAAGCCTTTCAAATGGCTTCATGCTTTCTATTAACTCTGCACTCACTACAGGATGCTCTTTTATTTTTGAAAACTCATCGTCCGTAAGCTTTGTCCTTTTATTTAAAAGCTCTTCCGGTAACTCTACCTTGCCTATATCGTGTAAGTATGCAGCAAGCTTTATATCTATCTTTTCCTCTTCAGACAATCCCAAAAACTCTGCAAACCACTTTGAGTATATAACTACCCTTTCAGTATGCCCGTACGTATATTTATCTTTTTTATTTATCATACTTATAAAAGCTTTTAGAGATTTCTTTATTTTCTCGTTTATATATAAGCTATCATCTACTTCATCTAATACACTGTAGTATGCCTCTACCCTGTTTTTATTGAAAAACTTAGCCCTATAAAGAGCATCATCCGCTGCATTTATAAGTTCATGTTTGCTTTTACCATTTTCCGGATAACAAGATACACCTACAGATATAGTCATATTTTCATCGGGTTGATTTTCCTGAGCATAGAAATAAGTATCCTCAATAGTTTTCCTTATTTTTTCACCTATCTCAATAGCCGTGTTTTTATCTGTATTAGGCAGTATCGCTACAAACTCTTCTCCTCCATACCTAGCTACTATATCATTTTCCCTGACGGATTCTTTTAGAATTATCCCTATCTTTTTTAGTACCCAATCTCCATGCTGATGACCGTTTATATCATTATAGTTCTTGAAATAATCTATATCCATAAATAATAACGATGCATTTTCTTTTTTTTCCTCTGAGTCCTTTATAACCTTGGTAAGCTGCTGCTGTAGATACCTGTGGTTAAACAAACCTGTTAATTCATCTACATTCGCTAACCTTTTTAAATCCTTGCTATATTCCACTTCTATATTGACATACATACTCAGGATAAATGCTGTAACCAGTAAAGACGCTATAAGCACTAAATCTCTTTCAAAGTATATACTTAAAGTCTCCTTGTTAGGACTCATCATAAAGTCTATTAATATTAATTCTAACGATAAAATTAAAGCAGTTATTATACTATGTTTTTCTCCAAACTGTATAGTTGATATTAAAACAATGAATATACATATGAATTTATAAGGGCTTTCATTTCCCCCTGTAAACATAACAATAGTAGTAAAAATAAATAACAGTATAATGATTTCTATCACTTTAGCTATACGATTACACCTGTCTACAAAATGTTTATGATAATAAACTACTAACATAAAATAAGTTATCATAAACAATAGTACTCCGATTGCAGATACTGCTACTGTTATAGGGTTATCTATTTTATTAATATCTACTGTACTTGTCAGTGCTACTAAAGCCATCAATAAATATATCGACTTTAATATTAGTAGTACTTCAAATATTTTCTGATTTCTCTTCTTTTCATATTTTTTCATATTTTTCACCTAATAGGAATTTAATTTGTTTAAAATAACAAACCATAAGGAACTTCCTTATGGTTTGCCAGTTTTGTTATTCTTCTCTTAAAGACTTTGGAACTTCTGGTTCGAAGAAAAAGAACATGCAAAATGTTGCTACTCCCCCTGCAACTCTAGTTGCTGTTCCTGATACAGCGTTCATTAAAAACTTCATTGATATCCCCCCTTTTTATTATGTAGACTACATAAGGATAAATTTTTTAAATGAAAAATTTATAATATATAATTCAATTAATGTAATACCTTATACAACTTGTCCAGATACTTATCAAGTCCCATGACAATATTTTCTCCTGTTTTACTTATCGTAAATATCTGTAGTATTATTCCAAACAATATTGATATAAGAATACTCTTTATCAAATAATTGTTGTATATTGAATATATTAAGCATAAAGATAATACAATAAATGAATATACATTCATTAATTTGAAGGCTTTTTTCCTTAGTCTTGTTCTTATACTTTCTTTTTTAAGTGGCTTTTCCTTAGATCCAACTGGACATCTCAAATACAATACATAATATGATGTTATAATTACTACAAGTATAAAAATCATAACATGGTGTATACTTAACTTTTCTATGAAATATCTACATAAAAAAGCAAAAGCTGTTGCTATCAATATACCAATACTTAAACACCTATTTGGTGTACTCGCATGAGGTCCTCCAGCATACCTCTTCATCATTGCACTAAACGTCGATATAATAACAAGTTCTTTTAATAGACCAGTTACCAAACCTACTACTAATATCAATATTATTGAGTATACCGCCTGTATTATGACAAATAAACCATAATTTAAAACAGCTATTTCCTCATCTGATTTTTCCAAATTCTTTCCCAATATATTTGCTAAGTGTATAGAAACCTTTTCTGCACTCATTTAAATCCCCTTATTTATAAAATAAATTTAATTTTAAAATCAACTATTAAATTTTCCCCAAAAACATTTTTTATTTATTTCTTTTATAATTATAACTATTAAAAAGAATATTGCTAAAGATGGTAATGTTACTATTGCCCCTAATATACTAGTGTTGCTCATTAACAATTTTATAGGTAATTTTAATATTCTGGTGGCTATACTTAGATATAACCCCTCACTTAGAACTAATGCTAAAAATATCTCCAGAGTACATATTATAGATTTACCAAGCTTACCATCTGACAATTTTGATGATATAATCATTAAAGCTAATATAGAAAAAATAGTATGAATTCCAAAAGTTATAGGTAACATTCTTATTATAAAAACTAATATTCCTAAAACTCCTCCTATCTTGACTAACTTCATCTTTTCTATATCTATTTCTATTAAAATCGCTATCGCTGATACTGTGCACAGACTCTCTGGTAAAGTCCTAATCAAAGTGTATATAATAGATGATTCTAGCATTGAAATTCTCCTTTTTGATTTAATACATGTATATATTCTACCATTTTTCTTTTAATGTTTCAATTTTTAAAATCTTTTTTATATCCATGCTTATTCACTAATTATAGCACGAATAAAAGAAGCTGACCCATAAAACAGATCAGCTTCCTTTATCATATATATTTTCTCATATTTCTAAGAGCATTTTTCTCTATCCTAGATACTTGAGCCTGTGATATTCCTATCTCATCGGCTACTTCTATTTGAGTTCTTCCTTTGTAAAATCTTAAATCTAGGACTAATTTTTCCCTATTATTTAGTTTCTTAATTGCTTCTTTTAAGGCAATTTCTTGCAACCAGCTTTCGTCAGTATCTTTTTTATCTTGAACTTGATCCATCACAAATATAGCATCCCCATTATCTTGGTAAACTGGGTCAAATAATGATATTGGATCTTGTATTGCATCTAGAGCCATAACTACAGATTCAACCTCTAATTCTAACTCCTTTGCTATTTCTGATACTGTTGGCTCTTTGGCATTTTGTCTAACCAATCTTTCCCTAACTTGCAATGCCTTATACGCTATATCCTTTAAAGATCTACTTACTCTTATAGGATTGTTGTCTCTTAGATACCTTCTTATTTCGCCTATAATCATAGGAACTGCATAAGTTGAAAATCTGACATTTTGGCTCAGGTCAAAATTATCTATAGCCTTTATGAGTCCGATACAACCTATCTGAAACAAATCGTCTATATTTTCGCCTCTGTTGTTAAATTTTTGAATTACGCTTAAAACTAATCTCAAATTACCTCTCACAAATTTTTGTCTCGCTTCTTCGTCTCCCTCTTTTATTTTTATAAGAAGTTCTGTCATTTGATTGTTTTTAAGAACTGGAAGCTCAGATGTATTTACACCACAGATTTCAACTTTATTAATTTGCATACATTTCAGTCCTCTCTCAAAAGTATTATCTATATGAAATTATTTACACATCATATATTTTTATACTGTTAAGAAAGGATTATTTATATTATACAAATTTTTTCATTTCTTTTTTCAGTCTAGAAATTATCTTCTTCTCCAATCTTGAAATGTAAGATTGAGATATTCCAAGCATCCCAGCAACTTCCTTCTGAGTTTTTTCATTCCCTTTATTGAGAAGTCCAAATCTTAATTCCATAATTTGCTTTTCTCTATCTGACAATCTATCCAAAGCCATAACCAGTAAATCCTTATCTATCTCTTCTTCAATTATTTTATATATTTCATCATTTTCTGTACCCAGTACATCTGATAACAACAACTCATTTCCATCTAGGTCTATATTCAAAGGTTCATCAAAAGATACTTCAGCCTTTTTCTTGTTATTTTTTCTGAGATACATAAGTATTTCATTTTCTATACATCTAGATGCATATGTAGCCAATTTTATATTTTTATTTAATTTAAAAGTATTTACTGCCTTTATCAGTCCAATCGTACCTATAGATATAAGATCCTCTATATCAATACCTGTATTCTCAAACTTTCTAGATATATATACCACTAACCTCAAGTTTCTTTCTATAAGTATGGTCTTCACACTTTCATCTGTTTCTAGCTTTTGTAGAAGTTCAGCCTCCTCTTTAGCATCTAGAGGTGGAGGTAATACATTCACTCCTCCCATATAATAAACACCTTTTGGCTTTATTATTTTTAACTTGATGCCTATAGATACAATCTTGTTGACTATCTTTGTCTTTAGCTCTAAAAATAATTTTTTCACTTTCTTATCCCTCCCCAATTAAATTTCTAATAATACATTCGGATTTATTATTGCCCCATAATCTGAGTTTTCAAAATTAGATACCCCTAATACTATGTTTCCTATTTTTTTATCTTCAACCTCTATATAATCTGCCTTGAACCCCAGTATTACACCTGTATCAATACTTCCTGCGTGTTTATATGGAATCAACCTTACTCTTTTTGAAAACCTATCTTCTAAAGAATCTATTATTTCCTGTGCCTTAACTATATCTAGTTCCTCATGATATGTACTTAGTATATCCTCTGGAATTATTCCCTTGAAAAAAGAAGCCTTAACTATAACTACTTCCTGATTGCTTATAGGATCTTTTAATAAATTCCCACTATCTATTAGAGCTTCACATTCAAATCTCTTCTCTAACAAATTTATAGTTATAGTCCTTTTTAACTGTTTTATGTAATTAATCATTTTTATATCTTTGTATATATATTTAAGTAATTGACAGCTTGTATAGACGCATATAATTAAAAATGAGATCTTTAAGTGACTTATACCTGTAAAATAAATAATAAAAAAAGTACTCCCTGATATAAATACATTTACCAAATAAAAAATCAGTGCTATATGAAAATATTCTTTCTTGTTTGAATAACTAAAAGATATAAGTGTTATAACTGTCATAATTATTACTTTTAATGGGATTGTAAATAATATACCTAATTTCGGATATAAATAAGCCAGAGAATATATTGCACCTAAGGTTGATCCCAAGATTTTTTTATTTTTAGGATTATATCTTTTTATAAGCATAGAAGTACAACTTATAATAATATAATTTATTAAAAGGTTTTCTATAAAGTAATGTTCTATGTACAATATCACTCTCCCCCTTCTTTGAACCTTGACTATATTATAAGTTAATAGTCCAAAAATTTTATGTCACTTTTAATGGTCGAATAGCAATAAATTTATTATTAAAAACAACAAAAAAAGAAAGCTTTCTGCTTTCTTTTTAAAATACAAATTATGAATTTATAAGTATATAAAACTCAATGTAGCCTATATTCTTATTTTATTACTAATATTGCTAAATTAAAAATAATATACAATTTGTAGAATTATTTTGTTAATAGCAAAAATTAGAGAGAAATTTTTTAACCTATCAGTGCTGATATTAAATTATCTTCTTCTTCTTAAGAATGTAGGTATCTCCATATCATCTTCTTCGATTATAGAAGTTTTCTTAACTTCTTCTCTCTCAACTTCAATTGCTTCTTCTTCTTTTTCTTCTTGTTTTTTAACAGTAGTATTTAAAGATGCTCTTGTATCTGGTCTTGATTTTTTATTGTCATCCAAATCAAGAGTCATATCTTGTCCTGATTCAAACCCAGTAGCAATTACAGTTATCATTATTTCGTCACCTAAGTCTTCTCTTATAGATGCACCAAATATAATATTAGCTTCTGAGTCACAAGATTCTTGAACTAAGCTAGAGGCTTCATTAATTTCAAATAGTCCTAAGTTAGAACCACCTGTTATGTTAAGTAATACTCCTTTGGCTCCCTTTATTGAAGTTTCAAGAAGTGGCGATTGGATAGCTTGTCTAGCTGCATCTATAGCTCTATTTTCTCCACTAGCACTACCTATACCCATATGTGCCAATCCTTTTTCTTTCATTATAGACTTAACATCTGCAAAGTCTAGGTTTATAAGACCTGGAACAGCTATAAGATCTGATATAGATTGTATACCTTGTTTTAAAACATCATCTGCTATTGAGAATGCATCTAACATAGATGTATTTTTTTGAACTATTTGTAATAGTCTATCATTTGGTATAGTTATCAAAGTATCTACTCTTGATTTAAGTTCTGCTATACCACTTTCTGCATTTTTCATTCTTATCTTACCCTCAAATGCGAATGGCTTTGTAACCACACCAACAGTAAGAATTCCCATTTCTTTAGCCAATTGTGCTACTACTGGAGCTGCTCCTGTACCAGTTCCACCGCCCATACCAGCTGTTACGAATACCATATCTGCACCTTGAAGTAATTTAACTATTTCATCTTTACTTTCTTCAGCCGCTCTTTTACCAACTTCTGGATTAGCACCTGCACCTAGACCCCTAGTTAATTTTTCACCTATTTGAATTTTATATTCAGCTTTAGATGTATATAAAGCCTGTTTATCTGTATTAACAGCTATAAACTCAACACCCTTAAGTTGTGCGTCAACCATTCTGTTAACGGCATTATTTCCACCGCCACCTACGCCTATTACCTTAATTTGAGCATAACCTTCTAACTCTACGTCAAAGTTTAGCATTTACAAACCTCCCTTTTTGTGATTCAAGTAACTTGTATGTTTTTATTATATCATTTTATTTCCTAATTTTGCTATTTTATTTCACAATATTATTCAATAATATATACAACTTCAAATATATGGATTTTAAATAATTTCGCAACATACTCCTGCATTTATTAATATTCAACAAAAGTCTATTTTTTCCTCTTTATTTCGTACTTTGTTCTAAATTTTTATATAATTTATATTCAAACAATTTATATGAAATTATTTTATATGTTTTTTGTTTTGTTTTTTAATTATTTGCTCTTTTTAGTCCTGATATTTGAAACTAGATATCTTCTAATAGTTGATAAATTATTAAAGATTCTTGTCCCAAATACTAAAATAGCAACATAATATAAACTAATTCCTAATTTCTCTCCTATGTATGTTAAAAGAATTGCCAATAATGCATTGCCTATAAATCCAGTAACAAAAATAAGATTGTCATATTCATTCTTAAATCCGGATTTTATGGCTCCAAAAATAGAATCCATGATAGCAAGTATCGCCACGGACATGTATAATGAATAATCCATAGAATATGTAAAAGGAATATAGTAACCTACTACAACCCCAAATGCTAATGCCGCTAACATCCATATCATAATCTTCACCTACTTTATTTTACTTTGAAACAGCTATATTTTACAAGCTTTTTCTTATTTTTTTATTTTTTTATTGATTTTTATTGTTTTTATGTTATTTTTTACCATTTTCCACTATTCTATTACTATATTATTATCTTCTTTAAGTTCTACCTCAACTCCATATACATCCTTTAGAAGACTTGCATATGAATCAGGAGAATCGATTATTTCCCTCAGTCTATCTTTATTTCCAATTGCTCTGATTATAAATGGTTGTCCATATGTTGTTTCATTAACTGTAATAGTTGCTCCTGAACACTTTATTTGTGTGTTAGATAATACTCTATCCCCATTTATTGATATAGCGCTTGCCCCTGCTTTTTTCAAATCATTTAATATCCTTAGAATGTCTATGTCATGTACTATTAAATCATTTGGGGTTTCTCCATCCTCAAGGTCTTTGTTGCTATCTTTTACCTTTATGATTATACCTTTTCCAGATACTTGAGCATAACCACTGGATTTTTTTAGCTCTCTTAACTCCTCTTGCATTACACTTTCTACTGATTTGTCATCATCTTCTAATGCATCCTTATACTTTTCTAGAGATTTCTCATATTTTTGTTTGACACTTTTTAATTCATTTACTCTAGAACCTACAATACCTATATTCGTCTCAATTTCTTTTTTATCTTTTAAACTTATATATAAACTTTTAGACGACAACGACTTGATATATGATGAAATCAAAACTCCTAGTATAAATGCACCTAGTATTACCATTCTCTGTTTTATATTATCTTTTTTTCTATACATTTTTACTCCTTTTATATAATTCTAGGAACACTATAAATTCGTCTTATCACTACCCTTATTTATCTTTAGGTTTTGTACTTCTTTTATATACACTTTTGAGTTATAGTAATGTTCTATTTCCCAAATAATACCATATTTTATTTTTAATGCAGACGATAATGTATCTGGGTCTCCTATAGCTTTTATAGTTATCGGTTCTTTTACTTCAGTATCATTCATATAAAGCTTATCTTCTTTTATATCCATATATGTATCTGACAACACTCTTTGACCATTTATCGATATAGCCCTAGCCTGTGCTGAATTCAATTTATTTATCATAGAGAGCAACAAGTCATAGTTATATGTAATCTGTTTACTGATGTCATTTTCTACTGATGCATCTAGTGGCTTTATTGTGATTTCTATTCCCTCTCCTGAAACATCTGTATAGCCAGACAATATCTCATACTTTTCTATTTCCTTCTTGATGTCCCCTTTATCTTCTCCCTCCAAATTCTTGTACTTATGCACCTCATTTTTTATATCATCAATCTCTTTGTTTAGAGTTTCTTCTTCATTTTTTAGAGATTTAAGCTGTCTAAGCAACTGCTCTCCTCTCTCGGATGTAGTCAATCCATTGTTCTCTAAGTTTATTATCCTTAGTTGTAGGCTTATTAAAGCTCCCAGTGCTAGACTTGCTAACACTATGCCTTTATTCTTAATTTTTTTCGGCAAATTTAAACCACTCCTTGCTTAAAAACTTACTCTGGTGTATATATTGCACATTTATCATAACTTAGATTAATTGTTCCATTACTTATATTTTTATTCTGTAAATCAACTAAAATACTATTGAGTCTAGATACATTGTAGTCAAGTCTATCATTGTCAGATAGTAAGATTTTAACTTTATTCCTACTAACTATAAGTATATCTTCTTTTTCCATTAAATCAACCTTATCAATTTGTTTGTATACATTACTCTTTTTTAAGCACTCCAATAAATAAAATAACCTTTTTCCATGATGTTCATTCTTAAATCCTATCTTTTTTTCTTTATTTATATAATAATCAACATCCACTACTACCTTATCCTTGTTTTCATCTAGATCAACTACCTTTTTTAGAAAATTTCCCTTATCATCTATAAGGCAGTTTTTTCCATTATTTCTTAGCAATGCAATCGGCTTGCGTTCTTTTATATTTACAATAAGTTTATCTGGAAGCTTTCTTGTTATCTCAACCTTATCAATATATGAGTTTTCCATAAGTTTATCTTTAATATCTCCTGTTTTGTTTCTAAATATATTCTTGTCCAAACAGAACCCTAAATCATTTATGATTTCTTGTTTTGTACACTCCTTGTTTCCTTTTACATCTATTTGCTTTACTTTAAATATACTACTACTAAGTAGTATACAGCTTCCAACTGTCAACATAAACAAAAAACTCAAAATTACTGTTACCTTATTTTGGTTTATTCTTTTTCTTTTAGTTTTTCTCAATAGATACCACCCCTTTTATATTTATAAATACAACCTAAGGAGTTGGTTCTCCTACTAAAAAAAATAAGATATAAAATTTTTTTATACGTTATTTTTACATAAGTTTTAGCAATATAACTTAGTCCGATTTTTTCTATCAAAAAAGGCTCTTATACGAGCCTTAATCTACCTTCCTTATATCTCCACCTAAGCTTTTTATAACTGTTTCTATACTTTCATATCCTCTCTCTACATGATATATATCAGTTATTTCACTCTGCCCTTTTGCGGCTAATGCAGCTAATATTAAACTTGCTCCTCCTCTTAAATCTGGTGATTTTACCTTGGTCCCCATAAACTCTTTTACACCTTTTACCATGCAAATTTTCTCAGTTATATATTTTATATTTGCCCCCATTTTATTTAATCCTTCACAATGCATAAATCTATTTTCAAAAATTGTTTCATAAAACAGGCTAGTACCGTTTGATATACTCATAAGAGCTGTCATCTGAGCCTGCATATCAGTGGGAAACCCTGGATGAGGAGATGTTCTTACTAAATCTATTGCTTGTATAGTTTTAGGTGACTTTAACACTAACCCATCACCTATATATTCGATTTCACAACCTGCCATTCTCAACTTATCATTTATAGCCTCCATATGGGGTATTACAACTTTATCTACCTCTAGGGTACCACTAGTCATAGCACTTGCCATCATATATGTTCCTATCGCTATCCTATCTGGTATTACTGTATGTTCTGCCCTACCTAACTTTTCTACTCCTTCAATTTCTATATAGTTAGTTCCTGCTCCAGTCACCTTAGCTCCCATTGAGTTTAAAAAATCCTGCAAATCTTCTATTTCTGGTTCCCTAGCAGGATTGTATATCTTAGTTGTTCCCTTCGCTTTTACAGCAGCAAGCATAGCATTCTCTGTAGCACCTACACTTGGATACTCAAAGTTTATACTAGATCCCTTGTAATCTTCTTTGGTACAATATAAAACTCCACTCTCTTCTTTTATTTCTATCCCTAGTTGTTTGATAGCCTTTAAGTGTAAGTCTATAGGTCTAGCCCCTATAGCACATCCTCCTGGGTGATTTATTTTTACATAATCTAGCCTCCCAATCATGGCCCCCATAATAATTATTGACGATCTCATTTTTGTGACATACTTTTCATCTATTTCACCCGAACTTATAACTGTACTGTCTATTGTAAGTGTTCCATCTTCATACTTAACTCTACAACCCACACTCTCTAATATTTTTATCATAAATTTGACATCAGATATATAGGGTACATTGTGGATTATGCTTATATTTTCATTTAATATGGATGCTGCCATTATTGGAAGTACAGAATTTTTTGCCCCTCTTATACTTAGTCTTCCTTCTATTTTGTTTCCACCATTAACTATATATTTAGACAAAACTAACCCCCCTAGTAGTAATTAAATTCAAAATACCTATAATTTAAATACTATGTACTAGGGGGGTTATATGTTACCTCTTTTTTATTTTATCTTTTTTAATTTTATCTTTTCTTTATACCTATAACCTTAGGTTGCATTTTATTTGCTTCTAAATTCTCGTTTTTAGCCTTATTTTCTGCATGTTTAGGCGATGGTTTTGACTTTTTATTAGCTTTATATACATCCATAATTTCATTATATATAAGGTCTATGGCCTCTGGTTTTCCTATTTTTCTACTAGCTTCAGCCATATCAATTAACTGTTCTCTATCTCCTAAAAGTTTAAATACTGCATTATTAAGGCTTTCAGGAGTAAGATTTTTTTCTAATATAGCTAATCCTCCACCCTTTTTTTCAATACTTTTTGCATTGTACTCTTGGTGATTTTCTGCAGTATAAGCTTTAGGTATTATTATTGATGGCTTACCTAAAGCAGTTATTTCGGCCAAAGATATAGCACCAGCACTTCCTATAACTAAATCACTAGCTGCAAGTGCATTTGCCATGTCCTCTAAGTAAGGAACTACTCTTTGATAGTTCTTTAATTTTACATCTTCTATACTTGTCATAAATTCTTCATAAAATCCTTTACCAGTTGCAAAAATAAATGCAACATCGTCTTTTACCATATTCTTTATGACCAACTTCATAGCTTCATTTATTTTTCTAGAGCCACCACTACCTCCGTAGCACAGTACCATCTTCTTATCTTCAGTTATTCCTAAATTTCTTCTTGCTACATTTTTTCTAGCTAGTAGTATTTCTTTTCTAACTGGATTACCTGTAAAAACTAATTTTTCTCTACTTCCCTCTGGGAATCTTCCATGTGAATCTTCAAAACTAGTCAATACTCTTGTAACTGTTTTTGAAAGCATTTTATTAGTTACCCCTGGAAAAGAGTTCTGTTCATGAACCACTGTTGGGATTTTGCTAATAGATGCATTAAATAATACAGGCCCACTAACATATCCTCCTGTACCTATAACTACATCTGGTTTAAATTTTTTGACTATTTTTCTAGACTGCTCTAATCCCTTAAAAAGTTTAAAAACTCTTTTTACGTTGTCAAAATCTATCTTTCTTTTAAATCCCTGTACTGTAACAGTTTTTAATTCATATCCATATTTCGGAACTATTTCTGATTCTATCCCTTTTTCCGTACCCACAAATAATATTTCTGCATCGGGATTTTCCTCTTTTATTCTATTTGCAATAGCGATGGCTGGGTATACATGTCCCCCAGTCCCACCACCAGATAATAAAACTTTCATTTAAAAATCATCTCCTGTTAATTAATTTTGACATGCTTTGAGATGTTTAGTACTATACCAATTGCGGCCATAAAAATAGTCAGCGAGGTCCCACCATAACTTATAAAAGGTAGTGCCACACCTGTAGCTGGCATTGATGATGTCGCAACTGCTATATTTAAAGCTGCCTGAATACCTATTTGAGCTCCTATACCTATAACAACCATACATGCAAATACATTAGAGGTCTTTAAAGCTATTCTAATACATCTGTACACTAATATAACAAATAACATTATTATTACTATACATCCTATAAGACCTAATTCCTCTCCTATTATAGCAAATATAAAGTCGTTTTGTGGTTCTGGTATATAAAAATATTTCTGCCTACTTTTTCCAAGTCCTAACCCAAATAGACCTCCAGATCCTAAGGCATACAAACTTTGTATAACCTGATAGCCCTTACCTAATGGATCTTGAAATGGATCTAAAAACGAGGTAACACGAGCCAATCTATATGGAGCTGCAATTACCAAAGCGACAAATAACGCAAATCCTGTTCCTATCATAGCAACTACAAATTTCATATTCATACCTGCTACAAATAGCATAACAAACGTAACTAATATTATAGTACCAGCTGTTGATAAGTTAGGTTGCTTGATTATCAACGCAAAAAATAACGATGGTACTAAAAGGAGCGGTAATATACCTTTTCTAAAGGATTTTATATTGTCATAGTTTTTTTCGATTAACTTCGCTGTTATTATAATTGTTGCAAATTTAGCTACCTCTGCTGGTTGTATAGAAGCCCCTCCAACACCGAGCCATCTTTTAGCTCCGTTAGCTTCTATCCCCAAAGGAGTCAATACTAAAACTAGCAATATTACAGCTATAATCCCTATAGTTTTAGAATTCTTTTTCCAAAAAACATAGTCTATGTTTGATGTAACAATCATAGCCACAAAGCCAAATATAGCATATATTACGTTTTTCTTTAAGAAATGATATGAATCATGGTGTTTAAATGAAGATTGTATGAAACTTGCACTAAACACCATTATTATCCCTATAAATACTAAAAGCATGGTAGTGTAAAATACCACTCCGTCAAATTCTGTCCTCATACCTCTGTCAATATGTTTTTTTAAACCTTCCTTGGGCATTAGACAAATCTACCTCCATTCATACACTTAAGTAAGTAAATTTATAAGAGGTTATTTTAAATTGTTTACATTATCCTTGAAGTCTTTTCCTCTTTCTTCAAAACTTTTATACATATCCCAACTTGCACAAGCTGGTGAAAGAAGTACTATATCATTACACTTAGCAATCTTACTTGAAGTCTCAACAGCTTCTTTCATATTATTTACCATGTATATTTCTTTAAATCCTTTATTTTTAGCACACTCCTGTATTTTAGGAGCAGTTTCTCCTAACAAAACTAATGACTTTACATTGTTTTGTTTTGCTATTTCAAGCAATTCATCAAAATTACTTCCTTTGTCCATACCACCAGCTATTAGTATTATCGGTCTTTTATAAGACTGAACAGCCTTTATAGTGGAGTCTGGATTTGTACCTTTTGAATCATTTACATACATCACACTATTTAATTCTCTTACAAACTCTTGTCTATGTTCTACCGCATTAAAAGTTGTTACAACTTTTTTTATAGAATCTAAACTTACATTAGATACATATGAAATTCCTATAGCCGCCATACAGTTTTCTAAGTTATGGTTTCCAGGAAGACTTAATTCATCTTTGTTGATAAATACTATTTTTTCATCTATATCTATTACTATATTGTCATCTTCATCTAAGTATATACCTTTTTCCAATTTCTCAGTTATAGAGAAATATACTACATTTGCATTGCAACTTTTATCTAAGTCTCTCACAATTTCATCATCGTAATTTAATATGCAAAAATCTTCTTCTTGTTGATTTTTAAATATTCTAGATTTAGCTTGAATGTAATTTTCCATAGTATGATGTCTATTTAAATGATCTTCAGTTATATTTAATATAGCACTCACCTTTGGTCTAAATGTATCTATACTCTCAAGTTGAAAACTACTTAGTTCTGTAACCAAAACTGACTTTTCATCTGCCATTTGCACTGCATCTATCACAGGATTACCTATATTACCAACAACATAAGTATCCTTATTATCCATTTTAAATATTTCTCCTACCAAACTTGTAGTTGTAGTTTTCCCATTTGTTCCTGTAATACCTACAAACGTAGGATTTTTAGATATCCTAAAAGCTAACTCAACTTCACCTATTATCTCTATTTTGCTGTCTTTTAACTTATGTATAAATGGTAAGTCTAGTGGAACTCCTGGAGATACTACTACTAGTTCTATATCATCAATACTTTCTGGATGGCTACCTAATATATATTTGACATTATTTATCGATTTTAATTCATCAAGTATTTCTTTTAGCTTACTTTCTTCTTTGATATCGTTAACTGTTATGCTTGCGCCTAACTTATCTAAACACTTTATTGTAGATACACCAGTCTTTGCAAGTCCTACTAGTAAAACATTTTTTCCTCTTAAGTTCATCTTTATCCCCCTAACTTAAAATACTGATATTATACTTATCCATGCTAATACAACTGTTATAATCCAGAAAGTGAATACAACTCTAGTCTCAGGCCATCCACACTGCTCAAAGTGATGGTGTATTGGAGCCATCTTGAAAATTCTTTTTCTAGTTAATTTATAAGACATTACTTGAAGTATAACAGATATTGCCTCTGCAAAATATATACCTCCAACCAAAGGTATTATTAAAACTGAGTTTGTTAAAACTGCAAAAGCTACAACAGCTCCTCCAAGTGCCATAGAACCTGTGTCTCCCATAAATACTTTTGCTGGATAAGAGTTAAATCCTAAAAATCCTAGACAAGCACCAACTGTAGCAGCAGCCAATATTGCTATTTCTGGATTTACAACTACTAATCCTGCATATATCATAAAAAATGTTGATACTATTAATGTCACTCCTGACGCCAATCCATCTAATCCATCAGTTAAATTTACGGCGTTAACTGTTCCTATTATTATAAACATCATAATTGGTATATACAGTACTCCTATATTTATAACAGAATCCGTAAATGGCACCGTAATCTGTGTAGCACTTGGCGATGTTACATATTGATAGTATGATACATAAAGAGCTAATGCAAACTGAAGAATTATTTTTTGGTAAGCTTTTAACCCCAAAGATCTCTTCATTTTTATTTTTATGAAGTCATCTAAAAAACCTATAAATCCAAATCCTCCTATACATACAAGTCCTACAAACATATCTTTACTAACTCTACTTCTAGTAAGGCCTGTTATTAATATTGCAACTATCATTATTATTCCACCCATAGTTGGCGTTCCATTTTTAGCTAAATGTGATTGTGGTCCATCATCTCTTACTGTTTGACCGAATTTAAATTTTGCAAGCATTGGTATAAATATCGGTCCTAATATAACTACTATTAGAAATGATATCATTGATGTATACGTAAGTTCTTTTATTCCTAACATAATATGACTCCTCTCCCTTGTTGGCTATCTCATTGGTTTAATTACTTATTTAGATATTCTACTACTTCTTCTAATTTCATACCTCTAGATGCTTTAACTAAAATAACATCTTTTTCTTCTATTAATCTGTTTAGTTCTTTAATAGCATCTTCCTTTATTTTGAAATGATGTATGTTTTGTTTTTTAAATCCTAACCTCTCAGCCTCATCCGATATAAATTTAGAGGCATGACCTATAGTTATTAATACATCAGTATTATTTATGCAAGTTTCTCCTACTAATCTATGTCCATACTCCTCGTGTTCACCCATTTCAAACATATCTCCAAGTACTGCAACCCTTCTATTGTTTTCGTACCTTCCTAATATCTTTAGGGCTGCATTCATAGAATCTGGACTGGCATTATATGTATCATTTATTATTGTCATTTCTCCATTTTTTACTATGTCTAATCTCATTTTTGTGGCCTTAAAATTCTTTAGTCCATCCTTTATATTATCTAGAGAAATGCCTAAACTTATTCCAACCAATATTGCTGCCATAGCATTGTATATGTTGTGTTCACCTACTGTAGGTATTGTTATTTGCTCTTTTTTTCCATCTATGACACAAGTAAATATTATTTCTTCTTCTTGCATTTTGTACTCTTCACAATATATATCATTATTTGAGTCAAATCCAAATGTTTTTAATTTATACTCGTGCTTTTCATTTTTTAATGTAGATAAGAATTTATCATCTCCATTTACAATCAAAGTATTTGACGAGTCAAATCTAGATGTTATCTCCATTTTTGCCTTTAAAATTCCCTCTTGAGAACCCAGGTTGTCTATGTGAGATAGGCCTATGTTAGAGATTACCGCTATATTTGGATTTACAATATTGGCTAAATACTCTATCTCGCCAAAATTTGACATACCCATCTCCACTACTGCACATTCATGAAAATCATTTAAGTTAAGTAGAGTCAAAGGAACGCCTATATGATTGTTGAAATTGGCCTCATTTTTTAATGAATTAAATGTCGATGATAAAACGGCATATACCATATCTCTAGTCGTGGTCTTTCCAACACTACCTGTTATGCCTATAAATGGAATGTCAAATTTTTCTTTGTAGTATTTAGAAATGTCTCCTAGAGCTTTCGTAGTATCTTCTACCTCTATTAAATTTATATCCGAACCTTCTAATTTTATGCCACTACTTTCATTTTTTATAAAAGTTTTACATTCTTTTTCATATGCAGATTTCATAAAGTTGTGTCCATCTAGGTTTTCTCCTATTATAGAGATAAATGCACTTTTATCATCTGCTTTTCTACTATCTATAATAATATTGTCTACACAGTCATCTCCGCTTCCTACCTTTAATTTTCCTTTAGTTGCAAGTACTAACTCCTTTACTGTTAAGCACTTCATTTTTTTATCCTCCTTTAAAACCTTTTGCCTTATTATTTTAGCAATAAAAGGCAATGTATACCGTAGATATACATTGCCCCCGATAACTCCTAACTTAATAATTATATACCATATTTTTAAATTTTTGAAGATGTTTATAATTATTTAAACACGTTTATGAAATGTGTAAACTATCTGTAACTATTTTAATTGTCTGTATATAGCATTATAGTAGAACCTTCAGAAAGTTTAATACCTGGTTTTGGGAACATATCTTTTACCTTTATTCCCTTAGGCATTTCTATATCTGTGTCTAAGTTAGGGTTTAATTTTGCCTCTTCAAGTGCTTTAACGGCATCTTCTATGGATAAGTTTCTTACATCAGGGACTTTTACTTTTTCTTTTTCATATTCTTTTTTCTCATCTTCGCTATAAATCGGTTTTACTCCCAGATAATTTAAAGAATTGTTCATTACTTCCTTTATTATAGGACCAGCTGTTGTACTACCAAATGCACTAACTCCATTTGGCTCATCTACTATAGCAAGAACTACTATCTGTGGGTCATCAGATGGAGCTATCCCTACAAATGAACATATATACTTACCTGGTGCATACTTACCATCTATAACCTTTTGAGCCGTACCTGTTTTGCCTCCTAATCTATATCCCGGTAAGTATGCTATCTTGCCTCCGCCTTCTCTTACAACCGATTCTGCCACGTCTAGCATCTCTTTAGAAGATTCAGTTGATAGAACCTGTCTTATCATCTTTGGTTTTACTTCTTCAGTTATATTTCCTTTATTATCTGTGTATGCCTTTACAAGTCTAGGTTGCATTAATTTACCATCATTTGCAATAGATGATATAGCAGTTATAAGCTGTATAGGTGTCACTGATATAGACTGACCAAAAGATATAGTTGCAAGTTCCACTGGTCCTACATTTTTTTCATCATATAAAATACCCTTTGCTTCCCCAGGAAGATCTATTCCTGTTTTATCCATAAGTCCAAATGCTTCTACATAATCATATAATTTCTTTACTCCTAATCTACTTCCAAGTTCTACAAACACAGGGTTACAAGAATTCTGAACTGCCTGCTTAAATGTTTGTTCACCATGCGGTCTATAATGTCTCCAACATTTTAATCTTCTTCCACCAACTTTTACTCCACCAGTACAAGTAAATTTTTCTCCGTCTTTGATAACACCTTCTTCAACAGATGCCGAAGATGTTATTAACTTAAATGTAGACCCTGGTTCATATGTATCACTTACTGCTGGATTTCTCCACATTTTATAATATCCTTTTATCTTTTCATTATCGCTATATTTATCCAATTCTTCTTGGTAGTATGGATAAATCGGAGTTTTTGAATCATTAGGGTCATAATCTGGTTTAGATGCCATAGCTAATACATCACCTGTTTTAGGATCCATAGCAATTACACTTACCTTTTTTGCATTGTTTATTTCATACGCTTTTTGCACTGCTTTTTCAGCATAGTGTTGTATTACCTCATCTATAGTAAGAACTAACCCATTTCCCTGAACAGGGTCATAATACTTCTCCATCCCTTGCGGTATTTCTACCCCAGATGCGTCTGTACTTATAATTAACTTTCCAGCCTTACCCTTTAGTTTTTTATCATACTGCATCTCAATACCTGATATTCCTGTAGCATCAGCTGAAGTATGGCCAAGTACATATGACGCAAAGTTTCCATAAGGATAATATCTTTGATTATCCTCTGCTACCCATATTCCAGATAGTTTTGCATCTCTAATTTTTGTGGCTTTATCGTCTTCTATCCATCTTTTCACCTTTACCAGTGCCATATTTTTCTTGTTTATAGATTTATATACTTTTTCATAGTCTTCCTCTAGTATTTCTGCAACCTCTTTTGCTGCTTTTTCTTTGTCTTTAACCTCTACAGGCTTGCACCACACAGTATACTTAGTTACACTTACTGCTAATTCCTTCATATTTTTATCGTATATAGTACCTCTTTTGGGCTCTATTGGTATATCCCTCGTTTGTTGTTCTAGCGCCCTTGTATTTAACCAATTTCCCTTTATAAGCTGAATATATCCGATTCTTATTATAAGTGCTAAAAACAGTGAACAGGCTAGTATAAGAAGGAGTACCAACCTTTTCCTGCTTCTCCCCTTTATTTTCTTCAAAACTATTCCCCCCTAGTAATCTACATCTATGTACTCTATATTATTATTTTTTGGATAATCCATATGAAGTTTCTCTTTAGCATCTCTCTCCATTTTATTTACAGATCTATTTTCATAGCTTCTCGCCTTTAGTCCCTCTAGAATTATCTCATTTTTTCTTAAGTCCTTTTTTAAATAGTGAATATCATATTTCATCTTTGCAATAACTGAGTAACCACATATATATCCTACTGATGATCCCAAAACTAAGATAGCTAACAATAAAACTCTCCTTTTTTTTAGTCGTCTTTTATATTTATTATTTTTGCGTCCACTATTTTTATGACCAGGCTTTTTATGTTCCCTATTTTTATAATTATTCTTGTTCTGTTTTCTATATTCATTTATATCCTTAATTTTATTATTTTTTATCAAATTATCCCCCCACTACAAAGTCCTATAAATAAAAACAACACTTATTATATTTGTCTATTTGTTTATACCTTCCTTTAACTTCTTATCGTAAAATTCATACAACTAAAAACAAAATCTTTAATTATTCATTTATATATTATTAAATATATTAAAAAATCCTATTAGCAACTCTTATAATACGATTTATTTCAATAAATTTTTTAGATAAATAAGCGAAAAAAAAGCACCTCATTCTAAAATAATGGGTGCTCTCTTTCTATTATTTTTGTTGATTATTTTTTCTCAGCTACTCTTAGCTTTGCACTTCTTGATCTTGGGTTTACTTCAATTTCCTCATCTGTAGGTATTATAGGTTTTCTAGTTATTATCTTAACCTCTGATTTTTTGTCACATTGGCACATCGGCAAATGTGGAGGACATATACAATCTAGTGATAGTTCTTTAAATGCATTTTTTACTATTCTATCTTCTAGCGAATGGAAAGTTATAATACATATCCTTCCTCCCTTATTCATAATAGAAGAAGCATCTTCAATCATTTTTGTAATTACACCTAGTTCATTGTTGACTTCTATCCTTATAGCTTGAAAAGTCCTCTTAGCTGGATGTGGTCCATCAATTCTAGCCTTCTTAGGTATAGCTTTTTTTATTATGTCCACTAACTCTTTAGTAGTTTCTATTTTCTTTTCTTTTCTTTCTTCTACTATAAATTTAGCTATACGCTTTGCCCAATTTTCTTCACCGTAGTCTTTTATTATTTTGGCAAGTTCTTCTTCTGTGTATCCATTTACAACATCATAGGCAGAAAATTCACATCTTACATCCATTCTCATATCAAGAGGTGCATCCTGCATATAGGAAAATCCTCTATCAGCCTCATCAAGTTGGTGTGATGATACCCCTAAATCAGCTAATACCCCATCTATTTTATAGACCCCTATTTTTTCAAGTTCGTCTTTTATATTTTCAAAATTACTATGAACAAATTTAACCCTATCGCTATATTCACTCAATCTTTCCTTTGCAGTTTTTATAGCATTTTTATCTTGGTCAAAACCTATAAACAAACCCTTATTAGAAAGTTTTTTTACTATTTCCTTTGAGTGGCCAGCCCCACCCATAGTACAATCTACATAAACTCCGTCTGGCTTTATATTTAAATTTTCTATGCACTCATCTAAAAGCACAGATACGTGATGAAATTCCATTTTTTATCTCTCCTTAGTATTACTTATTTTATTATGCTTAGATAAGTATATATGAGCCACTAATCCAAGTATAATCCCTAACAAACTCACCAATTGAGCCATTCTAATAGGTCCTAACATTAGACTATCTGTTCTTAAACCTTCTATAAATAATCTTCCTAATGAATAAAGAATTATGTAATATGTTATAATCTGTCCCTCATATTTCTTTTTCTTTCTAAAGATTACAAGAAATATAAAAATACCTAAGTCCCATATAGACTCATATAAAAAAGTAGGGTGAACCCTTGTCCCATCTACAATTATTCCCCAAGGTAGATTAGTTGGTCCTCCATGAGCCTCTCCATTTATAAAGTTACCCCATCTACCAATAGATTGGGCTAAAGGCATCCCAAGCATAACGGCATCAGCCATTTTAAAGAAATTAATTTTTTTGATCTTAGTATAAAAATACCCCGTCAAAATTCCTCCTATTAATGCTCCATGTATTGCCATACCTCCACCTCTGAAGTTTAAAATTTCAGAAGGGTACTGAGAATAATATCCCCACTCAAATATTACATAATACAACCTAGCAGACAATAGTCCCACAGGTATCGCTACTATTGCCAAATTTAATACATGGTCTTCTTCAATACCTACTCTTTTTGCCTCTTTTAAAGCTATCAAAGTTCCTAAAATCATACCTGTAGCCATTAGTATTCCATACCACATTATATCTATCCCAAATAAAGTAAATGCTACTCTATCCATCTTTTCATCCTCCTTAAATAATTTAAGACTAAATTTTACCTATTCTAAATAATAACATAATAGACACCATACTTTCAAATTAAAAAACACCCAAAAAGATAATGTAAATATACTCTATCATTTTGGGTGAACAATTCTTAATTTTTTAGTTGTTCTCTAATAATTAATTGCTCTGTACTGGTTCAACTATAGATATAGTACAGAATTCCTCTTTAAAGTGAGAGTTTAGTCTTTCCTCAACTTCCTCAAATGTAATTTCTTTGACAACATCTAAATAATCTAACATATTAATTCCCTTAAAATTATATGCTATAAAGTTGTTCCCTATAAAATTTACAGAGTCAAAACACTTCAAGAAATTACCAATCTTTTTCTTTTTGCTTCTCTCGAAATCATCTTCCAAAAGACCTTCTTTTTTGTATTTGTCTATAAATTCAAGTATAACTCTTTTTACTTCTCGTGGATCTTTGGAATCCCCACCAATTATAGTAAACGCATAATCTACTTGAGATGAAAATCCAGCGCCAAAGTTCTCGTTTATTAAACCTTTCATATATAAATCTTCGTACAAACTGCTTCCCTTTTTAAATATCATATCTATTAAAATATCGGTAATAACCTCTTTTTTAAGAAGTTCATTTCCTCTTATACCTACTTTATTATCCTTAAATGCTATATTAAACATAGGCATTGATACAGGGAACTTTTGAACTATTTCTTTTTCCTTTACTGTTTCTGGCTCATCAGGATAGAATACTTCTATTTTTTGAGATAGTTTTTGTACATCGTAGTTATTAGCCTCTTTAACCACTTCCATTACTTTATCTACCTCTAAATCTCCAACTACAAATAACGCCATATTTCCCGGGTTATAAAAAGTGTTGTAACACTTATACAGCTCCTCTTTAGTTATCTTGTAAATACTATCCACTGTACCTGCTATATCTATCCTAGCTGGGTAATTTACATACATTGCCTTTAGGCAATTAAAATATACATTCCAATCAGGATCATCATCATACATCTTGATTTCTTGCTCAATTATTCCTTTTTCTTTTTCTACATTTTCATCAGTAAAATAAGGAGTTTGTACATAGTCTATCAAATGCTCCAAACTTTCATAGAAATTCTCAGTAGTAGAAAATAAATAAGCTGTCATTGTAAAATTGGTAAAAGCATTTGCATTTGCTCCCCATTTAGAAAATTTATCAAATGCATTACCGCCATCAGGCTGTTCAAACATTTTATGTTCTAAGAAATGTGCAATTCCTTCGTTTACTCTGATTTTTTCCGTTTCACCAATAGGGATAAACTCTAACTCATTAGACCCGTAGTTTGTAGCTAACACTGCATACTTTTGGTTAAATCCTGGTTTTGGCATAAAATAGACATCTAAACCATTCTCCAACTTTTCATAATAAAGTTCTTCTTTTAATATATCATTAACTATTTTATTCATATTGTCCTCCTCACTAGTTTCTCAGGAAATAAACAGTGTCAAGCACTATTCCCTTAGATACTTCTACTATATCTTCTTTTTTAACATTAGCTATATTGTCTATTATTTCTTCTACTGTAGAATTAGTTTTACCCATAGCTTGTGCAAAATAAAAGTCAGATAATCCACCTATACTGTCTTTTATTGTCTTCATAGAATTTATCAAGCCTACCTTACTATTTTCTAATTCTTCACTAGATATATCTCCTGCCTGTATACTTTCTAATTGTTTTTTGACTAGGTCAACTGTCTTCTCATAATTTTGAGTTTCTATACCAGATGATACAAATAAAATCGCTTTATACTTCTCTATAGATGAGAATATATAATAGCATAAACTTTCTTTTTCTCTTATATTTACAAACATCTTAGAATGAGGTCCACCACCTAAGACATTGCTTGCAACTACTAAAGCATAATATTTTTTTGTATCCATATAATCTATATTTGTTCTATAGCCCATAACTAGTTTTCCTTGGGCTATATCCATCTTTTCTTCTATTACTTTTACATTTTCAATGTTTTTTGTATATTTTTCTCTAGGAATATCTATTACAGCTGCTCTATCAAATTCAAAGTTTTTTGATATTATATTTTTTACTTCATCTTCTTCAAAGTTGCCTTCAACAACAATATCTATAGGTGAAGTCTTTAGTATATTCATGTAGTGTTCGTAAAGTTCTTTAGATGTTATAGCATCTATTTCATCTTCATAGCCGTATTCACTTATACTATATCTCTCACCCTCACACATAGCTTTAAAGCATTTATCATGTGCATAGCTTCTTTTGTCATTTATCTTTGCCTGTATTCTACTTTTTAAATTTTCTTTTTCTATTTTTAAGTATTCTTCTTTGAACCCTCCATCTATTACTAAAGGATTATTTACCATTTCATTGAAAAATTCAATTACATCTTTAAATATATTTTCATCTAAATATTTTTCATTAGTACTTATAATCTTAAAACTTATTACTTGACGTTCACCTCTTTTAGTTATATCTGCCCCAAAAGAAGATCCATATAAGTAATCCAATTCCCTTGATATTTCTTTTCGGCTCGGGTATTTTTCACACCCATTAGATATTACCGCAGGAATCAAAGCATTTTTTGTAGCCTCACCTTTATCTAATAATCTCTGTATGTAAATACTTACAAGATTAGATTTGAATTTACTAGTTGGTATTAAAGTTAAATTGATATTGTTACCTAAATTTATTTTCTTTATGTTTTCCATATTAACCTCCTATTTTGCTTAGTATAACCTTCGTAATAATTTCTTCAACTAATATGTCTGTTTTTATATTTTGATTTACATAATAAAATTTTGTATTTCCATTATCAAGTTCTCTAAGTATGCTCTCAACCAAATGTTTAGTATACATAGTATCTATTGTACACGTAGGTAAAACAACATACAAATTATCTATTCCATATTCTAACAATTCTTCCCCTGATTTAATTATATCCTTTTTATTATTTTCTAAAAGAGGTAATTTTATTTTGATATTGTTATTATTTTTTTGGGATCTCAATATATCATCCCTCAATCTCTCCCTAAATAGTATATCTTGTTCTAAATTATTTTTATTTTTTAGACCTACTAGTATAATTCCTGCTTCTTTACCGCTATGTGTCATATTTTTTAAAATTTCGTTTTTATATAAGACCGATAGATTCTCTGATTTGTAAAAAGTGTTCAATACATCTAATTGGGTTAGATTATATGTACTTAAGTCCAAGGATTCATACCTTTCCTTAAACACTCTAAAACCCTCTCCTTCTGTCATAAAAACAGGACAAATTATTATTTTTTTATATCCTTTTTCTATAATGTCCTCTAGACTATTTTCAAAATAAGGTTCACTATGTATATAGGAATTTACTACCTTATAATTTGCACCCAACTTTGGTCTTAATTTGCTTGCTATATCCTCTGATTTTTCCTTGAAATCGCTAGATCCTAGCTCTGCATAATAACTTTTATACTTGTATAGGTTTGGTACTAAAGTTAAATAGGATTTGCTCCCTTTTGTGTAGTATAACTCTGTCATACGCTCCTTCATATTATAGTTTCTGCTCTCCCCTTCTGATACCAATAAAACTACTGTTTCCTGTTTTTCTTTTTCTGGTTGTATATCATTAAATTTTATGTAGTTTCTAAATAATGTCATCATTAACACACTTACCAAAATATACGAAATAACTGCCGAGTAACCAATATATTTATATTCTTTATCGACAAATATAAGTTTATAAAATAAACCTACTGACAAAACTATAAATATATTCTCCATATATCCATTGAATATAAGACTCAAACATATACATATGCATAAAAGCATTGAAATTAACATAAAACCAGCTCCATCATAAAGTATAGTTTACATCTAATATATATATGATGTATAATCAATATGTATGTCTATAATTCTGATTTTAAATTGCCTGCATTTGACTATTTCAAGCAATTTAAACAACTTATAGTTTGTTTTTAATATAACTTTATTTACTGAAATATATCTTAATTATATAATTGATAATATATTTTTAAGTAGTACATTTTAATACCAAAAAAGAGAGGAAGAAGAATATGAAATTAGGTATAGTCGGTTTACCAAACGTAGGTAAAAGTACACTATTCAACGCAATAACTCAAGCAGGTGCTGAGTCTGCTAACTATCCATTCTGTACAATAGAGCCAAATGTTGGTGTAGTATCTGTTCCAGATGAAAGACTTCACAAATTAAGAGAATTATATGATTCTAAAAAAGTAGTTCCTACTGCCATTGAGTTCTGTGATATAGCAGGATTAGTTAGAGGAGCATCTAAGGGCGAGGGACTTGGAAATAAATTCTTATCACATATAAGAGAAGTTGATGCTATAGTTCACGTAGTAAGATGTTTTGAGGACCCTAACGTTGTTCACGTTGATGGTTCTGTAGATCCTCTAAGAGATATAGAGACTATAAACTTAGAATTGATATTCTCTGACATAGAAATATTAGAGAGAAGAATACAAAAAACTCAAAAAGCTGCTAAGGCTGATAAATCTTTGGCCTCAGAACTTGATTTCCTAAAACAAATAATGGTTACTCTAGAAGACAGTAAATGTGTTAGAACTATGTCATTTACAGAGGAAGAACAAGCATTTGTAAATTCATTAAACTTACTTACTTCTAAACCAGTTATATATGCAACAAATGTATCTGAAGATGATTTAGCTGATGAGGCAGAAAATAATGAACTAGTTAACAGAGTAAGAGAACATGCATCTACTGAAGGTGCCGAAGTAGTAGTTATATGTGCACAAATAGAAGCAGAAATTTCTGAACTTGAATCTGATGAAGAAAAGAAAGAGTTCTTAGAAACACTAGGTCTTGAGCAATCAGGATTAGATAAACTTATAAAATCTTCTTATGCTTTACTTGGTCTTATATCCTACTTAACAGCTGGACCTCAAGAAGTTAGAGCTTGGACTATAAAAGTTGGAACTAAAGCCCCACAAGCTGGTGGAAAAATCCACTCTGATATAGAAAGAGGATTTATAAGAGCAGAAACAATAGCTTTTGATGACTTAGTTGAACATGGAACTATGTCTGCAGCCAAAGAAAAAGGACTAGTTAGACTTGAGGGTAAAGATTATATCGTAAAAGATGGAGATGTTATATTATTCAGATTTAACGTATAAAATAAATATTAAATAGTAAAAAGGGTCAGAATTTTTCATCTGACCCTTCTTTAATTTAAAATCTACTTAATTTAAAGTCTATTTAATTTAAGCATTCTTTAGCTATTTCTTTATCATCAAAATGGTATTTAGTTTTACCTATTATTTGATAGTTTTCATGCCCTTTACCAGCTATTATCACTATGTCATCTTTTTTAGCAAACTTTATAGCTTCCTCTATAGCTTCTTTTCTATCTACAACCACTCTATAATTTTTATTTTTTTGATCTAAACCTTTTAAAATATCTTCAATTATTAGTTTAGGATCTTCAGTTCTAGGATTGTCAGATGTTACAAAACATATATCAGAGAACTCTTGACCTATCTTGCCCATTAGAGGTCTCTTGCTTTTATCTCTGTCTCCACCACATCCAAATACAGTAATTATATTGCCTTTGGCGAATTCCTTAGCCGTCTTTAGTACATTTTCAAGTGCATCTGGAGTATGAGCATAGTCTACTATTACATTTATTCCTTTATTATTTGGAACTACTTCAAACCTTCCAGCAACCCCTCCAGTTGTTCTAAGAGCTTCCTGGAATACACCTCTTGGAATATCTAACATATAACAAGCAGCTATAACCGCTAGCGTATTATAAACCGTAAATCTTCCTGGTACTGGTACAAATATTACCTCTTCATAAGTTGGAGTTATCAGTCTATATGATACCCCTGCAGCGTCAATTTTTATATCTTTAGCCATAAAATCAGACTTAGTATCTATTCCATAAGTATAACAAGGCGTGCCAAGATTTTTTATATTTTCATATATCTTCTTTCCACCCTCATCGTCTATATTTATTATATTTGCTAATGTGGTTTTATAAAATAATCTTTCTTTAGCATCTCTATAGTCATCTAAATCCCTGTGAAAATCCAAATGGTCTGGTGTTAAGTTTGTAAATAAACCAAGTTTAAATTTAGTTTCATCTACCCTATTTAGTGCAAGTGAGTGAGATGAAACCTCCATAGCACAATAGTCACAACCGTTATCTAACATATTATTAAAAGTTTTTTGCAAATCTACACTCTCCGGAGTAGTAGAGTTTGAAGACACCTCTTTTTCACCATCAAATATCTTTATAGTACCTATAAGACCAACCTTATTTGAATTTAGCTTTAGTATTTCACTTAAAAAAGTAGTGATACTTGTTTTCCCATTTGTTCCAGTGACTCCTATAACCCCAAGCTTCTCTGATGGGTGATTGCAAAAATTATCTGCTACCTTTGCCATAGATTTTCTTGTATTTTCTACTCTTATAAAAGTATAACCTTGTATATCTATATCTTCCTCTACTAAAAAGGCTTTTGCCCCTTTTTCTATAGCACTATCTATAAATTTATGTCCATCTACTGTAAACCCCTTGACGCACACAAATAGAGTTCCCTCTATAACCTTTCTTGAATCGTATTCAATATTCGCAATATCTAAATTTATATCACCTTTAATACTGATTACATCTAATCCTTCTATAACCTTTTCTAGTTTCATAAAAACTTACCTCCCATGTCCAAGTTGACATACAATTCCTCTTACTATTATATCTATTTTTTTTACTATGTAAATTGTTAAAAGTGCTTGAAACATTGCAAAAAATGCCCTATAATTCATTGTAATATGTATATGGAGATGTTTACAATGAAAAAAATTAACAATAAAGTAGGGTATTTAGATGATGATTTTAAAATATTTAATATTAAAGATAAAAAAAATATACAATTTGAGTATCACCACCATAACTTTAACAAGATAATCATATTCATAGATGGGGATGTTACATATTTTATAGAAGGAAGACCTTATAAGCTAAAGCCATGGGATATTTTATTTATTAATAACAACGAAATTCATAAACCTATTATAAATCCTGATAAATTTTATGAGAGAATAGTTATTTGGATAAATCCTAACTTTATGCAAAAACACAAAAATTATAAAACAGATCTTCTAGAATGCTTCGATTTAGCTATCAAAAATAAATACAATCTATTAACTACAAATAAATCATCTATAGATTTAATAAAAAAATACATACATGAAATTGAGCTTTGCGACTCTAATGACGAGTTTGGCAGTGATGTTTTAAAAAGAACTTTTTTTCTACAGTTTTTGGTACTTATTAATAGATGGTTTCTACAAAATGAAAAAAGTACTAATATAAATTTTAATACATCAAATAAAGACATAGAATCAATATTGAATTATATAGATAATAACCTAGAGAAAGACCTATCTATAGATAATATAGCATCTGAGTTTTTCACAAGTAAATACTATCTGATGAGAAAATTTAAAGCCCAAACTGGAACCTCTATGCATAGTTATATAACTCAAAAAAGACTTGTACTTGCTAAGTCTCTCATTAATGAGGGCTTATCTATGGGAGATGTATGCACAAGATGTGGATTTAACGATTATTCTAGCTTTGTAAGAGCATTTAAAAAGGCCTATAACGTTTCTCCAAGAAACTATCTAAACAATAATAATGAGTTTGAGAATGGTTTCTCTACTGAGTAAAACCATTCTTTCTAAACAGATCTTTATTAACTTATACTTTTTTAGTGTGCGAATTCTACTGATAAATTTTCTACAAATATCTGATGCCACAGACAAAACATAAATATAGTCCATACTTTTCTAGAATTATCCGCTACACCTCTTATGTGGTCGTCTAATAGTTCTATTGCATACTCCTTGTTTATGATTTGTTCTACATCTGCATCTTTTATAGTTTTTCTAACTACATCTCCTAATTCTTCTTTTAACCAGACCCTTATAGGAGTAGGAAATCCTAATTTTCTTTTTTGAACTACATGATCTGGAACTATTCCCTCGAATGCCTCTCTTAAAAGTACCTTTGATTGTTTTTTTGTTACTTTTTGCTTTAGTGATAACCCTTTGGACAACTCAAAGACATTTTTGTCTAAAAACGGAACCCTAAGTTCTATAGATGCACCCATAGACATTTTGTCTCCTTTTAAGAGGATATCTCCGGGTAGCCATGTATTCATATCTATATACTGCATAGTTGTAACATAATCATATCCCATATTTTCGGCTTCATTATATATATCTTTCGTTATATTTTCATATTTATATTCGCTGTTGTACAGTCTTAAAATATTTTCTACATCCTTATTTTCAAAAATTTTTGCATTGCCTATGTATCTTTGTCTAAGAGGAGTAGTTGCCCTTAGTAGATAGTTTTTTCCCTTTATATTTGGCATTGAATTAGCCATTTTATTTATTACACTACTTATTCTATCAGGTATGTTTAAAAAAGGTTTTAAACTGTAGTACTCTTTGTATATATTATACCCTCCAAACAGTTCATCTGCTCCTTCACCAGATAGAACTACCTTAACATATTTGCTCGCCTCTCTAGATAAGAAATACAAACCTATAGCAGATGGATCCGCAAGTGGATCATCTAACAACCTAACTATATTCGGTAATTCTCTTATGTACTGATCCTGTGTTACATTTATTTGTATATTTTCTATTCCAAGTCTGTCTGCAGTTTCTTTAGCTATATCAAGCTCATCATAGCCATCTATCCCAAATCCTATTGAAAATGATTTTATATCTGGATTTATTTTAGATGCTATTGCTGCTATTATAGAAGAATCTACACCTCCTGATAGAAACGTCCCTACCTCTACATCCGATACCATATGGCTTTTTATTGAATTATATATTACATTATATACATCCTCTTTTGTCACGCTTTCATTAGATTTATAATTAATATCATAATACTTTTCTATAATCATCTTGTTGTCTTTTATTTTGAAATAATGCCCAGGCATTATTTTCTTTATATCCTTAAACATAGTGTTCTCACCTACTGGGTACTGAAATGATAGGTATTGTTGCAAACTAAGTTTATTTAAGTTTCTATTGTCCAGCAAATTCACCAAAGACTTATACTCAGATGCAAAAGCTATAAAATCTTCTGTCTCTATATAATATAAAGGCTTTATACCAAATATATCTCTTGCACCGAATAAACTTTTATCTTCTTCATCCCATATTAAAAAAGAATACATACCCACAAGCTTATCTAACATTTCTTCTTTCATATCAATATAAGCTGATAATAAAACTTCCGTGTCTGAATCTGTATAAAATAAATACCCTTTGTTTTTTAATTCCTGTCTCAACTTTAGATAATTGTATATTTCACCATTAAATACCATTGTTGTGTTACCTTTATTAAAAGGTTGTTTTCCATTATCCACATCTATTATACTAAGTCTCCTAAAGCCCAAACTAACCTTTTCACTAATAAAATACCCAACATCATCCGGTCCTCTATGAAATATCTTGTTATTTATATCTTCTATAACATCCTCTTTTAATGAAGCGTATTTATTATTTTTATAATATATAGAAACATATCCACACATAATCACTTATTCCTCCTAAATAGATCTAATCACTTATTCTTATATGATTTTGTCCATATTTGGAATATAAATACATTTTAAGAAGAATAAAAATACCCAAACTAGATAACTTTATAGTAAGTTTCCTAATTTGGGCATTTTATTATTTATTCTATAAGGTGTTTTTTAATTTATTTTATAACATCTCTATAAATGCAGCCATTCTAGTATTTAATTGACCTATATCTGAAGTTGAGTAGTCAGTTTCTACACTCATATATGGTATTTTCTTTTCTTCATTTACAAATCTCTTAATTTTTAATGTTTCCACACTGTAAGTATGGCAAGCTGTAAGTATTACATCTATAACTGCATCTGCTTGATATTCGTCTACCATTTTGCTTAACATGTCTATTCTGTTAGGGTTTGGTGTCATTACAGAACATCCTATATTAAGATATTTATCTGCTAGTGCATCATAAACATCTTCTACATCTTCATCAACTAATCTTTCAATCGCTTTAGAACCCATACAGTTTTCAAACGCAACAACATATGCACCGTTATCCTCTATGGCTTTTACAACTTTCTCAGTTGCACCTCCTATTGGACATCCAGTAATTATTATTCTTGGTCTATCATCAAGTCTCTTTCCTTCATCGTATTCTTTTTTAATTCTTTCTGCAAGTTCAGTTACTTCTTTTATTGTATCTTCTTTATTAAATTTGAACGTACTTCCATATAATACCTTTAGTATATCTTGACCACTAATAGCTGCTGGCTTCAACTTTCCTAAATGATATAAAGATTTTAAAGCTTCTCTTTCTCTATTTTTTAATTTTATAGCTTCTTTTATTTGATCTTCTGTTATTGTTACTCCAAATTGTTTTTCAAGAACTTCTTTAAGTTTTATTATTTCACTTCTCCATAAATCTTTTGACTCTTGTTTTACCTGACTATTTGGTAATTCCATTACATGAACAGGTTTAAACTCTGCCATATATTCATACATCTTTTTCTTTCCATCGCAAGTAGTTTCCCCTACTACTATATCTGAGAAATAGAAAAATGGACATTTGTCAGTTTTACCAAATCCATAACTTGATTTTATAAGTGGGCAAAGGTTTCTTGGTAAATCTACCTCTGCATCTGGAATAGTTTCATCTGAAGTAGCACAAAGAGATACTACTGATGCCCCCATAGCTAAAGGAATTTCAGATGGCATATAAGTACAGAATGTACCTACCAATGGCACGTTTTTCTCTTTTAGATTTTTCGCTGATATAAATCCATTTCTTCTAGCTTCACCAAATTCTTCAAATATTTCTGGAAGTTCTTTTCTAAGTTCCATATCTACTTTCTCCCCTTTTGTGTATTTTGAGTTTACTATGCAATTTCTTGCACGTCGTTGTTAATTTTTTCGGGCAAATATTGTCTAAATGCCTACTATTCGACAATTTAATTCTATTCGGTTTTAGGTCTATAGTCCAATAGTTTGTATCTATATCTGTATAAATGAAATAGTTTTTTTCTATATACATAGATAATAGTCTTTTTTTATTTTATATAAAAATAAATTTTCCATTTAAATATCTAAATACAAAATAAGACTGGTCAATTTGACCAGTCTTACTTATAAAAGTTAATTATATTTTTTAATATTATTGTTGTTCAGATAATCTCTTGTAGTTGTTGTATCTTTCTTTAGCATTTTCTTCAGCCATATTAAATAATTCATCAGCTATATCTGGGAATTGTTTAGCTATTGCTGAGTATCTTACTTGATTTAATAAGAAATCTCTGAAGCTTTCACTTGGTTCTTTAGAGTCTAAGCTAAATGGATTCTTACCTTCATCTTTTAATTGTGGGTTGTGTCTGTATAAATGCCAGTATCCAGCTTTAACAGCTTGATCTTCATTTGCTATAGTTCTACCCATACCTTCTTTTAATCCGTGACTTATACATGGAGCATAAGCTATTATGATAGATGGTCCATCATATTTTTCAGCTTCTATTATAGCTTTTAAGAATTGGTTCTTATCAGCACCCATACTAACTTGAGCTACATATACGTTTCCGTAAGACATAGCCATCATACCTAAGTCTTTTTTCTTAGATCTCTTACCTGCAGCAGCAAACTTAGCCATAGCAGCAACTGGAGTAGCTTTAGATGCTTGACCACCAGTATTTGAGTAAACCTCTGTATCAAATACAAGTACGTTTACATTTTCTCCTGAAGCAAGAACATGGTCAAGTCCACCGTATCCGATGTCATATGCCCAACCGTCTCCTCCAACGATCCATTGAGATCTCTTAACTAGGTAATCTTTTCTTTCATCTATAGCTTTTACTAATTCTTGTACTTTAGCATCATCTGATTTAAAGTTAGCAAGAGCTTCAACTACTTTAGCACTTGGCTCTTTAGAAGCTTCTCCTTCGTTCTTAACTTCTAACCATTTAGTGAATGCATCTTTAAGCTCATCAGATATATTCATAGTTAATAATTCTTCCATAGCTTCAACTATTCTATTTCTCATTTGCTTAACAGCTAAATACATTCCGTATCCGTACTCAGCATTGTCTTCGAATAATGAGTTTGCCCAAGATGGACCTTTACCTTCATGGTTTATTGTGTATGGAGTTGATGGTGCAGAAGCTCCCCATATAGAAGAACATCCTGTAGCATTAGATATCATCATTCTATCTCCAAATAATTGAGTTACAACCTTGATGTATGGAGTTTCTCCACATCCTGCACATGCACCTGAGAACTCTATTAATGGTTGTCTAAATTGACTTCCCTTAACAGTTGTAGCAGGCATTACATCTACTTTTGGAGCAACTTTTTCTGTATCTACTGCAAATGCCCAGTTATCTACTTCGTTATCAAGTTGAGTGTCAAGAGGTTTCATAACTAAAGCTTTTCCTTTTGCTGGACAAACGTCAGCACAGTTTCCACATCCTGTACAGTCTAGAGGACTTACTTGTATTCTATATTGTAATCCTTCTAATCCTTTACCTAATGCTTTCTTAGTATTGAATCCTTCTGGTGCATTAGCTGCTTCTTCTTCAGTAACTAATACTGGTCTTATACATGCATGAGGACAGATATAAGCACATTGGTTACATTGGATACAGTTTTCTAATATCCACTCTGGAACATTAACAGCTATACCACGTTTTTCATAAGCTGCTGTACCATGAGGGAATGTACCATCTTCTATTCCATTAAATGCACTTACTGGTAAATCATTACCTTCTTGTGCTGTCATTGGTCTTAATATATTTTTGATGAAGTCTGGTTCTTTAACTTCTGCTTTCTTTTCATCAGTAGCATTTGCCCAAGAAGCTGGAACTTCAACTTCAACTATAGCATCTATACCTGCTTCAACAGCTTTATAGTTCATGTTAACTATTTTTTCACCTTTTTTACCGTAAGCTTTGTTTATAGAATCTTTTAAGTATTCTACAGCTTGCTCTACTGGTATTATTTCAGCTAATTTGAAGAATACAGATTGCATTATCATGTTTATTCTGTTTCCAAGTCCGATTTCTTGTCCTAATTTAGTAGCATTAACAGTGTAGAACTTGATTTCATTATCAGCTATGAATTTTTTAAGGTTAGCTGGTAAGTTCTCTTCTAATCCTTGTTGATCCCATATAGTATTTAATACAAATGTTCCACCTTTTTTAAGTCCTTTTAATAGGTTATTGTATTGGTAAACATAAGATTGGTTGTGACATGCTATATAGTCAGCTTCATCTATTAAATATGTTGATCTTATTGGCTCATCTCCAAATCTTAAGTGAGACATTGTTACCCCACCTGATTTTTTAGAGTCATAGTCAAAGTAAGCTTGAACATATTTTTCAGTATGGTCACCTATTATTTTTATAGCTTGTTTATTAGCTCCAACAGTTCCGTCTGATCCTAATCCCCAGAACTTACATCTTATAGTTCCTTTTTGAGCTATTCTTAACTCTTCTGATGGAGTTAATGATGTGTTAGTTACATCATCTTCTATACTTAAAGTAAATCTATTTCTAGGCTTTTCAGAAACTAAATTATCGAAAGCAGTTTTTATATCTGTAGGAGTAGTATCTTTTGATCCTAATCCGTATCTTCCACCTATTACCATTGGTGCATTTTCTTTTTCATAGAATGCTCCACGTACGTCTAAGTATAAAGGCTCACCAACTGAACCATTTTCCTTAGTTCTATCAAGTACACATATTCTTTCAACAGTTGATGGAACTGCATCTAAGAAATGTTTGATAGAGAATGGTCTAAATAAATGTACTTTAACTAAACCGAATTTTTCTCCATTAGCATTTAATGCATCTATTGTTTCTTCTATTGTTTCTGTTACAGAACCCATAGCTACTATTATGTGTTTAGCATCTTGAGCACCATAGTAGTCAAATAAACTGTGTTTTCTTCCTGTTAATTGACTCATTTTATCCATGTATTTTTCAACTATTCCAACTATATCATCATAGTATTTGTTAGATGCTTCTCTAGTTTGGAAGTATATATCAGGGTTTTGAGCAGTACCACGAGTAACTGGGTGGTTTGGAGATAAAGCTCTATCTCTAAATTCTTTAACTGCTTCAAAGTTTAATAAACTTGCATAGTCTTCATTTTCAAGTAATTCTACTTTTTGTATTTCATGAGAAGTTCTGAAACCATCAAAGAAATGTATAAATGGTAATCTTCCTTCTATAGCAGCATAGTGAGCTACTGGAGCTATATCAGCAACCTCTTGAACTGAACCAGAAGCTAACATTACACATCCAGTTTGTCTAGCAGCCATAACGTCTTGGTGGTCACCAAATATTGATAAGGCTTGTGATGCTAAAGCACGAGCTGTTACATGGAATACTCCTGGCAACAATTCTCCTGCAACTTTATACATATTAGGTATCATTAATAATAGACCTTGTGATGCTGTAAATGTTGATGTTAAAGCACCACCTTGTAAAGAACCGTGGAATGCACCTGAAGCACCTGCTTCTGATTGCATTTCTACAACACTAACTTTTTGTCCAAATATGTTTTTTCTTCCTTGAGCCGCCCATTCATCTACTACTTCAGCCATAGTTGAAGATGGAGTGATTGGATATATAGCAGCTACATCTGTAAATGCATAAGCTACATGAGCAGCAGCTGTGTTACCATCAACTGTTTTCATAAATTTAGCCATAATTATGTATCCTCCTTATATAACAACAATTGTACTTATTTAATTATAAGTCAATAGTTTTAATTATTTAGTCTATTTATGTATAGAGTACACAATGAACATCAAAATACATAAATATATACCTTTTATATATAATTCTACACCTTTTTCAAAAAACCTTCAAATTTTAAAATAAATTGGAATTTTATGAAAATTCTACAATTCTACGTTATTCAAGGTTTTTAACCATTACGTGTAGATTATACCCATAATTTGAATTTCAAAACCACCTTAGCCCCGATAAATTTTATTGTAGATAAAGTGGTTTATTTTTAAAAATTTTTAATAATAATCTATATTTCATCAATCATTAATATCAATCATTAATATCAATCATTAATATTAACATTAATCGTTAATATCTCTTTTAATAATCGCCTTTAAAATCGTTTTTCCCATTTACAATCGATACTGATGCACTAGCACCTATTCTCGATGCACCTGCATCTATTACTGCTATAGCATCTTCTCTATTTCTTACTCCTCCTGATGCTTTTACTCCAATGTTTTTGCCTACTACTTCTCTCATAAGCTTTATATCTTCTGGAGTAGAACCACCTGTTCCAAATCCTGTAGAAGTTTTTACATAATCAGTTCCTGCCTCTACAGCTAATTGACAAGCCTTAGTTTTTTCCTCATCAGTAAGGTAACAAGTTTCTATTATAACCTTTACAAGTGCCTCTTTATTGGCAGCATCAACTACAGCCTTTATATCTTTTAATACTAATTCATAGTTTTTTTCTTTTAAGGCTCCTATATTTATAACCATATCTACTTCATCAGCACCTTTGGCTATAGCATCCTTAGTTTCAAATGCTTTTACTTCTGGTGTGTTTGCCCCTAAAGGAAATCCTATTACTGTACATACTTTAACATTTGATCCCTTTAATTCGTTTTTTGCAAATTCTATATGTGTTGGGTTTATACATACTGAGAAAAATCCATTTTCCTTCGCCTCAGTACATATTTTTCTAACATCCTCTTTTGTAGCGAATGCTTTTAATATCGTATGGTCAATCATATTAGATATTTTATATTCCATATCTTATCTCCTTCTTAAATTCATATATTATATTCTCTAAATTTTTAAGTTAATATATCTTAGGTATAGTTTTATCAAATCATAATATAATTATTGTTTTTTACCTCAAATTCCATATCTTACCTCGATGTTAGTCTAGTGGTAATACAAAGAAGGCTATTATTTTCTAAATATTTTATCTAATTCGTTATACCTCCATTATGATATACCCTACTAATTTCTTTAGCAAGTAGGCACTTTTTATATATATAGTATATAAAAAGATACTGTAAAATGAAAGCCATATACCCTAATATTATTATTGTTGTTTGATGGTTTTATACCTAAATAAGTACCATATATATTTATTTTTTATGTACTCCATATTCTTATACTACGTATATTTTTTATAGATTTTTACTATTAAATAAATATATTTATGATATCATAGTATAGGAATAAAATTTCCGATTATCTATTGTATTGCATATATGCAATATAGTATTTAAACTATAATCATTTTAATGCGAGGTGTACACAATGGACAAAGCCATAGTATCACACGACAAATGCCGTATGAATGAGCGTTGTGCTAAAAATAAAACTTGTCCCATGGTACTAGTTCATAAACTAGTCTTTGGGAAATGGAAAATATTAATATTGTGGTACTTAAGTGGTGGTTGTTTAAGGTTTAGTGAAATCAAAAGAAAACTACCTGAGGTTACTCAAAAGATGCTTACAAATCAACTAAGAAGTCTTGAGGAAGATGGTCTAATAAGTAGGAAGGTGTTTCCTGTGGTTCCCCCTAAGGTAGAATATAGCCTAACTGAGATAGGGAAAAAAATGCTACCTCTTCTTGAAGAAATGTATTCATATGGAATCGAATACCAAAACAATAAAAAAGAAGAATAATAGTCTTACTATTACTACAAAAAGGGCTGTCTCAATATAAAAATTCGAGTCAGCTCTTTTTTATAGCAATAAAAACTTATTACTCTGCTATTAATTCTACTAATTCACCATTTCTAACCCCTGCTGCGTTTCCTTCTTCTATGTCAACGTGCATTTCTAGTGCGAATTTTTCATTAGCTCTTACTAATACATTTTCAAACACTATAGCTCTTGGTCCAAAAGTTTTAACTTTTACTATTTGTTTGTCTTGAACACCGAACTTAGCAGCATCGTCAAGACTCATATGTATATGTCTAGATGCAACTATAACACCTTTTTCTAATTCAACTTCTCCTGCTGGTCCTACTAATTTTAAACCAGGAGTTCCTTCTATATCTCCAGATTCTTTTATAGGAGCTTTTACACCTAAAGCAAATCCATCAGCTAAAGATATTTCTACTTGTGTAGCTGGTCTTGCTGGTCCTAAAACTCTAACTCCTTTTATAGTTCCCTTTGGTCCTACTAAATCTACTTTTTCTTCACAAGCGAATTGTCCTGGTTGAGATAATGGCTTGAAATGAGTTAATTGATGACCTGCTCCGAATAATGTTTCTATATCTCCTTGGCTTAAATGCACATGTTTATTTGATAATGCTATTGGTAATTTCATAAATTTTTCCTCCTCTTGTTACTTAATATATAATACATTTTTTAAATAGCAATACAATTATACATAATATCTGTTTTAAAATCAAATTATATTGAACTATATTATCCACACTAGATTGTAGAATTATAAACTATTTATTTTTATAAACTATTTATTTTTGCACATAGTTATTATTTCTATGATATCTTTTTCTATGCTATCATAATCCTGAATAAATTCTTCCACTTTGCCTAATCCTGTTGGCAAAATTAAATTCAACTTTCCAAATCCGTTTTTCTTATCATTTTTCATAATATTAAAAACTTCTTTTTCATTGGGTCCACTAAATCTTAGTGGTAAGCCATATTTTTGACATACATCTATAAACTTACTGTAGTAATCATTGTCAACAAACCCCTTTTTCAAGGATAAATTAAAAGCCATATTAATTCCTATACAAACAGCTTCTCCATGACTAATTCCACATAACTTTTCAACACCATGACCAAATGTATGACCTAAGTTTAGTATCTTTCTAAGTCCAGACTCTTTCTCGTCTTTACTTACTATTTCAGATTTTATTGTTGCACACTGTCTGACTATATGATTTAGCTTATCTGTGTCCCTATCTAGTATTTGCTGACTATTTATTATCAAATAATCTAAAATTTCATAGTCATAAATTAGACCATACTTTATGACCTCTGCCATGCCACTTATAAATTCTCTATCTGGTAATGTCTTAAGTGCATTTACATTTATATATGTAAGCTTCGGCTGATAAAAAGTACCTATAATATTTTTTAGTTTACCCAAATTTATTCCCGTTTTACCACCTATAGAAGAATCCACTTGAGATAGTAAAGTAGTAGGCACCTGTATAACATCAATCCCTCTCATATATGTAGATGCTATAAATCCAGATAAGTCGCCTACTACACCACCTCCTAAAGCTATTATTGCCGATCTTCTAGATAAATTTATCTGTATGCAGTATTTCATTATTTCCTCATATACATCAATAGACTTACTTTCCTCTCCAGCTTCTATAACGTATTTATATAGATTACTTTTATCTAAGTTTTCTATAAATCTATTTAGTTGAGTATCACACACATTTTGATCTGTTATAACCAAAATAGAATCGTATATACTGCTTATATCAAATTTTTGTACTGTAGACATTCCGCTCTTGTATATATTTTTTGTTTTTAACTTAGTTTCATATAAATCTTTATTAAAGTTTTCAAACCCGTTTTCTATAAATATGTTACAAACTTTACCCTCTACTCTAAATCCTTCTTCCATTTCTCCCCCGACCTTCTGTACTAATTTTTTTAACTAATCTATTGTTTTCTGTTCTTCATTTTCTTTATCTTCTTTATACCTTATACTATTTACACTGTTTATATAGTCCTTAATAGTATTATCAAGGTTACTTTTAAACCCATTATTTTCTAAAAAAGATAATCTATCTGTATTATTTATATATAAATTATATAAAAGTTTTGTATTTATACTTTTAAAGAAGAAGTCCATCACTATCTGACCACCTTTGAACTGAGTATTATATGGGTCACTTCCTCCAACTGAAATATACATACCTATACGCTTTTTACTTCTATCTATAGATGGTTTGTTTAAAATATACTTACTCGCATATATAGCCTGTGTCCTATCAACAAGTGTTTTTAGCTTTGCAGATACACAGTCAAAGTGTACCGGGCTTATAACTATACATCCAATAGACTTATCAAACATATCATACATAGGAGTCATATCGTCCTTAAACTTACAATATCCTGTCTTTTCACAAAACCCACAAGCAGTACAATACTCTATATACATGTCATATATATTAAATAATTTAAAACTTATATTATTTTCTGTTAGCTTTTTTATTACTTCATTAGCGATAGAAGCACAGTTTTTATTTTTTCTAGGGCTTCCGTTTATTATTAGAATTTCTGGACTTTTTTCCTCCATAAACACCCACCTATCTATCTTTTAACATGACTACTAAAATATCGTCATCATAGCTATCTTTAGCCGAGAATTCTTTTAGTTCTAATTTGAGATTTTCCACTATTTCTTTTTGATCTAATTTAAAGTTATCTTGTAAGAATTTTTCAAATCTAGCTATACCGTATTCTTCTTTATCTTTATTTTTTAATTCTAATATTCCATCAGTATACATACAGATCATAGAATAGTTATTTATCTTGTGGACATTGCCTAGATAATTAGCATCTTCAATAACTCCTAGTGGAATCCCCTTCTTGCAATTAAGACTCTTTTCTAATGATCCATCCTTTTTTACGATTATAGGACTATAATGGCCTGCATTTGATATATCTATAGTATTTTCTTTTGTGTCGACAATACACACTAAGCAAGTAGTAAATACCCCCATCTTATCAAATTCATCATATAAAATCTTATTTAAGTTTGTCATTATATCTCCAGATGTTTTGTACTGATAACTCAAAACTTTAAAGGCACCTTTAAGCATTGCGACTACATAGTTCGATACTATACCGTGCCCCATAACATCTGCCACTATATAGGCAACTTTATTTTTATCTATTTTCACTGCATAATAGAAGTCTCCTCCTACTACCTTTGCTGCTCTATGATAAAAATATAGTTCCTTTCCTTCGTTAAGTTCCATCTTTCCTTTATCCATTATAAGCTTCTGCTGTTTATTTAGTATATTCAACTCGTTTGCTAGCACTTTATGTTTTACCTCTTGTGTATTGTATTCATAAAGTTGCATAGCAACAGAAACCTGCTTAGCCAGTATGCTAAGTATATTTAAATCATCATCAGTATAGTTTTGGCTATTTGCGCAAACTATCCCTCCTACAATCTCATTTTTATTTTTTAATTTATAATAAATATAACTGTCTATTCTAACAGTACTGCTAATTTTATCTTTTACATTATTTAAATAAGAACCCATGCTTTCTTTTTTTAAGATTTTATTGGCAACGGGATATAAGTTGCTCTTTTTCTTTTGCTCACTATTGTAACAGTTAAACATTCTATTGTTGTTATTTACATCGTCTATTACTATTACAGATTCTTTGCTGTTAGTAATACTACATGCTTGTCTACTTAAATGTTCTAAAAATCCATTTATATTGTTATTAAGGTATAACCTCTTAGTCGCCTGATTTATAGAAGATATAGCTCCTCTTAATTTGCGAACTAATATTTGAGTGTTGTTGTTCTTGGTTGTTATTTCTATAGATAAACTTATTAACGATGCTACTGATGATATAAAATCTATATCTTGTTCTGTTAAAAAATCATCTTCATCTAAAAAACAAGTCATAAATCCTACAACAGTATTGTTTATTATAAATGGGAAAATAGCTCTGCCTATATATCCCTCTAACTTAGCTAAATCTCTCTCTTCTTCTGCTCTATCATCTTCAAATATATTTTTTACATATACTATTTTTCTTTCTTTTACAGCCTCGTGTATATACTTTGGATAAGTACTAAAGTCAATTTTTACCCCTCTCATATTGGTAATTGGAAATACCTTTGGCACATATTCTAAAGTCTCTGAACATACTAAGTATGCATGTTCATAATTGTTCTTATAAAATAAATTCACACAAGCTTTAGTTGGATGAACAACCTCTAGCATTTTATCTATTATTCTATCTTTTATACTAAAAAAGTCAGTTGACTCTGTCACCATAGTTGATATATCTACTAAATTTTTCATCTTATAATTGTCACTTGTCATATTATGTCATCTCCTCCCCCTGAATAGTTAATTTACTTTATATTACTATATATATCTTTCATAGTAAACAAGAAAACAACTATAAAGCAAGATACTATTGACCAGTTAAAACTCGTTATTATTCCTATAATCAACAATATAAACAATACATTTAAACCTGTTTTTGCGCTCTCTCCAACAAAGTTAATTTTTGATACTTCAATATTGTTTTTAAAGTTTTCTATTTGTTTTTTTATTTCTTTCTCCATATTTCTTTTGTATGCTATATAAGCAAACTCTATTAAGAAAATCCCTAATCCAAGTATTGTACTTATCTTAAATGAGAAAATTAATATAAGAAAAGCAAGCATAAGCTTCATAAATTTAAGTAGTATACTATCTATTTTTAAAGTTACGTTTTGTAAATCCTTATATTCGTCTCTAAGTGCATATTCACCAGACGGCAAATTTCTCATTTTCACTTTTACTACTTCTGAATAAAACAATTTAATTATTCCATCAATCATTTCTTCACATCCTAACAAATATTTATAAAATATAACTATATATTGGTAAAATTATAAGATTATATAGCTATATCCATATATTTGTAATTTTTACAATTATAATATTTTTTATACTTGTCAATAATAAAAAGTATACCTCTATAATTTATTTTATAAATTTATAGATTCATAAATTTAAGCAAAAGGAGTGTTTTATTTGGAAATAGAGCAGCTGGACTTAGAGACTCGAAGTAAAATATATAGCCAAACCAAAAAAATTTTGAGGAAATATCAAAAAGGAATAACAACAGGTAAACTTACTTCAGACAAATTTGCCGACAATCTTCTCACAAACGAATACATAAAAGACATCTTACCTGAGTCAATTTTAAACGAACAAAGCTTCAAGCAATCCTACATGCAATATATAGACACCTTAATTAATATTCAAAATAAAAATTTATCAGAAAGCAAAAAGAGAAAATACAGAGGGTTAGATACAAGCGATAAACCTAATATTTCTCAAAAAATCGAACTTCAAAAGCTACTAAAAAACAAAGGGTATACCTTGTCTATACCATATAAATATCTGACATTATCTGATGTTGAAGGTTTACTTAAGTATATGTCTACCGGCTATATAGATATAGGAAATGAAAGGATTTATAATTATGTTAGCAAGGATAATTTGCACTAATTAATTTGTTTTAATTTTTAACATAAAATAAGAGGATGACTTAGTTCATCCTCTTATTTTATGTAGATATATTATAAAATATATATTATTTATCCTAAAGCTTTTTCTAATTTAGATAAGTATTGTATAGGATAGTATCTAAGTAGCTCTTTAAATTGCTCTACTGTCAAACCTTCTGTAGTAGTGTAAATACGTATTTTTTCATCTAAGTCACTATTTATAAATCTAGTTTTTACTTCTTCAAAGTTTACTGAACTCATCATATCACTCCTCATATAAGTTGTATATTTCTTTATTATTCTATCCATCAATTTATAAAAATATTACAGTTATTTTGATTATTAATCGATTCTATGTTTATAAATGTTAATTTAATTAGAAAAAAGCAAAAAAAGAGTACCTTAAACTTAGTTTAAAGTACTCTCCTAACTATATAATCTAGTTATTCTATAGTTTTACTTCTATACTTTTCTATTGTTGTTGTTTTCCTGCCATTTGTTGTTCTGCCATTTCAACTAATTTTTTAGTCATGTATCCACCTACATAACCATTTTCTCTAGCTGTAAGGTTTCCTTTATCAACTTGTTGATAGTTACTCATACCAAGTTCATTAGCTATCTCTAATTTCATTTGGTTTAATGCTGCCTTTGCCTCTGGAACTACTGTTCTGTTACTGTTATTGTTGTTATTACTTGCCATGTTGATTACCCTCTTTCTGTTGATATTTTTGTTTCTTGGTAGTATTATGTGAAGTTATAACTATTTCAATTCAGGTAATTTTTGTAATAACTATAATAAAAGCCATCAGTTCCATTTTTTCTAATTTTTTAATATAATCTAAACCCTGTGTTAACAATTGTTTGCTAACAGTTTAAACCTGCTAAATAAGCCGTTGAAAATGCTATTTGAAGATTAAATCCTCCTGTATAAGCATCTACATCTATAACTTCTCCGGCAAAAAATAAACCTTGTACTAATTTAGATTCCATTGTACTTGAATTAATTTCGTTTACTTTTACTCCACCAGAAGTTATTATAGCTTCGTCAATCGGTCTATATCTTTTAATATTAAAAGTAAAGTTCTTTATTAAATGAACTAAATTCTTTCTCTCTTCTCTTGATATTTGATGTACAACTGTATCAGGATCTATTTCACTTAATCTTATTATTATAGGAATAAGCTTTTTAGGAAATAAATCATCTAGTGCATTCTCAAATTTTTTATTTGTATACTTTTTAAAATCTTTTTGAATTCTTTTATCTAATTTTTCTTCATCTAGAGCTGGTTTTAAATCTACTATAACCTTATAGTTGTCCTTGGTAGTATCTTTCATCCTACAGCTTGCTGATTTAATTATAGGTCCATCTATCCCAACCTTTGTAAACTCCATCTCTCCAAAATCATCGTACACTTTCTTATTTTTGCTATTTAATACTGATATAGAAACATTTCTAAGCGATAGTTTTTCTAATTCACAAACAAACTTTTCCTGAACTTCCATACCTATTAGTGATGGTTTTATATCTGTAACAGTGTGCCCTTGTGACTTTGCAAATTTATACCCATCTCCAGTTGATCCTGTTAGTGGATAGCTTACTCCTCCAGTTGCAACTATTACAGAGTCACATTTTATCTCACTCTTATCATTTAAAATAACTTTTTCTATCTTATTATTTTTAGAGACTATATCTATGACTTTTGAATTTAAAACTATCTTTACCTTTTTAGATTTAACTTGCTTTTCTAATGCCTTTACAACGTCTATAGCCTTATCACTATCTGGGAAAACTCTTTTTCCTCTTTCAGTCTTAGTTTTTACTCCTAAAGTTTCAAACATATCTATAACATCTGTATTTGTAAAAGTATAAAATGCACTATACAAAAACTTACCATTTTTATTTACATTTTCTATTAATTCCTCTATTTCGCAATTGTTGGTTATATTACATCTACCTTTTCCTGTTATAAGTAATTTCCTTCCAACTCTTTGATTTTTTTCAATAAGAGTCACATCAAGTCCTCTATCTGCTGCAACTGATGCTGCAATCATTCCTGCTGCTCCCGCTCCTATAACTACTACTTTTCTCAAACAATCACCCTTCCATCTATCTAAAACAAATAACTATTATAATCTCTAGGGATTTTAATAATACATTCTAAAACTCTAATTTTAAAATTTTAAACAATGCTGGGACACCTGCCACAGCATAAAATACTACTAAGAAGTACCTAAAATAATTAATAACAGTACTTAGTATAACATCATTTTCTAAAGCAAAATACATTAAAGTTAAAGAACCTAAATACTTAATAGCAATATAGACAAATCCCAATGTTATCATTCCCACCAAAAGTCTCAGTGCAAATACTGTTGGTTTACTAAATTTCTTGTTCCTATTGTTCGTTAAACTAAAATTGATTTTACCTCTTTTTTTATCATTAATCGTACTAAATCTTATAAATTTGTCTTCAACTATATAGCCAATCACAAATCCTGTTATAACCCCTAATACTTTTATGTAAAATCTACTCTTAAGTAAAACACCGAACACTAAAAATAACATCCATACTATTAATAACAATTTATAATTTTTTGTTTTATCTACATATTTAAATATCTCATCCAAAATAATAGTAAACACAACCCCAAATATAAACCCGCATATCACATCTATTGGCCAATGTACAGCTAAATACAGCCTAGATACCACTACCCCGATTATCATTATTGATCCTAATAAGTAAATCCATGCACTTTTAAATATTCTCATTAAGCTAACCCAAAAGGCTGTTGCACTCTGTGTATGCCCACTTGGAAAAGAATATCCCGTAGCAGTGTATACTCTAAGAGATTTTAATCCTTCTTTTCCAATCGGTCTAGGAGCCTTTACAAACTCCTTTATGCCTGTATTTATCATGGAATTGCCAATTAATGCAAAAATAATCCTTTGACCTTGTTTTTTATTTATACACCAGTACATAATAACTATAAATAACATCAACATTGGTAATTCCGCACTTTTTGTAAACGTCAAAAATATAGAATTTAATATAGGCGTTCTCATACTCTGAAAAAACTTCAATATTTCTAATTGAAAGTCCATAACTACTGTCCTCCTCAAATATCTTATATAAATGCAATTATACATAACTTTGTTGTATAAATACACTTATTTGTTAATATTATTGCACTTATTGCTAATATTTAACTGTATTAATGATAAATTAGTTAAAATTATATTGTTAACAACTTAATAAACATCAAAATAGGATGTAAATAATTTGACTGAACAAATTTACCTACACCCTAAATAAAAAGTTATGTTGTATTTTACTTCAATATTTTTACCTCGTATATTTTTGCACTATCAACATTTTTCTTGGTTTTTTTTATACAATTCTGACCTACCAAATTAACACCTTTAGATGGAAGTTTTAATAAAGCTTCTCCATATAAAGCATCCTCACAAAATCCAATCTCATTTATCTCTATCAATCCCAGATTTAATAAAGAAGATGTAGTCCTTCCACAAACATGGATTAAAGCTCTATCTCCTACTTTATCTTTTAATTCATTAATTATCTTTAAAGTTATTTCACTGTTTAGTTTAGAGTATGTTCTTTCTCCTAATATATCCATATTTCCCGTTGGATCTGCATAGGAAATAATCTTTGCTCCAGATTTCACACCCTCTACTCCATAATCTATAATAAAATCTTTTATAAACTCCAATATATCATCTAGCTTATCTTTTTCTTTTCTTATCGCCTTTATGACTTTTGTTAGGTCTATTAAACTCGTCAGTATAGTTATAGGGCCTTCAATATTTAAAACTATATCTTCACCTTCATCCGATAGTTTAGATACTGCTTTTAAAACCTCATTTACTAGACTAGAGCTTAAATCTAAATTTTTGATTTCCATTAATTCATCTATAGTTTTGTACTTATAGTCCTTCGCCCTTGGAGTGCTTATTTCATCAATTACAATATTTGCTCCTAAGCTTTGAGCTTCTACAGTATTGCATAAAGGTAAAGTGCAAACACAATCATTTTTATACTTTTTTAGAATTCTCGATGCATCAGCCATCTTATCAGACTTTAAATATGCATTTTCTATATTTTGTGTGCTTGATTTTATTATATCCATCTCTTCTAAGCTATCTTTATCATAAGTACACTTAAATATATAATTCCCTTTAATTTTAATCATCCCTTATTTTGATTTATTTTATAATTTTTATTTACTTTATAAAAGTTTGTTTATATCAAAACTCAAGCATTTAGCAAATAAACCTTCATAATTATCAAGCAATGAAAGCTCTAAATACCCGCAATTATCTAAAACATCCTTTACTTCTTCTCTTTTAGATTTGTCTAATAAGCACAATACAGCACCGCTTTTTGAAGAGTTTCCAATATAATTTACCTTATCCTCAAACTCTTTTGGCAACATTCCAATTCCTACTAAACTCTCTACTTTTAAATGTGCACCAAATTGCCCTGCGATTATCACCTTGTCTATATCCTTAGCAGTTAAATTTAAGTGGTTTGATAAAGATATAATCCCCGATAAAATAGCCCCTTTTGCTAATTGAACTTGCCTTATATCATTTTGAGTGATAATTATATCATCTACCAAAACTACACTTCTTTTCTTACCATCTTCTATTATTATGCTTTTTAAAAAATCATCTTCTAAGTCTTCTTTTTTCTTTATTCTACCCGACTTATTCACTAAATTCCTTCTATTAAGTTCTGATATAGCCTCTAATATACCACTTCCACATATTCCATTTGGATATTTATCCCCTATTACTTCAATACTTACACTATCATTTTCAATAGTAATTCCTTCAATAGCTCCAACCCCAGCGCGTACTCCACAGGTAATATTCATTCCCTCTAGGGCAGGTCCTGCTGCACAAGAACAGGCTATCATTTTGCCGTTATCAGATAAAATCATCTCTCCGTTTGTTCCTATATCAATAAACAGTACTCTTTCTTTTGTAGTATTTAGTTTTGAAACTATGGCACCTGCTGTAATATCTGCACCAATAAAAGCAGATACACTTGGCAAACAATAAACTCTAGTTTTATTAGATATTTTAAGATCTAAGTCTTCGCTCAAATAAGTTCTACCCTCTTTAAATATAGGTCTATAAGGATTTACCCCTAGACTCTTCGGATTTACCCCTAATAAAAGATGTAGCATAGTGGTGTTTGCAGCAATAGTTATATCGTAAATATTCTCCGTTGATATATTATTATTTATACACAATTCCTCAAACAATCCATTCAAACAGTCAATTACAGACTTACTTAATTCATAAGTGCCATTCTCTTCTTTACACGCATAGTTAATTCTGGATAACACATCCAAGCCATAGTTTTTTTGAGGATTTATAGATGATGCGTTATCTAGTTCTACTCCAGTATTCAAATCAATTAAAGACGCTACTATCGTTGTTGTCCCTATATCCACTGCAAAACCATATAAAGACCCTGTTGTATCTCCGTCTTCTATACAAATTATCTCTTTATCATATTTTACTAATGTGTATATATCTCCCTCTTCTAAATCTGACAATTTTCTAATTATATCAATTGGTAATGCTCTTTTCTCACTTTTTAAAATAGCTTCTATATCACTGGATGTTGCCAAACTATCATAAGAAAGCTTTTTACACTCCTTTTTAACCAAAGGATCAATTTTAAAATCAGGTAAATATCCTTTATCTAATATTTTTACTTTTTCTTCATTATCAATTAACTCTATACTAATATCATTTTTTGGAACATACAAACAAGACAATCTTATCCCTTTTTTAATTTCCTCTTCGCTTAAAAACTTTCTATGTTCTTGTAAATTATCATCATTTAAGCCCTCTAAAATTTGTACTTTACACTTACCGCAGTATCCCTTCCCCGCACAAGGATTTTCAATCATTATCCCATTTTTCTTGAGTATACTTAATAAGTTTTTTCCTACTTCAAAATCGAAACTTCCTCTTCCCCTGACACTTAAAATACTCATATTATCACCCACTAAATTATCCTAGGCATTGGTTTCCTTAGCTCCATTTACCATTGCCTGTATATTTTTAATTGAAGTTCTTGCCCCTATACCACATGCTGGTGATAAAATATCCACTCCATTTTTTATGCAGTTCTTGCCTATCGCTTTAACTTTTTCATTTGTTCCATATTCAAGAGCATAAGTACTCACGTTTCCCATTATAGCCTTGTCACTAACATTTTGAATAACCTGCTTTTCATCCGTTATAGAATCAAAACTTATTGATGAACTATTAATTTTATTCAATTGTGGATATATACTTTTTAGCCTTCCACAAATATGTACAATACTTAAAACTTTGTTATCTTCATTTAATTTATCGAGAATTCTATTTATATACGGAACTACAAACTCATCAAACTTCTTAGGACCTAAAATTTCCCCCGTAGCACTAGGGTCTGCAATAGCTATCAAATCAGCCCCTGCATCAATCTGGGCTCTCGCAAACTCTAAAATTCCATCAGTTACAAATTCTAAAAACTCATGAACAGTTTTTTTGTTCTTAGTCAAAGCCTTATAAAATATCGTAGGCTCAATAAGAGATGTTGCAACACTTATAGGACCAACCACATTGGCAATAACAGGTACATTTTCATCCTTATCTTTTAAATATCTAATTGCATCTAAAACAACCTTTGCCCTGCCCGTACTCACATCCATCTTCTTTAATTTTTTATAATCCTCAATACAATTCATAGGATAAAAATTAACCCTTGGCTCTGTTACTTTAGTTCCAAAATCCACTCTGGCCCCCATAGACTCCGCCTCTATAGTCATACAAAAAGGCACCCCACAATTTTCAAATCCACCATTTTCATATACACCATAAGTCAATTCTGCCATTTGATTAGGACTAAAGTGAGCATCCGGCCAACTAATACCCTTTATATCCATTACATCTTCTACAACCATATTCATCATTCCACCTGGACAAATACATGGTGGTCTATCCACTTTTTCTCTATTAAGTACCTTTATCAATCTCTCTTTACACGTGTCCAAAATATCCCTCCCATCTTCTACCTTCTTTATCTTTTTTGCTGATGATCCAGCCTATTAGCTTACACATACCATCTCTATTCTCGTACTTTTTCCCCATAAATCTATCTATAAATATAGTGTCCTAAATTAACTAACTAATTTTTTAGCAAGTTCTACAGCAGTTGTGGCTGAAGCAGAATATCCATCAGCACCTATTTTCTTGGCATAACTTTCAGAAATAGGTCCTCCTCCAATCATAACTTTGAATTTTTCTCTAATTCCCTGGGCTTTTAAATCTTCTATCAAAACTTGCATGTTGTCCATGGTAGTAGTCATCAAAGTAGACATAGCTATTATATCAGCATCTACCCTCTTAGCCTCCTCAATAAAACTACTCATAGGAACATCTCTTCCTAAATCATATACTTCAAATCCAGCAGTTTCTAACATTATTTTAACTATATTTTTACCTATATCATGGGTATCCCCTTGTACTACACCCATAACAACCTTACCTCTTTTATCTTCATCATTCTTTTTGATATGTGGCTTTAAGATATCAATTCCCGTCGTCATTGCATCAGAACATAGAAGAATCTCAGGTATGTAGTATTCTTCTTCCTCATATAACTCTCCAGCACGTTGCATCCCAACAGAAAGACCTTTTTCTATACCCTCTAGTGGATCAAATTCTTCTTTTAAATACTCATTTGCTACTTCTACCACTAAATCTTCTTCCATATCTACAACATTTTCTGCCAAACTATTTAATAACTCTTTTTTTCTATCGCACATATTTTATCCCCCTTAGATTTAGTTAAAACTGTTTAGTTTATATCAATTATATATCCAAATATATCTATTCAAAGTTTTTAGGATCTATCGGCCATTTACCGCACTTTCTACCTACTTCCATAAATTTGTAGATATTTTCAATAGGAGCTCCAAGAGGTATGTCACACCCCGGCCCTAATTGATAACCCAACTTACTATCATATGCCTTTTTAAAGCAAGTCTTTATAGCTTCTTCTACATCTTTTTCTGTACCAGAATGTACAACCTTCACAGGTTCAACATTTCCTACTATTATAACTCTATCACCTATTTCTTTTTTAGCTACTTCTAAATCAACTGCATTATCTAAGCTAACAGCAGGCATCCCAGCATCAGCCATACTAGACAATATAGAAGTAGTGTCCCCACATATATGGTAGCAAATTCCAGGACCATTAATTTCTTTTAACTTTTCAACAATTCTTTTTGTTGTAGGCAAAACAAACTTATCAAATTTCTTTTTGCCTAAAACAATTCCTGAAGCAACAGGATCTGGTATACATACTGATAGTCCTAAATCTTTGAAGTTTGTTGCTACCTGTATAATTGCCTTTTCACAAAAATCAAGAAGCTTAAATACACCTTCTTCATCCTTTCGAACAGCTTTTAATAATTTTTCAGTACCTATAAGCCCTGAAGCAACAGTAAATGGCCCAGTAAAACTTATACTAACAGATACCTCATCTCCTACTTTATCTTGAATAAAGTTAATTCCATCATATGTTTTTCTTAGTCCTTTATCATACTTAATATCTAATAAAGACAAGTCTATATTATCTATTTCATTTATTTCTTTTAAAGGTGGAACTAATATGGCCGGTATGCTTGTCTCTGGATCTGATACTTGTGCCCCCAAAGCTATTGGTATACTTCTTAAGTTAAAATCTGTAGAAAGACTATCATGCCCAAACAGTTCATATGCCTTTATTTGACTTTGTGCAAATACTTTAGCTGAGCTACGTAGCTCACGATTTGTAACCCCTATAAGATCTCCCCCATACACAGCTAAACTAAGGTCTATAGGTAATCTATCTATATCCTTTCCTTCAGATAAGGCCTTTGATCTTTCCTTTGGTGTCATCTGGTCATCTTTGTGCATATTGAATCATCCCCCAATAAATTATTTTTGATATTTGACAAATTTCTAGCCTAATTTTAACATTCTAATTAACCCCATTCAAATTCATTATATATATATGTGTGTGGATAGTTATAGGAATTATCTATATTCATTATAAAAAACACTAACCTTTTATAAAGATTAGTGTTTTCTAAAATATAATGTTCTCTTATTCACCAACAATACCTATATAAGGTAGGTTTCTATATTTCTCTGCATAGTCAATTCCGTATCCTACTATAAACTTGTCCTCTATAACAAATCCAATATAATCAACCTTTATATCTACTTTTCTTCTTTCTGGCTTGTCTAATAATGTACATAATTTTAGTGACTTAGGATTTCTTGTTTTTAAAGCTGCAACTAAATTGCTTAAAGTTAAACCAGAATCTATTATATCTTCTACTATTAATACATTTTTTCCCTCTATGTCAACATCTAAGTCTTTTAATATCTTTACAGTTCCTGAAGATTTAGTTGAGTTTCCGTAACTTGAAACACTCATAAAGTCTATATTTACATCTAAGTCTATACATCTTATTAAATCAGAAACAAATACACTCGCCCCTTTAAGTATACCTACTACCAATAATTCCTCACCTTTAAAGTCTCTTTCTATTTGTTTTGCTAGTTCATACACTTTTACTTTAATTTGGTCTTCCGATAGCATAACGTCTGTAACTTTAAACATATTAATCCTCCTGTTTGGTTATTATTATAATTAAGTATATCATACAAGCATACTAATTAGAATGTTTTTAATAAATCTTATAAAAATAGTTCGCTATTTATTTTAAATTTGGAATAACTTTCTGTTTGTATTATAATCTATTATAGGTATATTATTATACCCTATTTTCTTTTTGGAGGTATTTTTATGAGCGCAAATCATGGTGCCAATTTATACGATTTATCTAGTAAGTATGGTTTTTCAAAAGAGGAATTTATGGACTTTAGCTCTAATATAAATCCCTTTGGTTCATCTAAACTTGCTAAGGAATATATTATAAACAACATTGATATGGTTTCTATGTATCCAGACCCGGACTACACAAAATTAAAGGATTCTATATCTACTTACTGTAATTGCCTACAGGAAAATATAGTTCTTGGAAGTGGTGCAACTGAATTAATTTCGTCTTTTATAGAAAGTATCAACCCGAATGAAGCTTTGCTACTTTCACCTGCATACTCTGAATATGAAAAAGAACTCTCTAAAATTGGTTGCAAAATCACAAAGTACTTTGCTTTGAGTGAAGATAATTTCAAAATAAATGTCAAAGAACTTATTAAATCTATTAACGAAAATAATTACGATTTAATAGTTATATGTAACCCTAATAACCCTACAGGATTTACCTTCTCTGCAGATGAGATAAAGGAAATTTTAGAAAACACTAATAGCTTCGTTATGATTGACGAAACATACATAGAATTTACAGATAGAGAACTTTTCTCTTCTACTAAGTTAGTTGACAATTATAAAAATATATTCGTGATAAGGGGAACATCAAAATTCTTCTCAACACCAGGAATTAGACTTGGATATGGACTTATATCAAATGTTGAGGTAAGAAATAAAATAAACTCTCATCTAGATCTATGGAATATAAATATAATCGCATCTACAATGGGTGAAATTATGTTTGTAGATAATGAATTTATATCTAAAACTGAGGATTTAATGACTAAGGAAAGAAATTATCTCTATTCGGAACTCAACAAATTAAAGGAAATAAAAGTGTATGAAACTCAGGGCAACTTTATACTATGTGAAATTAAATCTAAGAAATTGACAGGAAAGCTACTTCGTGAAAAGTTAATACCTAATAAAATCATAATAAGAGATTGTTTTTCTTTTGATGGATTAGACGAATATTTCTTTAGGGTTTGTATATTAAAACCTGAAGAAAATAAATTATTAATAGAAAATCTAAATAAAATATTTGATTAGTCTTGTTGTTTAATTAGATCTTATTATAAATATAAAGCAAGCTATATTTAGATGGTTTTATCTCTCTAAATATAGCTCGCTTTAGGTATATACTATTTTCTCTTTTACTTTATTAATTATTCTTCGTCTCTTACTGAGTAGTTTACATCATCTATTATTCTTGGATCCTTACTTTCATTTATCATACGTTTATATTTCTCGATTTCTTCACTGACAATACCCAAACTCCAAATCAATACAAGGATATCATCTATAAATCCAAATGCTCCTATAATTATTTCTGGTATTAAATCTACACTAGATACTATATATAAAATAGATACTATAACCGCAAATATCAACCTAAGTTTGCTGAATATACTTACTCTTATATCTGTTAGAAAATCTGGTATTTTAAATATATTTATAAAAAAAAGTAGTCCAAACTTAGCATTTTTAAATCTGACTAAGATTTTTTTCAATTGATCTAATAGTACATTTATCACATTTAATAGAGTTTTCATATTTATCACCTCTCTACCTATTTTATCCCATAGGTATGTATAAGTCGAGATAATATCAATATAAAATTATAATAATTCAACTCCCATACTACTACATTCTCTTATCATATCCTCAGGCCAAATTCCAACTTGAACTTCTCCTATATGAGCTTTTCTTAAAAAATACATACATATTCTAGATTGACCTATTCCTCCACCAACTGTATAAGGCAACTCTCCATTTAAAAGCATCTTGTGATAATCAAATTTTTTCCTATCTTCGCAGTTTGATAGCTTAAGTTGTCTTTCAAGACTTTCTTCATCTACTCTTATACCCATTGAAGATAGTTCTAATGTATTACCTAAAACTGGGTTATAGAAAAGTATATCTCCGTTTAATTCCCAGTCATCATAATCTGGACTTCTACCATCATGCTTTTCACCAGAACTTAATACCTTTCCTATTTTCATTAAGAATACTGCACCTTTTGCTTTAACAATTCTATCTTCTCTCTCCTTAGGGGTTAACTCTGGATACATGTCCTCAAGTTCTTGAGAAGTTATAAATGTAATTTTTTCTGGAAGTATTCTCTCTATACTAGGATAAGTACTGCATACAAATTCCTCTGTATCTTTAAATACCTTATATAACTTGTTTACAACATCAATTAAAGTTTTTTCATTTCTACTTTCTTTATCTATAACTAATTCCCAGTCCCATTGATCTACATATAGAGAATGTATATTGTCTAAGTCTTCATTTTTTCTTATAGCATTCATATCTGTATACAGACCTTTACCTACATTGAATCTATATTTTTTAAGTGCTAATCTTTTCCATTTAGCTAAAGATTGAACTATTTCAGCATACTTATCCATGCATGGAATATCAAACGACACTGCTTTTTCTCCGTTTAAGTTGTCATTAGCACCTGTTTCAGGTAGTACAAATAATGGTGAAGAAACTCTTATAAGGTTTAATTCCTCACCCAATCTATGTTCAAAGTAATCTTTTAATTTTTTAATTGCGACTTGTGTTTCTATTACTCCTAGTTTAGTTTCATATCCTTTTGGTATTATAGTGCTCATTATATTCGCTCCTTTTTAAACTATTTTCTTAAGTGTTATATTTTTTTCTATTTTTAAATGCATTTAAAATTTTCAATTAAAAAATTCGCTTCGCTCATGTCGCCAACGACTTCGTCCGTTGCTCAAAAAATTTTTTTACTTGCAAGACCAGTATATTGAAGTATCTAAGTTGTATAAGTTATTCACAGTTTAAGATTAATTATAATTTCCTTATACGTAAAAAAAGCCCTTCATCCCTATTAAAAGGGACGAAAGACTTAAACTTCCGCGGTACCACCCTGATTAGTTTGAAATAAATCAAACTCAGCTTAATAATGTACAGATATAATATCGATACACTCCAATTTGATAACGGATTGGCTCCGGTTAAGTCTACTCTCCAAATTAGGATTTCGGTTAACAACTCCAGGATGTTCTTCAATATAGACTTCGTACTGGACTCTCACCGTCACCAGCTCGCTATGACTACATTCTATATATACTCTTCCTATCACAGTTTTTACTTTCAACAATATTTAGAATTGTTACTATTTTTGATTATATAATATATGTTATGAGTTTTTCATATATTTGTCAACTATTTTTTATAAAATATATATATATAATTTCTATTTGCCTTTTATATATTATAATTTCTAATATCCATATTTTTATTCGTATCTTTATATTTTTATCATATTTTATAATAAACAAAAAATCTATCTCAAAGTAATTTAATTAAATTGAGATAGATTTTTATATTTAAATTTATATTATACTGTTAATATTATCCTGCTAATTTGTCATTTTTGTCTGATTTTTTTCCATATTTCTTTTCGTATATTGTAAATAATACAAATCCAATTATTGCAAATAATAATGGTCCAGCTAACATTGTTATAGTCTTACTTATGCCTTCTGGAGATGTAAGTGTAGGTTCTGCTATAGTAAATAAATTCGCAAACCCTATTACCGCAGTTACCATTATAGATGCTATAACTGCACCTTTATGTGATTTGTATACCATAAATGGCTTTTCTATCTCACCATTAAGCTGCTTTTTCTTAAATGCAGGGAATGCAGAAGATAAGAACATATATGGTATCGTCATAGCAACATTAGTCATAAGAGTAAGTATTGCGAAGAATTCAGCCGCATTATCCCCTCCAAAAGAAACTACAAGTATCATTACTATAACTATAGATGCCTGAACTATCATTGCGTTTATAGGCATTCCATTTTTTATTTCTCCTAATTTTCCTGGCCAAACTTCCTTAGGAGCACCTTGTATAAGAGTTTTTAGTGGTGAATAAGTCAGTGTAAAGAATGCTCCAGTTAAAGATAAGAACATTGAAAACCCTACAAATCTAGCTGTCCAAGCTCCTACAGTAAGAGCACCAGCCTCAGCCATCCCTAACCCTAAACCTATTTTATAGCCTAAGTTACTCATAAGCAGATAAGTAGCATTAGCCATATTAACATGACTTCCACCTAATACCTCGCTCCAATTTGTAAACATACCACAAGCAAATATACCAAGTGCATACCCAACTGATATTATTATCGCTGATATAGCAATTCCCTTAGGGAAAGTCTTCTCTGCGTTCTCAGTTTGGTCAACAAGTCCACCTAAAACTTCAAGCCCTCCAAATGCAAACACTGCAAATGTTAGGAAAGATAATATTCCAAATGTAGTTTGATAACTAGGGTTTGGAGATGTAGTAAACGACTTTCCTATATTTGATATAGGCTCTGCTAACTCACCAGTTAAAGCTACTACTAATATTCCACCACCTAATAACACTACATTAAGTAAAGTAACAGCCGTTCCACCTACAGAAGTTATCTTGCTTATTTTGTCTACTCCTTTAGTAGAAACAAAAGTAACGACTGCAATCCATATTACTCCTAATATACCTAGAGTTTTTACAGATCCTAATCCAAATAAAGACCAAGTAGAAGTAACATCTGCTCCAGCTACTGCATTTGATAGTGGTATCCAAATACTTGAAGATACACTTACCATCCATATCATATAAGATGCATACCACATGAATGTACCTACAAAAGCATATTTAGGTCCAACTGATTTTTCCATCCACGAATACATTCCTCCACTTTCATTTTTAAAAGCTGATCCGTATTCTGCCATCATAAATGCATATGGAATAAAGAATAATACCGCACTAAACACATACCAAGGTATTGCTGAATATCCCATTAAATAGAATGCTCTTGGCATATTAGCAAATCCAAATACCGATGTAAAAATCATAAGTATTAATGGTACTAACGTTAGTTTTTTTGTGTTCTCTGACATATGAGTCCCCCTTATTTTTGTATAGGTTTTTTTTGACATAATAATAACGATTTCCTCGTTATTTTTTTGTCGATTTAGTACTTTCTAATAATAACATCATTTAAATTCATTTGCAACACAAAATGGTTTTTACATAAAATTAAGATTTTTTGGATAATTTTGAATTGTTACAAAATTTACTTAGTTATTTTTTTATCAATATTTTTAAGTGAATATCTAGTTAAAAACAAAAAAATAATAGATACTACAAGTATTTTGTAGTATCTATTATCTTAGATTACATATCCTTAAATGCATCCTTAACTCTGTCTAGGAAATCTTTTAAAGTTGATTTAGGACAGGCAGCATTTACCCTCTCAAATCCAACTCCCTCTTTCCCAAATATATAACCTTCATCTAATAATACATTTGCTTTTTTAAACATAATATCCTCTAACTCTACTTCATTTAATCCATAAGCTGTAAAATCCAACCAGGCTAGATATGTTCCCTGTGATTTAACAAGCTTTACCTTTGGTAGGTTTTCTTTTAGATATGTATCTATAAATTCCATATTTCCATCTAAGTACTCATTTAGTTCATCTACCCAATCTTCGCTCTCATTGTAAGCTGCAATTGTAGCTACTATAGCAAATGGATTTGGAGACATAGATACTCCTGTAAACATCATTTCATTTTTATATTTATCTCTCAACTCTTTATTAGATATTATTATGTTGGATAATTGCATTCCAGCTAAATTAAATGTTTTGCTTGGAGCTGTACATACAACAACCCTATCTTTGTAATCCCCACATATAGAATGCATCGGAGTATGCTTAACACCTTTTCTAAGCAGGTCAGAATGAATTTCATCTGATATAACCCACAAATTATGTTTTTTACATATTTCAATAATTTTTTTAAGCTCTTCTTCTTTCCATACCCTCCCCACAGGGTTGTGTGGACTACATAGTATAAGTAATTTATTTTCTACAGATTTTGCCTTTTCTTCTAAGTCCTCAAAATCTATCGTATATTCACCATTTTTATATATTAGAGGGTTATCTACTACCCTTCTCTTGTTAATCTTTATCTTGGCTTCAAATGGATGATACACTGGTTTTTGAACTATAATTCCATCCCCTTCTTCTGTTAGTATTTTTATAAGAAGAGAAACCGCCGGTACTACACCTGGTGTAAATACTATATCTTCCCTATTTATATCCCAATTAAATCTTCTTTTATACCATCCACAAACAGCATCGTAGTATTCATCCGTTTTATTAGAACTATATCCAAATATTTTGTGGTCAACTAATTTATGCAGTGAATCTATTATTGGATCTGCACATTCAAAGTCCATATCGGCTATCCATAGAGGAAGTCCATCCTCCTGTGCCTTAGGAGAACAGTTTGTTCTAAAATCCCATTTAATAGAGTTTGTATTTAATCTACTTACCTTTTTGTCAAAATCATATTTTTTCATTGTTATTCCCCCCAATACTCTTTTTAAGATACTATTTATTAGTATATTATTTGTTCAATAGTCATCAATTGATAATTGTCTATTTCTTCATTTGCTTTTTCAAATATTGCCCCTATTCCATATTTTTCTTCTGCAAACTTTTCTAAGTAGTCAGGGTCAGAGACATCTTCTTGTGTCAAATCTTCTTCCACCATTTGAACAGCAATATGAACGGATAATTCTGTTAACAATAGACTTGTTGGCATAGGTACTCCACCTAATCTATTAGAAATACCTTTTTCCTTTGCTTTCTCACTTATCATATCGTTGACTTTACTAAAATTTTGGCTATCCTTTTTAGATAACTTTATTCCCATAGCAGCCGGATACCCATCTACTGGAGATGGATTACTCTGCTGTGCAACTATATATTTTAATTTTATTGCATTTTTTATTATAATCTCATCCATCGAGTCACTCGCTCCAAGTATATTTATATCCTTGCCGTATTGATCGACCTTCTTTTGTATGTCTTCCTCTAAAAATTTCTGCATATCTGACTTCCCTTTTTCTGTCAAGTATTCAGGAGTTAAGACCTCTATAAATTTAACATTTTCATTTTTACAAGTTTCTTTTATCTTATTTCTTCTGTTATTTATTTTTTCATCTGCCAAATCACTCTTAGATGAATAATATATAAAAGTTTTCGCCCCAAGTTCTTTAGAAAGAGTGACTATATTTTCCCCTATTTCTGACATATTTGTATCTATACATAAATCTACCCATTCGCTGATTTTAGCTGGTTCTTCCGGTGTTGATGCGCATACAGTAACAATATCTGGTCTCTTCTCTCTTATCTGCTTTAAGGCAGGTAACATACCCGGTCTATCTGTTGCAAGTACTATACCTCTAATATCTTCATCTTTAGATAATTTTACTATTTTTTTATTTGCTTCATCTGTATTTTTAGGAAGAACAATATGAATCACGCTGCCTTCTACCTCTTGTGCTTCCTCTTTCTTTCCTTCTTTTTTATTATCACTTGAATCTTCATCTTCTTCATCATTTTTGCTGTATTCTTTTACCATATTTTTAGCTGCTCTATACTCTTTTTCAGCCTCATCAAAAGCCTCAGTTGCAACAACTACTTTTAAAACTTTCTCCTTCTTTTTCTCGGACTTTTTATCTTCTACTAAATTACATCCTGAAAGTCCAACTACTAAACATATAGACATCATAAACGCTATGATTTTCTTACTCATAATTACCTAGCTCCTTATTAATTCCTTAATTATTTGATTCTTTGAATTTTCCATATTTACATAATAATTCTATCATATTTGATAAAAAATTCATATGTACAAAGTAAATATAAGAATTCACTTTACTAAAATTATTGGATAATGAAGTATTTTTTATACTCATATTGTTTTATACACTTTAATATACATTAAATATAATCTATAATTAACTTGAACAACTCATAACTTATAGAGATTGAGGATTTGTACATAAAAATTTATTTAAAAGGAGCCAAACTATGTTAAAAAAATTAGATGAGATAGTACAAAAAGAAAATGTACTCATAGTAGAAGCCACGAACAGTAGGAAGCTTCCTAACTTACTTTGGGCACTAATATTATCTATTATAATACTAATATCCGGGGGAATTATTGGAAATTTATTATTTAAACCTGTTTATAATTTACTAAACTCAAATCAAAATTTATCAGCCTATAAAGACTTTATTTTAATTTTTATTCAGTTAATTAGCTGTATATTTACTTGTATGGTAGTGTTTTTTAGAGTTTCAGTGATTGAAAAAAGAAAAGTATCGTCAATTGGATTTTACAAAAACAATGCCTTAAAAAAATATATTTTTGGATTTTTTATAGGTCTACTTATGATGAGTTCAGTTGTTTTGATACTCCTAGCCTTAGGTTGTATAGAGGTTGGATCAAATACATCTCAGCCTACAGGTGCATCAGCTCTTATATCTGTACTTATAATCCTGATAGGTTGGATAATCCAAGGTGCAACTGAGGAAATCTTGACTAGAGGTTGGCTTATGAATGTTTTAAGTGCAAAATACAATGTATGGATTGGTCTATTGACTTCTTCACTTTTCTTTTCATTTTTACATTTATTAAACCCTAGTGTTAATTATATTTCTTTAATAAATATAGCATTAGTCGGATTTTTCTTTGGTTTGTATGTGATAAAAAGTGGAGATTTATGGGGTGCCTGTGCTATACACACAGCCTGGAATTTCGCCCAAGGAAATATATTTGGACTCCAAGTTAGCGGTATAAGTGTCAATGTCGGCACTCTAGTAGATTTAAATTTAGTAGGAAATGAGCTTATCACAGGTGGAGAATTCGGACCTGAAGCTGGACTTTGTGCTACACTAATCTTGATAATTTCAATACTGGTATTAATTTATATACCTAAAAATAAATTCGAATTATGATAACTTAAAAATTTCCTATTCATTATAAAAAAGAGGAATATTCTAGTAGTCTGGCAAATAGCCCAAACTAAAGAATATTCCTCTTAATTTTATTACTTTTTTTATTTTTATTTTATTATTTTTAATTAATTAAAGTAATCAAGATAATTACATAATTTTATATACTATTTTCATCTAAAATAAACCTCATTTTTAGGTGAAAATGATACTTTTATCAAATCATTTTCATTGTATAAGTTATTATCGCAAGTGGCCTTCAATATACTATCCTTGATTTTTATATTGTAATAAGTCTTCTCACCTGCATATCTCTTTTTTAGAATTTTACCTTCTACTCCTTCATCAGAATCTACCGGCTTTAGTTCTAAGTCCTCTTTAGATATCATAACCTCAACAGATCCTAAATCCTCTTTTATATTAGATTTAAAATTTATCAACTCACTCTTAAATAGCCCATTTTGTAAAGTTCCTCTTATATAGTTTCTTTCACCAAATATATTTGCAACTTCTTTGCTATTTGGCCTTTCATATAGATTATTTGGAGTATCAAACTGCTTTATTTGTCCACCGACCATTACTGCTACCTTGTCACTCATCATAAGTGCTTCCTCTTTATCATGCGTAACTAAAATTGTAGTTATTCCGGTCTTTTTTTGAATAGAAAGAACAAAATCCCTCATTTCACCTCTTAAGTTTATATCCAAATTTGAAAAAGGTTCATCCAAAAGTAATATTCTAGGGTTTACTGCCAAAGCTCTTGCTATTGCTACTCTTTGTCTTTGTCCTCCAGATAATTCTGATGGATAACTATTTTTGTATTCCTCTAGTCTTACCAATTCCAAAAGCTCTAAAACCCTTTTTTGTCTTATGGACTTTTTTACCTTCCTCATTTTCATTCCGAATTCTATATTTTCATATACATTCATATGTGGAAATAATAAATAATCCTGAAATACTATGACAGCATCCCTTTTTTCTGTGGGTATATCTAGTGCCGACTCTCCATTAAAAAGTATATCTCCACTATCAGGCTTTAAAAGGCCAGCAATCAGCTTTAATGTAGTGCTCTTCCCACAACCTGATAATCCTAACAGTGAAATAATTTCACCATCATTTACCTGTAAGTTTATATTATCTAGTATTTTCTTATCTCCAAAATACTTTGTCAAGTTAACGAGATTAACTGATGACATCTTAATTCTCCTTTTTGTACCTAGTCTATTATCTACCAATTATATTTTACGAAAATTCTATCTAAACACTTCTATAAATTTATAAAAATAAAGAGTTATCTTCGTTATTACCGTATCTTTTCTTTATACTATTTTCTATCAATATTAAAACCACAACACCTACTATTAAAAACACCATACTATATAAAGATGCAATTGTTCTGTCTCCACTTTGGATGTAGGCAAGCATAATCATTGGATATGTAATTATACTTCCACCACCTATAAGCAGCGTCAAAAAATACTGGCTAAATGAAATTATAAAACACATACTAGATGCACCTATTATTCCAGGCAATATAAGTGGTAGGGTAACATATCTAAAAGTATTTATCTTATTTGCACCTAACATCTTAGATTGTAGCTCTAAATTGTTTCCAACCAGTTTATATACATCTCCTATTATCCTAATTGCATATGGAATACACGGCAAGATACTTATAATAACTACTCCCATCAGTGTATTTGCAAGTCCTAATCTAATAAATATTATCTGTATTCCCATAGCTACAGAAATCAAAGGAATTATCACAGGGGATAGTATTAGCATCTTAAAAAAATTCTTCCCCCTAAACTCATAAAACTCCATAGCCTTTGCTGCTGGAATACTTATTAGAACAGTTATCAAAACTACAATAAGAGATATAAATATACTATTTAATAGTGTTTCTAAACTATCGGGACTTATAATATATTCAAATCCTCTAAAAGAATAATTTTGTGGAAGAAGATGTGGAAATGGCCACGAAGTAGTAAATCCCCACATCACTAATAAAAGAAGTGGAGATATAAATATTATGAAAATCATATCTAAAATTAAATTTTTTAAATTCTTCCTCATGATTCTACCACCTATAATTTATATTTATAAAATTTTTCAAATACTCTGTTGTATACAATAAGTAATACAAAGCTTATTAAAGATAATGTTACATTCATAACCATTGCATCTGGTCTTTGAAATAAATCTGAGCTTGAATAACTCAAATAAGCTTGAACTGCTAGTGTCTTCGGAGTGGACGGTCCAATTAAAAAAGGAACCTCAAAAGATCCAAAAGCAAATGCAAATAACATAATAAATGCAGATATTATACTTGGCATAGCAAGAGGTAGGATTATATACCTAAAACTTTGAAGCTTATTTGCTCCTAGGTTTATTGCTACACTTTCCAGCTTATCGCTCATATTTCTTAGAATATTGTAAGTTGTAATCGTAGTATAAGGGATACCCTTCCACAAATAAACCATGATTATTCCTATACCACCCTGATCAGATACTATAGATATAAATTGTGATGAGGTATCTATTATATTTAACTTATATAACACCCTCGAAACCATACCACTTTGAGAAAAAGTTATAAACATCAAAAGAACAACAACTATATGTGGAACTACAATAGGAGTATTTAAAATTAACCTTCTAAATTTAGAGAATTTTTCCTTCATAAGTACATAAGATAGCCAGACCCCTAAAATTACTGATAAAGATGCCGATATAAATGATGTCTTTAATGTAAATAGGAGAGACTTTAAGAAAGTCGTATTCCTTAAAACCTCTCTATAATAATCAAATGTTAACTCTGTAAGCCCTATCTGTGGAAAGTATCCTAAGCTTTGTGCAATACAATTAATTACCCCCACACCCATTACCCCCAGTAATATTATAGTTACTGGGAGTAGTAATAAGTATGGTTTTAACTTATTTTTCACTTTCTAGGACCTCTTCTGTCCATATTTTTTCTATTATTGGAACTAATCCAGCCTTTAACTCTGGAACTGATTTTTCTATTTTCACAGTTTCACTGAATTTCTTTTTGTCTTCACTAGATACTTTGTCCATATCTAAAACTGTACTATCTCCCCAGTTTTTAGTATCCGTTTTTGCACCTTGTGCATCTGTGCTTGTCAAGAAATCTATAAGAACCATAGCACCAGCTTGATTTTGTGAATTTTGAGGTATAGCCAAGAAATGGGTATTACTTATATTTCCTTTATCAAATTCTAAAACTTTTGTATCCTTGTTGAATTCTCCACTATCTATTCTTCCCAACAATGTATTAGGTGAATAAGTCATTGTAAAGTAAACCTCTCCATCTGAATACATATTATCTAATTGAGATATAGTTGAAGGGTATGTTTTTCCCTCTTTCCATAAATAAGGTTTTATTTCATTTAAGTAGTCTATAGCTGGTTGTATAGCTTTTTTAACTTCCTTTTCATCTTCTGGTAGGTTCGCTACATTTTCATATCCAACTATATCGTATATAACATTTCTTACAAAAGCACTAGCAGTAAAATCTGGTAAAGCTGGATAAGTAAATTTACCTGGGTTAGCTTCAACAACTTTCTTTAAATCCTCTGTATTAACTATTTCACTCTTTACTTTAGATGTATCTACTACAACAGCGAATTGGGCTTTCCCCCAAGGAGCTTCCATTCCATCTACTTTTGTTCCAAAATCTGTAATCATATCTTCTGAAGTTGTATCTATGTATTTTTTATAGTTTGGAAGTTTTTCTACAAATGGTCCAAATAAAAGTTCATTATCCTTTGCTGTCTTGAAGTTTTCTCCATTTATCCAAACAACATCTATTTTACCTTTAGAATTTTTAACTTGCTTTTCTGAAAGCATTTGATTCATTATATTTTCTATGTCCATACCAACTCTTTTTACAGTTATATCATATTCTTCTTTCATTGTCGGTACAACATAAGAATCAAACCATTTATTCATTACCTCATTTCCACCATATCCGTAGAAATTAACAGTACTACCCTTAGCCGTTTCTAAAATCTCATCGTAACTACTATTAAGTATTTTTTTGGCCTCATTAGAAGCTTCGCTTTCTTTTGCTGGTTTTGAGCACCCTACTAAGCTGATAACTAACATCACACATAGTATCAATGATAATCTTTTTTTCATATTAATGTCTCCTTCTAATTATTTTTGTGTTTTTCATTCCAAATCTTTTTTATAAGATAAATTAATATACTGATAGCAAATAGTGTAAGTATTCCCATCATCATTAACTTAGCTCCACCTGTAAGCATTCCACCTACGTATGAATAAACTATTGTAGCTGGAAGTTGTCCTAATCCAGTAGCAACAAAAAAGGACAAGAATCCCATAGATGTAAGGCCTGCTGCGTAACTTACCAAGTCAAAAGACATAAATGGAAGTAATCTCGCTATTAATATAGTATGTCTTCCGTATTTTTCAAAAAACTCGTCTATATTATCTAAAGCAAACTTACTAGTTAACTTTTCTACTGTATCTCTCCCTAAGAATCTAGCTATATAAAAACAAATTAATGCTCCTACCATAGCACTTATCCAAGAAAGTATTGCACCATTTACCCAGCCAAATAATGCAGCATTGGCAAAAGTTATCAAAAACGCTGGAAGTGGTGCTGCCACTGACTGTAAAATCATAAGCAGAAATGATACTATTGGAGCCCATATCCCAAATGATAGTATGTACTCTTTTAGTCCTTCTAAATCCAAAGTTGTTAAATATAGGATAACTTTGTTTATAGTATTATTTACTTGAGGTACAAAAGTATAAATACATCCTAATAATACGATTAATGCCAGTGTAATCCAGAATGGTTTCTTTAATTTCCTTGAATTCGTTGAGTTCTTTTTTTTGTTATTATGTTGTTTTTTTATAATAATACACATCCTTTTAAATTTTATATAGTTTTATAATATCTTTCTAGCCTCTAAAAATCTCTGAGCTGCTGTTATTAATACAATAGCAGAAAATAAGTTTATTGTTATCCTCAAATACATAGGAAATAAAATCATAATTGAGAAAAGTATAAAACCCTCGCTCCTTTCAGCTAATCCTGCTTGATAATAAAAAGATTTCATTCCTTTTTTTTCAGTCAATGCCCCTACTGTCAAAAATATAGTCATGGACATAAGTATACTAGCTAGTAATATTATTAAATTCATCCTCATATCAACAAATTTTATACCAATAGCCAATATAATACCTATTTCAACTATTCTATCAAACGTAATATCCATCAATGTTCCTACAGCTGAAGATTGCTTACTTTTTCTGGCCATGGATCCATCCACTGCATCTAAATACCCTGAAAGCCATAATGATATTACAGCCATGATACCCATATCAAGATATATAAACACAGATACCCCAATACCTATTAAAAGCGCCAATAATGTAACCTGATTTGGAGTTAACTTTAGTCTCAGGAAAAAATCAGCACCTCCTTCTATTATCCCGTTTACATATTTTCTAGCGTGCGTATCTAACATTTGTCAACCTCCTAGCCCTATTTGTCGATGTCATAGCCTTCACTTTTCTTTGAATTTAAGAATTTTTTCTTGAGTACCATAGATGTAAATAAAAGTAATATCAAAGCTGCAATAGAAGCATAAAAGCTACTACTACCTATATCAACAGACTTCGCTCCTATATTTGTAAAAACCAATATACCAGGTATAGTACCTAAAACTGTTGCAATAGCAAAATCTCTGTACTTTATAGATGTAAATCCTGCTCCATAACTTATAACGTCAAATGGAAACAGTGGTATAAGTCTAAGTAAAAATACTATCGTAAACCCTTTTTCATTTATCATGTTCTCAATATTGTCCAGCTTGTCCTTTGTTAGTTTCTTTACAACATCTCTACCAAAGTACCTTGATATATAAAAAGATATCGTTCCTCCTATCAATGCACCTATAGTTGTAAAAATATATCCTTTGGCCAACCCAAAAATTAATCCTCCAGAAATAGCTATTATTGAATCTGGAAAAAGAGTCAATGGTACTAAAGCAAAAATTAGTATATACACTACAGGGGCAAGTCCACCAAAACCTTCTACATAACTTTGTATTTCCTTTATTCCTATATTCATCCTTGATATTTTATATATCAAAAAAACAATCGCTCCGACAACCCCTACACTTAATGTGTATTTAATTATATTTTGATGAAATTTCTTTGTATTAACTTTTTCATTATCACTATTTTGTATCATTTTTCCCCTCCATTTCTCTCTTAAGTTTATACCTATTTGCCCATTTTCCCAGAAAAGACACTTCTCTTTGAGTAAACTTTTTCTTATTTATAACATCATCATTAAAAATAAAATCTAATACATGAAGTGTTGATTTCCCACAACTAAGCATAGACTCGCAACAGGACTCACAGTAGGTCACAATATTATCTGTCTTTGCCTCACTGGCTCTCTTATTGGTTTGCCTTACAGAAATTTCACTATTTGTAACTCTAACCATTCCACCTGAACCACAGCACTCTGTGTTTCCTCTATTATTGTCAAACTCAGCAATATTAACTCCAAGAGAATTGAGTATACTTCTTACATCTTTATGTATTTCTACTTCTTCTCTTATTGGGCATGGATCGTGAAGTGAAAATTGTATGTCTAAGTCTTTATAATGATTTTCTAAAGACTTCGTTACACCGTACTTGTTAATAACACTCCATATAGGTGTAACTACTAAGCCAGGGCTGTTTCTTTTTATTGTGTTAAAACAATTGGGACAGGCAACTATAACTTCCGATATTTCATTGTTTTTAAAAAGCTTGTCTACCTCAGAATAATATTTTTCAAATTTACTGCTATCACCTATATCCAAAGTTGGCTTTCCACAACACCCAAACACTATAGATATATCCTCTATATGTTCTTTTAGATATTCATAGGTTTTCATCACTAATTCTCTACTATAACTTGAAAGGCTACACCCCGGGAAAAATATTTTTTGGCTACCTTTGTCTATAAACCCCTTAGAAAATACTGGGGAGAAACTACTTTTTTGATGGAATTTTATTTTATTATACCCTAAATCCTTTAATTCCTTAGGATTTTGCTTTGTAATTTCTGTCCTGATATCATAAAACATAGATTTTAAATCGATATCCTTTGGACAATTCGTCACACATGCATTGCATAGCATACATGAAAATGGAATATTTTTATCTATCCCCTTTTCAGTATATATTGACTGCAATATACTTTTAGGAGAGTCTCCATATTCCTTCATCATCGGACATATATTAAAACACTTCTTACAATCAACACAATCATTTTCATTTAGATTGACTTTCTCTAAAGTGTCTCTATTTAAACTTATCTTCTGCATACTTATTAATCCTCCTAGCTAAAATTCCACCAGTTTTATCTACAAAAACCCATATAATATAAATTTTATATATATTTTTTTGCAGATTTATCCCTATATTCTATTATACAAGTATATGCTCTTATATCCATAGTGCTTAATCAAAATATACTTTTTATAGAAAATATCGATATAACTCTTTATTTTATCGAAATTTTCTATTGTATATACAAACAAAGCTATTGTACCAGTACAATTAGCATTGCCTTTTAAACTGTAATGCAATAGAATTTATATATATGAATTTATTGGATTATAATTTTGGAGGATTTTATTATGAATTACAAAACAAAAAAAATTGTATTAAACGGACTTATGACAGCTTTAGTTTGTATAGCTACAATGGTTATACAGGTTCCTACACCTGGAACTAATGGGTATGTAAATGTAGGAGATGCAGTTATATTTATTACATCTATATTGTTTGGACCACTTGCAGGAATGTTGGCCGGTGGAGTTGGTTCGGCTCTTGCAGATCTTCTAAGTGGCTATCCTCATTGGGCATTGTTTACACTTATAATAAAAGGGCTTGAAGGATACTTAGTAGGAATAATAGTCGGTAAAAGCAATACAATTTCAAGAAATATATTTTCAATATCAATCGGTATTGTGGTTATGGTGATTGGATACTTCTTAGCAGGAGCAATACTAAAAGGTAGTTTTATAGTTTCTGCTGCATCTATACCATCAAATATAGTTCAAGGGATTGTCAGTATGATTATTGCAGTTCCTTTAGCTTTGTCTCTAAAAAATGTCGAATATATTAAATCATTCAATAAAAGTAAAACTGCTTAATAATTAAAACAAGACTATATGTAGGCTATATAGGTAGAATCAACTACTTTATATAGTCTATTTTTTAGTTTTAATTATATTGCATTAAACTTTATTTTGTTTAATGCAATATAATGTATACTATTTACTATTTCAGCTGAAAATTATATTGTAAATATGAAAATATCAACAATATAATATACATTATTCACTGTATTCCTTTAATATTTAAGTATTTTTCTTGTTTTCCAATAATTGTGTTACACAGTTTATTATTTTTATGGTATTATTTGAATTAAATAGTGATTAACTACAAAAATCATAATGGAGGTTGGGGCAATTGAATAGAAAAGTAGTGCAATATAATTTTTTAGGAATCGAAAATGAGCCATACTCATTAGATCACGCTATAGTATTAAGTTCGGATAATAATAATTTAAAACTACTCCCGTTTACAAATGATTTTAAACCTGAGTCTGATACTACTATCTGCCTTGGAAAAATTTCTAACTTTTTAAATGTAGATAACGATACATTTGTGGAAAGTAACTGCTCAGTATTATTAGATAAAATTATAGAAGTTCCAAAAAATAAGGTAAGACCAATATATAAACAAGATTTGGACGGTTCTATTATAAAAGATAAAAATGGTGATCTTGTTCCTGTTGAAATAAACAGCCAACAGTATGAATATCTAGCAGCAAAGTCAAATTTGTTTTATGCTTAATTAGATTATATAACTACCTTATAGATATACTCGCCTAAGTATATTATAATAGTAGATATATCTATATTTAGGGGGTAGCTATGAACGTAAAAACATACTCATATTTAAGTATCTTAGTTTGTGTAGTTGTGGGGATTGTAATAATCTATACTGGTTCTTTAAACAGTGGTATTGGAAAATTTGGACTAATTTGTTCATCGGCTTTTGCTTATCTATCAATAATGAGACTTAGAGACTTAAAAAAAGGCAACAAAGATGACAAATATAAAAGCAACAAAAGAAAATAAATATCGAAAATATATCAAAACTAGGAATTTATTATAAATATAGTGTTACAAACAAATATATCTAATATATTTTAAAACAATATAATCTTCACACAAAAAGGAGTTGTTTAAATAGCTAAGCCATTTAAACAACCCTTTTTCATTTCTATTATTTTATTTATACTATTTTCTATTTAAGTATAAATCCATGTTTTAGTGGATCTTCTTCATCTATTACAAAGTGGTTGAATCCTGTTATATACGCAGAACCAGATATTTTTGGTATTACTGCATCAAACTTATCTACTTTAGTAGTTTCTACTATTTCACCTTTGAATAAAGTTCCTAATATACTTTCGTATACGAATTTTTCTCCAACTTTTAATTCACCTTTAGCGTGTAATGTAGCAAGTTTTGCACTTGTTCCAGTTCCACATGGAGATCTATCAACTTGACCTTGACCAAATATAACTACGTTTTTGTAAGTAGCTTCTGGATGAGTTGGCTCATCATATATTTCAACTAAGTCTACAGTTTTTATATGATCTAAAGTTGGATGTTGTATTTCTATTTCTCTGTTTATTATATCTCTTAATTCTAAAGCTAATTCAGTTAATTTTCCTGCATTCTTAGGCTCAATTTTTAATCCTAATTGACTTGCATGAATTATAGCGAAGAAGCTTCCTCCGAATGATATATCAA
>NZ_FQWX01000037.1 GCF_900129815.1 Asaccharospora irregularis DSM 2635
CATTTAGAGCATGCTTTTGGAACATATGTAAGCACTGCGTTTAATACCTTAAACTCAATACCTCTTATTTTTTCAATTCCATCTCCTGTAAATACTAAATTTTTATCGCTAATTCCTAGAATATTTGATATAATATCATTTGAGCACATGTCAAACCTCCTCGTTTATTTTGTTGTGGTGACTTAATTATACAACGAGTTTGACATGTGTTCTTTATTTTTTTAAAAAATAATAGCGCTGATAGTAATTAGTCCATTTTTGTCTAACGACAATTATGGATTTTTTATTACCATCAACGCTAAATATTATACAGCCATTAATTATAAGACTTAAACAATCTTTTTATTTAAAGTATTATCTTATAAGCTATAACATTCCAGCAAATAAACCTAAAACTGCTGTTATACTAGTCAAAACAAGAACTGCTACTATACTCACAGCTATAACTTTATTGGCCTTTTTTTGTTTTGCCTTTGACATTTTAAATCACCTGCCATTACCCAATCTTTTATTTATATGTTTTCTAATTGTTTTTATTATTTATAAAATCCCCATGTATACTTTCAAGTAATATATACTTCTAATAAATATAATTTAACATTAACATATTATTTTTACCATGTACATTATTTTATAACAATTTTTCTAATTCTTCTACCAATATATCAAATTTTTTAATTGCATTTTCAGTAGGTTTTGTTGAATTTAAGTTTACACCACTAGATTTAAGTAAATCTATAGGATAATCTGAGCTACCTTTTTTCAAGAAATTAATATAGTTCTCAGGTCCATTTTTTAATATATCCTCTGCAAAACTAACTCCTGCACTGCATCCTGTTGCATATTTATACACATAAAAACTATTGTAAAAATGAGGTATTCTAGACCATCCTACTTTCGCAAGTTGATCTAACTGATATTCATCACCATAGTATTTTTTGAGAAGTTTCCCCCACAAATCATCTAGTACTAAGGCATTTACATTTTCATCATTTTCGACCATCTCATGTATAGTCTTCTCAAACTCTGCATACATTGTTTGAGTATATACCGTATCTTTAATCAAATCTAAATACTGAGTTATATAATACGCCTTCTCTTTTTTGTTTGTAGAGTTTTTTATTAGCATCTCATATAGTAAAGCCTCATTAGTTGTTGATGCCACCTCATGTGTAAATATAGTTGGATTTGAATTATAATATGTTTGGTTCTTGGAACTCAAATATTCATAACCCGCATGACCTAATTCATGTGCTAAAGTAGACACAGATTTCAATGAATTATTATAATTTGTTAAAATATATGGATGATTACCATATACAGGAAGACAGTATGCTCCAGATACCTTCTTATCATTAGAATAAACATCTATCCAATTTTCATTGAATGCCTTATACAGTATATCCCCGTATTCCTTACCTAAAGGTGCAAGAGCAGCATATATAATCCCTTGTCCTTTTTTATAATCTATGTTGCTATCTACTGGTTCTACTATTGGTACAAACATATCATAGTAAAAAACCTTATCTAGCTTCAAGGCTTTTTTTCTCAAAGCTATATACTTATGCAAACTATCTGTATTATTACCAACTGTTTTTATAAGCTTGTCATAAGTTTTTGTATTTATATTGTCTGATTGCAAATACATATCTAATGATGATTTATATCCCCTCTGTGAAGAATAGAATACATTTTTTTTAACCTGCCCTACTAATAAACCTGCTATTGTGTTTATATTATCGTTGTATGCCAAAAATTCACCTTGATAGGCTTTTTTTCTATTTTCCCTATCCTCAGATTCTATTTCACTAGCATACTGAGCTGGTGTTAGATTAGTTTTCTTATCCATATTTGCAAAAAGTTCATATACTTCTCCAGGCAAATTACTTATAGAAGAAGTCTTTACCAATAAATCCTCTGATTTACCATCTAAATAATAATCCTTGCTCCTTCTTATATCACTAAGATACATTCCATATTTTTTAGATATTTTTTTGTTATTCATAAGTTTTCTATAATCTCTATCAGATAATTTTAATATTTCCAACTCTAAATCAGAACATATCTCCATATAATCGGAATAAACCTTGTTTAAATCTTCATTCATATCGAGATACTTATATGAATCTTTATTTGTATCTCTTTTTAATTTTACATATGCAGATAACTTGCTAACTTTTATATCTAATTTTTCTTTTATATTCAGAGCAAATCCCAGATGAGTCTGTGATTTAGTAACTTTCCCTATGTAGTTTTTTAACTCTCTAGTATCTTTGCTAAAGCGATTAAGCTCTTTTTCCCACTGCTTGTCATCTTTGTACAAGGATTGTATTTTCCAAGAAGTTTTACTGTAATCTATTTTTGGATTTTCATCTTTTTTCTTGTCATCGTCACCGAGCTTATACATAGCCTCTACAACACCTGTTTTCTCTGTAGACTCAGCCTTATAATTATTACGTGCTTGGTAAGCTTTTATATTTATCGTCAACATACATAAAGCAGATATAAACATAATTGCCATTAATTTTAGTAATCTATTGCCCATAAAAAGCCACCCTTTCATTAAATTTACTTAATATTAGGATGGCTTTTTTAAGTTATATTATTCAAGTAGCTATATATATTAGTCCTTTATTTGCTGAATATTTATTGATTAATTGGGAAATATAATAATTTAGGATACTTATCCACATAATAATCCACATATTCACAGGCATTATCATTATAAAATATAAGTAATTTCAACATATTCATACATATATCTTAATTAGTATTTCTATCTTTTTTATACTTTACTAACATATATCTTTATCTTATCAACAAATTTTTGCATCTTATTCATATATTATGTTGATAATTTTTTAATTTGTGTCTATTCTTGTAACTAAAGCAGTCATATCATCTTCTATAGAGTTTGATTGTAGCTCCAGTGCTCTATCTAGTATTGAATTAGCCATCTCATTTGGATTAGTTGTCTCTAATTTTTTTAGGAAATAAATTAACCAGTTATCACCAAGATTATTATTTTTCCCTGCATCAATAATTCCATCAGATACCATTATTATATAGTCACCATTTTTAATTTTTACATTGTGTCTATCCAATTTAACATCAGAAAGTATTCCAACTGGTAGAGATGAAGAAGATACTAAGTCTATTTCTCCACTATCCCTCTTTATGTATGTAGAACAAGCTCCCATTTTTATTGTTTCCAAGTTGCCCCTCTTTAGGTCTACAATTCCTAAATCAAGTGTTGAAAACATCTCATCTGATGATTTAAGCAATAACATATTATTTATCGTACTTATAACTATCTCATCATCTATTTTAGCGTCCATCATCTTTTCTAATATCTCAATTGTTGCTGATGACTCTTCGTATGCTCTCTTCCCTTTTCCCATTCCATCACTTATTGCCATCATATATTTACCATCATTTATATCCATATAGGTATGGCTATCTCCACATAGTAGATGCCCATCTCTAGACATAGATGCTACTTCTGTGTGAGCCTTATATTTTTGTGCCTTTACAAACACAGCCCTACACTTTTCACTTAAACTATGACAACCTATCTTTTGAACTGATATACTTTCTCCTGTGAAATTTTCTATCACATCAATAATTTTATTTTCACAAAGACAACCATCTTTGCATGATTTATTTTCTATAGTTATCTCAAACTCATTATTATCTTTGGTTAGATAACTTACCCTATCTATGTGTATAGCATATCTATCTAATTCCTCTTGTATGCTTTTTTCTTTTTCCAAGTCTAGCATTATATTTTTTTCTAAATCCCTTTGTAATGACTGAATTGATCTTGATATACTTCTAATTTGATTTGCTATTAGTTTCCTACTCTCAGAGAACTTCACATTCCAATCATAATCAATTGCAAACATTTTATAATAGCAATTGGCCATCTTTACTATAGCTTCAGGCTTCATACATTCTTTAGTAAATCTCTCAGGTACATTAGCTAAACTTATCTCTCCATTAGATTCTACTCTCGTAAGTATGTCACACATCATAGTGTATGTGTGATTAAATCTAGTTTCCCAGCACATTCTCTTCATGCCACAATTTCTACATTCATCTTTATGAATCATATCTATTACATGTGCCATATCTCTTTGATCTAAAATCTTCTCTTTTTCTCTTATTCTATCAAAGGTTACAGCCAAATCATCATAAGTTTTGTACATGCTAACTAATCTATTGTTAGTTACATTTTTACTCCTCATAATATAGTCATATACCACTTCATTTGACGATATATTGCTCTTTATCACCTTCTCTATTTTGTTAAAAAACCTTTTGGGTAAAGATATAACTATCAGACAAGCTATTAGTATGTCTCTCATTTCAGTCATATTTGAGCTAATACCTGTTGTGTATGCATATATTATAATCCAACTTAATATATATCCTAATATACAAAAATATTTATTTATTTTATTAAATGTTCCACTTACAACGCCAGCAAATGAATATATTCCCATATATATAGCTGATGTTATATTATTCAGTATAAATGCTAGTCCAACAATAACACCCGTAGTAGCTCCCATAGTAGCCCCTCCTATTATAGATGCCACTAATATTAATACTGTTGATAAAACTGTTCTCACAGATATACCAAGCACTGCTATACTTCCTATTCCCATTATACTAAATGTAGTCATAAGACTTATACCAATTGCCTCTTCTGCCTTAACAGACATTCTATTTTTTATATTTGTCAACAAATCTACCCCAGAGTAAAAAATGTATACACTTACAAATACAATTACACCTTCCATAAGAGCAATTAAAAAGTCATACAGGTATCTACTTGACAAAAGTACTTGTCCAACTGAAATTGATAAAACAACAAACATTCCTATAAATCCTAAATGCATAACTGTGGGTACATTTTTTATTTTTTTACTAATCATCATAAAAACTAATATACATATACTATATTTTATTGTCTCAGCTGTTGAATTAAATGATAAAATCGTCCCTAGCAATGTAGATATAAATACTGGTATTTTGTATCTATCTATTTTTAGAGTACATATAAAAAACGCTACCCCCAATGGTGCCACACTTTCAACCAAAATAGATCTACTCAATAAAAATCCCATTGTAACAAACATAGCTGTATTAAAATCAATATATTTAGCTGTTTTTAAGTTGCCAAGCTTTACAGAACTTTCTTTTAAAACTGCTGCACTTCTTTGCATAAAAAAAACCCCCTCTTTTGTTTATAAGGAGATTGTAACAAAGAGAGAGATTTTTTTTTGTCATAATAGGTTCCAATACCATTAAAATATTAAGACATTTTTTGTGACTTACGACATATTAAGCCCTCCAAATTGTCGTATTCACTTACTATTATATTTTTTATTTCTATCTTTTTCATTATTATCTGTAAAATTTTTACACCAGAAGTTATAATATCCGCACGTTTAGGTTGTAGACCTTTTAAGTTCTTTTTATCGTTTAATGTCATTTTTTTTAAATTTTGTAGAATTTTTTCTACTTCTTCTATATCAACACTGCTATTATGTATTTTCTCCATAGAGTAAGTTTCTAATTCTTGATTTATTGCAGATATAGAAGTTATAGTACCCCCTATGCCTACCACCTTATCTATTTTTTTATTTTTTAAAAACTCTATAGTATCATTAATCTGTTCTTCTATAAATCTGATCATACTTTTAAACTCTTCTTCAGATATAGGATCGGCTTTTAAGAATTTCTCGGTCATTCTAACAGCACCAATATTTTCGCTTTTATTGAACTTTATTCCTTTTAGATTTCCTAATATAAACTCTGTAGAGCCTCCTCCAATATCTAATACAAGAATACTCTCTTCTTCCTTTAGTCTATCTGTTAGTCCTTCTGCTACTCCTATAAATCCTAGTGTAGATTCTTCTTTGCCGCTTATTATTTCCACATCTATATCGGCTTTATTTTTTGCCAACTGTATAAAGTCATCTCCATTTTTACTATCCCTAAGTGCTGATGTTCCTATACAATAAACTTTTTCACATTTTCTATCTTTACACATTCTGTTAAAATCTATAAGCCCATCTATATTTCTTTGTATCGCTTCCTGGCTTATATATCCTTTTTTGTCTACTCCTTCTCCTATCCTAGTCGTATTTACAAATTTTTCTCGGTTTAACAAATTTCCATCTTCGTAATCTGCAATTAACAATCTCATAGAATTTGTGCCTATATCTATTGCCCCTATTCTCATAAAACATCTCCTCTTTAGTCTCACAGTAACATTTAAATTAATCAAAATATTATATAGTATTATTTCTTATTGGGACCTTTGCCAATATCTATATATATTATTTCATCTGGCCTTACCATATTTAAACGCTGCCTTACGGTATATTCTAAATCCTCTTTAGACCCTATACCATCCTCTAACTTACTTATTTCCTGCTTTGTAGTTTGCAGCTGTTTTTTTAGTGTTGTCATTTCAGCCTTATATTCCTTTATTTTAATTATTTGAAATATAATACCTGTAATCATACTAAAAGATAAAAACATCAAAAACAAGCTGATCATAATAAACTGTCCAGAAAACTTTTTTCTTATGTTCATCTTATCTACACCCTTTTTTTAGTTTTTATTATACTAGCATATTTTTTTCTAAGTTTCTTTTTAGATGTAAAAAATATACTAGGTATATAAAATATGATATCAAATAGTAGGTGTAGTGAATAGATTATAACGTAATACAAATTATCTAAAATACTTACCATACAAAGTACTGTTTTTTTGGATGTTTGTGTAGAAAAGTGGATTGTTTTATCTAATCCTAAAAGAACGAACTTACTTATAGTCTTATAGTAAAGTATAAACCCTATAAACAACGCTGCAAAATGGTAGTATCTTAAATCAAAATTTTCTATGGCATTTATTGTTATAAAAACCATAAGAGTTACAAAGAACCAAAATACTGCATCAAATATTAACGATAGGTAGTTTATTATTTTAAAGTTGCCCTTTAGCGCTCTATAAGCATCAAACAGTATTCCTATTGCTATCCCTCCATAAATAGTTGCATAAAACACACTAACGTCCTGAGTAAATGGCATCATCTATTTAAACACCTTCTTGAAGAAACTCTCTTGCTGTTTTTTTGCTTTTTCATAAACTATAGAGTTTATTGTCCCGTCTACACTTACAACTTTTTCATCTAGGTTTAGCTTGCTCATATCCAGCCCTTCCCCTTGTACTACCATATCCCCTAGAGATGTTCTTAGCTCTATTTTTTTATCGTCAAAAGAGTATATATGTTCCACACCTGAAATAACTAAACTTGACCTATCTTTTAAAGTTATATTATGATCCATAACTATCCCCCCCCAGTAAATTTCAATTGCTACTACTATTAAATATACTGCGGGGGATTGAATTTTATTCTAATATATTATACATTTCCTTTGCATCATTTTTTAATACATGTTCTCTTACTTCTTTTATCTCAAACTTCATTGACTTTTCACCAAATTGTATCTGCAAAATATCTCCTATATTTACTTCAGATGAAGATTTTGCAACTTTGCCATTTATAGTAACAATGCCTTTATCACAGGCTTCTTTTGCAACTGTTCTTCTTTTTATAATTCTAGATACTTTTAAAAATTTATCTAATCTCATCTCATCCTCCTAATTGAATATAATATGTTATAAAAATACCTATAGAATTTAATCTATAGGTATTAGTTTAAATATATACTATTAATAGTATAGTCAATTTATGTTATTATCCGTTTACTATATCTTTTAATCCCTTTCCAGCTTTGAATACTGGTGCTTTAGAAGCTGGTATATCTATTACTTCCTCTGGGTTTCTTGGGTTTCTTCCTTGTCTAGCTGCTCTTTCTCTTGTCTCGAATGTTCCAAATCCAACTAATTGAACTTTTTCATCGTTTACTAGTGCTTCTTGAACAGATTGCATAAATGCATTTAATGCAGCCTCTGCTTCTTTTTTTGTTAATTCACTTTTCTCTGCCATTTTTGATACTAATTCAGCTTTATTCACGATACTTACCTCCTAAAAATGTTTATAATATAGAACTCTACCTTCTGGTAAAAATTCTAGATTTTTGACAAATTTCCTTCTATTTTTTTATACTTTCTTTGCTTTGTTCCAAAGCTCGTCCATCTCTTCAAGAGTCATATCCTTTAGTTGTCTATTCCCACTTAAAGCGGCCTGTTCTATAAACTCAAATCTTTTTATAAATTTTTGGGTTGTAGAATCTAATGCCTCTACTGGATCTGTGTCTAAAAATCTAGCTAGATTCACTATAGAAAATAACAAATCTCCTAATTCTTCCTTTATGTATTTTATATTCCCAGCTTTGTATTCGTCAAGTAGTTCCTTGTATTCTTCTTCAACTTTTTTAAATACGTCGCTTATATTGTCCCAATCAAATCCTACAAGGGCTGCTTTTTTTTGTACCTTTGTAGCCTTCATAAGTGCTGGTAAATGTATAGGAATTCTCTTTAGACCATCAGTTATAGTAGTTTCACCTTTTTCTTTTCTTTTAAGTTCTTCCCATGTTTGCTCAAATTTATTCATATCCAATTCTTCGCCTTTAAATACATGTGGGTGACGATATATAAGCTTTTTACATATACCACTTGCTACTTCCCTTAAATCAAAGTATCCCTCTTCCTTTCCTATTTGGCAATGGAATACAATCTGTAAAAGAAGATCTCCAAGTTCTTCTATCATTTCGTCGATATCATCATTGTCAATGGCATTGCAAAGCTCGTATGCTTCTTCTATTACAGCGTTTTTTAGTGACTGATGTGTCTGTTTTTTATCCCAGTCACATCCAGATGGACTTCTTAATGTATTAACTATTATTTCTACATCATGTACTGTATTATACCCTTTTTTAGAACTTTTTGGTATATATAAACTACTTAAATAATCAAAAAAGTTTTCATTTCTATCTAGTTCACATAATTGAACATATTTTTTACTCTCTAGACCCTTAATGCCTGCACCATTTACTATACACACTTCTTGGTCATAATCATAGTACTCCATAAGTTTTAACTTTACATTAGAAGCTATAAACCTATCGTATATTTGAGTTATAACCATACTAGTATTTGTATCTATATATGCATTTTCTATTTCAAATGCATCTAATAATCTAAATCCGTTAGCAGGGTCAACTCCTAAATAATTAAACATAGCGTCTACAAAGCTCATAGATGCCACTATATCTATCTCTATATTATTTTTATTGGCTAGGGATTCTATTAAGCTTACAGTCCTTTCTGCAACCCTTGGATGCCCAGGGACGGCATAAACTAAATCCCCAGCCTTTGACTGATCTATAATGAAGTTAGCTATACTCTTGTATACCTCTTCAAAATTATCTTCGCCCTCATAAAAATAGTCTAAATTAGTGTATTTTATCTTTTCTTTAAGTTTCTCAACAATAGGATGCTTTTCTGTCCTTAAATAAACTCTAGAACTAGATTCTAAGATGTCTAGAGCTCCTTTGCTTATAAGAGAATAATCTCCTGGACCAAGCCCTACTATACTTATCTTTCCCATAGTATCACTCCTTATAGGATTTCGTACATTTTTAATTATTTCCCTTATCTTTTATATATATTCGGCCTGCTATCTAATAAAATTAAGCTTTTTCAATATTTTATATATTTTTTCACCTTTTGGCATAGTTAAAATTTCTTCTTTTCTTATTCCTCCTAGGCCTAATAAAACTATAACATATACGATTCCACCTATAACTATGGAAATTAATGTAGCAATATTGTTTCCAAGTAATTTAGACACTAAACCATAGCTCAATTTAACTACTACAAACATAGTTGTAACGGTAATTAGTGGCTTTATGAAAAATTCTTTTTTAGAGAATTTTATATTCATCGCTTTTTTTACATAAATTAAGTTAATCATTGCAGCAATGAAATATGCTACAACTGTTCCCAATGCCGAACCTATTACATTTATATCATAGATTCCTGTTAATGTATAACTTATTACTACCTTAAACACCATACCTACCGCTAATGCTATTACAGGAATCATTGGTTTACCCATTCCTTGTAAGATACCTGTTAATGTCTGCATTAGTCCTAAGAATATAACACAAGGTGTTAGGGTTAATAGTATAAACCCTATACTAGCTGGTTGTTTAGGATATAATAACTGCATGATTGGAGTAGCTAGTGATGCAAGACCAAAAGCTGCCGGTAAAACTATAAGTAATGTAATTTTTATAGCGCTTTTTGTATCTTTTCTAGCTTTAGCTTTATTTCCAATTGCATAGGCTTCTGCTATAGATGGTACCAGACTTAAACTCATAGCAGTTGTTATAACTGATGGTAAGTTTATTATAGTCAGCGCCATACCTGTTAATTGCCCAAACATAGATTTTGCCTGTAAAACAGTAAATCCAGCTTCTTGTAATCTTCTTTGAACGATAACACTATCCACTAAATTCACTAAAGGCATAACTGATGCACCTATAATTATAGGTATAGCTATAACTAAAAGTTTTTTTATAATTGTTGATAATCTCTCATCCCTAAAGTTTTTACTAGCTTTCATCTCTAACTTACGCTGTCTAGAGTTTGCAAGATATATAATCATTAAGAATGTTATGGATGCTACTGAACCTATTGTTGCTCCAAACATAGCCCCTGCTGCTCCATATACCACTCCTTTGTCCGTATATGTTTTCATAAGGAAATACGCTAAAGATAAACCTAATATTACTCTAAAAACCTGCTCAATAATTTGAGACACTGCATATTTGCTCATCTCTCGTCTACCTTGGAAATATCCTCTATACGCAGACATCGCTGGAACAAATAAAAGTGCTGGCGCTATTGCTTTCATAGAATATAACGCTTCAGGATTCTTTATTATTACTGTTACTATGTACTCTGCTCCAAAAAATAGGATTCCAAATGCTATTATACCTGTTACAAATAGCACTGTATGCGAAACCTTGAATACCTTATTAGCTCCCTTGTAATCTCCTACTGCAACTTTTTCTGATACTAGTTTTGCTACAGCTGTAGGAAATCCTGCTGTTGCTATCGTTAAAAATAAAGTATATATCGGATATACCGATTGATAATACGACATACCTTCCGCTCCTATTAAGTTAGCAAGAGGAATTCTGAAGAATGCACCCAATATTTTTACAATAACTCCAGCCGCTCCTAATATTAAGGCACCTTTTAGGAAGGAGTCTTTCTTTTTGTTATTGTTCATAACATAACCTCCATATTATTTGTATAACAAATTTTAATATATCACACTTTTAATATTATATTCAATATATTAGTAAAAACTTCAAAAGACCTTCATTTTTTGAAGGTCTTTTTTTAAATGATTATTGGACTTGTTTTCCTAAGAAGTTTGCAGCTATTTTAAGAATTTTTTCGTCATGCTCAGTCAAAGTTTCATTATCCTTAGAAACTATTGAGATAGAACCAATACAATCCCCAGATACGCTCACTATAGGCATTATTATCTGGCTATTGTACTCCATGCTATCCTCTTTATGTAGGGGCAACATATTACTATCTTTAGCATGTTTAGTCTCTCTATTTTCTATTAACTTTTCTAAGTCATCACTTATACTTTTTTCTTTGTAATCTTTTTTAGGTAGTTTAGAGACTGAAATTATAGAATCTAAGTCTGTAACAACTACTCCATATCCTAAAGTTTCGCCTAAAGTTTCTGTATACTCCTGAGAAAATTCATTTAGCTCTCCTATAGGCGAGTATTTTTTTAATATTACTTCTCCATCCTTAGCTGTAAATATTTCTAAAGGATCTCCTTCTCTAATTCTTAATGTCTTTCTTATCTCCTTTGGAATAACAACTCTTCCAAGATCATCTATTCTTCTAACTATTCCTGTCGCTCTCATATATCTTGATCCCTCCATTAGTAACTTTAAGCTTATTTTTACCATTCATAAGAAAAATATACAGAAAAGGGATAACTCTATTAAAAAGTTATCCCTTTTTTGTTATATATATCATTTCTTACCATTAGTCTATATTAATTTTTTTGATCATATCTTTATCTTTTTCTATTTTTGCTCCTTTAGAAAGACCCTTTACTTTTTCTGCATATTTTTCAGAAAGTATAGTTTGTTCTATAGTAGCCTTTGCATCTTCAAATGGTGTTTGTTCATTTATTTTATCTGTTACCTTTATTATGTGGTAACCGTATTTTGTTTCTACTATATCAGATACTTCCCCTTCTTTTAATGAGAATGCTGATTCTTCAAATTCTTTTACCATTTGCCCTTTTCCAAATGTTCCTAATGAACCTCCGTCATTAGCTGAAGAGTCCTCTGAATATTCCTTTGCTAATTTTGCAAATTCTTCTCCACTCTTAACTTTTGCAAGTACCTCTTCTATCTTTTTCTTAGCTTCTTTTTTCTTTGCATCTGGTAATGGTTTACCCTTTTCATCTATTGTTTTTATAAGTATATGAGATGCTTCAACCTCATCCTTATAGAACTCTTTTTTATGCTTTTCATAGTACTTCTTCAATTCATCATCTGAAAGTTTTGTAGTTTTGAAGAAGTTATCTTGATAGTTTTCTATAGCCATGTCTCTTGCTTGTTGCAATTTTAGGAAATCATCGTCTAAACCTGCTTCATCAAGCTGTTTTTTATAGTTTTTGTCCGCTGTTATGCTCTTTTTTAACTCTTTAAAACTTGCATCTACCTCTTTGTCAGATGGCAATAATTTTTCTTTTTTAGCCTGGTTGTAAATTAACTGTGAATCTATCATTTGTTGAAGGATTATTTCCTTGTATTTATCCTTATACTTAACGCCTTTTTCAACTTCTTTGTCCCACATTTCTTTGCCGTACATAGACTCTATAGACTGTTTATATAAATCCAATGTTTTTTGGTAATCTCCAACAGTTATATCCACTCCATCTACCTTAGCTACAACATCTTTTTCATTAGGTCCACCACATGCTACAAGTGAGATGCTTAGCATAGTTATTACTATTAGTGATATTATCTTTTTCAAATTCTAACACCCTCTCTTCTTGTGTTGTTTATATTACTTTAAACTACACATTTTTTCTAGTAACTCTTCTAACTCTGTAACTATATTATAACCTATTTTTTCCTTATTTCTATATTTTGTTATAGGTACTAATAATATTTCATCCTTTAACTGTCTGACTTTTTCTATTTTTAATATCTTACACAATGATTTTATATATGCTATTTTAAGCAACGTTTGAACTGATTTAGGTATATCTGAGAATCTATCCTCTAGTTCTTCTTGAACCTCATACATATCCTCTTTATTTGTTATAGATGCAATTTTTTTGTACATTTCTATCTTAGTCAACTCATCGCTTATATAACTATCAGGTATATAGGCATTTACACTTAAATCTATTTCTACATCTACTTCCTCTACAATTGGTTCTCCTTTTACCTTTTTGATAGCTTCATTTAACATTTTTACATATAGATCGTATCCTATTACAGCCATATGGCCATGTTGTTGAGAACCCAGTATATTACCTGCCCCTCTTATCTCAAGGTCTCTCATCGCTATTTTAAAGCCTGATCCAAACTCTGTAAACTCTTTTATAGCCTTCAGTCTTTTTTCAGCTATTTCACTTAATACTTTGTCCTTTTCATACATTAGATATGCATATCCCTGCCTTGAACTTCTTCCAACCCTACCTCTTAATTGGTAAAGCTGGGCAAGCCCCATTTTATCTGCATCGTATACTATCATAGTGTTTGCATTTGAAATATCCATACCTGTCTCAATTATAGTTGTACAAACTAATACATTATAGTCTTTATTTAAGAATCCAAGAATTATATTTTCAAGTGCCTTTGAGGTCATTCTCCCATGTGCAACTGCAACCTTTGCATCCGGAACTAGTCTTTTTATCACACTAGCCATATTTTCTATATTTTCAACTCTATTGTATACAAAAAATACCTGACCACCACGACCTAGCTCTCTTTCTATTTCATCTTGGATTATACTTTCTTTGCCCTCTGTTACATAAGTCATTACAGGGTGTCTCTCTTGTGGTGGCTCCTCTATTACACTCATATCCCTTATTCCACTTAGTGACATATGTAATGTCCTTGGAATAGGAGTTGCTGATAAAGTAAGAACATCTACAGTCGATTTTATTTTCTTTAGTGCTTCTTTGTGTTTTACTCCAAATCTTTGTTCCTCATCTATAACGACAAGCCCTAAATTGGGAAGGCTTATGTCCTTTGATATTATTCTATGCGTTCCTATTAAAACATCTACTAGCCCCTTTTGAGCATCTTCTATAATCTGCTTTTGTTGTTTAGGTGTTTTAAATCTACTAAGCACTTCAACTCTTATTGGGTAGTTCTCAAATCTTTCTTTAAATGTGTTGTAATGCTGTTGGGCCAATATAGTAGTAGGAACTAAAACAGCTACCTGCTTTTGATCCATACAAGCCTTGAATACTCCTCTTATAGCGACTTCTGTCTTGCCATAGCCAACGTCTCCACATATAAGCCTATCCATGACTTTATCTGACTCCATGTCCTTTTTCATATCTTCTATAGATCTTAGCTGATCCTCTGTCTCTTGGTATGGGAATAAAGACTCAAACTCTGACTGCCAAGGAGTATCTTTTGAAAATTTATATCCTTTTATTTTTTCACGCTTAGCATAAAGCTCTATAAGCTCTTTTGTCATGTCTTCAATTTCTTTTTTTACCTTTGCCTTAGCTTTACTCCACTCACTAGTACCCAGTTTATTTAATCTGACTTTTTCAACATCAGAACCTATATATTTTTGAATCTTATCCATCTGGTCTATAGGAACGTAGAGGTTGTCCCCTCCTTGGTATACTACCTTTAAATAATCTTTTTTTACACCGTTGATTCCTATCTGTTCTATCCCTGTATATCTTCCTATACCACTATTTTCGTGAACAACATAGTCCCCTATATTTAAGTCTAAGAATGATTCTATTTTTTTACCTTTTTTATTCTTTTTATTTTTAAATGAAGTAGATCTTTTGTGAACCCCTACCATTTCATTGTCTGTTATTATTGAAAATTTTATGGATTTATATTGAAAACCGCTATTTATATTACCTTGTGTTATTACTATTTGAGATGACTTTAACTCAGCATCTCTATTTTTAGAAAACGTAGTCTCAAGGCCAAATTCTAGCAGTTCTTTACCTAACTTTTTAGCTCTTTCTAATGTATTTGTAGCTAATATTATCTTATGTCCATTGTATTTTAATCTATTTAACTCCTCTGCAAGGACATCTAGCTTTCCATTAAATGTTGGTATTTCTTTGCATTCAAAGTTAATAATAGATTTTACAGAGAAATCTTTTACTTCCTTTGGTAACAATGTATTTAATATGATTTTTTTGTCTCTAAATAAATAGTCTAAATCCTGATAATTGTACAGAATTTTAGCTTGATTCTTTAGAGCTAATCCTCTTTCTAGGTTTAACTTATAATTCTCCCTAAACTCATTTGTATAGTTTTCACATCTTTCTTTAAACCTAGTTATGTCACTAATAAATACCACTGCATCGTCATCTAAATAAGTTAATAAGCTCTTATCCTCATCAGTGTAAATATAATCAATATAATTTTCACACCCTTCAAAATATACTTTATTAGCTATATTATCTATATTCCTAAAGATATCTTCGGATGTATTTTTATTTGTATCTTTCTTTACTCTTAGGACAGATTCTGATGTATTCTTAGGATATATAAATCCCCTAGATGGTGTTATAGAAAACTTTTTTATTTTTTCTATAGATTTTTGTGAAAACACATCAAAAGTTCGTATAGAGTCTATTTCATCATCAAATAGTTCCATACGAATCGGACTAACATATTCCAAAGGATATATATCTATTATGCCACCTCTTATACTAAACTGACCTAATCCTTCTATTTTTGAAACTCTTTCATACCCTAGAGAAACCAAGTGTTCAACCATATTTTCTATGTTTATAACATCTCCTACCTTGTAGGTACTTATGTTTTCTACTAAGATTTCTTTTGGTATATATTTCTTTAATATTGCTTCTACTGAGGTTACTACTATTAATTTTTCACCCCTAGCTAACCTTAGCAATGTTTTTAGTTTTTTTGCTTCTTCCTTCCTGTCCTTTGCATCTAAATGATAAAAATAAATCTCCTGGAACCCTAAATAAGCCACTTTATCTTTAATATAAAAACTTAAATCATCGTACACCTTTTTAGCCTCTAGCTCGCTATTTGCTATAAATAAAATTTGATTTGATAAATCTTTAAATATTGAATACGATATATGTGGTTTTTGTTCTTGTAAAAGACCGTTTATTAATAACGATCCTTTTTTATTATTTATACAATTTATTATTTCTTTATATTCTTTAGAGTTTTGCAAAGGATGTACAAAAATGTCATTCATAAAAAACTCTCCCTCTCACTATCCGTTATATTTATTCATAGATATGTCTATATTATCTCTAATTATTGAATCTACTGCGCGAAACGCTTTTTCTAGCCCTTGTGCTATATCGTCTGACTCCTCTTTTCTAAATCTAGATAAAACAAAATCAGCCAAATCTTGGCCGTTTGTAGGTTTAGAAACGCCTACTCTTACTCTAGGAAACTCATTTGATCCCAAACATTTAGTTATAGATCTCATTCCATTATGAGTTCCTCCGCTTCCTTTCTTTCTTATTCTTATTTTGCCAACGTCTAGGTCTATATCGTCGTATACTACTACTATATTGCTCAAATCAACCTTATAGTATTTATATATATCTATTAATGTTTCCCCACTTAGATTCATATAAGTTTGGGGCTTTACTAGTATCACTTTTTCACTTTCTACTCTTCCTTCACCTATTAACGCCTTATGTTTTATTTTCGTCACGCTTATGCCATATTCCTTCGCCAAAATGTCTATAACATTAAATCCTACATTATGTCTTGTATTTTCATATTGTTTTCCTGGATTTCCTAATCCCACTATTATGTACATCTTTACCTCCTTTGTAAGCTTTTTGTATAATGTCATTAAATATTAAGTATACCACATCTTATTAGTATTATAATAATATTATTCCCTGTGTTCAATTAATTTAATTCACATAGAAAAAATTCATCTTCTTTTTTAAGTAAATAATTTATTACGCCGTAATCTTAGAATATAATTTCGTATGCATTATAAAAAAAGAAACCTCTAAAGATTTCTTTTTTTATACTATCCTATTAAATATAAGTAATAATTTATTATGCTATCTCCAAAGAATATGCTAATTATAGATGCTACAGATATGAACGGTCCATATGGTATAACAGAACTTAGCTCTTTTCCTTTTATTTTACTATAGATGATTATTATTAAACCATAAAATGCACCGACATATATACTTAAAATTATAGTCAAAAGCCCTCCTTTTAGTCCAAGGAAAAAACCTACTACACCAAATAATTTTATATCTCCACCGCCCATGCACTCTTTTTTTACTATGAGTTCTATTATACTAATTATAATCCACATTCCTCCACCTGATAGTATTAATCCTAAGATAGATTGTTTTATTTTTACTTCTTTAAATAAAATATTAAATATAAGTGAGAATAAGAGCCCAAATATTAATATCTTATCTGGTATTATATAGTGGTCTATATCTATGAAAGTTATTGTCACTAGTATCGAAATAAATACTGAGTAGTATACTGTTTTAATTGATATTCCATATAAGTCAAATACTGCTAAGAATAGCACTCCCGTCATTAACTCAACTAAAGCATATCTAGAAGATACTTTTTGACCACAATATCTACATTTACCCCCTGTAGATAAATAACTTAATACAGGGACCAAATCTCTCCATCTCAATCTACTTTTACAACTCATACAGTGTGATGGCGGCATTGAGATTGATTCATTATTTGGAATTCTATAAATACATACATTTAAAAAACTTCCAATTATTAACCCTATTAAAAGCACATACAATTTAATTATTATATACTCCATCTTAAATTACTCCACCTAACATTATATTTATAAAACTTAGTTATTTTAAAATTAATATACTTTAATTCTTCAATTGAAACATCGATATTTTATTTTTTGTTTAGTGATTATATATTAGAATTTATGTTTATAGATTCGTTGTAAATATCGAATGTATATTGTCTACCTTTTTTTCTATTTAGGTAATTTAAAGTCACAGAGTATATTTTATCTTTATTTTTAATAACAATATCCAAAGGTATACCACTTTCGCTTATCTTCTGATTAGACAATATCTCTATAATTTTATCGTCCTTAGATTCTCTATACAAAGAATAGTACCTGTCCTTGTTTTTTTCATAAATCTTTAGTTTATATACTTGCCCTTTTTCGTAATCATCACCATAGACTATATTGTATCTATATTCTTTTAAATAATTACTTGGATTATTGATCAATAATGCTAGCTTAGACCTTTGTTCGTCTACACTGGAAATATCATTTAAATCAACCTTTATTTCATTGCCATACTCCGTATATTCTAGATACACTTTGTTGCAATATTTTAAGTCGTCAGTTAGCAAATTCCTTGTAATATTTATTCCATTTTGTATGTTAGTTATATTAATCTGGTCATTAGTTACTGTGTATGACTTATTAAGCACCATGTATCCTATCGACATTACTATGGTCGATATAGCTATAACTATGACTATTTCCATAAGAGTCATGCCCTTGTTATTTAATTTCACAATAAACCCCCACTATTCTTTAGGTTCTAAGATCTAAATTAACTTGGATTAATATATAACACCGCCCAACATTCTGCTTGTAAAATCCTCATCTGAACACCTGCTAAGGGCAATCTCCTTAGTGATTTTCCCACTTTTATATAATAATACCAAATCTTGGTCCATAGTCTTCATACCTTGCTTTGTTCCCGTTTGTATCATATTCGGTATTTGGTAGGTTTTACCCTCTCTAATTAGGTTTTTTATAGCAGGAGTTGATATCATAACCTCCAAAGCTGCTATTCTTCCTCTTTCATCAGATGTAGGTATTAATTGTTGTGATATTACACCCTCGCATACCGTAGACAGTTGTGTTCTTATTTGCTTTTGCTGATCAGATTCAAACATATCTACAATTCTATCTATAGTTTTTGCAGCTCCTACTGTGTGTAGAGTAGAAAATACTAGATGACCTGTTTCAGCTGCCGTCAGTGCTATGGATATACTTTCTTTGTCCCTCATTTCACCTATGAGTATAACATCTGGGTCTTGACGCAGAATAGCTCTAAGCGCCGAATTAAAACTCTCTGTATCTTGTCCAATTTCCCTTTGATTGACTATACTTTTTTTGTGCTTGTGTACATACTCTATAGGATCCTCAAGAGTAATAATATGTTTTTGTTGATTTTTATTTATAATATCTATCAAACTGGCTAGCGTAGTACTTTTCCCACTACCTGTAGGTCCCGTAACCAAGACTAACCCCTTTTGTTTTTCTGTAAATATTTTTAAAGTATCTGGGAGTCCTAGAGATTCAAATGTAGGGATTTCAGCCGTTATAGTCCTTATAGCTATAGAATAGCACCCCTTTTGTTTGTATGCATTTATTCTAAACCTTTCCCCTGTTTCTAAAGCTGCAGAAAAGTCCACTTCCCCATATTTCTCGACTTTTTTAAATGTTTCTGGACCCGATATGTCTCTTGCCATTTGTTCTGTCATCTCTGGAGTCAGTAAATCATCCCCCAAATCCACGAATTTTCCCTTAACTCTTGCAATAGGGTGTGCCCCCCTTGTTATATGTATATCTGAGGCTTTTAAGTCTATTCCTTTTCTTAGCAAGTCAAATATGTACATCTCTCTATTCTCCTTTAAATTTCATAACTACTTTTTCAATTCTTCTATATGATGGTATATATCGTATGTTACATTACCTTCATCATCTATATGTATGTTATCTACTGATACTCTTATTGTCATTTCCCTACTAATAGTTTTATTAACTGTTTGGGCTAAGTCTCCTTTAACATCCAACAAAAAATCTTTTTGAGTTGGTGTATCTGTTGGAACTTCTTTGACAGTTCCTGTAATTACTACCTTTTTTATATTATTTAAGTTCTCCGATTCGCTAGCTTCTAAATTCCCACCGTATATACAATCGTATTTTATATCGTCGTTATAAGTAACTACGCCGTCTTCACCTACATTTATAGAAGATATAAAGTCGGCAACAACCTCTTGGAATGAACCATCTACAATATACCTATTTTGAATATACGTTTGACTTCTCTTTGTTGTTTTAATCTGACTTACTGTATAGCTATACAATGCAAACCCCGTAATAGAAGCTATAACCAATAATACTAATGCAAATCCGAGTGAATATCCGTCGTTATTATTTAACTTGGCTATCAAAGTAAATATCCCTCCTTATATAAAGAAAACTCACTATATATACTCGCTTAAAACCTTCGTTTGAACCTTTATATCTCTTTTAGTAAATTTTCTGTCTTCTACACTAACCTCTATCTCAACCTCATATAGATACGCTGTTTTTTCGCCTCCTCTTTTAGGCTGTATATCTTTTATATCTAAGTTGCATTTATATAGTATTTCGTCATCATCTTCTACATAATAGATAATTTTACCAACACTTGTAATATCAAACTGTCTATCTATAAGGTTATATTCATGGTTCTCTATAGATTCTTTTAAATTCCTAGTAATCAAAGAATCTCCTTCTTTTATGCTCTTTGTTAAGGACTCTATTTCTGTTTGAGCGATAGCCATTATCTGAATATCTCTCCCATTTTTTTCATTATTTAATATAGTTCTATTGAGTACTGAAAAAAAACTTGCTCCAACTAATGTTATTATAGTTAATGCTACTAATACCTCTAAAAGAGTTTCGCCTCTACTGCTTTTCAGTTTTTTAGGATTCATTTTATTCCCCCTTGTATAATGTAGTTGTAACATTTGATAGAAAACTTTCTAATAATCTAACGAACATTAACAACTTTTCTTAATTTTTAAATTTGTATAAAATCCTATCGGATCTTAATTCATTTCTTTAATTGTTTTCTATTAAAATTCTCCCTAATGGATGATTCAACTTTGACAAATATAGTATAATCTTTACTGAATAGAGGATAGATGTATCCCCCCTGGGTGATCTTAGAGATCCTATACCCGAAAAATAGCGTATCATTCCATCAGTAATAGTTCTATGTTTAGCTGGTTGAATTTCCCCGAAGGGAATTATTCG
>NZ_FQWX01000008.1 GCF_900129815.1 Asaccharospora irregularis DSM 2635
ATAGAAGTATTATTGATGATGATATAGGTAAGGTTGAAATAGAAAATAAAGAAAGTGAACAAATAATATTATTTTAAGAAGGTTAGTCAGAGTTTACCAATAGCCTAGCTTTGCTATGTACAAATATAAAAATAGTGTATAATAATTTAAATAAAGTATTTTTAGGAGAATCATAAATGTTAAAAGAATTAGAGGAAATGAGTATTGGACAAAAACTATATGACTATGAATGTAATTCATGTGGATTTAAAAAAGGAGTACCAGAGTTTCTTATTGAAGAGTTTAGACAAGATTTAATCTTTGGTTTTGAAGCGGTAGCTTCGCTAGAATATGAACCGATGCCAGAATTAATTTGTCCAAACTGTGGTAGTAAATTTGAATACAAAAAAACTGACAACCGTTAGGTGTCAGTCAAGGTGACCTATTTATAGGTCATTTTTTTATGAAAATTCATTTGTCACATTTTTTATTTTCACTTGTTACTATATATGAAAATATATAAGGGGGAGAATAAATTTATGTTTGGATTGTATGATGAAGTTTTGATAGGTTCTATAAATATATTTAAGATAGTAGGAATTTTCTTCATTGTATATGGGATTGTTTTTATAGCACTTGAAAGATATTGGGGGCTTCCTTGGTTTTATTCAATAGACCAAATCAATGGTTCGATTAATGGGTTTATAGTAGTATTAATAGGATGGGTGTTGGTATCTAATAACATTAAATACGGTATTATCATAGGGATTATTTTATTAACTTTGGTAATTGTTGAACTAAAAATTGTATTTAGTCTTATTAGAAAAAAGGAGAAAGCTTTTGTAGGGAAAAAAGGTATAGTTACTAAGGAAATAAAATTTAAAGGAAAGGCTACTTTTGAAGGCAAGGAATATAGAGTGTTTTCAGATTCTGAGTATATTCCTAAGGATGAAAATGTAGTAATTTCAAAATTAAGAGGTGGTCAAATTGTTGTTAGAGGGGAAAAGTGCTTGTAATAAAAATTTATACTGAATAAATATAAAAAGCTATACTCTGCAAAAGAATTATAAATTCTAATGCAGGGCTAGCTTCTTTTTAATTATCTAGTATGTCAGCATATTAAAATATTTGTTGAGATTCTTCAAAATCATAAACGTCCATTAGTGCTTCACCGAATCTTTGGTAATGGACTATTTCTCTTTCACCTAAGAATCTAAGAACGTCTATTATGTCTACGTCATCAGTTAAATTTATAAGGTGATAGTAAGTTGCAAGAGCTTTCTGTTCTGCAGCCATATCCTCATGTAAGTTAGTTACGGGATTTGACATAACTTCTAGTGGCTTAACACTAAAAGGAACGCCATTAGCATCAGTAGGATAAGTTCCAAATCCATGTACAGCGTAGTTTGCTCCAAGTCCAGCTTCTTTTAATTGTTCTGGTGTAGTTTCTGAAGTAAGCTGATAAAGCATAGTTGATATTATCTCAACATGGGCTAGTTCTTCTGTACCGATATCTGTTAAAAGGGCACGAGACTTGCCTGTAGGCATTGTGTATCTTTGATTTATATATCTTAAGGCAGCAGCTAATTCGCCATTTGGTCCTCCAAGTTGACTCATTATATATTTTGCCATATTTAAGTCCCCGTTTTTTATATTAACAGGGTATTGTAGTGTTTTTTGATATATCCACATAAAAATCGAATCCTCCTAATATTTAATGTTATTGGTTAAACTCTTTATCCCAAGGCCAAGGTTGGGATACCCATTCCCAAGGATATTTGCTTGGTGCGTAGCCAAAGTTTGTTAATGGTCCATATTTATTTTCGTAAGCACATCTTGCTTGTGCAAATTGACTACACAATGAATTATAAGCATTAAGAGCATTTTTATCTTCTGGGTTATTGTCTAAATACAAGTTCATATCTACACATGCAAATCCCAATTCCTGAACTTTTCTTAATAATTCTGATCTAGTTGATGGTCTCATTATTTTCTACCTCCACGTCTAATTTTAGGTGTTGAATAAAGTTCCTTGTTATACATTTCAGAATCTATCAGAAATAGTTCAGGGAATATAGTTCCTTTTTTTAGACCAGTAGATAAATTGTACATTTTAGTCAAAACTTGATCATTTATATAAGGTCTAGCTAATTTACATCCATAATTTTGTGAAATTCCTCTATTATTTTCCAATGATTAAACCTCCTTGTCAAATTAGATAAGATAAAATTATCTAATAATATAATATTCATTTGGGACTAGGTTGTTACAATATTATTGAAATGGTTGGATAAAACTTAAATAGCGGTTAAAATATAAATATCGAGGTAACATAAATTGTGTGTAGCTTGAATTATTGCTAAGACTTATGATAAAATAAATTTTATGCTTAGTAAAAATGAGGTGATGTAATGAGTGATTTGGCAGGAAAAGGCTGTGAAATTATAGTACCTTTTGACGAGAGACAGCCAGTTAGAGATATCGAAAGAAGTATAATAAAGAAATATAGAAAAAACCTGTGGTCTAAGTTTATAAAGGCAATAAGAGATTATAAATTGGTAGAAGAGGGAGACAAAATAGCCGTTGCTATATCTGGTGGGAAAGACAGTATTCTTATGGCAAAAATGTTTCAAGAATTAAAAAGACATGGGCAGGTTAATTTTGAGGTTGAATTTATAGCTATGGACCCAGGATACCATGAAGATATAAGAAAATTACTAATAGATAACTGTGAATATCTGAATATACCAATACACTTATTTGAGTCTAGAATATTTGAGATAGCAGATGAGATAGCAAAGGATTATCCTTGTTATATGTGTGCTAGAATGAGAAGGGGTGCCTTATATTCTAAGGCAGAAGAGTTGGGATGCAATAAGCTTGCTCTAGGTCATCACTATGACGATGTTATAGAAACAACAATGCTTAATTTGCTTTGTGCAGGAAACTTTAAGACAATGTTGCCTAAGTTAAACTCTACAAACTTCGATGGGATACAAATAATCAGACCTCTTTATTATATAAGGGAAGAACATATAATAAGATTTATAAAAAACAGTGGAATTTGGCCTTTAAACTGTGCTTGTATGGTAGCTGCCAAAAAGACAGGAAATAAACGATATGAAATTAAGGATCTTATAAAGAGTTTGGAGCCGAATTTCAAGGATGTAGAAAAATCTATATTTAGAGCAGCTGAAAATGTAAATATAGACTCTGTTTTAGGGTGGCAAAAAGATGGAGAAAAGCACTCTTTTATGGAAAATTATGAATAAAGTAAAAATTATATAATAAACTCAAAAAACCTACTGACTAAATAAAATGTATCTGTAGGTTTTTTTGATTATAAAAAACTAAAAGAGTAGATTCTTAGGGGAAATTTTTGTCTAATGATATTAAGTATAAATTACTCTTGTATAAAATATAAGTTAATAAAAAGCTAATACAAGAGGAGGGCTATTATGCCTCATATTAAAAGTTATATAATCACAATATTTAATGTATTTATATGTTTGTCTTCTGTATTTATTTTGTTGCAGGCAATTAGGTTTATAGGAGATTTAAATGAAAAGTCGCTGAGAAAAAAAAGAAAAAGAGGTTTTGGCTATAGACAAGATGTATTTGAAATCAAAGAAGATAAAGTGTACAAAAATAATAGGAGCAGTATCCAAAAAATAGATGGAGAAAAATTATGTAAATATGATAATGGAGATATTTACAAGGGAGAGTTTTTAAATGGAAAAAAGAATGGCTTTGGAGTATGTGTTTTTCTAAATAAAGAAAGATATGAGGGGCTGTGGAAGGACGATAAAATGCATAGCATAGGAAAATATACATACAGTGATGGGTCAACTTATAGTGGAGATTTTAAAAATGGATATATGGATGGTCTTGGCAGATATGAGTACAAAAATAAAGATGTATACAAAGGATACTTTAAGGAAAATAAAAAAAATGGAAAAGGCGTAATGCATTACAACAATGGAAGTAGATACATAGGAACTTGGGTAAATGATGAGCAGTGTGGAACAGGAAAGTTTATAAAGTTTAATGGAGATATATATGAGGGAGAGTTTGAAGGCTCAAAGTTCAATGGAAATGGTAGATATGAGTTTAAAGATGGGTCTGTCTATACTGGAATTTTTAAAAATAATGTATTCCATGAAAGAGGAGTGTACACAGATAAAAATGGAAATATATATGATGGTGAGTTTCAGTATGGATACAAAAACGGTAATGGTACATTAAAAAAAATAGATGGAGATATATATGAAGGAGATTTCAAAGATGATTTATTTGATGGTAAAGGAAGGTACAAATACCACAATAAGGGGATTTATGAAGGTGAATTTAAAAAAGGGAAAAGAGATGGTATAGGAACTTATATTTGTGAAAAATACAAATATATTGGGGAGTGGAAGGATGACAAAAAGGGGAAAATAGGGACTTATTACATGGAGTCTGGAGGGGTATTAGAGGTTAGAATAATAGATGAAAAGATAGAAGAGGGCATCTATAAGTTTGAAGAAGAAAAAGAAAAGATATTAAAGGATATAGATATAAGGGGAGAAAAGGAAGATATTTTAATAGAAAAGTTTAACAAGAAACATCGAAACCATTTCAAACATATATAGATAAATATAAACAAATTTTGGAGTGGTATTAATGAAAAATAAACAAGAAGATTTAAATGTACATCTTTTACCATTTATAATAAATGAAGAAGTTAGAGGAAATTACTCTAAGCTGCAATATGGTCTAAATATGATACAGGCAAAAAATATCTGGGATGTATCTGAGAAGGGAAGAGGTGTAAATATTGCAGTAATAGACTCAGGTTGTGATGTAAACCATATAAGTCTAAAAAACAATATAGTCGATGTCAAAAACTTTACTAGTGAAGATGGAAAGTCGCCAAAAGTAGTAACTGACAATGTAGGCCATGGAACACATGTTGTTGGAACTATAGTAGCAAATGGAAATGATATAATAAGTGGGGTAGCACCCCTTGCTAATATTTATGTAATAAAAGCAATCGACAAAACAGGATCAGGAAAACTAAGTTGGGTGACAAATGCAATATACTATGCTATAGAAAAAAAGGTAGATATAATATCTATGTCTTTAGGTATGCCTGAGAGCAATGAAAAACTACACAGGGCAGTAAAATCAGCTGTAAATAAAAACATACTGTTTGTATGTGCAGCAGGGAATGAGGGGAGTTTGGACACAGAGGATTATAAGTATTCATATCCAGCTGCATATGAAGAGGTGATTTCTGTAGGTGCAGTAGACAAAAAAGCAGCACCGGCCAGTTTTACAAACTCAAACTTAGCGATAGATGTTGTAGCTCCTGGTGTTGATATAGTATCTACTTATCCAAACAATCAATTTGCAAGCTTAAGCGGAACTAGTATGGCAACACCACACGTTACAGGAAGTTTGGCACTGCTAAAAAATTGGTCTAAAAGTGTGTTTCAAAGGGATTTAACTGAAGAGGAGATATATGCACAACTAATTAAACATACAAAAACATTATCATCGCCAAGAACAGTTCAAGGAAATGGTCTAGTGTCTTTAAAAGAAGAACAAATAAAGAAAAAGGGTAGGAATTAGAAAATTCTCATTGATTAATGTATAATCTAAATATAGAATATATTTATAGTTACGTTTAGTTTAAGGAGAATTAAAAATGAGAGAATATGTAGTCGTGGACTTGGAAACTACAGGGCTTGATCCATATAAGGGCTGTGAAATAATAGAAATAGGAATAACTGAAATAATTAACGATAAAATAGTAAGAAATTACTCTAGATTGATAAAACCTAAAAGAGGTATACCTCCATTTATAGAAGAACTTACAAATATAAGCAATGAGATGGTTGCTAATGAAAAAAGTTTGGAGGAAGTTTTACCTAAATTTAGGGATTATATAGGAAATAAGACTATAATCGCGCATAATGCCAAATTTGATTTAAAATTCTTAAATTATTATTTAAAGGAGCTAGGCTTAGAACAAATAACTAAGCATATTTGCACACTAGAACTCCTAAAAAAGAATAAAAACTATAAGGGAAGAAACAAAAAACTTGAGACGGCTTGTCAGTATTACAACATAGAAAATGTAAATGCCCATAGGGCAGATAGTGATACTCTAGCTACTGCTAAGTTATTTTTAAAGATAAGAGAATAAGTATTGATTGTGATGAAGATGCTGTAGGTATGCTTGTTTAAGAACAAACTTACCTACAGCATTTTATTTATAATACTATACAAATTGTAACTTTTAGTGTTCAAACTTGAACTAGATTCATATTATATAAAGACAGAATAATATTTTCTAGGAGTTGAAGCTATGATTATTGACATTGATGTGTTTATAGATAAATTGGAGTTTAGTATATTCAGTATAGAAAATCAGTACAAGAAATATATTCTAAAAGATAAAATCATAATACCAATATCTTTTGATGTCGGTAATAGATTAAGCTATTTAAGAAAATTTATATCTATTTTATTGCGTCAACATAAAATAGAAATGGCATACTTACATACAAATGATAATTTATATACAGAAGATTTAAGTATTGATATTATAAAAATAATTGGGGTAATGGAAGAATTATTTTCTAGTTGTGGGGTAGAGCTATGCAAATAAATCCAAAATTTAATTTAAGAATAATAAAAAAAATACATTCTGAGGGAGTAAACTCAGCGCTATACCTTGCGGAGGACACTCAGCTTGGGTCTATTTTTATAATTAAGCAAATGGACAAGGAAAAATTTAAAAATACGGATAGATATTTTGAAGAATCCAAAAAAACAAGTAATCTAGAACATCCAAATATAATACCAATAAAGTATGCATCTCATGATGATAAATATGTCTATATAACTATGCCATACCTAAAAAACGGATCATTGTATAACATTATAAAAAATAGAAACCTGACTATGAGAGAAGTAATAAAATATTCAGTAGATTTTTTATCAGCTATATACTATATTCATGAAAAGGGAATTTTACATTGTGATATAAAACCAAATAATATTTTGATAAGCGATGATAATAAGGCTATTTTGACAGACTTTGGTTCTGCAGTATACCTAAATAACAATGGTTCTGCGAAACTCAGAAATGTATATTATAAACATATAGCACCAGAACAATGTAATAACTTAGTGATAGATAAGAGATTAGATATATATCAGATAGGGACTACTCTTTATCGAATGTGTAATGGAAATGAGGAGTACAATAGACAGGCCAAGAAATACAAAGGTTTAAATAATTTGAAAATTGCCTGTGCTAGGGGCAGCTTTCCAATAAGGAAAAAATACTTACCTCATGTTCCAAGAAAGATGATACTCATTATTGAAAATTGCCTAAAGGTAAATCCAAATGAGAGATATAAAAATGTAATGGATATAATAAATGATATATCACTAGTAAATGAAAACTTGGATTGGGTATATGAGAAAATAAATAGAGATAGATACAAATGGAGTTTAGAGGATAGTACTAGAAATATAAAAATTATTTTGTACAACGAAGATAGCTCTTGGAGTATAGATGTATATACAAATAATAGGAAAAAAACTATTGAAAATATTGAGAGCAAGGCATATGGGTATAGAGTTGTAAGAGGTATTATAAACAAATACGAAAAAAAATAGCCTTACTCCATTCCGATCGAGTAAGGCTATTTAAGGGTAAAATATATTATAAAAAGGGGTTCTTAGGGAATATATTTTATTTTGGGGAGTAAATAATCGGTTATTAGGGGAATAACCTTAGAAATATAATAACAAATTTCGACAAAAACTGCAACGAAAATTATAAAAATAATACAGTAAAATCTGAGGTAAATTTTGTTTATTATGAATTATTAAACTATACTAGATTTTTAATAATTTATTATTAATTTCAAGAAATGTAAAAAGTAGCTAAAATAATGTATGAAGAAATTTCCTATGGGTAAAATATATACAAGACTAGGAGGTTGTTATGAAAAAGAATATTTTAGTTACTATTTTAATTATAGCTTGTATATGCATAACATCAGGTATATCAGAGGCAAAGACAAAAAAATACTGTAAAGATATCTGGGTTAATAACACAAACTGCAATGACATAAAAATAGAAGTACTGGATGTGGACTTATTAAAGGAACCTGTATATATAGACAAAGATTATTTGGGATCGGCAATACTAACTATGAAAATTACTAATAAAGGGATATACGATATGGAACTGTCCAACATTGATATATACCCATATCAGGGTAAAGAACCAACAAAGTACTTTGTAAAGACTTCTGATGATGATGTAACTGGCTTTATTGGAAATTTAAGAAGTGGAGAAAGTAAAAAAATAAAGGTAGGGGTAGCACTTAATAATATAAGTCAACCTATAAAAATGCAACTTTCCAATATAGAGGATAGGGAAGAAGAAACAGTAATAGAAAGTATAAGGTTAAGATAAAGATCAAAAAGAATATATATTTTAAAGTATTACTTTAGAGGTGCCTATTAAAATTTATAATTAATAGGCACCTTTTTTCTGTTTAAAACCTTACAATTTTGTTCTTTGATTTATTTTAATCAACAATGTATAATTAATCCTATATAATAAGGAGGAGACTATGAGTAATATCGATAAAAATGAAAATAATAGGATAAGACGTAGAAAAGTTAGTAGCAATTCAATTTCTAATCCTGCGTTTGATAATGAAAATTACAAAGTAAATAGAAAAGATAATAATAGGATTAATAAAATAAATCGTTCTAATAATAGTTCTGAATTAAAAAGAAAAAAGAAAAGCAAAAGCAAGGCAAAAAGGCATATAATATTTAAACTAGCTAAAGGATTTTTATTATTAATGTTAGTAGGATTAATATTTTTATCTACTGTGGGGCTAGTATTTACAATGATTTCTGTAAAAGATTCCCCAAAGGTAACCAAAGAGTTGATAGAATCTAAATACGTGAGTAGTATGCCTGTGAGTACAGAACAAATACCGCAAAACCTAAAAAATGCTGTTGTAGCTATAGAAGATGAGAGGTTTTATAAGCATAAGGGAGTAGACGTAATATCTTTGACAAGATCCGTTATAAATAATATCTTTAGTGATACTACCCAAGGAGGAAGTACTATTGATATGCAGGTTTCTAAGAACTTATTAACAGATAATGAAAAGACTATAAAGAGAAAAGTAAAGGATATATATAATGCAAGAAATATGAATAAAGTAATGAACAAAGATGAAATATTGACAACTTACTTAAATAATATATACCTAGGAAAATCAACTTATGGGGTTGGAAAAGGATCAAAAATTTATTTTGGTAAAGATGTTAGTGAGTTAAACTTAGCGCAGTGTGCAATGTTAGCTGGCATAACTAATAATCCGGTTAGATATATGAATCATGATGAGGCAAAGAAACGACAAGAAACTGTTTTATACAAAATGCATGAGTTAAAATATATTACAGATAAAGAGTATAGTGATGCATTATATGATCCAGTTCCATTTAAATCAGAAATAGGATAAAAGAAAGAGGGATAAAATGAGCGTGTACAAATTTAATTATAATGGAAAAGAGTATATACTTAGTCAAGAAAGTTGCAGTGGATTAGTAAATGACGATGAAAAGCCTGTTAAAGGAATTGAAATATCAGATGTCATAGACTTATTAAATTCATCAGATAAGGTGGATTTTGATATAGAATACTATCAGGAGGCATGTCCTGAGTGTCTAGCTGGTGTAAAAGAAAAACAAAAATTCTTTGGATTTTTAGAATATCATTTCTATATTTTCACCAAAAATGGAGAGTATGTAATAAGTGATATATCTAGTGATTATCAGGGGTTATCTTTTAACAAACTATCTAGACAAAACAAGGTCGATGATAGCTATATAGTGAGTATAATAGTTTGTGAAAGCTGTCAGGATTATACAGTACAGATAGAAAATTGTATAGTATAAATATTGTGTATAGAAATAAGAGGGAGAACACAAAAAGTTCACCCTCTTATTTTTTAATATGGATAAGTCTTAAAGCTAGCCTCAATCTCGGCTGTAATCCTTGCCTGACCTGGTGCTATATCTGGAATATATCCGTAGCTAGTAGGAGAATAATATGTAATAGAATAAAGTGGAGAGCTAATTTCTCTTACTTTAACAGGAGAAGGGCTATATTTTAAATTGAAGCTACTAGCTAAGTATGCTATTTTATTTAGAGCATCTTGAGATGCTCTTCTTAGGGCGCTACTATAGTAGTTTGAAGGATTTGATAGCATAAAGGTCAAGTTTATATTATCATTTGCACCATTTTCTATTAACAGTGAGTAGATATCATGTAGTTTGGAAAAATCTTTAGTCGTAATAGCTATGACATGGTTAAACTCATAATAAGATAAGTCGTCATCTCCAGAATCATAGTGTTTAGATACTGATATATCCTTGTCGTATATATTGTCTTGGGCAATCCCAGAATCTATTAAACTTTTTATTATAGTGCTTGAAATCTCGTTATTTTTATCTTGTGCGATTTCCAAGCTACTATCTCTTGTAGATATTTTTGCACTTATTAATACCACGTCAGCTTTGACCTCTATAGTACTTGTTCCACTTATAGTAAAAATACCACTACTGTCATTAGACGAATTTGGAATTTGTGCGTTTCTGTACTGCATATTTCTATATTGCATATTAAAATCACCTCATCAAAAATATTCTATTATCCTTAAATTATATTCAACGCTTATAGAGTTTATGAGATAATAGAATTGAAACCAAAACAGGAGGATGTTGTATATTGAAGAGGGTAATAGGTATTATAGCTTCAGATATTGAACTAAAGCAGAGAATAGAGAGGTTGTATTCTAGTGATATAGAGAATGGAAATATAATAATTGATATTTTAAATTTAGATTTGCTAGAAGAACAAGGAAAGATACTAGTGGAAAAAGGGGCACAGGCTATTATCGGTAGAGGTGGAGGATATAACCTAATACTAGATACAGTAAATGTTCCTGTAATCCCACTAAATATGAAGGTAATAGATCTTTTAAAATATATCAAGGTTGCTAGCACTTACTCTAAAAAAATAGTTTTGGTGTTGGGGTATGATGAGGTATATTTTGATTATGATGAGTGGAGACCAGTAATAGATGTTGACTTGACTGAGGAGTGGTTTAAGTCAAAGTTTGAAATAAGGGAAAAGGTTTTGAAGTACTTAAATCAAAAAGATGATGTGGTGATAGTCGGAGGGGGAATAGCCTGCTCTTTTGCAAGACAATATGGTATGGATAGTGTTTTTATAAATGCAAGTGATAACTCTATAAAAGAGGCTATTGATTATTGCAAAAACCTTTTGGACTCTTTGGAGAATGAGAAGTTTCATAATGAGGTGCTGAGAAATATATTAGATGGTATAAAGGATGGAATAATAGCTATAGATAGCAATGGAAGTGTACTACTTTACAATGAAAGTATAAGCAAAATATTAAATATAGATAAAACAGAAGTTCTAAATAGAAATATTTTAGAGGTTTTGCCGAGCATGGGTTGGATTTTGGAGTGTCTAAGGACAAATAAAAACAGCGATGGTAAAATAAGAACTATAAATAATTTTACGGTAAATACATCTGCAACACTGATAAAAGTAGACGATGATACTTGCGGAGTCTTAGGAATAATTCAAGATATCACAAAACTGCAAAAACTTGAAAGAAAAATAAGATTTGATTTAAATAAAAAAGGTATGTATGCAAGGTATACTTTTGATGATTTTATATTTAAAGATGAAATCACAAAAGAGTTTATCAAAGAGGCTAAGAAAATAGGCAAAACAGATTATACAGTGCTGCTTTATGGTGAGAGTGGTTCAGGAAAAGAGATATTAGCTCATAGTATACATAATATAAGTAGAAGAAAAGAAAAACCTTTTGTGGCAGTAAATTGTGCTACTATATCTGAAAGTTTGCTTGAAAGTGAACTATTTGGATATGAGGAAGGAGCATTTACCGGGGCTAGGAAAGGCGGAAAACCGGGACTTTTCGAGTTAGCACATGGTGGAACTCTGTTTTTAGATGAGATAAATAGCTTGTCTTTAAATTTTCAGGCCAAACTCCTTAGGGTTATAGAAGAAAGACAGATAATGAGAATTGGGTCTGATTATATAGTACCTTTAGATATTAGGATTATAGCTGCGACAAATGAGTCTTTGCACAAGAAAATTAAAGAAGGAACTTTTAGGGCAGATTTATTCTACAGACTTAGTAGTTTGGAGGTGGATATACCTCCACTTAGAGAGAGAAAAGAAGATATAATTTTGCTTTTTAATAACTTTGTAAATGAAATACTAAAAAGTGAGGAAAAAGAATATTTAGATACTTTAGATAAGATTTATAACTTAACAGATTGTGAGGTACATAAGCTAAAAGAATATAATTGGCCGGGAAATGTGAGGGAAGTCAAAAATGTGGCTCAAAAGTATGTTATTACAGGAAAAGTAAGGTTAAATGAATGTGAATACACAGAGGGTATTGGTGCTGATTTGGACAATAACATAAGACAAATAAGTGATAGAGAATGTATTGAACTTAATAAAATGAGTATCGATATAAAACAAATAAATAGATACGTAGAAGAAAAAGTAATAGATATCTTACTTAAACAAGGTCTAAGTAAGGGTGAGGTAGCCCAGATTTTGGGGATAAGTAGGACATCTTTATGGAAAAAGTACAATAAAAATACTTAAGTTTATTTGCACAAAATAAAAAAGTCTTACCTAAAACTTTTAAAGGATAATTTTTTGAAGTGTATATACAGAAATTATAGAAAATACTAAATTTAGAATTTATTGTTCATAAAAATTAACATATGTTAACTTTTATGAACAATAAAACTAAGTGGCAGGTATAAATATTTTGAAGTTAATTAGGACAACTACATATTAAAATAAGAAGACCAAGTTATTTACTTGGTTTTTTAATGAAATACGTTATATAAAAAAATAAAATATTGAATTTACAGAAAATTAAGAAATTGGCACGAGCATTGCTATAATAAAAGTAAATATTATATTTAGGGGTGATGTTGTGGTAAAAAGTATGGCTGCTAAACATGCTATATGGCCAAGGGAAAATGACATTATATTTAATTTATCAGAAAGGGCTCAAAGGGCAGAGAAAGTAACAGGAAAAGATAACGTAATAAATGCAACTATAGGCGCACTTATGGATGATGATGGAAAGTTAATAACTATGGAATCAGTTTACAAAGAGTATAAAGAATTACCTAATGGGGAGATAGGTGCTTATGCCTCTTTAGCAGGTCAACCTGATTATATAGAATCAGTAAAAAAAATATTTTTCAGAGAGTATATGCCTGATGCTCATATAAGGGTAGTAGCTTCTCCAGGAGGAAGTGGAGCTATAAAGTTGGCTTTATGGAACTATACAAATATTGGTGATGAGATATTAACATCAGATTGGTTTTGGAGTCCATATGTAAGTATAGCTGAGGAAATAGATAGAAAGGTAGTTACTTATAAACTATTTAATGAAGGAAATAGTTTTAATTTAACTTCTTTTAAGGAAAATTTCTTGAGAATAGCTGATAAACAAGAAAGAATTTTTACAATTATAAATACACCGGGGCACAATCCTACTGGATATAGTGTATCTGATGATGAGTGGGATGAAATTTTAGATTTATCAAAAGAAGTTGCTAAGGATGAAAGCAAAAAAATAATGATATTTGTGGATGCAGCATATATAGACTTTGCAGGGGATGACAAGGTTATTAGAAAGTTTTTTAGAAAGTTTTCAAATCTACCAGAAAATATATTGGTGATGGTAGGGTTTAGTATGTCAAAGGGATTTACTGCTTATGGAATGAGGATGGGAGCTGTAATTGGAATAACATCAGATGAGAATATAGCGGAGGAATTCCACTATTCATGTGTTCATTCATGTAGGGCGAATTGGTCAAATTGCAATAGAGGTGCTATGGCTATTCTTTCTAATATAGTAAAGGACCAAGAAAAGTTTAATTTATATGAAGAAGAGAAAAAAATATACAAAGAAATGTTAAGTGTAAGGGCAAAGGCATTTGTAGATGAATCAGAAAAAATAGGGCTGGAAATTCTTCCTTATAAAGCTGGATTTTTTATTAGTATACCTTGTGATAATCCGAAAGAATTATGCGAGGAATTGACAAAAGACAATGTGTACACAATTCCACTAAAAATGGGATTGAGATTTGCTGTTTGTGCTGTATCTGAGAGCAAATGTAAAATTGCACCAAAGATAATAAAAAATGCAATGGAATACTTAGAAAGCAAAAAGGTGGCAACATCAGAAGTATAGGGGATAATAATTTATTTATGGAGGAATGAAAAGTGAAAAAATTGATGACAGGAAATGAAGCTATAGCTCGTGGGGCTTATGAAGCTGGGGTGAGATATGCATCTGCATATCCTGGGACTCCAAGCACTGAGATATTAGAGAATATAGCAACTTATAAGGGTGATGTAGTTGCAGAGTGGGCGACAAATGAAAAGGTAGCACTAGAGGCAGTTATAGGTGCATCAATTGCAGGTGCTAGAAGTATTGCGTCTATGAAACATGTAGGGGTAAATGTTGCAGCAGATCCGTTGTTTACATACTCATATACAGGTGTAAATGGTGGAATGGTTTTGGTTACAGCAGATGAACCAGGTATGTATTCATCGCAAAATGAGCAGGACAACAGAAATTATGCTAAGTTTGCAAAGATACCTCTGTTTGAGCCATCTACTAGTCAAGAAGCTAAGGATATGATAAAAGTAGCTTTTGATTTGAGTGAAAAGTATGATACTCCTGTATTATTTAGAGTTACAACTAGGTTATGTCACTCAAAAGGTATAGTTGAGTGTTTTGATAGAGAAGAGGTTGCAATCAAAGACTATGTTAAGGATGCCAAAAAAAGAGTTACTGTTCCTGCAAATGCAAAATTAAGAAGAGTTAAAGTAGAAGAAAGAATGAAAGAACTTGAAAGTTTCTCAAACAGTACAGAACTTAACTACTATGAAATAAATGATACAAAGATAGGTATAGTTGCATCAGGAATGTGTATAAACTTTGCTAAAGAAGTTTTTAAAGAAGATGCATCATACATGAATCTAGGATTTACTAATCCTATGCCAATAGAAAAAATAAAAGAATTTGCACAAAAGGTTGATAAAATATATGTTGTAGAGGAAAACGATCCCTTTATAGAAGAACAAATGAAAGCTAGTGGTATAGAGTGTTTTGGAAAAGATGTACTTCCGACATATGGGGAGATGACTCCAGATGTAATAAGAAAGGCTATACTTGGGGATGAAAATCAAACTAGAAAATTCAATGAAGATTTAGTTGTACCTAGACCACCGAGTTTATGTGCAGGATGTCCCCACAGAGGATTTTTCTATGAAATAGGAAAAAGAAAAAATTTGATGATAGCAGGAGATATAGGTTGTTATACTTTAGGGTTCGCACCACCTTATAATGCTATGGACTTTACGGTTTGTATGGGTGCAAGTTTAAGTGCGGGGCATGGTGCACAGAAAGTATTTAACATGAAAGAAAATAACAATATAAGAGTTGTGGGAGTATTAGGTGATTCAACATTCTTCCATACAGGAGTAAACTCACTTTTAGATGTTGTTTATAATAGAGGTAATTCTATATCAGTAATACTAGACAATAGAATAACTGGTATGACAGGGCACCAGCAAAATCCAGGAACAGGATATACTCTTCAGGGAAAAGAAACTAAAGAAGTAGATATTGAAATGTTGGTTAGAGCTTGTGGAGTGGATAAAGTAAGAGTTATAAATCCAAATGATTTAGGTGAGGTAAATGAAGCATTGGACTGGGCAATTGCACTTGATGAACCATCAGTAATAATAACTAGATGGCCTTGTGTATTAAAGAAAATATCTGAAAAAGAGGTAGAAGAATTTAATAAACCATTTAAATCTAAGTTTGAGGTAGATCATGAAAAATGTATAGGTTGTAGACTTTGTATAAAAACAGGATGTCCATCCCTATCATTTGATAAGGAAAATAAAGTGGCAAATATAGATAAAAATCAATGTGTGGGATGTGAAGTATGCTCACAAGTATGTCCAAAACAAGCCATATCAAAGGAGGAAATATAACATGACTAAAAATATTATTTTGGTAGGTGTAGGAGGACAAGGAACTATACTTGCAAGTAAGTTATTGACTACAGGCTTGATGGAAGCGGGATTTGACGTAAAGATGAGTGAGATACATGGCATGAGTCAAAGAGGTGGTTCAGTATCATCGCAAGTTAGATATGGCAAGTGTGTACATTCTCCTGTTATAGAAATGGGAACGGCTGATATATTAGTAGCGTTTGAAAAAATGGAAGCACTAAGATACACTAAATACCTTAAAGAAGACGGGAAAATAGTTGTAAATAAATTCAAGGTAGACCCAATGCCTGTTTTAATAGGAGGGGCAGAGTACCTTGAAAAAGAAATAGATGAGGAATTTGAAAAATTAAACGCTGATGTAATAGATGCAGCTAACAAGGCAGTAGAACTTGGAAATGCAAAAGTAATGAATATTATATTATTGGGTAGCTTGGTTAAATCTATGCAATTAGAACATATAGATTGGGAAAATATAATAAGAGAAAATGTAAAACCGAAGTTTATAGATATAAATATAAAGGCATTTAATGAAGGTATGAAATTAATAAGTAAAGAAAGCCTTCAAGAAAACTAATATATTATTGTATAATAAGGTTATATTTATTTGTATAATTAAAAGAAATATTATATAGAAAAGGGGAAATTTATGACTTACAGAATATTGGCGATAAACCCAGGATCTACTTCAACTAAAATTGCAGTATATGATAATGAAGAGCAGATACTATCAAAGACAATAAACCATTCAGCAGAGGAAATAGCTAAGTATCACAATATACAGGAACAATTTAAGATGAGAAAAGAGTCAATCTTAAATATTTTATCTGAAAACGATATAGAACTTGAGAGCCTGAGTGCAGTAGTTGGAAGAGGGGGGCTGCTTCCACCTGTAAAATCAGGTGCATACTTAGTAAATGATGAAATGATAGATAGACTAAAGCATAGACCAATATTAGACCATGCTTCTAATCTAGGGGCTATGATAGCCTTGGAAATATCAAAACCACTAGAAATAAACTCATATATATACGATTCAGTATCGGTAGATGAGATGATGGATATAGCTAGACCTTCTGGAATTTGTGGTATGGACAGAGAGTGTTTAAGCCATGCACTAAACTCTAGAGCTATGGCGATAAAGTGTTGTGACAATAAGGGTATGGATTATAACTTATCAAACTTAATAGTTGCACACTTAGGTGGGGGTATAAGTGTAAGTGTTCATGAAAAAGGAAAGATGGTCGATATTGTATCAGATGATGAAGGCTCATTCTCTCCAGAAAGATCGGGAAGAGTTCCTTGCAAAAAACTTATAAATGCTTGTTTTTCAGGGAAGTACACTCATAAGGAAATGCTAAAAATGGTAAGAGGAAAAGGGGGAATAGTTTCTTATTTAGATACTGTAGACCTTAGAGATGTAGAAAAAATGATGAATGATGGAAATGAAAAGGCTAAGCTTATATTTGAAGCTATGGCGCTTCAAATAGCTAAAAGTATAGGGGAACTAGCGACTGTAGTAGATGGGAATGTAGATAATATAGTTATAACAGGGGGAATTGCATATTCGCAGAAGATGACTTCAATGATTAAAAAAAGGGTAGAATTTATAGCTCCAGTAGAGATTCTTCCAGGGGAAAATGAATTAGAATCTCTTGCTTATGGAACTCTTAGAGTGTTACGAGGTGAAGAGGAAGCTAGAATTTATAAAGAAAAAAACTAAAATATTTTTAATAAAATAAAAGTATTCTTAATAAAATAAAAATAGCTATAGAGGTTATAAAACAAAAAAGGATGTCTCGGAATGATTATATAATCATACCGAAACATCCTTTTTCAATTAATATTAATCATGATTAATATTAAACTATATAGTTGTCTACTCGCATACGAAAGTTTCACAACTTGCATTTTTTTTGTTTATATGAACTTCATCAGCTTTACATAGTTTTTCTTCGTTGTATTTACAGTTATAAGCTTCACAACGGATATTATTAGTACATACTTCATTAGAACCATTAGCTACATTGTTTATTCCAGATGCAGCTCTGTCTACATAAGAAGAACAGAAAGTATTAGAAGTTGTTGTAGCTTGTTTTCCATCAACTTTTATTGCACCTGCATAGCATGAACCAGAAGTATTGTACACACAACTATTTGCAGAACAGCTTAAATTACATTTTTCCATAAGATTTACCTCCTAAAATTTAAAATTCTATTTTATTATGTGGAGGTATTTAAAATTTATACACTGTTAGAGAGTACATTTAGAACACATTACAATGACATCACTCTGAGTTTCTCTTCCTAAATTTTTTCTGATATGGTACACATTTACATTTTCTTTTGATCCACATATAGAACAGCTATAATTATTTTCATATAATGTTTTTTCTTTGAATACTTGCCAATGTGCTGATTTTAAATATTCATCATAAGGCACTCTTAGGCATGTTTCTAAAAAATTCATATAATGATTGTCCAAATCTTCTATAGATAAATTTGTATGCTCGGGCTCAAAGAGTTCGCAACAATAATTAGATCTTGGTATTTTATCGAAAATTACACATTTTATATCGTATTTATATTCTTCATCAGGTCCTTTTAAAGATAAATTAGTGCAAAAAGAACAACAATTTTTTGGTAAGTTTTCTTCAAGTTTCTTTAGTTTACTATTCATAAACAACCCCCTAGAGATTAAAAAGATTTTAATAATATATATTAGACAACTAATTAAATTATTCTATAGACCAATATAAAAATTTTATAGTTATGCTGTAAATGAGTAAATTCAACTAAGTACAAATTTAATAATCTTTAATTGTGTTAAAAATTAGATTTTATTGAAGAAAAAATTATCAAGTGCTATAATGGGTTTACACGTGTATATACACTAAAAAATATAGGAAAGTGGTGCAGTTATGGATAAGGACTTGACATATAAGATTAAGGAATTAAAGAAAGAAAAAAATGCGAGGATACTTGCACATTACTATCAGCCACCTGAAATACAGGATTTGGCAGACTCGGTGGGGGACTCATATTATTTAAGTGAGATAGCTAGGGACTGTCCTGAAGATGTAATTGTATTTTGTGGGGTTAAGTTTATGGGGGAGAGTGCTAAGATATTATCACCTGACAAAAAAATACTTATGCCTAGTCTTGATGCTGGATGTTTTATGGCGGATACAATAAACGAAGAGGGTGTAAAAAAGTTAAAACAAGAACATCCAGATGCTTTAGTGGTTTGTTATATAAACTCTACAGCAAATGTAAAAGCTTACTGTGACGTATCGGTTACATCGGCTAGCGCGATAAAAATACTTAACAATATTTCTACCAAAAAAATAGTATTTTTACCAGATAAGAATCTAGGTGAGTATATAGCAGAGCAATTCCCAGAAAAAGAATTTATATTTTGGGATGGGTGTTGCAAATACCATAACGATATAAGTGTATACGAAATATTAGAATTAAAGAAAAAGTATAGTGATGCAGAGGTTTTAGTACATCCGGAGTGTAAAAAAGAGATAAGGGAATTAGGGGATTATGTTGGAAGTACATCTGGAATAATAAGTTATGCAAATGATAGCAATAATAAAAACTTCATAGTAGCTACTGAAGAGGGGATATTGCACGAACTAAACAAAAACAATCCAGATAAAAACTTTTTCATACCAGGCAAAAATGTTTTATGTCCAGATATGAAGAAAACTACACTAGAAAATTTATATTCTACCCTTTTAAATATGGAAAATGAAGTAGATGTAGAGGAGTCTATAAGGGAAAAGGCGCTTAACTCTCTACTTAATATGCATAAATTAGCGGAGGCGTAGTGATGGCTTTTAAATATGATGTTTTGATAGTTGGAAGTGGTGTTTCAGGGTTGTATTGTGCTTTAAATTTAGATGAAAATCTAAATGTGGCGGTAGTATCAAAGTCGAGTTTGGATAATAACAACACATATTTAGCACAGGGGGGAATCTCTACGGCAAGAGATAAAGATGACATAGAGTCATTTATAGAAGATACATTAAAAGCTGGTCAATATGAGAATAAGATAGAGGCAGTTGAAATCTTGGCTAAAGAATCAATAGAGAACATAGAACAAATAGTAAGATACGGAATGCCTCTAGATAAAGAAAACGGGGAAATAGATTATACAAGGGAAGGCGCTCATAGTATAAATAGGATAGTGCACAGCAAGGATAACACAGGTGAAATTGTGTATAAAACACTGATTAAAGAAGTAAGTAAAAGAGGAAATATAAGTTTAATAGAAGATGCATGTTTAGTTGATATTTTTACAGAAAAGGAAAAGTGTATTGGTGCAAGATTTTTAAAAGGGGATCAAGAGTTACATATTTTTTCAAAGGTATTAGTTTTGGCAACAGGTGGAATAGGAGGACTGTTTAAAAAATCTACAAACCAAAGGCATTTAACTGGGGATGGAATTGCTATAGCTTTAAAAAATAAAATAAAGATAAAAAATTTAAAATACATACAAATTCACCCGACAGCATTTTATGAGGAAAACAATAAGGGAAGAAGAATGCTGATATCTGAATCTCTAAGAGGTGAGGGAGGAAAACTTTTAAATAAAAACAAAGAAAGATTTGTAGACGAATTATTACCTAGAGATGTAGTATCAAGGGCGATATTTGAACAAATGAAAAAAGACGGGTCTCAATATGTATATTTAGATGCCACTCATTTAGGAGAAGAATACTTAAAAAATAGATTTTCATTTATATACAATGAGTGCCTAGCTAGGGGTACTGATATAACGAAGGAACTTATAAAGGTATCTCCTGCACAGCATTATTTTATGGGGGGAATAGATGTAGATTTAAAATCAAAAACATCTATGGAAAATTTATATGCAGTTGGAGAAGTTAGTTGTACTGGAGTGCACGGGGCCAATAGATTGGCTAGCAACTCTTTACTTGAAGGACTTGTTTTTTCAAAAAGAGCTGCAAAAGATATAAATAGAATTGTAGGGAATATAGACATAAAAGTTAAGAACCTAGACTATATAGATACAACTGTAGATCAGGCTATTTTTGATAATATAAATATTGTCATAAATGAAATAAAAAAGACAAGTGAGGATTTTAGTGATGAATTATTTGCTTATAGATAAGATGATTAAAGAGGCTCTAATAGAGGATGTACCAAATGAGGATATAACTACAAACTCTGTAGTAAGTAAAGATTCAAAATCTAAAGTAGATCTTATTTGCAAAGAAGACGGAGTTATATCTGGTCTTGATGTGTTTAAAAGGGTATTTGAAATACTTGGTGAAATCGAGGTCATACTTTACAAAAAAGATGGAGATAAGGTAAAGCAGTTTGAAAAATTGGCTGTTTTAACAGGAAATACTAGAAAACTACTTGTAGGTGAAAGGGTTGCTCTAAATTACTTACAAAGAATGAGCGGGATAGCTACACTTACTAGCAAGTATGTAGAAAAACTAAATGGTACTAACATCAAGCTATTAGATAGCAGAAAAACGATTCCAAACCTTAGAATACTGGATAAGTATTCTGTTAAAGTTGGAGGAGGGCATAACCATAGATTTAATTTATCAGATGGAATATTGCTAAAGGATAACCATATTGATGCGGCAGGTGGAGTGAAAAGTGCTATCGAGCTAGCTAGAAAAAATGCATCTTTTGTTAGAAAAATAGAGGTGGAAGTTGAAAGCCTAGATATGGTGAGAGAGGCTGTAGAGTCTAAGGCAGATATAATAATGCTAGATAATATGGACTTAGATACAGCTAAGGAGGCTCTTAAAATAATAAATAAACAGGCACTAGTTGAATTCTCAGGAAATGTGAACTTAGAAACTATAGAATCTATATCAAAACTAGGAGTAGACTATGTTTCTGTTGGTGCTTTAACTCATTCGGTCAAAGCCTTAGACATAAGTATGAAAAACTTAAGAAATATATAAAACTGTATTATTTATCTTTGCAATCACAGGGGGGCTTAATTGCTCCCCTTTTTATAATGCATAGGAAACTTTTTATATAAAAAAATACTACAATACACAAAATATTGAAGGTGTTTTGTAAGTTATGAAGTATTGTAATTATTAACAATAAAATTTATAAGGTGATGTACATGAATAATATAAAAAGAGAGATGAAAAAAATAAATAATGAAATAGATAATAGACTAGCTGAAAATAAAGAGAATTACTATTTTCAGCTAAATTTATTTAAAGAGGAGTTTTTGGTAGAAGAGTCCTATGTAAAAGGAGGGATAGGTAATAAACTAAAAAACCTCTACGACCTAAAAAGCGATACAGAAACTATATTTACTACAATAGAAAATAAATTTATAGGTGGTTTAGCTAAAAGTAATATAAGTCTTAATTATGATAAATTTATAAACTGTAGTTTTAAAGATATAAAATTTGAAAGTTGCACTTTTTATGGGACTATGTTTTCAAGTTGTGATTTTAAAAATGTGGAATTTTCAAACTGTCTGTTTTTTGGATCATCAGGTATATTGTTTATTTCAAACTGTAACTTTCAAAACTGTAGTTTTAATAACTGTAATATGGAAAATAGCTTAATTAGAGATTCAATTTTAGCAAATACTAAGTTTGTATTAAGCAATTTAAGAAATAGTATATTTGCAAAGGTTTGTTTAAATCAGATATCTATTATTGATTGTGATTTTAGATCCTTAAAAATTATAGATCACAATATAAAAGGATTTGAGTTTAGAGATAGTTTTGTAACGAAGTTTGATGAAGATACTTTTATATCCCCTATAGATTTAAATCAAACTAAAAAAGAACATTTGAAAGATGAGTTTTATGAAAGGTACTTTAAGTTTTATAAAATTATATCATCTAAATTTGCGGAAAACGGGTTATTAGATATATCTGGAAGTTATTACTATTTGTCTAAGAGTATTGAGAGGAAGGTACTAAAGGGAATAACAAAGATAAAGTCATATATTTTTTGGATGCTATGTGGATATGGGGAAAAGCCTACATATGCTTTAGTGACATCGCTAGAAATAATTCTGATTTTTACAATAATATATATGTTTGCAGGTTTAAATATAAATGGAGATATAATAAACTACAGGCTGTTTATCATAAAAGATTTAGCTGACAAAAATCTAATTCTTGATTTTATGAAATCCTTATATTTTAGTATAGTTACATTTACTACTGTTGGTTATGGAGATATAACACCAATAGGGTATAGTGTGATTTTATCGGGGATTGAAATGTTTTTAGGTGTGACAATGGTAGGAGTTTGGACGGCCACATTGGCTAGAAAAATTTCAAGGTAATTTAATAGTAATTGTTATTAAATGGTATAATATAATAAAAATAATAGAATTTTATATCTACTAAGCTAGGTATAAAGGGAGGGATAAAGAATATGAAATTCTCAGATTTTGAATATAAAAGACCGGTATATGAAGATGTAAAAGTTGAGTTTTTATATATTGTAGGAGAAATAGAGAATTCGAGTACATATAAAGAGCAAAAAGAAAAAATAGACAAATTAAATGTACTTAGAAACACTGTGGAAACTATGTCGACTATAGCATCTATAAGATACACTATAAATACAAGAGATGAGTTTTATGAAAAAGAAAGAGAATACTGGGATGAATACTCTCCGTTATATGACGAATTAAATTCTAATTTTTATAAGGTAATCGTAAGTTCAAATTTTAAAGAAGATATAATAAAAGATTTTGGAGAACAGTTTTTTAATATAGCAAGCTATTCACTAAAGAGCTTCTCACCTAAGATAATAAAGGACCTACAAGAAGAGAATAGATTGTGTTCTCAATATACAAAATTGATGGCTGGAGCTAAGATAAATTATAAAGGTGAGGTATACAACCTATCTAAATTAGGAAAGTACATGTTAGGCAAAGACAGAGAAGAAAGAAGAACGTCATCTGAGGCTTACTACGGATATTTTAAAGATAATCAAGAAAAATTTGAAGAGTTGTTTGATAAGTTAGTAAAAATAAGAACGAATATAGCTAATAAGCTTGGATTTGAAGATTTTGTAGAATTAGGTTATATCAGAATGATGAGAACTGACTACAACGAGAAAATGGTAGAGAAATTTAGGGAACAAGTATTAGAATATATTGTTCCATTAGCAAATAAAATTTATAAAAGACAGGCAGAAAGACTAAATTTAGAAAAACTTACTTATATAGATGAGAACTTTGAATTCTTAAGTGGTAATGCAACACCTAAATGTAGTTCAAGGGAAATTATAGAAAATGGAAAGAAAATGTATAAAGAATTATCATCAGAAACAAGTGAATTTTTTAACTTTATGCTTGAAAATGAATTGATGGATTTAGTTACAAAGGAAGGAAAAGGTGCAGGAGGTTACTGTACGTACATCCCAAATTATAAATCGCCTTTTATATTTTCAAACTTCAATCAAACAGCTGATGATATAGATGTTTTGACTCATGAAGCAGGGCATGCATTCCAACTATATATGTCAAGAGACATAGATATGCCTGAGATAAACTTTCCTACCTATGAAAGTTGTGAAATACACTCTATGAGTATGGAGTTTATAACTTGGCCTTGGATGGAGTTGTTTTTCAAAGAGGATTCTGAAAAATATAGATTTATTCATATGTCATCAGCTATTAAATTTATACCATATGGTATAGTAGTTGATGAATTCCAACATTATGTATACAAACAGCCAGATTTAAGCAAGGAAGAAAGAAGAAATGTCTGGAGAAATTTAGAAAAAAAATATCTTCCTCATAAGGATTACAGCGGCTGTGAATTCCTAGAAAATGGAGGATGGTGGTTCAAACAGGGGCATATATTCAAAAATCCATTTTATTATGTTGATTATACATTAGCACAGATTTGTGCTCTTCAATTCTGGAAAAAGATTAGAGAGGACAAGAAAGGTGGATGGGATGACTATATAAATATTTGCAAGGTTGGTGGAAGAAAGTCCTTCCTAGAAATAGTTAAAATAGGAAACCTGAAGTCTCCTTTTGAAGAGGGATGTGTAAGTAGTGTTATAGATAATATCGATGGTTGGTTAATGAGTATAGATGATAAAAATATGTAATTAAAATAGTGTTCAAAAAATGTACACAAAAAAATCAAAAAAAGTGTTTGAATTTAGACAAAAAAGCATTATACTTAAAGTATAAGATAAGTAAAAAATAGAAGAGCATCCAATTAAAGTATGTATAACTACTATGAAACTATATTAAAGTATTGTAATAATCAAAAAGTAGTTTATTTAAGAAATAAAAATGATAAAAAAGCTATAATTTAAACGGTGTTCAAAAAATGTACAAAAAAATAAAAAAAGTGTTTAAAATTAAACAAAAATAGTTTATACTTAAATCATAAGATAAATAAAAGAAATAAATAAAAAATATAAATATATCCGAGTGAAGGATGTAGGAGACGGTTTCTTAAATGAAACGGCCGAAGGGACAAGTTTAATCTTCCCCAAAGATTAAATGAAATTCTCAGGTAAAAGGATTACAGCCGGACGGAACTCTGGAAGAAGTTGAAACAGAGAAAGCAAATTAGAGGGATTTGTTTTCTCTGTTTTTATTTTATACTATGTTAAAAAACCAACGAAAACAGACAGTAAAAATTCGCTTATGAAGGAGGAGATGCAATATGTTAATAGTGACTAATAATCCTATGGTTAAGGAAAACGATTCCTGTGGCAAGGAAATATTATTCATAGAGGGAACTTATAGTGACATTCTAAAAGAATGTAGAGATCTTATCCATAAAGGATATGAGTTATTATCTCATCCGCTTTATTCTAGTGTTAAACCAAATGAAACACCTTATAGAACTATAATATTAAAAGATAGTGCTGCAGCAGACAATAATTCAATAATTTTAATAGAAGAAGCAATAAACACATCGACTAAATTTCAAAATGACAAAATGACACCAAATTGGACAAAAAGAGTATTAGAAGATTTTCAAGTGATTGACTATGATATATTTAATAATACAATACAAAGAATACAATATTAAACTTAAATCACTTACCAAATATTTAAAACTGAAGGTACATATTGACGAAAAAGATATTTTATTGTTAGATTTTTAATTAACGAGGCTTGATTTACTTTTAAGTTACTAAGGAAATAAATTTTTACAAATAAATTTGTAAGAAGTTTATTGATAGAATCAAAAAAATGTATTTTACGCAAGGGGGATAAAGTTAAATGGAAAATTTATACGATCTAATTATAATTGGGTCAGGACCAGCTGGACTATCTGCAGCGCTTTATGGTGCTAGAGCCAAATTAAAAACATTGATAATAGAAAAAGGCAAGACTGGTGGGCAAATAGTAATCACTCATGAGGTTGCTAACTACCCAGGATCTATACAAGATGCTTCAGGACCAAAGTTAGTAGCTAGAATGGTAGAACAGTGCAAAGAGTTTGGTGCTGAAATGGTAAGAGATAACGTAGTAAGTACAGATTTAGATTCAAATATAAAAGTAGTAAAAGGAGAAAAAGGCGAGTATAGAGGCAAGACAGTTATAGTTGCAACAGGAGCTAATCCAAGAAAGTTAGATGTACCTGGTGAAAAAGAATTTACAGGAAAAGGTGTATCTTACTGTGCTACTTGTGATGGTGACTTCTTTACAGATTTAGAAGTATTTGTAATAGGTGGAGGAGACAGTGCTGTTGAAGAGGCAATGTTCTTAACTAAGTTTGCTAGAAAGGTTACAATAGTTCACAGAAGAGATGCATTCCGCTGTGCTAAATCAGTAGAGGAAAAAGCAAGACAAAACCCTAAGATAGAATTCTTACTTGATACAGTTATAGAAGAGCTAAAAGGCGATGGAGTACTAGAGTCTATAGTATTTAAAAACAAAAAAACTGGAGAAATAAGTGAGTACGTTGCAGATGAAGATGATGGAATTTTAGGAGCATTTGTATTTGTTGGTTTAGTACCACAAACAGAATTATTCAAAGGAAAGATAGATATGGATTCTGCTGGATATATAATAACTGATGCAGACATGAAAACTAATATAGATGGGGTATTTGCAGCTGGTGACTGTAGAGTTAAGTCACTAAGACAAGTGGTTACAGCTACTAATGATGGAGCTATAGCTGCTGTGATAGCTGAGAAATATATAACAGAATTCTTTAAAGAAGAACAATAAATAATTAAATCGTAGGTTAATAGGTTATATAATCTACAACTATAAAATAAAGGGGGATATAAAATGATCGCTTTAGACAAAAATACTTTTGAAGAAGAAGTGAAAAATCAAGAAGGGCTAGTTTTAGTAGACTTCTGGAGTGAAGGGTGTGAACCTTGTAAGGCATTATTACCAGATATAGAGAGAATGTCTAATGAATATGGTGAAAGCCTTAAGTTCTGTAAGCTAGATACTACTAAAGCAAGAAGATTAGCTATAAAGGAAAAGGTATTAGGACTTCCAACAATAGCTGTATACAAGGATGGAACTAAAATAGATGAACTTACTAAGGATGATGCAACTGTATCTAATATAGAAGAAATGATAAAGAAATACATCTAATATCAGCAAAATTAGTGCAACAAATTCAAGTTAAGTTGTTATAAATTTGGCAGAGCCAAATCTATATATATAAAAATTTATTGGGGGGTGAAAGTATGCGTCTTGAATTAGGAAAAATCTTTATAAAGGATGTCCAATTTGGAGATGTTACAGAAGTTAAAGACGGAGTACTATATATTAATAAAGAAGAGATGTTAAGTGAGATAGGCGGAGATGAACACATAAAGTCTATAGATTTAGAGTTAGTTCATCCTGGAGATAGTGTAAGAATAATGCCTGTAAAAGACGTTATAGAGCCAAGAGTTAAGGTTGAAGGTAGAGGGGGAATATTCCCAGGTATAATATCTAAGGTTGATACTGTTGGAGAAGGTAGAACTCATGCATTAAAAGGTGTAGGAGTTGTGACTACTGGTAAAATAGTAGGATTCCAAGAAGGTATAATAGATATGACTGGCCCAGGAGCTAAGTATAGCCCATTCTCTACACTACACAATGTTGTAGTGGTAGCTGAACCAGTAGATGGATTAAAGCAGCATGATCATGAAAAAGCTGTTAGAATGATAGGATTTAAATCAGCAGCTTACTTAGGAGAGGCAGCTAGAAACATCACTCCTGATGAAGTAAAAGTATATGAAACTAAGCCTGTATTAGAAGCTATAAATGAAAACCCAGAACTTCCAAAAGTAGGGTATGTGTATATGCTTCAAACTCAAGGATTACTTCATGATACATATGTATATGGAGTAGATGCTAAACAAATAGTTCCAACTATACTATACCCAACTGAGGTAATGGATGGTGCTGTTGTAAGTGGAAACTGTGTTTCTGCATGTGATAAGAACCCTTCTTACGCACATTTAAATAATGGAATAATAGAAGAGTTATATGAGAAACATGGAAAAGAAATAAACTTCATGGGTGTTATAATCACTAATGAAAACGTATACCTAACAGATAAAGAAAGATCTTCTAACTGGACTGCTAAATTATGTAAATTCTTAGGATTAGATGCTGTTATAGTATCTCAAGAAGGATTTGGCAACCCAGATACAGACTTAATAATGAACTGTAAGAAGATAGAAAAAGAAGGAATAAAAACTGTTATAGTAACTGATGAGTATGCAGGCCGTGATGGAGCTTCTCAATCACTTGCAGACGCAGATGTAAGTGCTAATGCAGTTGTTACTGGAGGAAATGCTAACCAGGTTGTATTATTACCTAAGTTAGATAGAGTTATAGGTCACGTTGAAGTAGCTGATGTTATAGCTGGTGGATTTGCTGGAAGTTTAAGAGAAGATGGAAGCATTGAAGCTGAGATACAAGTTATAACTGGGGCAACTAACGAGGCAGGATTTGGATATTTAACAGCTAAAGGATACTAAGACTAAGATATGATACTAAAAAATAAAACTAAGATTGATACTAAAACTAAGATTGATACTAAAACTAAAATTGATACTAGAACTAAGATATGATACGATACTAAAACTAAGATTTGATTTTAAAATAAACTATACACTATAAATTAAAAATATATGAAAAATTGAAAGGAGATTGTTATGAGCGTACTTGAGAATAAAAAAGTAATCATAATAGGTGACCGTGACGGTATACCTGGACCAGCAATAGAAGAGTGTGTAAGAACAGTAGATGGAGCAGAGGTAATATTTTCTTCAACAGAATGTTTTGTCTGAACTGCTGCTGGGGCTATGGACTTAGAAAACCAAAAGAGAGTTAAAGAAGCTGCTGATAAACATGGAGCAGAAAATCTTGTGGTTTTACTAGGTGCAGCAGAAGCCGAAGCTGCAGGTCTTGCAGCTGAAACAGTAACAGCAGGAGATCCAACATTCGCTGGACCACTAGCTGGAGTTGAGTTAGGACTTAGAGTATATCATGTTGTAGAAAACGAAATGAAAGAATCATTTGACGAAAGTGTTTACGAAGATCAAATAAGTATGATGGAAATGGTACTAGAAGTTGATGAAATAGTAGAAGAAATGGAAAGTATAAGAGGAGAATTTTGTAAGTTTGCTTAGAATCTAAAGTAGAGGGGTGATATATATGGGAAAAGTAAGAGCGGTTCATTATGTTAACCAATTCTTCGCAGGAATCGGAGGAGAGGAAAAAGCTGATACTGTACCTCATATTGCAGAAGCTTTACCACCAATAAGTTTACAATTAGGTAAAGTTTTAGGTGAAGAAATAGAAGTTGTTGGAACAGTAGTGTGTGGAGATACTTATTTCAACGAAAATTTAGAAACTGCAAGAGCAGAAGTTTTGGAAATGATAAAAGGATTAAAGCCAGAACTTTTCATAGCAGGCCCTGCTTTTAATGCTGGAAGATATGGGGTTGCCGCTGGTGAGATAACTAAGGCTGTACAGGAAAGTTTAGGCATACCTTGTCTGACTGGGATGTATATAGAAAATCCAGGAGCGGATATGTACAAAAAAGATGTTTATGTAATAGAGACATCTGACTCAGCTGCAGGAATGAGAAAAGCGCTTCCTAAGATGGGTAAATTAGCAAAGAAATTAGTTAACAAAGAAGAAATAGGCTCACCTAAAGAAGAAGGATACATGGAAAGAGGAATAAGAGTAAACTTCTTCCATGAAGAAAGAGGAGCCAAAAGAGCTGTAGATATGCTTTTAAAGAAAATAAAAGGTGAAGAATTTGTTACTGAATACCCAATGCCTAGCTTTGATAGAGTTGAACCAAATAAGGCTATAAAGGATCTATCTACTGCTAAAATAGCATTAGTTACATCTGGTGGTATAGTACCAAAAGGAAACCCAGACAGAATAGAATCATCTTCTGCTTCTAAGTATGGAGAGTATTCAATAGAAGGTTTTAATGATTTAACTGAGGAAACTCATGAAACTGCTCATGGTGGATACGACCCAGTATACGCTAATCTTGATTCTGATAGAGTACTTCCAGTTGACGTACTTAGAGACTTAGAAAAAGAAGGTGTAATAGGAAAGCTACACGAGTTATTCTATACTACAGTTGGTAATGGTACATCTGTTGCAAACTCAAAAGCATATGCTTCAGAATTTGCTCAAAAGCTTATAGCTGATGGTGTAGACGCTGTAATTCTTACTTCTACGTGAGGTACTTGTACGCGTTGCGGTGCAACGATGGTAAAAGAAATAGAAAGAGCAGGATTACCAGTAGTTCATATATGTACAGTAGTTCCTATATCTTTAACAGTTGGAGCAAATAGAATAGTTCCAGCAATAGCAATACCTTATCCTCTTGGAAACCCATCATTAGATGCTGCTGAAGAAAAGCAAGTAAGAAGAGGAATTGTAGAAAAAGCTTTAGAAGCTTTAACTACAGAAGTTGAAGGTCAAACAGTATTTGAAGGATAATACAAATAAAAAATATAAAAATAATACAAATAAAAATAATACAAATAAAAATAATACAAATAGTTGGACTTATACTTATATGTATAGGTATAAGTCCAACTAAAAAAGTAAATAAAATAAACAAAAGGGGGGCTGTTTTGAAGGATGAACTTAAAATAGCCTCGTTTAATGAATATAAAAAACTATTGGGGGTGCGACAATGACATATCCAGTATTAAAAGGGGCAAGCTATATACTTGCTCACACACCAGATATGATTGTTCAAAATGGAAGTACATGTGCAGTAGAAAGACAAACAAATCCAGATTCAGAATTTTTAAAGGAAATAAAAAATCATATAAGAAGTTATGAAGATGTAGTAAACTATATGCCAAACCAAGTTTACATAGGAAACAATAGACCAGAGGAGCTAAGAGATTTAGCTATGCCTTGGTGTAAACAAGAAACAAAAGGTACTAGAGATGGTAAGTTTGGGGAAATAATGCCTCAAGATGAGTTCATAGCATTAATGCAAATAAGTGATGCTTTTGACTTAGTAAAGTTAAGTGAAGAATTTGTAAACACAGTAAAACCTAAAATAGAAAATAACTACCCTGAATTAGAAAATTTTATATCTAAATTAAAAGGAGATAATATAGAAGAAGGAAAAGAACTTGTTGCCAATCATATAGCAGAAGGTCTTTACCATAATGGAGAATTTGTAGGATATGTAAAAAGAGCACATGATGTGGATGTAAACTTAAGCGCCCACACAATGTTTGAAAACCTAGTAGTTAAAGCATCTGGAGTTTTATCTGCTATGCACTTAGTTAGAAAAGGTAATATAGACCCTAATGAAATAGATTATGTAATAGAGTGTTCAGAAGAGGCTTGTGGAGATATAAACCAAAGAGGTGGAGGAAACTTTGCAAAATCAATCGCTGAAATAGCTGGCCTTACAAATGCAACAGGATCTGACGTAAGAGGTTTCTGTGCAGCTCCAACTCATGCACTTATTCAAGCTTCTGCATTAGTTAAGTCTGGAGTATTCAAAAATGTTATGGTTGTTGCTGGAGGGGCAAGTGCAAAGCTTGGAATGAACGCAAAGGATCATATCAAAAAAGAACTTCCAGTTTTAGAAGATGTGGTTGGAGGATTTGCCGTACTTGTATCTGAAAATGACGGTATAAATCCAATAATAAGAACTGATTTAGTAGGAAAGCATACTGTAGGAACTGGTTCTTCACCTCAAGCAGTTATGACTTCTCTTATAACTACAGGTCTTGATAGAGCAGATTTAAAAATAACTGATGTTGATGTATATTCAGTTGAAATGCAAAACCCAGATGTAACAAAGCCAGCAGGAGCTGGAGACGTACCAGAGGCTAACTACAAGATGATAGGTGCTCTTGCAGTTAAGCGTGGGGACATGGAAAAGAAAGACTTAAAGAGTTTTGTATCAGAAAAAGGATTACCAGGATGGGCTCCAACTCAAGGGCATATACCATCAGGAGTACCTTATGTAGGATTCTTGATAGATGATTTAACTACTGGTGACAGAAATAGAGCCATGATAGTTGGAAAGGGTAGTTTATTCTTAGGAAGAATGACTAACCTATTTGATGGGGTATCATTTATATCTGAAAGAAATAACGGTGTACAAGAAGAAAATAATGGAGTGTCAAGAGAAGAAATAAAGAAAATCATAGCTGAGTCTATGAAAAAGATAGCACTAGATATGATGGAAGAATAGGGGTGAGGATATGTCAAAAAAAGTTATTGCAGATGTATTCTTAGAAGTAGCTAATGCAATAGAGAGTGGAGAATTTGGCAAAAAGGTAAGAATAGGACTGACTACTCTTGGAAGTGAACACGGAGTAGAAAACCTTGTAAATGGAGCACATTTAGCAAATTCTTCTTTATTTGATATAGTATTAATAGGACCAAAGGTTGAAACTGACCTTGAAGTTGTTGAAGTTAATGAAGAAAAGGAAATGCACTGCAAGATGGAGGAACTATTAGACTCTGGATATATTGATGCATGCGTTACTATGCATTACAACTTCCCAATAGGGGTATCAACAGTAGGTAGAGTGGTAACTCCTGGTAAGGGAAAAGAAATGATATTAGCTACAACAACTGGAACTAGTGCTACAAATAGAATAGAGGCTATGGTAAGAAATGCTATATATGGTATAGCTACTGCAAAATCTATAGGAATAAAGTCTCCAAAGGTAGGAATTCTTAATGTAGATGGTGCAAGACAAGTTGAAAAATGTTTAAAAGAACTAAAAGATAACGGATATGATCTAGAATTTGCAGAATCAGTAAGAGCAGATGGTGGAAGCGTAATGAGAGGAAATGACCTATTAGTTGGTGCACCAGATGTTATGGTAACTGATACTTTAAGTGGAAATATATTTATGAAGGTATTCTCTTCTTATACAACAGGAGGAGACTACGAGGCCAACGGATTTGGTTATGGACCAGGTGTTGGAGAAAATTATGATAGAAAAGTACTTATATTATCAAGAGCATCAGGATCTCCAGTTGTAGCAAATGCTTTAAGATATGCATACGATGTCGTAAAAGGAAATGTAAGCGATATAGCAAAAAAAGAATTTGTGGATGCAAAGAAAGCTAAATTTGATGATATAATAGCTTCTGTCACTAAAAAAGAGGTAAAGGTACAGACTGAAGAGGTAGCTATGCCAGAAAAGCAAATAGTTACAAGACAAATCTCTGGAGTTGATATAATGGATCTAGAGGATGCTGTTAAAGAACTATGGAAAAACGGCATATATGCTGAAAGTGGAATGGGATGTACAGGACCTATTGTTTTAGTAAATGAGGATAAAGGAGATTTAGCAGTAGAAACTTTAATAAAAGCCGGATATACTGCTAAGTAATATATTAAAAGCTTATCACGATCAAACAAGAGTACGAAAAAATATATGTTTATAATTCTAATAGTCACAGTAAAAATTTAAAAAGAGAATATCCCAAAATGTCTGATGACATTTTAAGGGATATTCTTTTTTTAGTCTTAAAATATATTATAATTAAAAAAATAAAAAAGGGCTGATTTTCATACAATATATAATATTATACATAGAATTAATGGTAGGGATTAAACTATGCTAATAAATATATTGCATCGACAAATCTAGCCCGAAACTCTGAAAAAATTTATTCAGAGTCAAACAGTATTTGAAAAATAATACAATATATATTATATATGAATATAAGAAATATACATTAAAAATACAAAATAACTATATTGGAAAATAAGAGTATAGATTTATACGATAGAAAAATGTAGTGATAATTTCAAGAAACGTGTAAAAATATTTATTAGAAAAGAGGGCTTATTACAATGAAAATGACAAAAAAGTATATTTTTTTGTTTGGGGTTGTTATATTTTTTTTGATATACATTTTAAATAAAATATTAACATCGCCAGAACGCCAAGTATTATTCGATTTTAATTATTTGAATAATGATAAAGTAGTTAATAACTCTAATACATTGTTATTAAACAACGATATCCCTGAAAGAAATGTTGACCTTTGGATGAAATATGTAAAAAGATACAATACAGAAAACAAAGCCTTCATAAAAGACACATCTAATGGATGGAAAACAATCTACTTAAATAAGTACAATAGGATAAATTTTAATAGTATTTTAGATAAATGGTATGAAGAAAAGGATTCTTTTGATTTAAACTGTAGACAAAGTTCATTTATACTGATAAAGGATATGGTTTCTGGTGAGTGCGTTATAGAGGAACGTGATTCTGATATAGAACAAGAAATAAATAAATTAAAATCTATTTCTAATGAGAAAATAACAAATAAAGATGCTAGGACATACATATATTTATTTACTCCTATTAAATTAAAGATAGGTAACTCAAAAGACATTGATGTCTATGATGAAACTTTAAGCGCCTTAAAAGACTATTGGAACAAAGGAAATTTAAAATTTAAAGATGGGAAAAAATCTAAGTTAATTCAAGTGGTACTTATTGAACCAAACGCAAGTGATATTAAGGCTACTATAGCTCATACTGGTTTGTCAATAAAGGATGGAGACATGATATATTTTATTGAGAAAAAGAATCCGTGTTTTCCGTATCAGATTTCTAGATTTAAAAATTATGACGACTTAAATAGGTACATTATTACACAGTTTAAATCACCTAAAGATTATAAATTAATGATTTTGGAAAATAATAATGTGATATATAAAAATGATAATTAAGAAATATAATAAAAATATACATATAAATTTTGACAAACTCGACTTAATATTTAATTTATAATATATGTTATTATAAATTAAATATTATAGTATAATAATATTGTACTTAACACTAAACATACAAATTAGAGCTTGTCGCAGTATATAGTTTAGGAGGAAATAGATGAAATCATTACAAGAGAAGATATTAAAAGAAGGAAGTGTATCAGGAAGTGATATATTAAAAGTAGATAGTTTTTTAAATCATCAAATTGATATAAGATTTTTAAATGAAATAGGAAAAGAGTTTAAAGAAAGATTTAAAGAAGATAAAGTAGATAAAATTCTTACCATAGAGGCCTCAGGAATTGGAATAGCGTCCATTGCATCTCAATATTTCGAAAATGTACCAGTTGTTTTTGCAAAAAAAGTAGAATCTAAGAATTTAGATAAGGAGGTATATGAAACAAAGGTGTATTCATTTACAAAAGGCAAAGAATATACAGTTAGAGTTTCCAAAAAATATCTAAATAAAGGTGAAAATATACTTGTAGTAGATGATTTTTTAGCAAATGGAAGAGCAGTATTAGGTTTAAATAATATAATAAACCAGTCAGGTGCAAATTTAGTTGGTGTAGGTATAGTAATAGAAAAGGGATTCCAAGAGGGAAGAAAGGTTTTAGAGGACGAAGGTATCAGGGTAGAGTCATTAGCTATAGTAGAGTCTATACAAGACGGAAAAGTTGTATTTAAATAGACCTGATATATATTTTGAGTTTAATCAAAATCATTATGGGAATAATAATTTTGATTAAACATTTTATGTTGTGTATTAAATTTTATTTTTATATATTATATTAAAAAATTAGGAGGTAGAAAAATGAGATTTTTTATAGATACAGCAAATATAGAAGACATAAAGGAAGCAAATGAATTAGGTGTTATTTGTGGGGTGACGACAAACCCTTCGTTAATAGCTAAAGAAGGAAGAGATTTCAAACAAGTAGTAAAAGAAATAAGTGAAATAGTAGATGGGCCAATAAGTGCAGAGGTTATAAGTTTAGAGCATAATGAAATGATTAAAGAGGCTGAGGAATTAGCTAAAATACATAAAAATATAGTTATAAAGGTACCTATGACAGAAGAAGGATTAAAAGCTGTAAAAGTGCTATCTGAAAAAGGTATAAAAACAAACGTAACATTAATATTCTCTGCAGTTCAAGCATTACTTGCGGCTAGAGCGGGTGCTACTTATGTAAGTCCTTTTTTAGGAAGATTAGACGATATAGGGCAAGATGGATTAGGATTAATAGAAGAAATTGTAACAATATTTAGTGTTAATGCTATAGAAACAGAAATAATAGTTGCAAGTGTAAGAAATCCAATACATGTATCAGAAGCTGCTAAAATAGGTGCAGATATAGCGACAGTACCATTTAAAGTTATAAAACAAATGTTTAAACATCCTTTAACAGATAAAGGTATAGAAAACTTTATGAATGACTGGCAAAAAACGTTTAAATAATTCATAAAAAGATTACGACTTTGTAATCCAAAGTAACAGAGGTGTAACTGTTATATGGATAGCCTGTATGATATTATTTAATTATAGAAATAATAAATTTTATAATAAATTATAGGTTAAGAGGAAGTGAATTGATATGAAAAAATCAGTAAGAGCATTATCAATATTATGTGGATCATTATTATTAGTAAGCCCAATGAATGCTACAATATTTGCAGAAGACTTTGTTACAAACAATAAAGTAAATGTAGCTGACGTTAAAGAAATAGAGACTACAAAAGAAGAATACACAGAAGTTAAATGTGAAGATAAAGAACAAGTAGTATTAAATAACAATAAAGGACAATCAGATTTAGATAAAGACATAAATAACACAGTAGACACTAATACTAAATTAGATACTAATGCTAATAAAGTAGTAGACAGCACTAATAAAGATAGTGAGCAAGAAAAATATGTAGAAGTACAAAAAGAAGAAGTTAAAACTCAATTAACTAAGGAACAAGCAAAACAAATATTAGTAGATAGAAATCCTAATGTAGAGTACATATACCAAGGTGATGAAAATACATTCGAAGTCTTAAAAGAAAAAAATGTTAGTGGATATGTATTTTTACCAAATGAGGAAGGCGATATGGGATTCCTTGTAGATAAAAATACTTCAAACATATATTACTTCCACCCAAGCGGATATGTTGAACCAGTTATGTAATTACTATAAAAGGGCTTCTCTAAAAGAGAGGCCCTTTTATAGTGCATAGAATTTTTTTATACTTATTTGGGTAACAAGTAGGTTATTTGGTATAATAAGATATTATAGTTATATAAACTTTAAATAATTAATTTAATGAAGGGAAAATTTAATCATGGATATAGTAATAAATAATACTGCAAAAGTAGAGATAGATAAGTTATTAGAAAATAGCGATAAAAAATATATAAGAATAATAACAAGATGTATAACAATGCACGAGGATGCCAAATTTGATTTGATACTAGATGAAAAAAGAGAAGGAGATAGATTATTTGAAGTGGATGGATACAATATAATAATCGAATCTAACTTTGCAGATCAAATTGCAAGTATGATTATATCTTACGGAGGTTTGATGAGTAGAGATAGTTTTTCCATACATGCAGACTTTGGATTTTATGAATATTAGTTATAAAAATTCTAAGGATTATCTGAGAAAAAATTCTTGGAACTATATTTTAATGCTTAAATATATAAATATCTAAAGTTAAACATCGATAATAAATAAATATAAATAATAAATAGATACAAAATAAATATAAGAAAGATAGGAAATTTTATGAAGAAAATATTAGTACTAGCAGAGAAACCATCTGTAGGAAGGGATATAGCTAAAGTTTTAGGATGCAAAAATGAAAAAAATGGATACATAGAAGGACCAAAGTATGTGGTAACTTGGGCTCTTGGTCATTTAGTTACTTTAGCAGATCCTGAAGCTTATGGTCAAAACTATAAATCTTGGAATATAGATGATTTGCCAATATTACCAAAACATTTAAAAACAGTTGTAATAAAAAAGACCTCAAAACAGTTTAATACAGTAAAGGCTCAAATAAACAGAGATGATATAGAAGAGATAGTTATAGCAACAGATGCAGGGCGTGAAGGAGAACTTGTTGCAAGGTGGATAATAGACAAGTCCCATACTAAAAAGCCACTAAAGCGTCTTTGGATATCATCTAGTACAGATAAAGCTATAAAAGAGGGCTTTGATAAATTAAAAGACGGAAAAGAATATGAAAATCTGTATTACTCAGCAATAGCAAGAGCAGAAGCTGACTGGGTGGTAGGAATAAATGCAACAAGAGCACTAACAACAAAGCACAATGCCCAGCTTTCATGTGGTAGGGTTCAAACGCCAACCCTTGCAATGATATTAAAAAGAGAAGAAGAAATAAGAAACTTTAAGGCAAAGGATTACTACTCAATAAACATACTTGCAGTAAAAGGGAGTAGTAATATAAAGTTATCTTGGGTAGATAAAAATAATAGTTCATCTAGTTTTAGTAAAGAAAAAATAAATCAAGTAGCAGCTAAAATAAAGGATAAGGATATAAAAATAATAGATGTAATTAAAACAGACAAGAAAAAATACTCACCTGCTCTTTACGATTTAACAGAACTTCAAAGGGATGCAAATAAAATATTTGGGTACTCAGCTAAAGAGACCCTATCTATAATGCAAAAATTATATGAATATCACAAAGTCCTTACTTATCCAAGAACAGACTCTAGATACCTTACAAGTGATATAGTAGATACTCTAAAGGATAGAATAAAGGCAGTTAATGTAAGTGATTATTCAAGGGTATGTACGAAGTTACTAAAAACAAAAATCACAGGAAATAAATCTTTTGTAGATAATTCAAAGGTAAGTGACCACCACGCTATTATACCCACAGAGCAGAAGGTATTTTTAAGCGATTTAAGCGATAAGGAAAGAAAGATATATGACCTTGTAGTAAAGAGATTTTTAAGTGTGTTATTACCTCCTTTTGAGTATGTCCAAACTTCAATAAAAGCTGAAATAGAAGGAGAAACATTTATAGCAAAGGGAAATAAGGTAGTAAGCTTGGGATGGAAAGAAAGCTACAAAGACTTAGATGATGAAGAAACTTATGAAAGTATTCCTAATATTAATAAAAATGATGTACTAAAGGTTGAAAAAGTAAATATTACTAGTGGAAAAACCAATCCTCCTCCATATTTAAATGAAGGTACACTTCTTACAGGTATGGAGAAAAGTGGTCTAGGAACTGTTGCTACAAGGGCAGATATAATAGAAAAACTATTTAATTTATTCCTAGTAGAGAAAAAAGGGAAAGACATACATATAACTTCTAAGGGAAGACAATTGTTGGATTTAGTTCCTGTTGATTTAAAGACTCCAGAACTTACATCTTCTTGGGAGAAAAAGCTTCTAGACATATCAAAAGGAAAGCTAAATAAAAATATATTTATAGATGAAATGAAAAATTATTCAAAAGCAATAGTTAAAGAAATTAAAAATAGTGATAGTAAATTTAAACATGATAACTTAACTAAAAATAAATGTCCAGAGTGTGGCAAATTTATGTTAGAGGTAAATGGTAAACGTGGTAAAATGCTAGTTTGTGAGGACAGAGAGTGCAATACTAGAAAGACAATAGCTCAAGTGACAAATTCTAGATGCCCTAATTGCCATAAAAAATTAGAACTTCGCGGTGAGGGTGAGGGTAGAATATTTACTTGTAGCTGTGGGTATAGAGAAAAGTTATCATCATTTAATAAAAGAAAACAAGAGGAAAAAAAGAAAGCCTCAAAAAAAGATATAAATAAATATTTAAAAGATCAAAATAAAAATCAGGAGAGTTTTAACAATCCTTTTGCAGAAGCACTTTTAAAATTAAAAAAATAATTTCTAGACCAATCTAAATGTTGCTAATATAAAACAAAAATCATATATAGATACAGGTGTGTATGAAATAAATCAATATCCATTTAGAAAAGAAGAAAAAAGTGAAGCTATTATAAAAGATGTAAACAAAGCTATAAAAGAAATGCATGAGGACGGTACATTTACAGAGCTGTCAAATAAATGGTTTGGCTTAGACACAACAAAAGAAAATTAATGGTGACTAGTGATGCATGTATTCGATACTAGTTTTGTAATAAAGATATTCCCATTGGTTTTAAAGTATTTGACTGTAACTTTTAAGATGTCTTTTTTAGCATTTATAGTAGGGATTTTAGTTTCCTTGGTTATAGTATTAATTGTGGATTTGAAGATTCCAATACTCAAGACATTTTGCAAGATATATATATCATTTTTTAGAGGGACACCTCTAGCAGCGCAACTTTTCTTTATATATTTTGGGCTTATACAGTTAATACCTAGTCTTACAAAACTGGAGGCTTATCAGGCGTCGGTTATAGTAATTGGGCTAAATTCCTCAGCATATTTTGCAGAGAGTTTAAGGGGAGCTATATCATCTGTAGATAAAGGTCAAGTGGAGGCTAGTATAGCTTTTGGTATGACATATACACAGATGATGAGGAGAATAGTTTTACCTCAGGCTATAAGGGTAGCTATCCCTCCATTTACAAATACATTTGCTGATATAATAAAGGGGACTTCCTTAGCATTTACTATTGGAGTTACTGAAATTATGGCTGTTGCACAATCAGAAGCTGCTGCAAGTTATAAGTATTTAGAAGCTTTTACGTGTGTAATATTAGTTTATTGGATAATAAATTTAGCGATTGTCTTTATACAAGGCAAGTTGGAAGATAAATTGAGCAAGCTTTATTAAATTAAAATGCGACCGAGTGAGACTATTTGTTCTCACTCGGTTTTATTTTAGGATATATAGAATAAATTCAGTAAATCCGCATATTAGTAAGTATTGGTAAATTAATACTTTATTTTAAAAATTTATATTTACAATATTGGGTAAAATAAATTGTAGCATTTATTTAAAGTAGTATAAAGAGGGGGTAGTATATGAAAGAAAATAGGTTTTTAAAGGTATTGACATTGATTTTGTATATTGTATATGCTGCATCTATGGCTTTGTTTATAGGAAGAAAAGAAATAATAAATATAGTAGTAGTTCTTTTTTGTATAGTAACAACTTTCTTACTTAGAATAGTAAATAAAAGATACAAGAAATTACTTAGTGATAATTTATATATAGTAATTCTATTATTTGTACTATTCTCATCTTTACTAGGAACTTGCTATAATTTTTATGATATTAATCATTACGATGATTTTTTACATGTATGGTCGGGATTTATATCTTGTACGGTGGCATTTTCTATAATAGTTTCTTTAAATAATAAAAATCAAATTAAAAATATGAATAAGGTTTTTATATTTTTATTTATTTTTATGTTCAGTATGGGAGTAGCGAGCTTATGGGAAATATTAGAGTTTAATATGGACCTATTTATAGGAACTAGAACGCAGGCAGGTGGGCTTAGGGATACTGTTATTGATATGATTGATGCATTAGTAGGAACAATCGTTATAATGCCTATACTTTTACATAATATAAAAAAGTACTAAATTAAAAAAATCTAGGTTGATATTAGGTCAACCTAGATTTTTTAGTTATTAAATAAGACTGGTTATTAAGTGTATTGATTAATAATTTACTCAATAAATTGTTTTAGATAGTTGTCCATAGAAATAGAGATTTCTTTGGCAGAAACTACTGCTTGTATAACAGTCTTGGCACCATGTGTTACATCTCCACAAGCAAAAACTCCTTGTCTAGTTGTTTCACCTATTTCATTTGTAACAAGTAGTCCATTTCTCTTTACATCAAGTCCTTCATTACTCAATACTATAGTATTTCTAGGGACCTGACTTATTGCTATTAATATGGAGTCAAACTCATAGAATTTTTCGCTTCCTTCTATATTTGCTATTGAAACTGTTCCATCTTCATTGTAAACTTTCTCAGTGTCTACTAAGATGATACCATTATCAACTATTTCTTTTGGAGTTTTAAATGTTTTAAATATAATGCCTTCATTTTTGGCGTCATTAATTTCAGCTTTAGTAGCAGTCATATCTTCAAAGTCACGTCTATAAGCTACGAAAACTTCTTTAGAACCGTTAAACTTGGCGCTTCTAGCAGCATCCATAGCGACATTTCCTGCTCCTATTACCAAAACTCTATATCCTAGGTTGTAGCTCTTAGGACTTCTTAGATAGTTTATTGCATAGTGAACATGTCCAAATGTCTCACCTGGTATGTTTAATTTTCTAGGATTCCATACTCCAGTTCCTATAAATATTCCCTTAAATCCATCCTCAAATAACTTATCTAAAGTAACTACTGGGCCGATAAGAGAGTTTATCTTGATTTTTACACCAAGTGATAAAAGACATTTTTCTAAAAGTTGGATGTTAGTTCTTGGTAGTCTAAATTCAGGAATACCATATGTTAATATACCACCTATTTTTTCGTTCTTCTCGAAAATAGTTACATCATAACCTATGCTTGCCAATCTAAGGGCAATAGTTATTCCTGCAGGGCCTGATCCAACAACAGCAACTTTAACATTATTACTCTTTGGTTTTTCTAATCTTAAATTTTGAAGATACTTTGTAGATATTTCATGCTCGATACTATGAAACTCTATTGGTTCCCCTTTTATCCCTTTTATGCAATTACCTTTACATTGATCCTCGTGAGGACATACAACAGCACAAATAGCAGATAGAGGATTATTTTCAAAAAGAATTCTACCAGCTTCTGATAGATTTCCTTCTTTATACAACTTTATTATTTCTGGTATAGGTGTATCTATTGGACAGTTCTTTTGACATCTAGCATTTTTGCACATTAGACACCTATTAGCTTCATTTAAATTGATGTTCATTATTCCACCACCTTGATGATATAATATTAAATACTGTACACGATTTAAATATTGTATACAATATTTAATATTATATCAAAGTTTTATATAAAAATATATAGAAGCAGTAAATAATACATATATTAATAATTTAACGAAAGGCCTTTTTATCGCGCAGTTTAACTTAGTAATATGATAAATTGAAAAATATTATTCATAAAATTTTAGTTTACTTCATATTAATTTCACAATACTTTCAATGTATATTCACACATTTAAACATACAATGGTGTACAATAAATTTATTCAAAATAAATATGTTCGAGGAGATAGTTTATGGATAAAGAGACAAAAGATAAAGTAAACACAGATGAAATTAACGAAAAAAATCAAAATAATTGTATGCTTAGCACAAAAAAACATGACAAACACAGTAAAAGCTTAATAAAAAAATATATAGCTATTATGACAGCAGGGGTTTTGTGTGTAGGGATTGGATTTGTAGGAGGAAAAGAAGTTGGTAGGCGTTTACCAGCTACACACAAAAGCTATAGCAATAAAAAAGTAGTCGCAACTGTTGGAGATAGCAAGATAACTGGAGAACAATTAAAAAATAGAATGGAACCGGTATTTTATTTAAATGGCAAAAGGAAGATGACAACTGAAGAAGTACAGGCTTATGAGGCTAGTATGATAGATTATATGACAACAACAGAGATGCTTTATTTAAAAGGTAAGGAGGAAAATATAAAGGTCACAGAAGATGAGGTAACTAAAGAATACGATAGCCTTATGGATAGTATAAAAGAAAAATTCTCAATGAGTGAGGAGGAATTTTTAGAAGAGTTTAATTTTACCAAAAAACTTATAAGATCAGAAGTAAAAAAAGAAGCAATTGCTACTAAATATTTAGCGAAGGCATCTGAAGTTAAAGAGGATGAAGCTAAAAATTACTATGATAGAAATAAAGAACAGTTCGCTCAGGTAAGAGCATCCCATATATTGCTTAAAACAGTTGATGATACAGGTAATGCATTGAGCAAAAAAGAAAAATCTGATAAGAAACTTAAGGCTAATGAAGTATTGAAAAAAGTTAAGAACGGTGAAGACTTTTCAAGTTTAGCTAAAAAATACTCTGAGGATAATAGTTCATCAAAGGGTGGAGATGTCGGATATTTTTCAAAGGGTCAAATGGTTGAAGTGTTTGAAAATGAGGCTTTTAAGCTTAAAATCGGAGATGTGTCAAAAAGTCTTATAGAAAGCGATTATGGATACCATATAATTAAAAAGACCGGGGAGAGATATGAAAATTTTAATGATATCAAGGATGATCTAATATACAGATTGTCATATGAAAAGCAGGGAAACATAGTAGACAATTTAGTAGAGGAGTATAACGTTAAAATTAATAAATAAAATAATGGAACTGGTTTTAAAATGATATTTCATATTATTAATATTTATTTTAAATTAATGAAATATATACAATAGAAAACCTAAACCTTGTTGAAGAAATAAAATATAAGTATAATACAAAAACTAGAAAAATCTTGTCAATTACTATATTTAACCTGAGATTTAGAATAAAAAACAGGCTATATATAAAAATAAATTTATGTACAATTTATATAAATATGAAATGCATTTTATAACTGCAAAAAATCAATCCAATACAAAGACATCAATGAATTAATAAGCTGTATTGAGTATTTAAATAAAAGATGCTATTATTAAGAAGAAATAGAAGGTAATAATTTGCAATAAACATCTAGATTAGACTAAAAAGAATCATTAATATATCAACTATTGAATTAATATATTAATGATTCGACAAGTATAGCAAAAATGTTTAGGTAAATTGAAAATAAGGGGAATTTCCCCTTTCATGTTAGTGGAAATTTCATTATAATAAAAGAGACGATATATTGTTCATTTTGAATAAAAAATTTAACAAAAGTGAACATCCGTCTCTAAAACAATTAAGGGGGTTTTGTCGTGAGCACAATAAAAAACAGATTAAGTGAATTAAGAAAACTTATGGAAGAAAAAAATATAGATGCCTATATTATACCATCTTCTGACAACCATCAAAGTGAATATGTAGGGGACCACTTTAAATCAAGAGAATTTATATCAGGTTTTACAGGATCAGCAGGTACTGTTATAGTAACTAAAGATGAAGCTGGTTTATGGACAGATGGAAGATACTTTATACAAGCAGAAAAAGAATTAGAAGGAAGTACAATAAAATTATTTAAAATGGGGGAAGAAGGCGTTCCTACTACTGATGAATACTTATGTGAAAATTTACCACAAGGCGGAACTTTAGGATTTGATGGTAAAGTTATATCAGCAAAAGAGGGAATGGCTTTAGCTGAAAAATTATCATCAAAAAACGTTAAGATAGAGTACCAATATGATTTAATAGACAGTGTATGGGAAGATAGACCTGCTTTAGCATCTGAGAAAGCGTTTTTATTAGATGTTAAATATTGCGGTGAAAGCTTCAGCTCTAAATTAGCTAGATTAAGACAAAGAATGGAAGAATTAAATACTACTAATCATGTAATAACTACTCTTGATGATATAGCTTGGTTATTCAATATGAGAGGTGGAGACATAAGATTCAACCCAGTTGTTCTTTCTTATGCAGTAGTAACTTTAAAAGAAGTTTATTTATTCTTAGATGAAGAAAAATTAAATGAAGAACTTTTAGCTGAATTTGCTAAAGAAAACGTTCAAGTAAGACCATACAATGATGTATATGAATTCGTTAAGAATATATGCCCAAAAGAAAGAATGTTATTAGATGCTGCTAAAGTAAACTATGCTATATACAATAACTTACCTACAGAATTAGAAAAAGTAAATGAATTTAATCCTGTAATGTTCTTTAAAGCTAGAAAAAATGAAGTTGAGTTAGAAAGCATAAGAAATTCTCATATAAAAGATGGTGTAGCTTTCACTAAGTTCATGTACTGGTTAAAGACTAACATAGGTAAAATGGAAATAACTGAAATAACTGCAAGTGAAAAATTAGAAGGATTTAGAAGAGAGCAAGAAGGATTTATAGAGCCAAGTTTTGGTACAATAGCTGGATACAAAGAACATGCAGCTATGATGCACTACAGTGCAACTCCAGAATCTGCTTATAAATTAGAACCAGAGCACTTATTCTTAATAGATTCAGGTGGACAATACTTTGATGGAACTACAGATATAACTAGAACATTAGTTTTAGGACCAATAAGTGATAAATTAAAATTACACTTTACATCTGTAGTAAGAGGTATGATAAACTTATCTATGGCTAAATTCTTACATGGATGCAAAGGTTATAACTTAGATATAATCTGTAGAGGTGTTATGTGGAAATTAGGAATAGACTACAAATGTGGTACAGGACATGGTATAGGATTCTTATTAAATGTTCACGAAGCTCCAAATGGATTTAGATGGAGAGTAGTTCCAGAAAGATTTGACAGCGCTACTTTAGAAGAAGGAATGGTTACAACTAACGAACCAGGTATATACATAGAAGGTTCTCATGGTATAAGAGTAGAAAATGAGATAGTAGTTAGAAAAGCTGAAAAGAATGAATTCGGACAATTCATGGACTTTGAAGTTGTAACATTAGCTCCAATAGACTTAGACGGAATAAATGTAGACTTATTAACTAAAGAAGAAAAAGATTACTTAAACTTCTATCATAAGTTAGTATTTGACAAAGTATCTCCTCATTTAACTGATGAAGAGAGAGAATGGTTAAAAGAATACACTAGAGAAGTATAATATATAAATTATAATATATAAATTATAATATATAAGTTATATATATTTACAATTTATTAAGAAAAGCCAGCCACTAATAATTTTAGTGACTGGCTTTTATATTACATATTTATCATTTCAATATAATGACAGTTTACATTTATGTGATTTAAAAAAACTAATAGTCTTTCATAAAGAGGTTGAATTTTCTCTCCATACTTAATTTCTAAAATCTCACCAATTTCTTTGACTGTTCTTTTGCCATTAATCTGAGTGAATACAGTGCTACTATATTCATCTAATGTGACTTTTTTATACTTAGGAATTTTAAATTTTAATTTTCTAAAAAACTTCTGTATTTTATGATCTTGTTTTTCAAGTATGGTTACAGTACCATCTTCATTTAACTCATAATCTATATTATCTGAAACTCTAAATACTATATTTAAAACATCTTCATTATTCTTCATTGCTACTAACCTTAGATGAAATAATAGGTAACGTTGTAGCTATAACTAAAACTACTAATAAAACTATAGCCATCATGTTACTACCAACAAATCCAGCTGGAGTACCTGGAGTTATAATTCCTGTTACTTGTAGTATTATACCTACTAATCCTATTATAGAACCTCCAGCAACAAGACCAGAAGATAAACTTATACCATTTGCAACTCTTGTTTCTTTTTCAGCTTCACTTTTGCTCATTTTTTCAACAAATAAACGTATTAGAGCTCCAACTAGTATTATAGAAGTTGTTGAAATTGGTAAGTAGAAACCTATAGCTACAGTCATTATTGGTAGATCTAAGAAGTATAGAACTATAGCAATAAATATACCAGTAATAATCATAACCCAAGGCAAGTCGCCTGACATTATACCAGAAGTTAATGTAGACATTAAGTTTGCCTGAGGTAATGCGAAAGGTGCTTCACTACCTGTTATACTAAGTTGGCTAGAAAGTAATAATATAGTACCTGTAACTACTATTACACCAACTATACCAGATATAGCGAAGAAGTTTTGCATTTCACGCTTGCTACCACCTATAATATAAGTCGCTTTTTGAGATTGAGTATAACCACCAGATACAGCTATAGCAACAACCATAAATGAAGCGAATAAAAGTAGTGATTTATTGTCGGCTTGACTTTTCCATCCCATTATAACAAATACCAATGTTAATATAACTAAAGATGCTATTGTCATACCTGACACAGGTAGGTTTGATGTTCCTATTGTACCTGTTAAACGTCCTGACACTATAACAAACAGTAAAGATAATATAAGTGAAACAATTCCACCAACTATTGCCATTGTGATACTTCCAGATATTAAAAACGCTGCTACAAAGCCAACAACAATACCACCAAGTAAGATTAACATTTCACTTGAAAATCCATTAGAGTTGCCAGTAGTACCTGATTTTGCTTTAAGTGTTTCTTTTATAGAAAATACTATAGTAGGTATTAATTTTATAGCGCCTATTATACCACCACAAAGCATCATACCAGCACCTATATATTTTACATAACTACCAGATATTGAGTTAACATCCATTTGATTGATTGCTATAGAAGGGTCATTCCATACTGAAGCTCCACTTGACGCCATATCAGTAAAGTAACCTATCAAAGGGGCTACTGCAAAATTTGAAAGTATAGAACCTGCAAACATTGTAAGTGAAACTTCAAGCCCTACTATAAATCCTATTCCTAGAAGAAGAGGGTTTACCTCTGTAGAGAACTTCCATTTGTAAAATCTACTTCCAAGAAAAGTCATAGTATTATTTACTAGATTTAAGAATGATCCTGTTAATACATTTATGATACCACTTATACCAAATCCTATTCCCATATACTTAATAGCATCTCCACCACCATCTGAAGCCACAAGTGTTTCAGAGATAGCCATTGATTCTGGGTACATAAGCTTTCCATGTTCTTCAATTATTAAATAATTGTAAACTAGTGATGAACAACCTATGCCAAATAAAACTCCTCCAACTCCAACAATTACGCCTTCAATGAAGGAAATTTGACTTCCAATTAATATAACTGCAGGTAATACGAAAATCATACCACTTGCAATTGATTCTCCACCACTTGACATACCTTGTAAAATATTTTTTCCAAGTATACCTTTTTCACGTGCGAACAATCCTACAAACATAGAACCTATTATGGCTCCGGGAATACCAGCTGCAACAGTAAGCCCTGACTTCATACCAGAGTACGCTGTAGATGCAGCAAAGATAGTAGCTAAAATGATACCTATAATTAATATAGCTGCGTTTCCGCCTTTTTGGGACTTATCAGTTATATAAGGCACATACTCTTTACCAGATACGCCTCCATAAGCCTCTTTGGGTAATTTTTTCTTCATTAAAAACATCCTCCTTACTTAATATCAGTTAATTATAACCTATTAATTCGACAAAAAGTACTAAAATTTTGAAAGAAAGCATTGTTTTTCTAAAAAAGGCAATGTTAATAAGAAAAAATAAATATAATACATACTATAAATATACATTATATTTAAAATTTGTTGTAATTGTACATTTAATAAAATAGTTTAAGTTAAAAAATAGGTTACTTAAAGTATTTGTATTTAATGGTGCAATTATACGAAATTAATTTATAGTATTTTTATCCTATTTAATATTAAAATAACTTAACTGATTTATTAAGTTGCCTTGAGTACTTTTTAATATGATACTGACATAGTTTAAACCATTTATATAGAAAAATATACTACTTGTGTCTATAAAATAAAAAAATTGTATTATTTAGTTATAAAGTTTATTTTGCAACATTAAAAAATATAATTGTTGAATAATAATGAGTAGGATAATATTATAGTAATTAAAGGTAGTATAATAGTTTTGGAGGGGATTATTATGATAAATAGAAAAAATGAATTATTAGTAGAAGAAAAGGAAAATGTTAGATTAGGTAAGGGTAAAGTTATATTTGAGAAAATAGTAAAACAAGAAGATCTTAGAGGCAAAGGGAAGTTATTTAGTAAAATAACAATTTTACCAGGCAGCTCAATAGGTATGCATGACCATACTGATGATTTTGAAGTTTATTACATATTAAAAGGAAAGGCAAAAGTATTTGATAATGGGGAGTATGTCGAAGTAAACGAGGGAGATGTAGTATATACTGCGGATGGTCAAAAACATAATATAGAAAATATAGGGCAAGACAACTTAGAATTTATAGCATTAGTATTAAATGATTAACATTAAAAAAGGGATAGCTAATAGTCTTTTAGTAGTTTATTAGCTATCCTTTTAAAATGTTGTTTACCTGGATTACTTTTTTTATATATCTATTTTTAGATCACCGGGCTTTATAAGTCCTTTTTTTCTCATAAATTCAGATATAATAAGAGTTACTACTATAGGGAGTACAAAGTGAAGAAGTATGATACCTATCCACATAGAAGGCCCACCTTTGTCAGCAGCTTGCATAGCAGTAATTGTTCCAAATTGTCCAACTAACCCACTAGACCCCATACCGGATCCTATAGGTATATTTTCCATTTTAAATACAGAGGTAGAAATTGGACCTAGTACAAAAGAAGCAAGAGTAGGTGGAATCCATATTTTATAATTCTTAATTATATTAGGCATTTGTAGCATGGATGTACCAAGTCCTTGGGCAAAAAGTCCTCCGACTCCATTTTCTCTAAAACTCATAACTGCAAATCCAATCATTTGACAACAACAGCCGACTGTTGCTGCTCCACCAGCAAGTCCACCTAGACTAAGCATCATACATATGGCAGCACTACTTATAGGAAGTGTAAGTGCAATACCTACCAAAGTAGATACAAGTGCACCCATTATTATAGGTTGCATTTCAGTAGCTTGCATTATTAGAGTCCCAAAGTAAGTCATAAATTTTGCAACTACTGGTCCTACTAGTTGAGCAACAATTACACCGACTAAAATTGTGACTGCTGGAGTTATCAATATATCTACCTTTGTCTCTTTTGATATAAGCTTTCCGAATTCTACAGCAAAAATTGTTGCAATAAATGCTCCTACAGGACCACCTAATTCATTTCCACAAGCTCCAACAAGGGCACATGAAAATATTACAAGAGGTGGCGCTTGAAGACCGTACGCAATAGCAACAGCAATTGCTGGGCCAGTGACTTGTTTTGCTAAAGGGCTTATTACGTCAGTAAAAAGAACTATGCCAAATTTATCTCCTATTGTATTAAAAATAGTCCCTATTAATAAAGAAGCAAAAAGTCCAAGAGCCATATATCCTAGGGCATCAATCAAATATCTTTGTACTGATATTTCGATATTTTTTTTCTGTATAAAAGATTTGAAGTTTGTATTCTTATTTGCTTTATTCAATTTTGTAATCCTCCTTAAAGATTATAAATTATCCATAACTTATTATATATCTTTTCAGCTGACAAGACAAACTATAAATATTAAAAAGCTATAATATTAATAAAACTTATTATAGTTTTAAATTTCAAATTAATGGTTTATAATTAGAGTAAAGAATTAATTATGGGGACTGTCTGTTTAGGCGGTCTCTTCAAATATAAATTAGGTTTATAAAGTAAAAAAACATGTAATATTGTGAACAAGTTCAAGAATAAATTTAACTAATAACATTATTAAGAGAGAAATAATAGAATTTTTATATAGATAGTTTTTTAGCTATACACTAAATGGATTGGAAGGGAGTGGATATATGATTAATTTAAAAAATAATAAGCACAAGACAATCTTTGTAATAATATCTATTCCAATACTATTTATTGCCCAATACTATCTTTTTAAATTTGGTGTGCTAAGACCAATGGTAAAAGGTGCAGAAATTAAAATAGTTGGAGGGGAGTATGTAAAAGATATTGACAAATATGTTGTAAAACTTAATGATACAGTGACCCTGTCTACAGGAAATTATCTAAAGATCCCATCATATGCACAAGATGCGAATATATGGTTTAATGTACTAGATGACACAGGTGTATTAAAGATAGAGGGAAACAAAATGACTGCACTAAAAGAGGGGTTCTCATCTATAGGTATAATGAAGAATTCTAGAGTTATAAAGAAGGCAGCGATAAAGGTTGTAGATCCAAAAGTTCAAAATCTAGAAATGAATATAGATGGGGACTTAGAATATGTTGGGGATAAAGCTACAATAGATAGTGTGGTAGAGGTTGATTATAAAAAATTCCAGGACACATATAAAGTATCATTTGAAAGTAGTGATGAAGATGTATTAAGAGTAGAGGGAAATAAAATAAAGGCAGTAGGAGTTGGAACTGCAACCCTAAGTGCTAATTCAGGTGGGAAAAAGATATACTCCAAGTTTAGGATTAATGCATGGGTTTCAGATATAGATATAAATAGAAATTTGGAGATAGAAATAGGTCAAACTCAAAACTTAAATCCAGAGATAAAGACTTCACCTAGGGGACTTAAACATCCTAAGATTAGATATGAGTTTTTAGAGCGAAAATTGCCAGTAGCTAGAGCTTTAAGTATAAATGAAGACGGAACTATGGTAGGACTTAGGGAAGGAAAGGAAACTATAAAAATAATTTGTGGAAATAAATCCAAGCTTGTGAAGGTAAATGTAGTAGAAGATTCAATAACAAACAACAAGGTCCAAAATTTAGAGTACACATACGATATAGTGGATAATAAACTTATAGTTACACTTAAATGGGATTATTTAAATGGCGTATACGACTACGATGTATATATGAAAAACAATTTAATTAATAGAAATAAATTCTCAAAGATTAAATCAGTAACTATTGATAAAGATGATATTGACAAGTCTAGAAAAATCAAGACTACTATAGAAATTGATTTGGATGGTAATAAGTCTGCAAATATAGATATATATGTAGTAGGAAAGACTAAAGTAGGGACTACAAAACCTAGTAATGTAGTAAATATAAAAATTGGTGATAGTAATCCAGGTTATATAGATGATATGAAGGTAGAAGGTTTGACTGCAAATATAGATTTAGAAAACAACATCGTAAACATTGTATGGGATGATATAGAAAAATATAATTGTACCTACAATATTTATGTGAGAAACAACTCAAAAGGAGAAAGTAACTTTAGCTTATATAGACAGGGTATACAAGGCAATGAATGTACAATAGGTATACCAGAAGGAGAGTTAAACTTAGATGTTTATGTTGTAGCTATATACAATGGAAGTAGCTCACAAAATAGTAATATTATAAATATAAGATAGAATAATATCATCCTTAAAGACATATATTTTAGAAATTTATATATGTTTAAGGAGAGGTTATTTTGGAGAGAAGATATAAAAGAATAAATGATGCATCAAAAGAATTATCAGAAGAGGCATTCAGGGCATATACGGGCAAGAAAGATTATAAAAGGGCAATCGAGATTTATTATTTACTAGCCGAATCTATCTGTGTTCCAAAGGAAATATCAAATTTCTCTAAAAATATGCTTGGAAAACTCAGTAAACAAATTAAAGAAAAGTCTTAATCTAAAATCTCGTACTCAACAAGTTGGGTACGAGATTTTATTAGTTATCATAAGTTTTATTAATCATATATACATTAGGTGAATTATGGAATTCAGGAGGTGTTAACATAAGTTAAGAGGCAATAGTAAAATACAAAGGTGACATATTGAAACTAGAAAATGAACTCAGTGTCTCAGTAGAGATAATGAGTCCTGCTTATGCCATAATAGTGTCTACTAATAAAGAGAGTATAGAACAGTTAAAAAATTATACTGAAATAGAGGAAATAGAAGAGCCATTTACACTTGAAGCGCAAGACGTAACATCCTCTTATTATTCAAGATAGGTGCGTATAGCGACAAGACAAATAGTATATGGATAGGATCGTCGAAGGGATGCAATGAAGAAAATGCATAAAACCGGATATAGTAGCCCCTGGAGTAAATATAATTTCAACATATATAAATTCAACATACAATACAGCAACAGGGACAGGGGTGAGTAGTTCGATAGTTTCAGGTGCTTTGGCTCTAATAATGGAGTATCTGGTTAATGAGTCTGAAATACCTAGGATATCTTTGTTTGACGAAGTACTTAAGACATATTTAATGCTTGGAGCAACAAAAAATTCAATATATATCCGAACAATTTTCAAGGTTATAGTGTTTTAAATTTAAAAAATACAATTCAAGAAATTGCAGATAATTTATAGTATTAGCTAAAATATTAAATTATATAACATGAATTTAATTAAAAAAAAAGCTAAAACTATTACAAAAGAAAAAGGAGAGGTGATTAGTTTGGATAAGGAAAAATCAAAAGCTTTAAATGGTAAGTCTAATAGAAGATTAAATTTAAAGGATTCAGTAGACAGAAATACTAATGCTGCTTGGGCAGATATAGAAAAGCTTAGACCGATAACTAATGTATCAGTTCCTTCTTTAGAAAATGTAAAGAATGCTAAAGAGTGGGTAGACAATGGAAGCAAACTGTAAGTAATCATTGGAAATACTGTATTCTAGGTTATAAAACAACAAAATATACCTTTATTTTGGCCCAGAAGTTGACATTATGTTGGTTTCTAATAATATTTTAAAAGGAGCTTTAGTCAATAGTTTTATATTGATTAAAGCTCCTTTATATTTAATAAAATATTTAACAATTAAAATAAATAGGATTATTTGGTAGGTATTACGACATACTCACCTGACTTAATCTCATATGATTCAGATACTATTCCAGGGTTCTCCTTAACTATAACTTTTCTAAAGTCATCTATGTCATCAATATCAGAATTATAACTTTTAATAATTTCATCCAGAGTTTCATTTGGAGAAATTAAATGCTTGGTAAAGTATCTGTCTTTCATAACTTTTTTGTATGTTCTTTTGTAGGGTACTTCTGCAAGATTTGATATAGCAGGTACATTATCAACTAGGTAGTCAAAAGAACTATCCAAGCATGTAATATAATTATATACCCCCTTTCTCACAACAGAGGGAATAGAGTCACCCTTATCAGCAGAAGGGCCTATAAATGAAAGAATAAGGAGAAATATAAGTATATATTTCATATTAAAACCTCCTTTTAAAACCTCCTTAGGTACATTTTATTTATAATAATGTAGATATAGGATATATAACATGTGTTTATATATTATTATTGAGTAAAAAGTAAAACTTTAAACAAAAAAATTAGTTTAGTTGTATATATAATCAATCCAAATTGACTTAATGTATTAAATAAAATGTTGACTAAAATTTTATAAGTTGGTATAATCTTTTTAAATAATGGATATAATTTATATAGTAAATACTATGAAGAGAAGAGTAAATATATATAGAAGTCGCAGCGAGTTGAGGATGGTGTAAGCTCAATACGGAATTTATATTGAAGAACATCTCGGAGTTTCTAACCGAAAGCTTTTTAGTTAGTAGATTTAGACGGTGGGTCCCGTTATAGACTGATAAGCATAGCTTACTAAGAGGTCATTTTTGACAATTAGGGTGGTACCGCGATAGTTATAACCTTTCGTCCCTTTATATGGGATGAAGGGTTTTTTTTATTATATAAAAATAAATTTATAATAGGAGGAAAAAATGCAAAAAGAATTTATAATAGTAAAAGATCTATATAAAAGCAAAGAAGAGTACATAGGAAAGACAGTAAAGGTAGCGGGTTGGATAAGAACATCTAGAAGTTCTAAAAATTTTGGGTTTATAGAGTTAAATGATGGAAGTTTCTTTAAAAACATGCAAATAGTATTTGATGAAAAATTAGATAATTTTAAGGATATAAGTAAATTACCAATAAGTTCGTCAATATTAGTAGAAGGTGAACTAGTATCTACTGAGGGGGCTAAACAGCCAGTAGAGATACATGCTAAAAGCATAGTAGTAGAAGGAACATCAGATAATTCATATCCACTTCAAAAGAAAAGACATACTCTTGAGTATTTAAGAACTATAGCTCACTTAAGACCGAGAAGTAATACTTTTTCAGCTGTATTTAGAGTAAGAAGTATAGCTGCATATGCTATACATAAATTTTTCCAAGATAGAAACTTTGTATACGCACATTCACCAATAATAACAGGAAGTGACTGTGAAGGTGCAGGTGAAATGTTTAGATTAACAACTATGGATTTAAACAATATTCCAAAAACAGAAGATGGAAAAATAGATTATTCTCAGGACTTTTTTGGTAAAGAGGCGAATTTAACAGTTAGTGGGCAATTAAATGCTGAGATAATGGCTCTTGCTTTTAGAAATGTTTACACATTTGGGCCAACATTTAGAGCTGAAAACTCATATACAGGAAGACATGCTTCTGAGTTCTGGATGATAGAACCTGAGATAGTGTTTGCAGATCTTGAAGATAATATGGAACTTGCAGAGGATATGATAAAATATGTTATAAGCTACGTTCTTGAAAATGCTCCAGAAGAAATGGAATTTTTCAATAATTTTATAGATAAAGGGCTTTTAGAGAGATTAAACAAAATAGTAAACTCTGATTTTGTAAGAATAACTTACACTAAAGCTGTAGAATTGTTAATTGAATCAGGACAAGAGTTTGAATATCCTGTTGAATGGGGATGTGACCTTCAAACTGAACACGAGAGATATATAACAGAAAAAATATATAACTCTCCAGTATTTGTTACAGATTATCCAAAAGATATAAAGGCATTCTATATGAGAATGAATGAAGATGGAAAAACTGTTAGAGCTATGGACTTATTAGTTCCTGGTGTAGGAGAAATAGTAGGTGGATCTCAAAGGGAAGAAAGAGAAGATGTATTATTAGAAAGAATAAAAGAAATGAACCTAAATGAAGAAGACTATTGGTGGTACTTAGAACTTAGAAAATATGGAACTGCCACTCATTCAGGTTTTGGTCTTGGATTTGAAAGAATAATAATGTACATGACTGGAATGTCTAATATAAGAGACGTAATACCATTCCCAAGAACACCTAAGAATGCTGAATTCTAAAAAATTAAAGATATATTTATATAAAAATAAAGGTGAGTAGATTTCTGCTCACCTTTATTTTGTTTTTGGCTATAAATATTTAATTATGAATAAGTTAATTTTATTATATTTTAAAAAAAAGGTTGCATTATCAAAATGATAATTCTATAATGTATTTATAATTATCATTTTGATAATAGAAATATATAGAAAGGTGGTGAGAGAAATAAACTTAGATATCATTATAGAATATATCCCACTCTATATTCAGGCGGCAGGTCTTACGCTAAGGTTAGGAATGGGGGGAATTTTGCTTGCATTAATAGTTGGATTTTTATCTAGTCTAAGTCAGTACTACAAAACTCCTTTAATAAACGGTGTGTTCAAGGCTTATACTGAGGTATCTAGAAATACTCCAATGTTAATACAGTTATTCTTTATTTATTATGGGTTACCGAAGCTAGGTATAAAAGTTTCTCCAGAGGTGTGTGCCATATTTGGGTTGGGATTTTTAGGTGGAGGTTACTTTTCAGAGGCATTTAGAGGAGGTTTAGATTCAGTAAGTAAGTCGCAAATAGATGCTGGAAAAAGTATAGGTCTTACTAGATTTCAGATTATGAAATACGTGATTTTTCCACAAGCTCTAGCAGTATCTATTCCTAATATAGGGGCTAATATAATATTTTTACTTAAGGAGACATCAATTTTTAGTGTAATAGCAATTGCAGATCTTACCCATTTAGCAAAGGATCTCATTGGAATTTACTATAATACCAACGAGGCGTTATTTTTACTTGTAGTATCATATCTCATAATTTTATTGCCATTAGCTATTATTACTACATTTTTAGAAAGAAAGTTGAGGTATGCAGGTTATGGGGTATGAGGTTTTATTTAATGGGAAAAATATGGAAAGAATATTGGTTGGACTTGGTGTTACTTTAGAAATTGCAGTTTTTTCAGTTTTAATATCAATGATAGTAGGGACTATTTTTGGAGTTATAATGTCTAGTAAAAATAGATTAGTAGTACTCATAGGAAGGATATACATCGAAACAATTCGCATAATTCCGATTTTGGTTTGGTTATTTATATTTTATTTTGGACTAACAAAATTAATAGGAGTTCATATTGATTCATTTATTATCTCTGTAGTTGTATTTTCTATGTGGGGTGTAGCTGAGATGGGTGATATTGTAAGAGGAGCTATTACATCTATACCAAAGCATCAAATTGAAAGTGGAAGGGCAATTGGACTTAGAGATATCCAAATATATATGTATATAATAATCCCACAGTCGATTAAAAGAATGATACCTTCAGCAATTAATCTTACTACTAGAATGATAAAAACTACATCGCTAGTAGCTTTAATAGGTGTCATAGAGGTATTAAAAGTAGGGCAACAGATAATAGAATCATCTCTTTTTAATAATCCAAGTGCTCCTCTTTGGGTGTATGCTTTTATTTCGGGTTTGTATTTTATTATTTGTTTTCCAGTGTCGACGTTATCAAAAAAACTTGAAACTAGGTGGGGTGATTAATTATGGAAACAGAGGTTATTAAAATTGAAAATCTAAAGAAAAATTATAATGACACTGAGGTTTTAAAAGGAGTGTCACTTGATATTAATAGAGGAGAGGTTATTGTAATATTAGGTCCATCTGGATGTGGGAAGAGCACATTGCTTAGATGTATAAATGGATTAGAGGAATTTCAGCATGGGACCATTAAGTTTAATGGTGAAGTTATGGGTACAAAAGATACTCAGTGGTATTTGCTTAGACAAAAAATAGGTATGGTATTTCAGAGTTATGAGTTATTTCCTCATATGACTATCTTGGATAATATAATGCTAGGACCTTTAAAGTCACAAAAACGTGATAAAGATGATGTTAAGGCTCAGGCAAAGGGATTATTAAAAAGAGTTGGATTGGAGCATAGAGCAAATTCATTTCCAAGGGAATTATCTGGAGGACAAAAGCAAAGAGTTGCTATTGTTAGAGCTTTATGTATGAATCCAGAAATTATTTTGTTTGATGAAGTAACTGCAGCTCTAGATCCGGAAATGGTTAGGGAGGTTTTAGATGTAATATTAGAACTCTCTAATCAAGGAATGACAATGGCTATTGTAACACATGAAATGAAGTTTGCAGAGGCTGTTGCCGATAGGATTATTTTTATTGATGATGGTGTTATCGTTGAGGAAAATACACCAAAAGAATTTTTCAAAAACCCTAAGACAAATAGGGCAAAAGATTTTTTAAATATTTTTAATTTTTAATGGGAGGATTATATGAAAAAATATAAATTTATATTAACTTTATCAATGATACTAGTATTAATAGCGGGGATAGTAAGTGGTTGCGGTGTAAACAAGACAAATAAAGAAGATAGTAAATCTAAATCATCTATACAAAAAATTAAGGAGTCTGGGAAGGTACGTATTGGAGTTTTTAGTGACAAAGCTCCATTTGGATATATCGATGAAAATGGAAGACCACAAGGGTATGATGTATACTTTGGTAAACGTATTGCAAAAGATTTGCTTGGTGATGAAAATGCCGTAGAATTTGTGTCTGTAGAAGCGGCTAGTAGAGTAGAATTTTTAGAGACAAACAAAATTGATATTTTACTTGCAAACTTTACTGTGACAGATGAGAGAAAAGAAAAAGTGGATTTTGCTCTACCTTATATGAAAGTTGCACTTGGAATTGCTTCTCCAGACTCTAATCCTATAACAAGCATTGACCAGCTAAAGGGGAAAAAGCTTATAGTTAATAAGGGTACAACAGCAGAGACTTATTTTATGAAAAATTATCCAGAAATCGAACTTTTAAAATATGATGAGAATACTGAAGCTTTTAATGCGCTTTTGGATAAAAGAGGGGATGCAATAGCACATGATAATACGTTACTTTATGCTTGGGTTAAAAAGCACAAAGGTTTTTCTACTAGTATGGATTCATTAGGGCAAATAGATACAATTGCTCCTGCAGTTAAAAAAGGGGATAAAGAACTCTTGGATTGGATAAATCAAGAAATAGAAAAATTAGGTGAGGAAAATTTCTTCCATAATGCTTATAAGTCGACTCTACTTCCATTCTATGGTGATATTGTAGATCCTGAGAGCATTGTCGTAGAAGGTGGAAAGGTGGAGAAATAAAGATATTTTAGAAAATATCATATATATATAATTTAAATATATAAAATTTAAATATATAAAATTTAAATAATAAAAAATAGAGGTTGGCAATAATGCTGGCCTCTATTTTTATGTTTATATAAGTTCTTTATACTTATTTAAAATAGATTTTATTTTTCTTTAAAGTGGGTAAAAACTTATTACAATACTTTATAAAATATAGACAGAGGTGAAATTATGAACTACAAAAATATAAATAAAAAACAGTTAAAAGAGATTTTAGATAAAAAGGAAGATATAGTATTAATAGATGTAAGAACAAAAGACGAATTTTTGGAGGGAAGTATAGAATCAGCTATAAACTTACCATTACAGGATATACCATACAATATTGATGAACTAGATGAATATAGAGATAGCAAAATAGTAATCTATTGTAGGAGTGGACATAGAAGTATAACTGCATGCAATTTATTATCTGTAGAAGGATTTGATAATTTATACAACTTAGACAAAGGGATTATTGATTATTTTTAAGTAGCTATATGCAGATAAAAGTATAATAATAAGATTGATAGTAGAAAAATGATATAATTAAAATAACTCCATTAGATGAAAAATAGTATTACTTGTGATAAACTATAATAGTATTTAAGATTTATGGAGGTATATTATGAGTAAGGATGTAAAGGCAAAACACAAAAAAAAGTACGATACTTTTAGTATAACTATGGAACTTGAAAGACCTTTACTTTATGATGAAGATGACGACGAGGATATAGCTAATTACAGGGGAGATAAAATAAAAAAAGGGATTGGATTATTTGCTTTAGGGATATTAATTCTTTCGGTAGTATCTTTTTTTATTTGGTGCAGCAATTCTTATAAACCGCAGGAACTAGCTAGAGAGTCTTTGGTCAGTGACAATATAGTTGAAGTAGAGGATGGAGATTATATATCGTTTACACCAAAACAAGTTAATACAAATAAAGGATTTATATTTTATCCAGGAGCCAGGGTAGAGCCTGAGAGTTATGCACCTCTTTGTAGAAAGATAGCACAAAGTGGGTATAAGGTAATAGTATTAAAGATGCCTTTTAACTTTCCTATGCTTTCACCAAATAGAGGAGAAAAAGTTATTGAAAAATACAATAATATAGATACATGGATAGTTGGAGGTCATTCTTTAGGAGGAACTATGGCAGCTAAATTTGCATCTGATAATAGGATGACTGATGGTGTAGTTTTAATTGCATCTTACCCTATGAATGATGATCTTAAGAATTTAGGTAAAAGAGTGATTTCTATATGTGGTAGTAAAGATGGAGTAATAAACTTCAAAAAGTTCGTAGATTCTAAAGGTAAATTACCGACAGATACAATATTTGATGAGATAGAGGGGGCTAACCACAGCCAATTCGGAGATTATGGAAAGCAAAAAGGTGATAATGATGCTATTATAAGCCAAGAAAAGCAATTGGATATAACGGCTAGTAGCATAATTAAGTTTATTGAGGGCATTAATTAATAATACTAGGATTAGAGGGAGATTATATGAAACTTATGATAATAAATGGTCCTAATATCAATATGCTAGGGATTAGAGAAAAAAATGTTTATGGGAGTACAGATTTTGATGAAGTCTGTTCTTATATAAAAGAAGAAGGGAAAAAACGTAAACATGATGTAACCCTATTTCAAAGTAATATTGAAGGAGAAATTATAAACTTTCTCCAAGAGGCATATTTTGAAGAATACGATGGAGTTATAATAAATCCAGGGGCGTTTACACACTATAGTTATGCAATTTATGATGCAATAAAATCAATTAGCATACCTACAGTGGAAGTTCATATATCAAATATACACTCTAGAGAGGATTTTAGACATAAATCTGTGACTGCTCCAGCATGTGTAGCACAACTTTGTGGGTGTGGAAAACTTGGATACGTGCTTGCAATGGACGTTCTAGAAGACAAGCTATCAAAATAAAATGCATTACAATACATTTTTGGAGGGTTAAATGATAGATATAGATATACCTGGAAGAAGAAAATATAATATAAGTAATATAGTGTTTGATTACAATGGAACTTTGGCAGTAGATGGCAAGATGAGTAAAACTACATTAGATAATATAAATAAACTTAGCGAATTGGTTGAAATATATATATTAACAGCAGATACTTACGGAGATGTAAACGATTATTGTGAAGGGTTGCCTGTAAACTTAAAAACATTTCCTGGAAACAATGCTGCCAGTCATAAAAAAGAAATAGTAGCATCATTATCTGGGGAAAGTATATGCATAGGAAACGGATTTAATGATATAGAAATGTTTAAAATTAGTGATTTATCAATATGTATTTTAGGAGATGAAGGTTGCTGTTCAAAAACAATTGCCGAGAGTGATATAGTTGCTAAGTCTATAAACGATGTTTTTGATATGTTATTTAATAAAAATAGAATAAGAGCTACTTTGAGAGCTTAGAAATTTATTTACTAACAAAAATACCCTATCAAAGGATTAAAAATTTCCTAATAGGGTATTTTTTATAATGCATAGGAAAGTATAGTATAGACTAATTCACTTAGATTTAGTTTAAAGTAAAGCTTAAAAATATATTAGCTGACTAATTAATTACATAACTAAAGTATATTCTTTTTATAAAAACAAACATATAAAATAGATCTTTAAGAATGTATTTGTATAAATTATGATATGAATTATGGAGGGATACTCATTTTAAGCCATGAAAATATAGATAATATAATAACTAATAAAAAAATATTGAAATTAAATTTATTATAGAGTAATATAATAGTTAGCTGGCTAATTAAAAGGAGGGTGACAAATGAGCTACAATCATGATGAGTCTTTGAATTATATATTTGTTCAATTGACACATCTTTACTTTTTAAGAACGCATAGTTTACTAGACAAAATAGGATTGTACCCTGGGCAACCACCATTGCTTTTTAAACTTGAAAAAAACAATGGTCTAAGTCAGAAGGAGTTAGCAGATGCACTTTCTGTTAAGCCATCAACTATAACTATGATGATAAAAAGAATGGAAAAGAACGAATTAATAAGAAGAGAACAAGACGAAAAAGACCAGAGGGTATCAAGAATATTTATAACAAACTTGGGACTAGAAAAAACTAAACAGCTAAGAGAGTTAAATGAGGAGCTGGAAAAAGAGTATACGGCAGACTTTACCCAAGAGGAAAAAATCTTGTTGAGAAGGTTTTTTATTCAAATGAGAGATAATTTAAAGGTTGGTTATAATATGAATAAAAAAGGTCGTTGTGATTTGGATGAGAAAGGATAGAGATATATGCTACAGTTAGTTAAACATTTAAAGAAATCAGTTGTATCGATAATAGCGATAGTAATACTGTTATTAGTTCAGGCGACGTGCGATCTTTCTTTGCCGGAATATACTTCTGATATAGTTAATATAGGTATACAGCAGGGCGGAGTTAAAGATGCAGTATTAGATGTAATACGAAGAAGTGAACTAGAAAAAATAACTTTAATTATGAATGAAAAGGATAAGGAAAAAGTACTAGATAGCTATGAATTAATAGATAGAGGATCTTTAAGCAAGAAAGAGTATGATACTTACAAAGAAAAGTATCCAGCACTAGAAGATCAAGAACTTTATAGACTGAGAAATATTGACGAAGAGTCTAGAGATAAATTAAGTAGTACAATGTCAAAATATATTTTAATAACTTCTATACTAGAAAGTGATAGCAAAGAAATAAAACTTATGAAAGATAGTATTGTTTCAAAGTTGCCACCTCAATTAATAAGTAAGGATGCCGACATATTTGGTGTTTTATCTGTAATGAATTCAAATCAGAGACAAGAGCTTATTAAGGGTATAGAAGAAAAGATTGATGATATGCCGGAAAGTATGATAACACAAAGTGCTACTTCATATGTAAAATCAGAGTATGAAAATATAGGAATTAACACAGAAAAGGTACAAAATAACTATATACTTATTACAGGAATAAAAATGATAGCAATAACTCTGTTAAGTGTATTAGCAGCTATAATGGTTGGATTTTTGGCGTCAAGGGTTGCTGCTTCTGTAGGTAAAAATTTAAGAAGTGGAGTATTTAGAAAAGTAATGTCATTTTCAAATGAAGAACTTGAAAAATTTTCTATAGCATCGTTGATAACTCGTAGTACAAATGATATTCAACAAGTACAGATGCTACTTGTTATGTTGCTTAGAATAGTTTTCTATGCTCCTATATTAGGGATAGGTGGAGTATTCAAAGTACTAAAAACAAATACATCTATGTCTTGGATTATAGGAGTAGCGTTAGTAGCAATACTAATATTAATATCTATATTATTTGCAGTAGTTATGCCTAGATTCAAGATTGTACAAAAATTGGTCGATAAGTTAAATTTGGTATCTCGTGAGATACTTACTGGAATACCTGTTATTCGTGCATTTAGTACAGAAAAGTATGAAGAACAGAGATTTGATAAAGCAAATAAAGACCTAACAAAATTAAATACATTTGTTAATAGAGTTATGGCATGTATGATGCCATCCATGATGCTTGTAATGAACTTAATAGGTGTTCTTATTGTTTGGAGAGGTGCTTATAGTATAGATGCAGGAAATATGCAAGTTGGAGATATGATGGCGTTTATACAATATACTATGCAAATAATAATGTCATTCTTGATGATATCTATGGTGTCTGTAATGCTTCCAAGAGCATCAGTATCATTGGGGCGTATAGATGAGATACTTTCTACTGATTTAAGTATCACAGATCCAATTGATGAAAAAAATATGGATTTAGATAAAAAAGGATTAGTTGAATTTAAAAATGTATCATTTAAATATCCTAATGCAGAGGAAGAAGTACTAAAAAATATATCATTTACTGCAAAACCAGGAGAAACAACTGCATTTATAGGAAGCACTGGTAGTGGAAAATCTACACTTGTAAACTTAATTCCTCGATTCTTTGATGTTACAGAAGGTGAGATACTAGTTGATGGGGTAGATGTTAGAGAGATATCGCAAAGTGATTTAAGAGATAAGATAGGATACGTTCCTCAAAAAGGAGTGTTATTCTCAGGTACAATAGAATCAAATTTAAGATACGCTAAAGAAGATGCTACAGATGAAGAGTTAAAAAAGGCTATTAGTATAGCCCAGGCTACAGAATTTGTTGAATCTAAACCAGAGGGGATCGAAACTGAAATTTCACAAGGAGGAACAAACGTATCAGGTGGGCAAAAGCAAAGATTGTCTATAGCAAGGGCAATAGTTAAAAATCCAGAAATATATATATTTGATGACAGTTTCTCTGCACTTGATTTTAAGACTGATGCAAAACTTCGTAAGGCATTAAAATCTGAAACGTCAGGAAGTACAGTATTGATAGTAGCCCAAAGAATAAGCACTATATTAAATGCTGAGCAGATTATAGTTTTAGATGAAGGTGAAATAGTAGGCGTTGGAAGTCACGAAAATCTTCTAAAAAATTGTGAGGTCTATAAACAGATAGCATTATCACAGCTTTCAAAGGAGGAACTAGCCGATGAGTAATAAACAATATAATAGAAAGAGAATGGGTGGGCCTATGGGACATGGACCTATGGGTTCTGGAGAAAAGGCCAAAGACTTTAAAGGAACAATGAAAACATTGGGAACTCATTTATCAAAATTTAAGTTGTCAATATTTTTAGTTGTATTATTCGCAATCGGGAGTGCCGCATTTTCTATAGTCGGACCCAAAATTTTGGGTAAAGCAACCACTAAAATATTTGAAGGAATTGTCTCTAAGCTTTCTGGAGTAGAAGGCGGAGGTATAGATTTCGATGGGATAGGTAGAATTCTATTAATTCTAGTTTGTCTGTACTTAGTAAGTTCTATTTTCTCATTTATACAAGGGTTTGTGATGAGTGGGATATCTCAAAAGGTGTCTTATAATTTAAGAAAAGAGATATCACAAAAAATAAATAGATTACCTATGAAGTATTTTGATAGTAGAACACATGGAGAAGTTTTATCAAGAATAACAAATGATATAGACACTCTAAGTCAAAGTTTAAATCAAAGTATGACTCAATTAATAACTTCAATTACTACTATAATTGGGGTATTAATAATGATGTTATCAATAAGCTGGATTATGACACTTGTCGCCATAGTTATAATTCCTGTGTCTATGTTATTGATTTCTCTAGTAATAAAGAAATCACAAAAGTACTTTAAATCTCAACAAGAATACTTAGGTCATGTCAATGGTCAGGTAGAGGAGGTTTATAGTGGGCACAATATAGTAAAGGCATTTAATGGTGAGAAGGACGCCATTAAAGAATTTGATAATTTAAATGAAAGCTTATATAACTCAGCTTGGAAGTCACAGTTCTTATCAGGTATAATGCAACCGCTAATGATGTTTATTGGTAACTTAGGTTATGTTGCAATATCTATACTAGGAGGGTGGCTTGCAATCAAAAAAACTATAGAAGTTGGGGATATACAATCATTTATTCAATATGTAAGAAGTTTCACTCAACCTATAAATCAAGTAGCACAAGCAGCCAACTTACTACAATCTACAGCTGCTGCATCTGAAAGAGTATTTGAATTTTTAGATGAAGAAGAAGAGGACCAATTTGCCAAAGATCCAGTTATCCTAAGAGGAGAAGATGGAGAAATTAAGCTAAAAGGTGAGATTGACTTCAATCATGTGAAATTTGGTTACAAGGAAAATAAAACTATAATAAATGATTTTACTGCGCATGTTAAGCCAGGTCAGAAAATTGCAATTGTTGGACCTACAGGAGCAGGTAAAACAACAATAGTTAAATTGCTTATGAGATTTTATGATATAAACTCAGGAGAGATACTTATAGATGGGCACAATGTAAAAGATTTCAATAGAAGCGAGTTAAGAGAGTTGTTTGGTATGGTGCTTCAGGATACATGGCTATTTAATGATTCTATAATGGAAAATATAAGATATGGTAAGTTAGATGCTACAGACGAGGAAGTAATAGAAGCAGCAAAATCGGCTCATGTACATCATTTTGTAAAAACTTTGCCAGATGGATACAACATGGAACTAAATGAGGATGCAACAAATGTATCACAAGGACAAAAACAGCTTTTAACTATTGCCCGTGCAATTTTAGCAGATCCTAAAATATTAATATTGGATGAAGCAACTAGCTCTGTTGATACGAGAACGGAGATATTAATTCAAAAGGCAATGGATAATCTTATGGAGGGTAGAACTAGTTTTATTATAGCTCATAGACTATCTACTATAAGAGATGCAGACATGATATTGGTTATGAATGAAGGAGACATAATAGAACAAGGAAGTCACGATGAATTATTAAAATCAAATGGCTTCTATGCAAACTTATATAATTCTCAATTCGAAAGAAACGAAGCTATATAGATTATGAAAAATAAATAAGTTTACACTTTTAATATGTTATTGTGTATAATTAGTGTTAGTAGTTAAGTCGTTTTGGAGGGAAAAATGAAGATAAACTTTAACACTAAGTATACAACAATAGCAGTATATTCATTTATAGTCATCTGTCTATGCAGTGCATTTTATATTATAGCATCGAGGATTGATGTTTTTGCAAGAACAATAGATGGGGCTATGGTAATACTACAGCCATTTATTATAGGATTTTCAATGGCTTATATATTAAATTTCATATTAAAATTTTATGAAGAAAGACTATTTAAGTTAAACGGTTTTGAAAATATAAAGAAGAAACCTAGAAGATATTTAGGTCTTTTATTGACATATTTGACTGCATTTTTGCTACTTTATTTATTTATGCATTTTGTTTTACCGCAGTTAATAGAAAGTGTAGTAGGACTAGCTAATGATATACCTGAATATGTAAATAGAGCGACAGAAACCCTAGATAAATATTTACTTAGACTAAATATAAAAGAAGAATATTTTAACTTGGCAGTCGATAAGTGGAATGATTTTGTCAATTATATAATTAATACTTTTACACAGCTCATTCCTTTACTTGGAAATCTATTAAAGACAATAGTTTCTAGTATTTGGAATATAATACTGGGAATAATAGTATCTGGGTATCTGTTAACTGACAAGGAAAAGTTTTTTGCGCTTGGAAGAAAAGTAACTCATGCTTTATTTCAAAAAGAACACGCCAGTAAAATACTAGAACTATCAGATAGAAGCAACAAAACTTTTGGAAAGTTTCTAGGTGGCAAGATACTGGATTCATTGATAATTGGTGTACTGACATTTTTTGTTTTAACATTAGTTAGGATGCCTTATACAATACTTATATCTGTTATAATTGCGATTACAAACATTATTCCTTTTTTTGGACCTTGCTTTGGTGCTATACCATCAGCGATAATAGTTTTATTTGTTTCGCCTATAAAGGCTCTGTGGTTACTCTTAATCATACTAATAATTCAGCAGATAGATGGCAACTTTATAGGACCTAAGATACTTGGAGATTCCATAGGTATATCGCCGTTTTGGATATTATTTTCTCTCTTAGTGTTTGGAAAATTCTTAGGTATAGTTGGAATGATAATAGGGGTTCCTATATTTGCTATAATCTATTCAATAATCAAAGACATAATAGAGTATAAGTTGGAGAAAAAGGGATTACCTACAGAAACATCAGAATATATGTAAAAGAAAAAGCTTATTATTTAAATAATAAGCTTTTTCTTTTATTTAGATATATAGCCCCTATTCGAATTCATCAAAGTTTCTATATAGGGTATACTTATCATTGTCTGCATAGTATATTTTTTCTAAATCATCGATATATAAATTATCTACATCATCTAAATCGTAATGAAAACTTACACCTATACCACAGTTAGAACTAAGTTTTCTAGGTACAGGACACGATTCATTTTCAATTTTATTTTTAGTTAAATATCTTGAAAATTTAATTGCTGCAGAATGTGTAAAAAACGTAGCGAAATATTTCATAGAACCTATTTACTTGCTGTTAAAGTAAATTCATCTTCAGATTCTGATATAGAAACTTTGTAACCAGCGTGTGTCATAAATTTTTTAACATTCATACAGGCAGTATTGTTATCAACTAAAACTTCTATACCTTCAGGATTTAATTTTAATCCCTTTTTTGTCATTAGTACTGGTTGAGGACAAGATAGACCTCTAGCATCTAATTTAACCAACTTTAACATCTCCTTTCACCTTGCTATTAGATTTAGATTTACTACAGAAATAAGCTATTAATCCTAGTGCTAAGAAACATAGTAAAATAGCAATTTTGCCGTTAGGAGTAGGCCCTTCAGGAGAAGATGCCAGTTTAAAGTTGTGTGCAAAAGCAGCTCCAACTAACATACCTAAAATTGTTATTACAGAGTCGATATTTCCTTCACCAGCTAATATTAACTGTCTCATTGGGCATCCACCTAAAAGTACAGAACCCCATCCAGCAACAACCATTCCTAAGAAATTCCATAGGCCATCAGTATGTGCTATTGGCTGTTCTGCAAAGCCTACATTAACAAATCCAAATAATAAATTACCTATAAAAGCGGCTACTAATATAGCCAAAAATCCTGAAATTAAGTAAGAATCTTTAAATAGCACTAAATCTCTTATACCACCAACCATGCATAATCTAGTTCTTTGACATATAACACCAGATATAAGTCCTATAGCTAATGCTATATATGCTGGTGCATGCATAGAACCAGGTCCTTCTTTAGAGAATATCAAAACGCCAGAAGACGTTACTAATAAAATAAATAAAGCGATGTTTATAACAGGGAAAACGAAACCTTCAAACTTGGTTTGCTTATAGTTTCTTTTAAGAGAAAATCCTTTGTTTAAGAATAGAATACCTATAAAAATACCGCAAGCGAATCCTGCTATACCAAATAGTGCGTTAAGATCTCCTCCTGCTAATCTTAATACCATTCTTGTTGGACACCCTAAAAACATAAGTGCACCAATCATTATCATAAACCCTAAACAAAATCTTATAAACGGAGAAGAACCTCCACTAGATGAGAACTCTTTCTTGAAAAATGAAATAATAAATGCTCCTAAAACCATACCTATAATTTCAGGTCTAACATATTGTACCACTTCTGCCTTATGAAGACCTAATGATCCTGCGGTGTCTCTTATAAAACAAGCTATACATATTCCCATATTTTTAGGATTTCCTAAAAACACAGATACGACAGCGAGTAGTCCAATAATGGCACCACCAATTATAATCCCTCTTTTTTCTTTCATAAAATTGCCTCCTTGTATAAAATTTGCTAATATGTAATTGAGAGTGGTTCAAATACATATTAGCATAAATTTAAGTTTTAACTATTATATTGTGTGTCAATATAGAAAAATCGAATAATAGAAGTATATTTTATAGAAAAAATCGATTACTAAATTGGCATATACAAATAATAAGTTAACTTCAGGGGGTAAAATATGAAAAGGGTATATTGTGACAATGGCGCAACTTCTTATCCAAAGGCTCCTTTTGTGGGAGAAACAGTACTCGATTACATAAATAATATAGGGTGCAATGTTAACCGAGGTGTATACTCTACATCATTTAAGGCAGAGAACACAGTATATGAAACTAGGGAATTAATATGTGATTTATTTAACTTTAAAACTGCAGAAAATGTAGTATTTACTCAAAATATAACCACGAGTTTAAATGTAGTTTTGAAAGGTCTTTTGAGAGAAGGAGATAATGTTGTAGTATCTTCTATGGAACACAATGCCGTAATGAGGCCACTAACTTCTATGAAACAAAGGGGAGTTACAATAACTAAAGTAAACGGCAATATTTTAGGAGAAATATCTATAGAGGATATAGAAAATGCTATAAGTGAAAATACAAAAGCTATAGTAATGACACATGCTTCTAATGTATGTGGAACAGTTTTGCCTATAAGAAAAATAGGAGAACTATGTAAAAAATACAACAAAATATTTATAGTTGATAGTGCACAGACAGCTGGAGTTTTAGATATAGATATAAAAAAAGACAACATAGATATATTATGCTTTACAGGTCATAAAGGTCTTTTGGGACCACAAGGAATAGGCGGATTTTTAATAAAGGAAGAGTTGGTTGAAAGAGTAAGTCCTCTTATAGAGGGAGGAACGGGGAGTTTATCAGAGTTAGAAGTTCAACCAACGTATATGCCAGATAAGTTCGAAAGTGGGACTCCTAATGTACCTGGGATTTTTGGGCTTAACGCATCACTAAATTACTTATTAAAAACAGGCTTAGAAAGTATTTACAATAAGGAAATAGATCTAACCAGTAGGTTTATAGAAAAGATAATGAATATAGATGAAAAACTACTTATTGGTAAAAAAGATATTGTTGATAGAACCGCAGTTGTGTCATTGGATTTTAAGGACTTAGATAATGGTATAGTTTGCCACAATCTAGACAAAAATTATGGGATATCAACTAGAAGTGGTCTACATTGTGCCCCTTCAGCTCACAAGACTTTAAATACTTTTCCGAGAGGTACGGTTAGATTTAGTTTTGGACACTTTAATAGTTACGAAGATATAGATTATGTAATAGATTCAATAAATAAAATCTATAAAACAAAATAAAAAAATTTTCTATCTAAAACTTTTAAAGGATAATTTTTTTGAAATGCATATACGAAAATTATATTTATCAACAGTCTGAAAATGAATATAATTTCCTATGCATTATAAAAATAAGAAAGAGGGAATTTCCCTCTTTCATTCCTTTGGTATTTTGAAGCGGTAATTTAAAACTAGAAATATTTTTATTAGAACTGTTTGTAAATACGAATGTTATTCCAATCTATTTGTTTTATATCCTGCTTAAATCCATCTATGAACCAAGATATATCTCTTTTAGTAACACATTTAAATAGTAGTAGAAAAATAAAGTATAGTAAAGCAACAGTAATTATTTGCGATATAATAAATTGTGATATTCCTATGACTCTAAAAAGTATTTTTACTGTAAAACATGATATTATGATACTTAAAATAGGGTTTATAACCCAGTCTAGTATATCAAATTGTAGTTTAGTTACCTTTAGAAGTCTGTTTATACTTAAAGATGAGTTTAATATTGTGCTTATAAAAAGTACTAAAAAGAAACCTTCAATACCATATCTAGGTATTAGAAAACAAATCATAAATATTTTTACGGATATATCTATCAAATTGTACTTTAAAGTTTTCATCTGTTGATTAAGTGCATTTAAACTTCCGTCTACTATTCTATCCAAATACATTAGAGGTATTAAAGGAGAGAGTATTCTAACAATTGCACTTAATCTATGATTATTATATATAGAAATACTAAGTTCAGTTGAAAATACAATAAATAGCCCTGTGGCAAACATAGCAAGTATCAAGGTAAACTTAATTACTCTAGATAGAATATAGTTTAGATATTTATTTTTATTTAAAGTATTTGCCTCTGCTATTTCAGGGATTATAAGTGTAGAAAACGAGGCAAGGAATATAGATGGAAACACTAATAGTGGCAATACCATACCTTTGACCATACCAAATATAGCCAATGATGAAGAGTTAGATGAACCGAATTGTCTTAGCTTACTAGGTATAAGTATGTCTTCCACAGTTTTTAGGGACGTTTGTATGTATGCACTACATGCTATGGGCAATGAAATATTTAAAATATGTAAAAGTGTAAATGCCTTTTCTTTGCAGTATTTAACCTTATATATCCTATTTCTATCAAATATATATAGGATATATAGGTAAAAGGTTGATATTAATATGCTAATTGACATGGAAAGGCAGATTAACGAGCAAGTGTATTCTAAATCTTTTGATGAAAAAGTATTTATAGAAAATAATATTATACCAATCATTATACAGCTTTCAAGTATATCTGCACCTACGCTCTTAGTGACCTTTCTTGCACCATAAAAATAACCGTTTAGGCATGCACATATACCTGTAAATGGTAGACTACAAGATAGAATTTTAAGTGGAACAATTGCTCTAACATCTTTTAAGAAAAGTATACTAATAAACTCTGCATTGTTGTAAAGTAACACAGCAGCTGTAATACTAAATATAAGACTGTAGACAAATCCTTTTTTAACAATATTATCTACAGGATTACCTTTAGCTAGTTCTTCAGCAACAAGGCGGGTAAGAGTTACTCTTATACCTGATATTGCAAATGTAGATGTCATAATATTAATACTCATTATAAGTTGGAATAGGCCCATACCCTCAGCACCTATCTTGTTGGATAGGTAAACTCTAAAGATCATTCCAACAAAGCCTAGCATCATAGTACTCAAGGTTAAGATAACAGCGTTTAAAATTATTTTCTTTCTTTTAATCATAATAAATTCCCCTATTAGTTTATTGAATTAATCTTTATTGTGGATATCAGTATAGTCATATATATGATATAAAAAATATAAATATTATCTAAAATGTATTTGTAAATTATCATAAAAGGAATGAAATGATATATAATAAAATAAAGATGGAAAAAATTAGTCATTAAAAGAATGTTTAAGTAAAAAAATATGAAAATTTGTGGAATATTAAGTGAATATATAAAAATAATTTTGTGAATGGTTGGGAATTTTATGGATGAATGTTTAGTGAAAATGGACGGAGACTGCAAAGATGTACTAATTGGACTTATCAATATAGAATTAAATGATAATTTAACGGTGATCAAAGCTAATAGTATTTATTACAATTTAGTTGGCTATACACAGGATGAATTTAAGGATGATTTTAATAGTTCTTTGCTTAAGATTACTTATTATAAAGATAAAGATAAACTTGTTCACAAGTTATTATACAATTCTAAAGAAGAATCTTATATAAATATAGAGTTTAGAGTAGTAAAGAAGAATGGGGACTTAGCTTAGCTGTCTATAAATGGATATAGAAACCACGATAATCAAATGGTGGATTTATTGAATGCTTATATAGCAGATATAACCTATATAAAAAATGAAAATGAAAGGCTTAGAGCAATAGTTGATACGATGTCCTGTAGTGTTTCAATAGACTCGTTGACAGGTCTTTACAACAAGGATTTTACTAAGAAAAATATAGAAGAGTACTTATTAGGTGAAGGGCGAAATAAAAGACATTGTTTTATGATTACAGACATCGACGATTTTAAAGATATAAATGACAATTTAGGTCATATGGTAGGGGACTTTGTATTAGCTGAAACGGGATGTAAGGTAAAGAGCTTAATTCGACGTGATGATATTATAGGGAGAGTAGGCGGAGATGGCTTTGTTGTATTTATAAAAGACATAAAAAATAAGGATATAATATATGACAAGGCAAACGAGATTTGTAAGGCATTTAGGGAAACATGTATCAATGGTGATGATAATTATAAAATTTCCTGTAGTATAGGAATTTCAATATATCCTTCAGATGGGACTACATATGATGAACTTTTTAAAAAAGCTGATTTGGCCTTAAATAATGTAAAGTACAATGGTAAAGATTGTTTTCAAATACACAATAATTATATGGAGAGGCTTGAACAGGTTGCTAACTCAGTGGAAAATCCAAATGTTGATAAGAGGATTGTAAGTATAGTTGTCAATAATTTTTTAAAAAGTGAAAGTATAAAAGACGGAATCAATAAGGCATTAGAAATAATAGGTAACTATTATGGGGTAAGTCGTACTTATATATTTGAAAATAGTGATGATGGTAAGTACTGTAGAAATACATATGAATGGTGTGCGGATGGAATCAATCCACAAATTGATAATCTGCAAAAAATAGATGTAGTTTCAACATATACTTATGATGACTATTTTGATGAAGATGGAATACTACATTTTAGGGATATAGAAATACTTAAAAATTACTCACCTGAGTTGTATGAAATATTAAATAAACAGGGGATAAAAGCAATACTTCAGTGCAAGATAAATGAGGAATTTAAAGGATTTATAGGATTTGATGATTGCGAGAGAAAAAGATTTTGGGAGATTTCTGATATTAGATCCCTTATGATGCTCTCAAAAATAATAACAGGATACATAGTCAAGTTGAGAAAGAGTGAAAAACTTAAAAAAGAAAATTTATTGACAAGGGCGATAGTAGATAGTCAAGGTTTGTGGGCGTATGTAGTTAATCCTAAGACATATAAATTACAGTATATAAGCCCTAGAATAAAGCAGTCTCTACCAGGGGTAGAGGTGGGTATGACATGTTATGAATATATAGGTGGAAATTCAATCTTATGTAAAATATGTCCTATAGCAGAGTTGAGTGGGGATACGAAAATGTATACGCGCGATATATACGATATCAAAAGTTATACTTGGGTTAATGTAAGGGCTAGTAGATTTGAGTGGATAGAGGGAGAAGAATCTGTACTGATATGTTGTAGTGATATAACAAAATATGTTGAAACTGTGACATATACGGATATGTTGACAAGGATTTCTACTCTGAGTAGATTTCAAATAGAAGCAGAGAAGATATTGAAATTTAGGAAAAGTAATAAATATGCTTTAGTGTACTGTGATTTTGATAGATTTAAAAATATAAATGATGAACTTGGTTATGAGGTTGGCAACAGAATATTAATCGGATTTGGAAAAATTCTAGTGGATGAAGTCGGAGATAATGAGCTGGCATGTAGAGCCTCAGAGGATAAATTTATTTTGCTTTTAAAATACGAAGAAATTGAGGAAATAAAATTAAGACTAGCTTATATAGCAGAAAAAGTTGAGGATATGCGCAAAGATAAGTTTATAAGCTGTAAATTAGCAATTACAAGTGGCGTGTATGTTATTCAACCAGAGGATAAGGATTTATCTATAATTATGGATAGAGCGAATATAGCACGCAAAACTAGAAAAGGTGTTCACGAAAATACCTGTGTGATATATGACAATAGAATACATCAAAAAATAAAAAAAGAAAACAAAATCGAAAACAGAATGTTTTATGCAGTAAATAATAAAGAATTTTTAGTATATCTACAGCCTAAAGTCGATATAAAAACTAGAAAATTTGTAGGAGCAGAGGCTCTGGTGAGATGGAAACTATCTGATGGAACTATAATGCCACCTGTAGATTTTATTCCGGTACTTGAAAGAAATGGATTTATTGTAAACCTGGACTTTTATGTATATGAGGAAGTATTTTCTACTATTAGAAGATGGATAGATGAAAAAAAACAAGTTATACCTATATCAGTAAATGTATCACGTGTACATTTGAAGGATAGTAGGTTTACAGAAAGATTGTTTGGCTTGGTTAATAAGTATAAAATACCAACAAATCTAATTGAACTTGAACTTACAGAAAGTGTATTTTTAGAGGATACAGATAATCTAATGAGAGTTATGAATGAACTTAAATCCAAGGGGTTTATACTTTCAATTGATGATTTTGGTTCAGGATATTCGTCTCTAAATCTTCTAAAGGATTTACCGGTTGATACTCTTAAACTCGATAAAGAGTTTTTCAAGAACGGGGATATTGATATTAATGTAAAAATAATAGTATCCTATGTTATAAAGATGGCTAAGTCATTAGGGTTAGTTGTATTATTTGAGGGAATAGAAACAGAGAGCCAAGCTAAATTTTTAATTGACAATGATTGTGATTTAGCACAAGGTTATTTATTTGCAAAACCTATGCCTATAGATGATTTTGAAAAAAGGGTGTTTAAATAAAAAATATTAGATTAATTTTTATATAAAAAGCTTATTATACTAAGGTTATTAGTGTTTAGATAACTTTAGTTAATAAGCTTTTTTATTGCAACTATATATCACATGTTAGGTGGATAATTAAACTAAATGTTAGCAAGTAGAAGGAAAAATTAAAAAGGTGCACATATTTTATATTACTAGGCTTTAAGTATGTATTTTTTAGTGCAAATAGAATTAAAAGCATAATAATATATACTTGGTTTAGATGAGGAACTTTTGCGTAGAGATGAGAAAGATGCACTAAAGAAAATATAAAAGAAGCGATTAGAAAAAGCGAATTACATTTAGTTAGCAAAGGAAGAGTTTTATTTATATATTTTCTTATGATGAAGTTATTAGAAAAAACGTACAAGTCTCTCATTATATAAAGTAAGGCGTACAATAGTAGAAAAATAAATGATATTATCCCAGATAAATTATTCAAAAATAAAACCCCCTTTAATAAATACTCGGATAGATCTTTCTATTAATATATAGTATTTAAAATAGACCGAATTGGTGATTAAATTAGATGTTAATAATATGTAATAAATTTATATTAATTGGTTAATACTAGTAAATAGATTGAAAAGGAGCTGATAAAAATATGAAAAAAAGTATAAATTTACTTATAGGTACAGTATTAACTCTTATTTTTTCAGTAAGTATATACATAGTAGATTCATATTCTTTGGAAAAAGATAATTTAGAACTACTAATTTTAAATAATAAATACCGAAAAGAATTAAAAAGAGAGATAGAGAATATAAATAATATAAGCAAGTGTAATAGCGATGATCAGGAGTGTATAAAGTTGAGTTCATCAGAGAAAAACTTAAATTACGACACATATAAGGAACTTTTACTAAGAAATTTAGAAGAATCTGCAATAGAAGAGGCTAAACTTGAAAAAATTATTCAACAGGAAAAGCAAATTGAAATTAAAGAAAACAACTTAGAATTTATAAAGGGCCAATGGCCTGTTAAAGAGTATGAAGAGGTAAGTTCGCCTTATGGATATAGGGTACATCCAATAACAAGTAGTTTGAAATTTCACAGAGGAGTAGATATACCAGCCCCTGAGAATACAGATATATTGTCGTCTGATGATGGTATAGTTATATTTTCAGGAGTTCAAAATGGATACGGGAATGTTGTAAAAATAAAACACTTTGATGGCAAGGTAACAATTTATGCTCATAATTTTATAAATATAGTAGAAGAAGGAGACGTAGTAAGAAAAGGTGAATTGATAGCAAAAGTTGGGTCTACGGGGGATTCTACAGGAAATCATGTTCACTTTGAAATGATAGTTAATGACAAAAATATAGATCCTATTACAGGTATAGAGGATATTTAATTAATTGTTCATATAAAAATAAATAAATATTAGAAGGAATATGTAATATAATGTAGAATCTATAAATAACTGAAAATTTAAAAAATATAGAAAATTCTCTGAATTCAAAAAAGGGGGCAGATTCAGGTGAAAAAAAAATTAACAACAGATTTATTTGTCTACATCGCTACTCCTATTCTTCTATGTAATGTATTTGATGATAAATATTTAATACACGTTGCTATAATATCTATTATTATTTGTATTATATACTCTATAGTTAGCATTAGAAAAATTAGGAGAATTAATGTATCTGCATCGATTATTTTTATAATCTATTTAGTTATTAATTTACTTAAGAAAAATATTATTTCTGATTACCATAGGTATATTTATGATACTGGATCTTTAATAGTAATTGCTATATTAATTATTATTGCTAACTACTTTGGGAAAAATGTAGTTAGAGAGGTTTATCAAGATGCTTTGAAATCTGGTGGATATAGTATTTTGTGTATATATTCAGTTTTAAAAAAGAACAAGGTAGATACAGAGTTTAATAAGCTTTCCAATTTGATTTTAATGAATATGCTATTTTTAAGTTTTCTAAAGATATACTCAATAGGAGTCTATGGAGAGGCAAATTATTATAATACATCTAGTCTAGAAATGTTAGTGGAGCTGTGTTTTTTAACAGCAGAATTATATTTTTTAAATTTGATTGTCTTAAAAACCAAGTCAGACTTTAGGTCGTATGATATAAAAAAAAATAGAAGAAGGTATAAATCTGTAGATGATAAAAAGAGGATAATTAGTTTGATTGAATACAAAGAAGTTAATAAATAACAAAATTAATAAATAGCAAGGCATAATTTATGCCTTGCTATTTATTAATTCGGATATATAATTTGGGATTTCATCTGGATGTATAAAATATTTAAAATCAGATATATTGTTTTTCATAAAATTTATAAATGAGTCAAATTCACCAGAGGATATTTTGTAAAAAATATCTTTAAGGTCTTTATTGTCTCTATAAACAAACCCAAGCCCTTTGTCTATTAAAAACTTTGAGTTTTCAATTTCTTGTCCTACTTTTGGAATCTTAACTATTATCGGAGTGTTAGAGTGTATTGCCTCAAACAGCGTTGCACCACCCGGTTTTGTAAGCATTATATCGTATTCTTTTACTAGATTATACATATCTGTCACAAATCCAAGTACTTTTATATTAGAAACTGGATTTTTATTGGTTAAGTTATCATAAAGTTTATCGTTTTTACCGGTGACAATTGTGACCTCTAGTTTATCTTTGTTGTCTTTTATGAAGTCATCAATCCAATGCATAAAATCCTCATCAAAGTCAAACAGCCCTCTTCCTCCTCCCAAAAGAAGTAGCCTATACTTACCAGGGACAAAATTTTTTTCGTTGCAGTAAAAGTTTCTATTAACGGGTACTCCAGTAACCTTTACTGAATCAGGATTAATCCCTTTTTGAACAAATCTGTTTTTTATTTCTGAAGAAGGAACAAAATACATATCTGTAGTTGGATATACCCATTCAAGACTGTCAACAACATCTGTAACAACAGTTAGAGTAGATACATTTGAATTAGGATAACTCTTTCTAAAGTTATTCACACATGCAGCAGCCAGGGGAAAAGTTGATATAATCAAATCCGGTTTTATATCTAGTATGTAGTCTGTAAGCTTAGGAGTATATATCATATGTGCAATATCATATTTAGAATCAAAACATTTCTTTAAATAATAGTAATAATTATATAAGCCAGGGGTATACTTTGTGTTTTTTTCATAAAGTCTAATCATTGGTTCATTCATCTTAGGTATACTAGCATTTATAAAGTTTTGAATTACAATATTATAAGAAGGATTATACTCCGTAATGTAGTCCTTGATTGCATTGGCTACACTGACATGACCGGCGCCAAATTGAGCTGTAAGTATTAAAATAGTCTTACTTTTATTTATATCAATCAAATTATCACCTCATTTAATAAAATACCTCAATTATAATATTATACATTCACATTTATATTTAATCAATGTGAATAAATTTTAACGGTTTTAGAAGGAGATATTTGCTTAAAGTTGAAAAACTTAATAGGGGTGATAGCGTGGAAAATACAAACAAGCTGGATGAAAGGGAACTAGGAGGAGATTTTGAGTCTTTAGAAATAATAAAAGTAATTATATATTCATTAATTGGAGTAGTGGTATTTTTTGTTCCTATAAGACTAGATAGTCAGACAAAAACATTGATATATCATATGTCATATAAGCTACAACATTACGGTGGGAATTTTATAAAGATATGTACTGTAGTGTTTGTGTCTTTGGGGGGGATAAAAAATATATTTATTTCTAGAGGAGAAAAATTTAATCTTAAAAAGATGTTTATATACATTAAATTACTAAGTGTACTTATAATCATAGATGTGTTCTTTGGCTCTAATAAAGTTTTTCTCATTAGTGACAACACAACACTTATACTAAAAGATATAATATTAAATTTGACAACTCTGTTACCACTAGCTGCTATATTTATGGTTTTCTTCGATTATGGATTATTGGATATAGTAGAGTCATACTTTCACACAATTACAAAGAAGGCATTTAAATTAAGTGGAAAAACAATAGTAAATATAATGGTGTATATTTTTACAGATTGTTTTTGTGGATTTTATATGACTAATAGGCTGTATAAAAGTGGTAAAATAAGAGAAAATGAAGCTTGCATGTTAGTATTAAATTTTTCAGTATTGTCTATACCTATGATAAAGTATATTATCGATGAATTTAATATAGATACAATAGATTTTTTACCGATACTTTTAGTAATTTTTATACTATCTAACATGATTTTGTCTAGAGTTTACCCAATTAACAAGAAAAAGAAGTCATATTATATAAAAACATCATACAAGGAAACCGTACACCGAAGCGACAAACTAAAAAAAGCTATAAAGAAGTATATAAATAATAGAAAAAAAGAAAGTATAATAAAAAAAATATTTATTAACTTGGAAGAAGCTATTTACGTGATAATGAATGTATCTCCCAATATAATTATTGTATTGTTCTTGGGAGATATTATAATAAATAACATAGGAATTATAGAAAATATCAAGTATGTTTTTTATCCTATTATCAATTTATTAAAACTGCCTTATTCAAATAAGTTAGGTGAGTTTATGGTAGTAAATTTTTATAATGCTATAATAGCTATAGATTTAATAAAAGGAAATGAAGATTATTTTATAAGGATACTAATAGGTTTAGTGGCTTCATTAAAACTTTCACCATTATCTAGTTTAATGGTATACTGTAAAAGCCTAGATTTCTCTATAAGTTTAAAAGAAAATGTTATAAGTTATTTGCTCAAAACGATGACTGTAATACTGATATATTCTATGATATATTACTTTTATAAGGGTTACATAATTTAAAAATTAGTATTATAATTAGTAGTAGAAATATTGTTAAATAAGTAATAATATTTGCTATAAAATAAAAATAGGGGGTAACTAAATGGAAAATACATGCATGATAAAAAAGTATTTAAATGAAGTTTTAAGTATACCAAGTCCAACAGGATATACTAAAGAGATTTTAGAGTATTTAAAAAAAGAAATAGGAAGTATGAATGTAGATTATAAAGTTGGAAACAAGGGTATGTTAATAGCTACAATAGAGGGAGAAGATAACAATAAGGCTACAACATTATCTGCTCATATAGATACCCTAGGAGCTATAGTCAAAGAAGTTAAGGGAAATGGTAGACTAAGTGTATCACAATTAGGTGGATACATGATGAATACAGTAGAGGGAGAAAACTGCCTAATACATACTAGAGAAGGTAAAAAATACGAGGGAACTTTGCAAACAATAAAACCTTCTGTTCATATACATGCAAATGATGCTAGAGAATTGCCAAGAGAATGTAAAAATTATGAAATAGTAATAGATGAAGAGGTATTTACTAAAGATGATGTTCAAAAACTAGGGATAGAGGTTGGAGATATAGTATCTTTTGATACAAGAACAAGAATAACAGAGTCTAACTTTGTAAAATCTAGATACTTAGATGATAAAGCTTCTGTATCAGCTCTTTTAACAGTTATGAGAAACATAAAAGAAAACAATATAAAACTTAAAAATACAGTTAATTTCTATTTTAGCAATTATGAAGAGGTAGGTCATGGTTCATCATCATTTATACCTAATAATACAACTGAGTTTATAGCTGTAGATATGGGATGTCCAGGGGATGGCCAAAATTCTACTGAGTACGATGTATGTATTTGCGCCAAAGACTCTAACGGTCCATACGACTATGAGCTTACTAATACTTTAATAGAAGTTTGCAAGAAAAATAGTATAGGTTATAAAGTTGATATATATCCAAGTTATGGATCAGATGCAGCGGCGGCTTTAAAAGCAGGCATGGATGCTAAGTTTGCACTAATAGGACCGGGAGTATTTGCATCACACGGATATGAGAGAACACATATAAAGTCAATAGACCAAACAATAAAATTAATAATAAATCACATTCAAAAATAATTTAATTATCAATATATAATGAAAAACCTTTTCTAAATTAACTTTTAGAGAAGGTTTTTTATAATGCATAGGAAATTATATATTTATTTCAAAGAATTATCATTTAAAGTTTTAGATAGAAGTTTTTATATTTGTATATAATTTCATTGATTTTATTATCTGATTGAATACTTTAATTTAATATTATTTTTAACTATTGTGTAAAGCATAGTACTGTGTTATTATGAAAATATAATATGAAACACAGTACTGTTTAAAACACAGTATTGATTTTTTTAGAAAGGAGGGGTTTCATGAATACACAGTTTAGAAAAGGAGCTTTAGAAATTTGTGTATTAGCTCTTATATCAAAAAAAGATATGTACGGTTATGAAATAGTAAAAAATATATCCACGGTAATCGATGTAAATGAAGGGACAATATATCCAATCTTAAGAAGACTTACAAAGGAATCTTATTTTGAAACATATATACTAGAGTCTACAGAGGGACCGGCTAGAAAATATTATAGAATAACTACTTTAGGAAGAGAAAATTTAAGTAAGTTAATGAATGAATGGAAAAATTTTGTGAGTGCTGTAGACACTTTAATTAATATAAATGAGGGAGGTTTTGAACTTGAATAGGGTAGAGTTTTTGGAAATATTAAAAGATTATTTAAAGAAAGATTTCCATGAAGATGAAGTAAATGATATATTAAGGGACTATGAGGAGTATTTTGTAAATGGAACTATAGAGGGGAAAAACGATATGGAGATAATAGGTTCTTTAGGTTCTCCTAAATCTATAGCCCACGAGATGGTAGCTCAGATAAAGGATAATGATGAATCTGAGCTTTCTAAAAAAGATATTTTATTTGACAAGATTGAAGATATAAAAATTAAGATGAAAAAAGGATTTAATAAGCTAAAAAATTATATAAGTAGAAAATTAACTCCAGATCTAGATGAAAATGGGAACAGTTTGTCTAGAAAAGCTATAAAAATAGTATTGGTTATTTTATCTTTATTTCTTATTATGCCAGCATCTATGTTTATATTTTTTATGCTATCTTATTTAATGACTTTAATAGGTTCAATAGCAACTTATATATTTGCATTACCGTTTATTGTCAAATTCACTCAAATTATACCTAAAATAGGTGTTTTTAGTATATTTGCATCTATGGCATTTATAGGGTTCCAGATAATACTATGGCAAATATTTATATTAATAGCTAGACTGGGAAAACAAGTATTTAAAAACTATATACATTGGCTAAAAACAAGAGGTATATATATAAATGCAATTAAGAAAAGAGAAACATTAAAAAAGGATGACTTAGAATATTCAGACGGCTTAGAATATTCACAGAAAGTAGACTTAACGAAGGGGGATGGCTTAGATGAATAAAAGAGTTTCTATATTTGCTATTGCTTTAATAGTAGTTGGGATCATAGGATCTGTGTGGACTGGACTTGATGCTGTACCAGCAGTTATAAATTTTGCTCTTGAAAAGGAAGAAGAGTCAAATAGAGAACATCGTATATATGAAAAAAATGTTGAAGTTAATAATATCTCTGCATATACCCAATTTACTAATATACAAATAAAAAAGCATGATGAAAAAACGGTTAAGGTTACAAGAAGGGGAAATGATCCAGCTGTAAATTATACTATCAAAGAAAATGGTAATACCTTAGAGATAAAGGAATCAATTAACAATTCATATAAGAATTATAAGGTTAAGAATTTTGAGGATTTATTTAATAAGGGAATGGATGAAATGTTTTCAAGATATGATAAAGATATAATTGTTTATGTTCCAAATGATGTTGATATAAATTCAGTAACTGAGGGTGGAAATTTATTTATAAAAGATGATGTATTTTTAAATAATATATCGTTTAAAACTAGATATGGCAGTTTCATAAGCGGAGTAAATCCAAAAGAAAAGTTTATTCTGGATAAATTAGAAATAGTTTCGTCTGAAGGGATAAGCCTTAAACCTACTGAATTGTTGGGTATAAAAAATATAAAAATAGATGCTTTATCAGTAAATATACATTCTGACAATGAGGATATACTTGTAAATAATGCCGAAAGATTTATAGCAGATAACATGGATATAACACAGTATAAAGGTGAAGTGGCTAATGGCTCCTCAATAAACATTGAATCAAACATTCCTATAGCAAAAAATTTAAATATAGATTCAATTGGTTCGGATGTTGAATTAAAATTACCTATAAAGGATTATAAATTCAATTTTAATATGAATTCAAATGAAATAATTGATTTAAGTCATTTATTTGAAAACAGCGTATTATCAAGGGATGGCAAATTTAAAGACAACAATTTAAAACAAATAAATGGAGTACTAAATGAGAAACTTTTAAACTTGGAAAATCAATATAATGTAAATATCAATGCTAAGGCAATAAATATTCATTAAACAACTGTAAACCACTGTAAATAACTATAAAGAGTTATAAATATATATAAGTAAATATAAGTAACTGTAAGTATATAATAACTTAATATAATTTAGATTGCTGTTAAAATTATTTATAAATTAATCTTAAATACTAAAAAAAATAATTATACTATGATATAATAAGTATCAAGATAACTTGAAAGCAGAGGGATACTTATGAATAAATTAGCAGTGAGTCTAATTACAGTCGTTACTACATTGTTAAGTACAGCATGTATGAATAGTGCATATAATACTACTGAAAATGAAACAATAGATACAAATAATTCTGCTATGGTAAAAAAAGTAAAAGCCTCAAATTTTGACGTGAAAAATTATAATGACGAAACAGTTAAGATTCCAGTTGAATTGGTATTTAAGGACGAAAAAAAAGAAGTATATGTAGATATCAAAAAGGGAAGTACTATTGACGAAAAAGTAGATATTATACTAAAAGAGCTATCTGAGCAGTGTTTCAACGGATTACCTATATTAGCTGTAGTTAATGAAAGTGGGATAGCGAGAATTGAACTAGTTGAGCTAGATAATTCGAAAAAAAGTAGGGTTTCTTGGGCAACGGACTACTTAAATGATTATGCAAAAGAATATACAATAAACAATATAGTTAAAAATATTTTAAGAGAAGATTACAAGGGTGATTTTGTAAAAGAAGTACAGTTGTATTATAATGAGCAGTTAGTAACAGCGGATTAAAAAATTAGGTGCATTTATGCAGCCTAATTTTTTTAATTACAAGGAAATTATATTGTATTCAAACCTGTGGAAAACTTGTGTATAATAGTGATATGAATAATTGTAGAAAATATGAAAGTAACAAAATTATAAATGTAATTTTAAAAAACCACTTTGAGGAGTTCAAAATATCAAAACTACCCAGAGTCAGAAAAGAAATGCGTGAGCATATAACGAATACAGTTCAAAAAGCCTTAAATTGTGGAAATATACAGTATGGGTATATAAAACATAAATGCTTAGAATGCCATGAGGAATATATACATGGATTTTCATGTAAGAG
>NZ_FQWX01000025.1 GCF_900129815.1 Asaccharospora irregularis DSM 2635
ATTTCAAATTTCAATTTTTCGACTTGTTTGACGAAGTCTTCAAATTGATTTTGAAGTTCTATTGGTGGTATTGGAACTTCAAAACTTCTAAATTCATTCATAGTTACTCTCGGCATTTTTGCACCTGAAACTTTTTCACTTATATAATCTACAAATGATTTATTTCTTAACATATGTGCTAAATAATATCTATTTAATACTCCTCTTACAGGTTGTAATGGAACCATTTCAGATGTAGCATATCCAATTTCATTTGGTATAACTACTTTATTCAAGTATGGTCTTAGCTTTGAGTATAAAATATTTGTCGTATCAAATGTACAAGTTGAATTTCCTATTTCATCTGTTGTTACATAGTTATATCCAATAATATTTCCTGTATTTGATTCAACCATATCTAAATTTAGTAACCACACTTTGCATTTGTTAAAATCACCTTTATAGTTAACTACAGGTGCTACATCATTCATCTTTCCTGTTTTCCAGCCTTTAACGTTTCTAATTGGGTCACCAAACATCTCGATAAATCTTGATTTAACTAATTTATCTAAATATTCAATTTGATATTTTCTTTTATCGATTAAAGCTTTTGATATGTCTAATATTTCTACTATTTTTTCTTGTTCCAATATCTTTGGTACATATATTTCAATTTCTCCTATTTCAGTTGGACTAATATTAGGTTGTGCACATCCTAAAGCTTTGCTATATATTATATCTTGTAACTTATTCATATAATAATATAAATATCTATTATTAATTTGTTTATTTGGTGAAATTTTAGCAACTCGTTGATTAAGTAATGCTGGTTTATTCTCATTAAACATACCAAATTTTCCAGTTGTTGCTCCAGATAATGCAATTAAAATATCTCCCTTTTTTATTATAAATTTACTTAATTTTTCATCATATTCTCTAATAAATGCAGTTCCAGAACTAATGTTAACTTTGTTATCATAAATATCACCAATTCGAATTATTGCTATTCCTTCATCTGTAAAATGAGTGCTTTTAAATGCATATCCTCCACTAATTGTACAAACATCTTTTATTTTCATTATATTTCCCATTAACTACACCTCAAGTATTCTTTCTAAGTCTTCTATTCCTTGTAATATTTCTTTTTCAAGTTCTTTTACTCTTTTGAAGATAACTCTTGGTTCATCATAAACTACTTCTTCATATTCTACTTCTTTATATTTATTAATAGATAAATCATACCCATTTTCAACTATTTCTTCTTTATCTACAAAGAAACTTCGCTCAGTTCTTTTTCTATCTACTTCTTTATCTAAATTGCTAAACCTTTCAATTATATCAGATATATCATTATCATCTATTTCATTTCTCTTATCATCTAAGGAATATCCATCAGCCTTCATATCATAGAACCAAACCTTATCAGTTCCTCCTGAGCCTGTCTTAGTAAATATCATAATTGCTGTACTAACACCTGCATAAGGTTTAAATACGCCCGAAGGCATAGATATAATTGCTTCTAACTTATGATTTTCAACTATTTCTTTTCTTATAGATTTATGACCTCCTGTAGAACCAAATAATACTCCATCAGGGACTATTGAAGCACATCTACCACCAGTTTTAAGTATTCTAAGGAATAATGCTAAGAATAGTAACTCTGTTTTCTTTGTTTTAGTTACTTTTAGTAAGTCTGCACTAACAGCTTCATAGTCTAAACTCCCTTTAAATGGAGGATTTGCTAAAACTAATGTGAATTTTTCTTCATCCGTATTTGCTTCTGATAATGAATCCTTATATTCTATATTAGGATTATCAACACCGTGTAGCATCATATTCATAGCACCTATTCTAAGCATAGTTCTATCCATATCGAAACCATAGAACATATTATTGTTAAAATGCTCTTTTAATCCTTGCACTAAGAATAAATCATTATGATTCTTTCTTAAATATTCTTGTGATGAAACTAAGAATCCTGCACTACCCATTGCCGGGTCAACGATTACATCTTCTGGTTTTGGTTTCATTAAATTAACTATCATATCAATAATATGCCTTGGTGTTCTAAACTGACCATTTGTACCTGCTGTAGCTACCTTTGATAATAGGTACTCATATAAATCCCCTTTTGTATCTTTATCCTTATCAAATTTAATGTTATTAATCCCATCTACTATCTTACTTAACATTAATGGTGTAGGTATTTTAAATATTGCATCGTCCATATATTTTGCATAAGCAGATTTTTTGTTAGTGTTTAGTTTTTTTATAAAAGGAAATACTTCATTTTGTACTATTTGATACATCTTATCTGCATCACCCTCATTTGCAAATTTACTCCATCTTAAATGTTGTTTATCCTCTGGAAAAGTTCTATTGAAATCTATTCCTAATATAGAGGCTTCTGCTTCTTTTGTAGTTTCTATTTCATCTAATCCTTTTATAAATAATAAATATGTAAATTGCTCTATTACTTCTAATGGATTAGTTATTCCACCAGTCCAAAAAGTTTCCCAAATTTTATCTACTTTACTTCTTAATTCTCCTGTAATCATCCTTTGTTCCTCCTAATTGTCTTCTGTTTATATTTTACTATGATTTACATATTTTATCTATTTAATATAAACTTATTTGTTTTTATGTACATAATTTCATACAAATTAAAAATAAAGTTGCCAAGGCAACTTTATAGGTGATACTGATATATTTTTTTATCTAATATATCTTCAATTTTATTTAACTTTGTGTAAGGTATTACAACTAAATCTATGTCATTATCTTTACAATACTGTTCCTTTATTCTATCGTTTTTCTTTCTTTCATTTAATTCTTTCTTTCCACCAAATCTTTCTTTAACTTTATAGTGTTGTTCTCCATTAAACTCAACCAAGAACTTAAGTTTTTTATCTTTATCAAATACTGCACAATCAAAAGGTAGTGTTCTCTTATTTCTGCATTTATCTATTCTAAACTCTGCTATAAAATTTATATCTTTTTTAGTTAAATAATTTACTATTCTTTTATTTCCTTTAGACTTACTACATAGTCTACACCTACTACCACTTAAAAACTGGTCTGGTCTAACATCCCATTCATGACCACATTCTAAATGTTTCATTCTTACCTTAATTTTATTATTGATATACTCACCCAATGGTAAATACTCACCTTCTGTTATTTCTAAAACTTTGTCCTTAAATGTTTCTGTAGTATACTTTTTTACTCCTGAACAATTGGGACATCTTTGATTTTTATATATAAAATCAGTTGGTCGCATATAAAATGTTTTTTCACATTTAGTGTGAAGAAACTTTGCTTTTTTGCTCATTTTTGTGTAATTAGATACTAATAAATAATCTTCACCATCCTTACTTTCTTTTATCATTTGTCTTAACGCTTCCTCTGTAGGGGTTGGATTTTCTTTACATTTAGGGCATTTTCTTCTCTGTTGCAACATCAAATATGGTTTGGCTTTAAATACTGTTCCACATGAATGTTTAAAATATATTGCTATATGTGCTCCCTTATAGCCCTCTATTGCTATATATTCATCTCCATAAATACTTTTTAATTCTTCTTTAAACTCACCTTCGCATTTCTTATGATATTTATTACACTTATCACATCCATATCCACTAAGTAAATCATTTGGTCTTTTCATTATCGTTGCACCACATTCTTTATGAAGCACCTTAATTTTAACACTACTACCTTTATATTTTTCTAAAGCAACATATTCATCTCCATATTTATCTTCTAACTTTTGTTTAAATTCTTCATTGGATATCATCTTACTTCTATTGCATTCTGGACATCGAGTTCCTTTATTGATAAAATTACTTAATCTTACCTTCCATATATGTCCACAACCTTCTTTTTTATGCTTAATCATTATTGGTGTATTATAATTCTTGTACTCCTCTAATAATTCATATTCCCCATTCGTAATTTCATCAATTTTATCTATAACCTCATAGTTAGTTAATTTCTTCATCTCTTTATAAACTACAACTTAAATTTTTCCATGCTATTTCTAAAAAATTCTAATTCATTATCAAATGCACCAATAACATTTTTTATAGCAGTATCCGACCACCCTAATTCAAGTGATATTTGTATAAGTGCTAACTTCATATTAACACTCATATTTTCAAGTTTACTTATCTTTTCTTTTAAATATTCTAACTCATCATATACTCCATTGTATTTCATCTCTATACCTTCCTTTCTTTAATTTATTAAAAAGTCTTCTACAAGTGATTTTGCTTTTTCTCTATCTATATTTAAATATTTCATTACATCTTCTACTGTTATTTGTACATTCTTCTTTTTAAGCATCTTTTTAAATCTATCTTCAAGTGTTTTCTTTTTAAGTATCATATTATTTCGCCCTTTCTCTTCATTTCATTGTAAATAGATATATCTACTATCTCTATATCTACTACTGTTTTCTCTAAATATGACGATGCTTCCACATCTGCTGTATACACAGCTGTGATTAAAGGAAATCTATTCTTAGCATTTTCTAAGTTTTTATATTCATCTTTAGGCAAATATGCACCCATATGATATCTAATAGCCATACATTCTTCCAAGGTTAAATTTATAAATTGTTGGATTATTATACAACTTTTCTCTCCATGCCCAAGAGGTACTCCGTCATCTATTACATAGGTTTTATATGCTTCCCATTTACCTTCATCATTTCGTCTAAGCTTCATACTATTTTTATAAAAGTTAACCTTGCAAATATCATGTAAAAGTCCTATTATTACGATACTTTCATCACTTAAATTTAAAGAGTATCTTTCATTTTTCTCCTTTAGTATATTCATAACATTAATTGAATGCTCGGCTAATCCACCTTTGTAATTTCCATGAAAATGGGTTGATGCAGGAGCTATAAAAAAATCAGTTCTTTCTTCTAAATACTTTATTAATTCATCTATACCATCTCTATCTACTGCTTTCAAAAGTGATATTATCTTATTCTTATTAAAATCTAAATTCAATCTAATCTCTCCTTTCTTGGTAATATATTGTCCGACAGTAAAGATAATATACATGTAATTTTAACTTATTATTTTGGCCAAAATTTATTGTTTATATGTAATAATTATTAATTTTTTTGACTATAAAAAACATATATAGTAATTACAAATTTATATTGTAATTATATACTTTTCCTTTTCTCTATAAGGATGAATATAAATTCATCCTTACTATGTCCCCTAAGACTAAAGTTTGATTAAAAAAGAGAAGTAGAAGTAAGTAAAATAGAGGATTGATGAAAAAATAGACTAAAATTTGATTAAAGAAATCTATAAAATTATTAATTCTAAAAAAATCAAACTATAACCAAAATTAGATTAAAGTTTGATTTAAATATAAAAAAGGGACTAAACAATATCCTGCTTAATCCCTGTATTTTTCTTGTTTTTAGTCTTATTTAATTTTCTTTATCTTCTTTTTTCTTCTTGTCTTTTTCCTGCCTTTAATCAAGCTTTATCAAATTAATCATTCTTTGTTCTAATTTTTTAAACTTTATTTACTGGCTACAGTACTTTAGTCAACAGAACTACGCTCTCAACATGAGGAGTATTAGGGAACATATCCATACACTTCACCTTCTCAACCTCATATCCATACTTCTTAAACTCAACCAAATCAAGAACCAAAGTCCTTGGATTACAAGAAATATAAACAATCTCTTTTGCTCCAAATCCTGAAATATCTCTCACAGCATCCTTATGAACACCCGGTCTTGGAGGATCCACAATAATCAAATCCGGCTTGTCCTTTAAATTCTTGACAGTCTTTCCAACATCACCTGCTATAAATTCACAGTTACTAAGGCCGTTTAACTTAGCATTTTCATTCGCCGCTTTAACAGCTTCTTCTATTATCTCTATACCATAGACTTTTTTCGCTTTTCCTGCCATTACCTGACCTATAGTTCCAGTTCCACTATACAGGTCAAATATTACCTTATCACTATGATCTCCTATGAAATCTCTAGCTATAGAATAAAGTACTTCTGCCCCTTTGGTATTTGTTTGGAAAAATGAGAACGGAGATATTTTAAATTTAAGCCCCAGCACTTCCTCTGTTATATAATCTCTCCCATGAAGTACTCTAAGTTCATCACACTGAACAGCATCCGCAAGTCCATCATTTATAGTGTGCAATATGCTTACTAATTCAGCTTCTAATTCAAGATTTAACAACATTTCCTTATATTCAGCCATATCAAAATCTATTTGAGATGATGTAACTATATTTACCATTAACTCGTTTGTATTAATCCCTTTTCTAACTACAAGGTTTCTTAGATACCCTTGGTGGCTCATAGTTCTATAATAAGGAAGTTCTTTTTCATTGAAGTACTTAACAGTTGAAGTTAGTACACTTATAAAATCATTGTCTACTAAGAAACATCCGTCCACTGTTAGTATATCTATGTGTCTTCCTTTTTTATGAAGTCCTAATGTAAGAGGACCTCCCTTTACTTCATCTCCGAAAGTGTATTCCATTTTATTTCTATATAATTTATTTAATGGACTTCCTTGTATACCTAAAAACTCAAATCCTATTAGATCTTGTTGTAAAAATAAATCTAGGACTTGTCTTTCTTTTATCTCTAATTGTTTTTCATATGGAACAGATAATATACTACATCCTCCACATTGATTGAAGTGTTTGCATGGGGTCTGTGTCTCTATAGGTGAATTCTCTAGAAGTTCCATCATTTTTACATCAGCCTTGCCACTTTTTGTTTTTTGAACTATTGCCTTAACCCTTTGACCAGTGATTCCGCCCTTCATACTTACATCTCTATTTTCGATTTTAGTTACTGATGTTCCACCAAACTCCATTTTATCTACTTCAAACTCTATTATATCTCTTCTTTTCAATATAATTTCCTCCATCTATTTTATATAACTTAAGCATGTATTAAAAACATATCCTATATATACATTTTATATAATTATTCTCTTTTTTCTATAAGTTTTACCTCTTCATCTGTTAGTTCTCTATACTCTCCCAAACCTAGGCTTTCATCTAGCTTAAGTTTTCCCATGGACAATCTTTTTAAGTATACTACTTTTTTGCCTACACTCTCAAACATTCTTTTTACTTGATGAAATTTTCCCTCATGTATTGTAAGTTCTATTTCTGACAATTCATCACTCTTTAATATTTTCAACTGTGATGGCATTGTCTTATACCCATCATCAAGTACTACTCCCTCCTCAAAGGATTTTATATCCTCATCACTAACTACTCCTTCGACTTTTGCATAGTAGGTCTTAGGAACGTGTTTCTTAGGTGATAGTACTCTATGAGACAGTTTCCCATCATTTGTAAGTACTAATAGTCCCTCTGTATCTTTGTCCAACCTTCCCACTGGAAATGGTTCAAATGCTAAATATGATGGATCATCTATTAAATCCAGCACTATAGGGTCCCTTTTGTCAAAAGTGGCAGATATGTACCCATCAGGTTTGTTCATCATTATATATATGTACTCTCTATACTCTACTCTTTCTCCTGAGTATAGTATTTCATCATTCTCAGGATCTACCTGTGTTCCTGGGTTTGATATTATTTTTCCATTTACTTCTATTACTCCATGTTTACAATCTCTTTTTATTTCTGCTCTACTTCCATAGCCAAGGTTTGAAAGAATCTTATCTATTCTTAGTTTTTTTGCCATTAGAAATGTTCTCCATTTTCATGTATTCCTCTAATTTTTATCTGTGGCATAACTACCTTCCTTTCAGTTATATATTCATTATTATACTCATAGATATTATTATACTTTTAATTTGATGTTATTACAATTTAGTATATACTTTTTTTGGTTTAACGTTATAATATAGTTGATAGGTAAATTTTAAAAGTTAATAGGAGGATTAATATGGCATTAATTACTACAAAAGAAATGTTTAAAAAAGCTTACGAAGGTGGATACGCTATAGGAGCATTCAATATAAGTGACTTAGAACAATTACAAGGAGTTTTAAGAGGAGCTAAGGCTAAAAATTCTTATGTTATGATTCAAGCCTCTATGTCAGCTATAAAATATGCTGGTCCTGACACTTTAGTTGCAATGGTTAAAACCGCTTCTGATGAAATCGGTGTAGACGTTGCTCTTCACTTAGATCATGGTCCAGATATGGAAGCTGTTAAAACTTGTATAGATGCTGGTTTCTCTTCAGTAATGATAGACGGTTCTCATTATGACTTCGAAGAAAATGTTAGAGTAACTAAGGAAGTTGTTGATTACGCTCATGCTAGAGGTGTTGTTGTTGAGGCTGAACTTGGAGTTTTAGCTGGAATAGAAGATGAAGTTTCTTCTGACAAACATATATACACTCAACCTGATGAAGCTGTTGAATTCGTTGAAAGAACAGGAGTTGATTCTTTAGCTATAGCTATAGGTACTGCTCATGGTGCTTTCAAATTTAAAGGTGAAGCTAAATTAAGATTCGATATATTAGAAGAAATACAAAATAGATTACCTGGATTCCCTATAGTTCTTCACGGTGCATCTGCTGTTGATCAAAACACTATAGCTATTTGTAACGAATTCGGTGGAGATATAGCCGGTGCTAAAGGTATACCTGTAGAAATGTTAAGAAAAGCTTCTTCTATGGCTGTATGTAAGATAAATATGGATACTGACTTAAGATTAGCTATGACTGCTGCAATTAGAAAATACTTAGCTGAAAATCCTAAGCAATTTGACCCAAGAAAATATATAGGCGCTGGTAGAGATGCTATACAAGCTGTTGTAGAAAATAAAATAGAAGAGGTTTTAGGTTCTACTAACTCTATAAACTAATTAAAATTTGCATAACTTAAAATATAATCTTTTATAGATTTGAAAAAGTTGCCCAAAATACTTGGTATTTTAGGCAACTTTTTATTTGATTTTTACTAATTTTATTTACTTTTTTATTAATATAGATTCCCTAATTAACTATAGTATTTAGATGCCCCGATTAGCTGTCTTTTAGAAACTATCTGGGCTAGGTTGCTAAGTGAAGATATTTTTATATCTTTAAAGCATACTACAAATACAAATTTAAAATCGGTAAATTCTTGATTTATATTGTATATATCGAAAAAACATCTTAAGTTATCAAAAAGGTAAATCTCTTGTAACTCTGCTTCTATCTCATCTGTAGCATCTTTTAAATAAGCCCTTACATCCTCAAACAGAACGTTGAAATACTCTTCATCTATATCCTCACCAAGTTCTTCAAGAATCTCTTCTATTTCATATAGTTCAAATACATCTTCTTCTAGCTTGCAGTCAAAAACCATTATATTTTCTTGGTTTATGCTGTTTGATATATCTTGTACATATTCAAAATCTTGGCGCAATCCTAAAATATCTTTAATTTCAGTACTATTTACATGAAATTTTCCTTTTTTATTTTTTAATTTTAACTCTATCATAAGATTGTACCTCCCCCCATAATTTATTAATATGGTTATTTTACATTTTCTACAAAATTTTTAATTTCAGTCCAATCAGAAACTCTGACTATATTCTCGTGTTCTACATCTTTGTTATAATTTGTGTCTATTAACAGAACCTGTATACCCTCATCAGCTAATGCAAGAGAATTTGAAGGATTGTCTTCTATAAATATATCACAGTTTAATTCTTTTGCTTTATCTATTTTATAATCAGTACCTAATAAATAGACATCCATATCTGAGAAACCATTATTATTTAACCAATCCTGCGTTACTTCTGTTAGTAATGAGTCTCTAGCTGTAACAAAGTATACATTGTGCTCCTTATATAGTTCTCCTATGATGTCCTTTGCTCCTTCAACAACCTCAGCTTCTTTGTATGAATGTATATATTTTTCGTTAAATTCATAATACAGTTTCTTTATATCTGATCCGTACAGCTCTTCCCAATTATGAGTTGTACACTCTTCCTCTGTAATATCGACTTCAAAAATTTCATTTAAGTACGGAATAAAATGATAAGGACTTGTTATAGTCCCATCTATATCAACACATATATTTAATCTCTTCATATTTCCCTCCACTTTTACTAATTGAACATAATTATCAAAACATTATACCATATGTTCATATATAAATCAAAAATCCAACAAAACTCTGTAAATCCTATAATACACATACCCAATACATACCCAAATTTATATCAACTCTAATATTATTTAATACTATTTTTGATATTATCTGTATTATTTGATGCTACTTTTAATATTATTTATATTATTTTTAATATAATACCCGTTGACGAAAAAATATTACTGGGTATAATTCCACAGTAATATTTTATAATTCAAATAAGTATTAGTATATTAATTTTTCTAAAGTAGGTTCTACTCCAAATTTACCTTTTAAATCCTTGTATTCAGCTATAGCTGTTTCATTTTTTTCCTTAGTCTTTATGGCTCTTATCATTAGGTTTTTAGGTGTATCTAGTGGAGATATATATTCAACTACAGAAGTATCATATCCATTTCCCTCTAGAAGTAGTGTTCTAAGACCATCTGTAATTAAATCTGCAAACCTTGCCTTAAACACTCCATGTTTTAATATAGGTTCCATATCGTTATAGCTGTATTGGCTTAGTAACTCTTTGTGACAACAAGGTACTACAACTATCGCCTCTGATTTTGCCCTTATACCTAGACCTATTGCCATATCTGTAGCGATATCACATGCATGCAAGCTTATTACCAAATCTACATCACTATCTGGTGTGTAATTTGTTAGGTCTTCTTTGATAAAAGTCATATTTTTGTATCCTAAATTATTTGCCATTTTCTTAGATGCCTCTATTACTGTATCTGAGTAGTCTATCCCTATAAAATAACAGTTTTTCTTTAGAACCTCTTTTATATAAAAGTTAAGTACGAAACTCAAATACGACTTTCCACAGGCACAATCTAATATAGTTATACTTTCTTTTGTTTTCATTTCCTTTAATATCTTATCTATTAATTCTACGAAATGATCTATTTGATTATACTTTCTTATTTTGTCGTTTTTAATTTTTCCCTCTTTTGTAAGTACGCCTATTTCTTTAAGTAGTTCATTTGCTTGCCCTACTTTTACATAGTAGTCTCTATTTTTTATTTGAGATGCAGTAAACTCATCTATCTGATCTACAGACTCTTTATTGTCTACATACTTTACGTTTACTTTTTTGTTATCGCCTTCAATAACTACAGTAGTCCCTCTTTCAATATATTTTAATGTTATAGAATCATAATTTTCTGCTTCTTTAGTTATAGCCTTAAGCAAATCGGTAAATTTATATAAATCAGTTTTTCCTTTGAAGTTAAAATTATATAATCCTTCCTCTTCCTTAACTATTCCTTTAAATTCTTTTCTACCTGATTTGAAGATTATCTCCATGCTCTTAAAAAAATCTTTATTTTCACTATTTCTTTGAGTTAACCCCATAAAAAATACATTTAATTTTCCTATACTCTGCTTGTTCATCGTCTCTCCCTCGGTTACTTTTTTATATAGTGATTCTATTTGTTTTGGTCTTGTTGTACTTTTTGTTTAAGATCTTCTACTCTTTCTTTAAAGCTCTCAATATGTTTATCTGATAGATCCAAGTACTCTGTTATCTGACCTATATATTTTGGACTTTTAGTATCCACTAATTTTATGGCACTGTTCATAGCCTTTTCTCTTAGTTCGTATGTCTTTTTAACATCGTCTCTTGCATTATACAATACTTTTGTGTATTTATCATCTGAAAGACCTTGTATCTCCATATTTTCGTACTCTGATACAACTTCCCTGCACATATCTCTAGCGTATACTATATCTTTTTTTATACTATCTAATCTTTTAATATTCTTAGATATATCTTTAGTATAAGGCATACAATCTCTCATAGGCATTAGTGCCTGTCTTTCTATACTGTAAACCTCTTTTTTGAAATTGTAGATATTTTCAAGATCTGACGATACTCTATCATCAGATTCGTCTTTAAATTCTTTATCATTAGTATCTTTGCTTATTTTGTTGTTATATTCGTTATCTCTATTTGTTATATTACTTGCCTGCTTATCTATAAAGGCATCTTCTGGTTCTTCTTTTGGTTCTTTTTTTACTTCTTCTTCCTCTTCAAAATTAGAATCATACTTGTCCTGATATCTAGAATCAAGGGCATAATTCTGATAGTACATAGACTCCTTAATTGAGTTTAATCCACTTATATAAACATTACTTATAACTATAGTTGTAGCCAAAACCACATACATACTTCCGTAAATACATGATCTTTTAAAGTTTTTATAATTTCTAAATAATATAATTAAGGGAATTAGATATAAAAATATAAATACCAATATCCATCTCATTATCAGCTCTCCTTTTTGCATTAGATTTACATACTAAAATAACATCCCCCAGTTGAAACTGTATATTTTATATTATTTACCAAATCAAACTTTATTAATCCTGTACTTTTATTAAATTAAAATCTGTATAATCACAAGATGCTAATATATACTCTACTCCGTTTCTCTCACCCTTAAGCCCCATCTTAAATGATTCTTTGCCATGTAGGTGACCATATATAACCTTTTCTATGTTATACTCCTCAAATAGCTTAGTAAATAATGATTCTTCTAACTTATCATTTGTAGGCGGGTAGTGAGTTATCACTATGATTTTAGAGTATCCTTTTTTACGGGCTGCCTGAATAGATAGCCTTATTCTATTTTCTTCTCTTATATATATTTTTTCGTCGTCTTCATCAAACTTAACATCATTTGGGCATATCCAACCTCTACCACCACAAATAGCATAATCTTCATATTCGTAGAAATTAGTCTGTAAAAAATGCATATTTTCATACATCTTATTTAGACTAGTAACTGTTGTCCACCAATAGTCGTGATTACCTTTTATTAATATTTTCCTCCCAGGAAGGTTACTTATGATATCTAAATCCTCTTTCGCTTCTCCTAGATTTATGCCCCAAGAAGTATCTCCTAGTACTAAAACAGTATCTTCTTCTCTAACAGATTCCTTCCAGCTGTTAATTATCTTTTCTTCATGTCCTATCCAATTTTTACCAAATATATCCATTGGTTTATTTACAGCTGTTGAAAAGTGTAAATCTCCTATTGCATATAAACTCATAGTGTATCCTTTCTGTATTAAAATAAATATAATTCTCTATTTGTTACAAAGACAGTTACCCATTAGTAGGAGTAACTGTCTCTATCGTCTTTTCCGGTTCTTTTGTATTGTTCTAATAAGTCGTCTATATCCTTCTTTAAACTTAAGATTTCTGTTACATCTCTCTCTGTATCTATCTTATCAAGTCTTCTTTGATATATTATAGCCTTGCGCGTATCACCTAGACTATAAAGTTCCTGAATTCTATTTAATACATCCCTAACCGTCACAGACTTTACCTGATACATAACCTGCGCTTTCATTATATCCTCTCTTATTTCACTCATCTCCTGATCTAATAAAAACGCTGCATCTGCTGCTCTTCTAAGTCTTACAGCTATTTCCTCAGGTATGTAGTGTTCATACTTATATTTTAAGGAATGTTCTATAGTAGCCCAAAAGTTCATAGCAAGTGTTCTTATTTGTATCTCACATAGTATTTCTTTTGATCCTGCTATTGAATTTATTGGATATTTTATTATTACATGGAAACTTCTGTATCCGCTGTCTTTAAAATTTTCTATGTAGTCTTTTTCTGAGACCACAGTCATATCACTTCTATTTTTTATAAGATCAACTATTGTATATATATCATCAACAAACTGGCACATTATTCTTATACCAGCTATATCTTCTATTTCCGTCTCTATATCACTTACATTTAATCTCGTAGCCTTTGATATTATAGAGCCTACCTTTTTGGTTCTACCTGTAACAAATTCTATCGGAGAGTATTCCCCTTTGGCCAAAAATTCTTTTCTTATATTTTTAAATTTTACTTTTAATTCTTCCACGGCATGATCGTAAGGTGCTAGTAGTTCATCCCATTTTTCATATTCCATATTGCTCACCCTTTATTCTATTTTTAAAGCCATATATATTTTATCATAATTTATTTTGTTTTTATATAGTAAAGCAAGTCACCATCATCTAGTAAATAACCAACCTCACCGTTGTCGACTAGATAGCTTATTAAAGAAACCAACGATGATTTAAAGAAGTGATACTCCTTATAATTATTTTTTAAGTTGTTGTCTTTGATAATCTTCTTGAGCAAATTTTCAAGTGTCGTGGGTTCTTTTAGATGATTTCTTGTCTGATTAATGTATTTTTGTATAGAGCTTTCATTTATTTTTATCAACTCTTCACTATATTCTTTTGTTATTGTAAGTTTACCATGACCTAGTACCAGATATTCAAAGTCTATGTCTCTTAGCTTTTTCAAGGACTCTAGTTGGCTTTTTATATCAAATATAAATAAAAAATCGAATTTTTTTATTATGTCCTCACTAATTAAAAGGTCCCCTACAAACAATACCTTATCTTTGGTTAAAACCCCTATACTCCCTGATGTATGCCCCTTAAAATCTATTACACCAAGATCCTCACCGTTTAAAATAGTCGGCCCCTCACTTATAGTTTGATCTATCTGAACTTTATCTAAAGATTTACTCCTTAGTTTTTCTTCCATAAACTCATTGGTTTTTCCCCCAATAATATAATTTGAGAATACTTCCGGATTTTCAATATACAACTTAGCATGCTCACTTGACATAACCGTTAGATTTTCATATTTTTTTCTAAATTGATTACAAGATCCATAGTGATCATTATGTTCGTGTGTGTTTATTATATATTTTAAATCTATATTATTTTCTTCAAACAGCTTGATCATCTTATTAGGTCTTAATCCGCTTAGTCCTGGATCTATTATAAGAGCACTGTTATCTTCAAATAAATATACACCTGTATTTGTACCGCCTCTTACAATAAAAGTTCTCCCTTTTATACTATCTAACTTCATCTTATCCCCTTTGTTATAGTATTATTTTTTTTAGTCTATTTATAGCCCTCATCCTTACTTTTTCGTCTTTTGATACTTTTATTTTTATATTATAAGCAACTTCCAAACTTAATAAATATTCTATGAAGTATTCTACAATACCTCTATCCCTAAACTCTATATCTATAATACCTTTAGAGTAAATCTTAGAATCTAGAACCATCAATTCATCTGAAAAACTCAGTCTCTTGGATTTATCTAAGTAATTTTTTTCTGGAGTAAACAATTCGCAATAATTTATTCTATAATTTACTACCTCATCTTTAATATCAAATCCATACTTAGATTTTATTAATTTTTTATAGTCCCTATTTTTTCTTGTTATATTTTCTAAATTACTATTATAGTCTTCTTTTTTCCAATGCCCAAACAATCTACAGTTTAGAGGCCTTACTTCATAAATCATACATCTATTATCTTTATCTTTAAATGGACAGGCATTCTTTTTAACATATTCCAAGAAATAATAATCTATGATTTTTGGCATACATTCGTTCCTTATTTCTTCATTTTTATCTAAATATATTAGTATATTTAAAAACTCTATAAGATTTATACCAACAGATTCCATACAACAATTCCCGCATCCACTACAATTTCCACTGGGTAAAGATTTATAAACTTCATTTAATTTACAAAATAATTTATTTTTATCAGCATAATCTATACAGTTTAAAGTATCTACTCTTTTTATACTAGTCATTATTATTACTCCTTGTTATAATTATTAGGTTAATACAAAAACTTATTATAACATATTTTTTAAGATAAATTATAGGAGGTATTTTATGAATAGATATACAAAAATAATAAATATGATGGAAAGTTACTATACAAAAGATTACGAAAAACACAAAAAGGGAATTACTAAGGTTAGAGAGGTTAGAGAAGAGACAGTTAGAAAATTCTTCTTGCAGGGAGATTGTGAAGTTTTAGTTGTTTTTGAAGATACTGGAAAAGAAATTCTTATAGATGATTTTTCTTCAGATGAGGATATCAAAAAATATCTAGGTGCAAAGTTTATAAATAAGAAAAGATAGTATAAAATCGGAGGGCTTTATGTTAAACATCGGCAACTTAAAATTAAATACGGATTTTGATCACAGAATAATAAGAGAAGAAGAAAATGATATAGATATTTTTGTAGATATTAACTATAGAAGCCTCGACCTTGATGTTGGTGAGTCAAATTTCTTTATATCTAGATTGCAGTTTCCTTTTGTCAGATCTCTAATTCTAAGAATAAACAAAGAAAGTACTTCGATGACTGTTCATTTAATGAGAGATATAGACTTGTTTTCTGCCTTCGCCAATTTTGAGATAGACTATAAAGATTGCATTATTAACATCGAAAACAACAAGGAAAAAGCCATTTTTTATAAATCTAAATAGTTTGACTTTCTAAAATAATAAGGGGGCCTTAATAGGCCCCTTTATCTTTTTTGTTTTTATACTTTAATTATATTTGCTTTATACTTGTTAGTCAATAAATTTTCTGAATATTTTTAAAATATGTTTTATAATCTTTTTTACAAATTTCAACTTCTATATCCAAGTATGTTTTCTTTTTTACTTAAAACTAACTACTACAGTCCTATACCCCATGTTTTTAAGCATATTTTCCAAACTAGACTTAGTATTCTTTTCTACCTCATCCATAAACCCTTCTTTTATAATTTTCTTTTCATATTCTTTTTTATATTTGCTTACGTCCTTTAAAACCTCATTTATATCTACTTTATTGAATACTGAACTCTTAATATCATATACATATATATTTTCATCGTCAATATAGTGATTTAATATCCTACATTTTTTAACTTCTATGTATATTTTATCCCCTGTATTTTTTATTATTTTTATGTCCTCAGGTTTTACTCCCCCATTTATGGTCCCATTATATTTTATAATAAAAGACTTCTCACTAAATGGTATCTTGATGTCATTTATACTCCTATCTTTTTTTACTGTTACGATATTACTATAATTATATTTTACTGTGTTTAAGTCTAATACTTGAGTTATCGTATCTATAACCTTTGTATTATCCTTATAAAGATTCTTTTCTTGTGTAAATTTCCTAATTCCATAAGAAACTAATATTATCAATACTAAAATTGGTAATAATATATGTACTTTCTTAATTTTTTTGCGTTTTCGTAACAAATATACTCCTCCTTTTGTTATAATATTTTTTGGTATTACAAATTATTTCAAATGTTTAAAACAGTATAATTTAGTGTATTTTAATCAATATGGGTTTCAGTATATTATCAAATTGATTATAATTATCATATATTCACTTTATTGAAAGGAGTTTTTTAAATGAGTTTATTAGTTTTCGGGCATAAAAATCCAGACACAGATTCTATATGTTCTTCAGTTTCCTTAGCTTACCTAAAAAGACAGCTAGGTCAAGATGCAACTGCCTATGCTTTAGGGGAGATAAGAAAAGAGGCAAAATATGCTTTGGATTACTTTAAAGTTGATCCACCTCAAATATTAAACAATGTAAAAGTACAGGTTAAGGACCTAAGCTATAGCAAGGTTTCTCCATTAACTCCAAAAGCTTCTGTATTAGAGGCTTACAATTTAATGGACCAAAAAGATGTTAAAACACTTCCTGTTGTATCTGAGGAAGATGAATTTATTGGTATTGTTACTATGAAAGAAGTTGCTAAAAGTCTACTTAACCAACATTTCACTAGTGTACATACTTCTCTATCAAATATATGCAAAAACCTTAGTGGTTCATTACTTGTAAATTGTGATGAAGAAGTAAATGGCAGAGTTGTAACTTTATCTTTTGATATGCAAACTTTAAAAGATATATTAAAACAAGGAGATATAGTTATAGTTGGAGATAGATTCGATACTATAGAGTATGCAATTAATACTAAGGTTAAAGTTTTAATTTTAACTGGTAAAACAGAAATTTCAGATTCGTTACTTAATCTTGCAAAAGAAAATGGTGTGTCTGTTATTTCTGTAGACTGCGATACTTATAAAGCATCTAACTTAATAAATCAATGTAACTTCCTAGAGAGTATATTAACTAAAGAAAATTTAATTGTTTTCAATGAAAATGATTATGTCGATGATGTAAAAGAAGTTATGTTAAACCATAATTTCAGATTCTACCCTATAGTTGATAAGGGTAATAAATTCTTAGGATTAGTTTCTAAAGGTCACCTTTTAAATCCAACTAGAAAAAATGTAGTTTTAGTTGACCACAATGAATATGCTCAAAGTGCAGATGGAATTGAGCAAGCTAATATAGTAGAAGTTATCGATCACCATAAATTAGGAGGAATAAGCACAGATGTTCCTCTTTCATTTAGAATTATGCCTGTTGGATGTAGCTGTACTGTTATATACAATATGTACAAAGAAAATAATGTAGAAGTTCCTTATGAGATAGCGGGTCTTTTATTATCTGCTATACTATCAGATACATTATTATTCAAATCTCCAACAACTACTGAATTAGATAAAAAAGCTTGCGAAGAATTAAGTAAAATAGCTAAAGTTGATATGGAAAAATACGCAATGGACATGTTCAAATGCGGAACTTCTTTAGATGAGTTCAGTATAGAACAAATAGTAAACATGGACTTTAAAGAATTTAATATGAGTGGTAAAAGAGTTGGTATAGGTCAAGTATTTACTTTGGATATAGACTCTATATTTGCTAAGAAAGATGAATTCTTATCTTATATAAACTCTACTGACTACGATATGTTAATACTTGCAATAACAGATATAATAAAAGAAGGTTCTTATTTAATATACAAAGCTCCAGACAATGTTATTTCTAGTGCATTCAATGTAGATGCTTCTCAAGGAGTATTTGCAGAAGGTGTTGTATCTAGAAAGAAACAATTAGTTCCAAACTTAACTACAGCAGTTAAAAATATGTAAAAACTATACTTACAATACAAAAAAGGTTGAACTCATATGGGTTCAACCTTTTTCGTATTTTTCGCTTCTTACAGCGATTCTATATTGTTACACTTTAATTATACGTTCGCTGATTTAGCTGGTGTAAACTAAATCAGCATTTTTGATATTAATTAAGTTACTTTTGCCTTGTCTTTTAGGTTATTCTTTAGGATTTATTACCTATATAATTTTAAACTAAAATTATTAGATTGTAAATAGTATATATTATCCAATTAAGAATTTTTCTACATTTTTTCTACATCTGAGTAGTCTTGTCCAAAAGTTTCAACTGTTACAGTTTTCATAACTTGAGGAGTTTTTGGGTTATCTCTCATATCTACCGGTGTTGTCGCTATTTCATCGACTACATCTAACCCCTCTATAACTCTACCAAATCCAGCATACTGTCCATCTAGGTGTGGAGAGTTCTTATGCATTATAAAAAATTGAGATCCTGCAGAATTAGGCTTCATAGTTCTAGCCATAGATATAACTCCTCTTTCGTGCTTTAAGTTGTTAGTAAATCCATTTCCTGAGAATTCTCCCTTTATTGAATATCCTGGTCCACCCATTCCTGTTCCATTTGGGCATCCACCTTGTATCATAAATCCTTCTATAACTCTGTGAAACATTATTCCGTTGTAGTATCCAGATTCTACTAAAGATACAAAGTTTTTAACTGTATTAGGAGCTATATTAGGATATAACTCTATTTTTATTTGTTTTCCATTTTCCATTTCTATAGTTACTATAGGGTTTTTATTTTCCATAATCGGTACCTCACCTTCTCTAGTTTTATTCAACTTCTAATAGTTCTAGTATTTGTTTAGCTCTTTCTTTTGTTGTACCATTTACCTCTACATAGTCTATGTTTTCTGATTTAAGGAAATTTAGTATTGCATCATCTATCTGAAGGGCTATATCCTCATCCTGCCATCTTACTCCATCCTGTACATATCCAAATTCCCTTGGTAAATATACTATCATGTCATAATCCTGAACATCTTCTATAGCTAAGCAATATAAATCCTTAAGTATCTGTATTTCCTTTTTGCTTCTTTTTTTGCTACCTAACATAAATCTACCGTATATATATGGTACAAATGTAGCGTAGTCTGTAAGTGCATAGTCAAAATCAGATAGATCATCTTCTAGCTTCTTTTGACCTAAATAGATACCATATTGTTCTGCTATAGTTTCTATCATTCCTTTATCCTTTAAATACTCTGTTGAGTATTCAAGTGCATATCCTACATTTAATCCTTTTATCTTCATCTCAACATATAGATGTTGTATTAAAGTTGTTTTTCCACATCTTGGTCCGCCTAAAACTGCGATTCTTTTAGTCGTCATCTTTATAATCAGCTCCGTATATATAAAATTAAAGAACTCATATATTATACTAACATTTCAAGTTTTATTCAACATCTTTGAAAATATACTACGGAACTACAAGCTTATACTTTTTCCTATTTCATAACCCTCTTTGTATATCTTTCTACAAAACTCTGGTTCAAATCTAAGGGTGTCCTCTGTACTAAATTGTGTATTAGGTCTAACTAATATGATATTTTTTTCATCGTACTCATTTTTTATATAGTCTGGTATTATATAATCATGTCTTGTGGATATTATAATCATTTTATCCACATTATCCTCAATCAAAGGTTGTACTAATGTATTTCTTAGTAATCCTCCATCTAATTTATACCCATCATATAATCCTTCTTTTAAATCTATTAAAAACTGATCTTTTAGGTTTAAAGTTGAGCTTTCATTAGCTGGCAATAAAGCACTATATTTAACAGCTTCTAATGCACTATTTTCAGCAAGTCCAGATATATTAACTACTTTTTCTTTCACTTCTTTATTTTCTATTTCTACATAATTTACATAAAAGTTCATATCTAAATTGTTAAATTCAAGTGCTTTTAATATATCAATAGTCTGAGAGTTATCCACAGTCTTGTCTACTACTTTTATAGTCTCAGGTGAGTTTTCTTCCATTCTTATCCACATTTTTTCAAGATTTTCACTGTTATCTGTGTATATAAAATATCCATTGATAGCTCCTATTGAAGTTCCCGATATAGAATGAAACTTATCTATTCCTTTTTCGTATAAAGCCTTTATCACTCCAGCTTGGTATGCTCCTTTTGCTCCCCCACCAGACAAACATAATCCTAATTTCATACTGCTTCTCCTTCTTTATACTTCATAAAATTTATTAAATGTTTTATATATACTAAGATGATCATCCACACTTCCAAGCTCTCTAATAGAGTGCATTGCAAGTATAGGATTTCCTATATCTACTGATGGTATATCCAAGTGAGTAGAAGATATTGGTCCTATTGTGCTTCCTCCTCTTTCGTCTGATCTATTTACGAATTCTTGGTACTTTACACCGGCTTCTTTGCAAATACTTTTATAAACAGCTATAGAGTAAGCATCACTTGTATAAGCTTGATTTGCATTTACTTTTATAACAGGGCCTTGTCCCATTACTGGTTTATTTGTTGGGTCGTGTTTTTCTTCCATATTTGGATGAAGCGCATGTGCTAAATCTGCAGATATCATAAATGATTTAGAGATAGCTCTTAAGAAATCTTCTCTATCTTTACCTATAGATAGACATATTCTCTCTAGTATATTTAATAACATATTTGAGTCTGCCCCCTGCTTAGTTGCACTTCCAACTTCTTCGTTGTCAAATACTGCCACTACATTTATTCCTTTGTTCCCTTTTGAGTTAACAAGTGCATTTAAACTTGCATGTGCCATGGACAGGTTATCAAGTCTACCAGTAGATATAAATTCCTCGTTTGCTCCTATTATTGACCCCTTTTCAAATTCATATAAGAATAAATCAAAATCTATAACTTCCTCTATATTTACACATAAATTTTTTGCTATTTCTTTTAATAAGAAATTATCTTTTTCTAATGTATCGTTTATCAGTCCCACCAAAGGCAACATGTCCTTTTGTTTGTTTAACTTATACCCATCGTTTATTGTTTTGTTCATATGTATAGCTACATTCGGTATTATACATATTGGCTTATCTAAATTAACCGTTCTTTCTTTTGGATTTAAGATATCCTCTCCCTTGAGTACGACTCTACCAGCAATACCTAAGGGTCTATCTAACCAAGTACTTAGTATAGGCCCCCCATAGCACTCTGTATTTAATTTAAAGTAAGTAGATCCAACAGACATCTCTGGATTAGGTTTAATTCTAAATGAAGGCGAATCTGAGTGAGATCCAATTATCCTAAACCCTTCATTTTCTATGCCTTGTGAGTTTACTACAAATCCTACTATTGCAGATGAGTTTTTTGTTATATAGTATTTTCCCCCGATACTTAGCTCCAACTTTTTGCTTAAATCAAGTTCCTTAAATCCATTGTCTTCAAGCAGTTTTTTCGATGACTCTACTGCATGAAATGATGTTGGACTCTCGTATATAAAATCGATTAAATTTTGTGCAAATCTAAGTTTGTTCATTAGAGTTCCCTCCCTTTTTATGTATAGAACTATTTTTATGTATAGATCTATTTATCAAAATTACAGTATATCTAACGTTGTGTATTCCTTATTTATTTTCTTTATTCCCTGTTTGTCAAAAGCTATAGTAACATCGGAACCTACAACCGAAACTACCGTACCTATTCCAAACTTAGGATGATGAACTTTTGATCCTAATTTTATGTCATCTGGATTAGTTTCTTTTATATTATCCTTAACTGTAGCATTTACATTTTTAGCTGCAGTAGACTTACTCATCGTACCCATATATTTTTTTGTGTACTTATCTAAAATATTATAACTTGCTTTTGAGTATGTTGTTTCTGTATTTGTAGCATATAGTTTCTTTATATTATCTTCTGGCAATTCTTCCATAAATCTAGAGGCTATAGACTGATTTGTCTTACCATATAAAGTTCTTTTTTTGGTCATTGTCATAAACAACTGTTCCTTAGCTCTTGTTATACCAACATAACAAAGCCTTCTTTCCTCTTCAATTTCAGAGTCATTCATAGACCTTACCGCTCTAGATATAGGGAATAATCCTTCCTCCATACCAGTTAAAAATACAACTGGAAACTCTAGACCCTTTGATGTATGAATAGTCATAAGAGAAACTCTATCATTTTCTTCTTCATTGTTTGGCTCTGCTGAAAGAGCAACTCCTGTTAGGAAAGTTTCTAAATCCTTGTCCTCGCTATTTTGTTCAAACTCTATAGCAATAGAAATAAATTCATTTAGGTTGTCTATTCTGTCTTGAATTTCCTCGCTTTTACTGACTAAATCTTTTCCAGCTTTCTTTTTAGATTCTTCTAATTCATCTAAATAGCCAGTAGTATCTAATATCTTCTCTATTAGTTTGCTAACAGGGTATACCTCTCTTATAGTCCTAAGTGTCGCAATTATATCTACAAATCCATTTATACTAGCTCTAGCTTTTGTTGATATTTCCGAGTTTGTGTCTACATCTATAAGAACTGAATATATACTTTCTTGTTTTAAGTTAGCTCTATCCTCTATTTTCTCTATAGTTCTAAGCCCTATACCACGTCTTGGAACGTTTATAATTCTTTTTAGTGATATGTCATCCTGTGGGTTCTGTATTACCTTTAAATAGGCCAACAAGTCCTTTATTTCTTTTCTCTCGTAGAACTTAGTCCCTCCATATATATTGTATGGTATTTGACTTCTGTTTAAGGCATCTTCAATTGAACGCCCTTGTACATTTGCTCTATAAAGTATAGCAAAGTCTTTATACGGTCTACTTTGTTTTGTAGATATTTGAGCTATAGTATCAGCTATAAAGTCTGCTTCCTCTACTTCATTTTCGGCTAGTTGTATTTTTATAAGTTCGCCTTCTTTTTTCTCACTCCAAAGTTTTTTTCTTTTTCTCTCTATGTTATTTGATATAACTGTATTTGCTGCATCTAATATAACCTGTGTTGATCTATAGTTTTGTTCTAGTTTAACTACATGAACATTTTCATAGTCCTTTTCAAACTCAAGTATATTTCTTATGTCAGCACCTCTCCATCCATATATACTTTGATCATCATCCCCAACTACACATATGTTTTGGTGATCTTTTGCTAGTAACTTTATTAATTCATATTGAGCCTTACTAGTATCTTGATATTCATCTACCATTATGTATTTAAATCTACTTCTATAATAATCTAAAACTTCTTCGTTGCTTTTTAAAAGTTCTACTGCCTTAAATATAAGGTCGTCAAAATCTAATGCACTATTTCTCTTTAGTCTATCTTGGTAAAGTGCATATATATCAGCTACTTTGCTCATTCTGTTATCTGATAGATTAATGTGTTTAAACTCCTTTGGTGTTTGTAATTTATCTTTAGCTCCGGAAATATAACTTATAACTGCTCTAGGTTCAAATACCTTATCACTTAGATTTAACTCCTTTAGACAGTCTTTAACTAATGTTATCTGGTCTGCACTATCATATATAACAAAACTTCTGTTATATCCGATTCTATTTATGTCTTTTCTAAGTATACGGACACAACATGAGTGGAATGTACTTATCCACATATCCTTAGTATCAGAACCAATTTCCTGTTCTACTCTTTCTCTCATCTCATTAGCTGCTTTATTTGTAAATGTAATAGCTAATATATTAGCAGGTTGAACTCCCTTATCTTCAATAAGATATGCCATCCTGCTAGTTAAAACCCTCGTTTTTCCTGAACCTGCACCAGCTAGTATTAAAACGGGGCCTTCCGTTTTTTCTACAGCATCTCTTTGGGCAGGATTTAGTGTATCCAAATCCATTCGCTACCTCCTACTGACAATTCTATAGATATATTTTAATCTAAATTATAGATTTCTTCAAACTTAAAGATGTACTTAGCTACATTTTTGCCAACTATTCAATTTTATAATCTTCCTTGGTAGATTGGTGTATCGATGCTTCGGGAGTGTTCGATATAAGTCTCCCTCCAGGCAGTCAAGCTGCAATGTCGGTACGACTTATATCTTCACACTCCCTTCGCTGGGTGATTACTTCCAATTCTACCTGCGTCAGTACGGGAAGACCATACTGGCATCAATATTTTGTTTATATTTCAATATTTAATTTTTATTTAATACTAAATAGTTAAATAAACTTCTCGGTAGATTGGTGTATCGACGCTTCGGGAGTGTTCGATATAAGTCTCCCTCCAGGCAGTCAAGCTGCAATGTCGGTACGACTTATATCTTCACACTCCCTTCGCTGGGTGATTACTTCCAATTCTACCTGCGTCAGTACGGGAAGACCATACTGGCATCAATATTTTGTTTATATTTCAATATTTAATTTTTATTTAATACTAAATAGTTAAATAAACTTCTCGGTAGATTGGTGTATCGACGCTTCGGGAGTGTTCGATATAAGTCTCCCTCCAGGCAGTCAAGCTGCAATGTCGGTACGACTTATATCTTCACACTCCCTTCGCTGGGTGATTACTTCCAATTCTACCTGCGTCAGTACGGGAAGACCATACTGGCATCAATATTTTGTTTATATTTCAATATTTAATTTTTATTTAATACTAAATAGTTAAACTCTTTCCTTGGTAGATTGGTGTATCGATTGCTTCGGGATTGTTCGATATAAGTCTCCCTCCAGGCAGTCAAGCTGCAATGTCGCTAAAAGTAATTTAAAAATAGGAGCGTTTGCTCCTATTTTAGTCTATCTACAAGCTTGAAAAGTATGCTTTGATTGTATTAAATAGTTCTTTGAGAAGTTTTAGGAAACTTTCTCTAAGTGGTTCGACTCCTAGTATTATGACTATAACTACTAGAATTATCCCCATTGATATAAGAAAATAACGTAAGTAACAAAGTTTTGCTTTAGCTTTTCTGACGGCATTATTATATTTTTTTATCATAACGTTCATATCTCTCTCAAATTCTCTTGAGAAGATGTGGAATCCTTTGAATGATGTCATAAATTTAAAATAATCCTCATCACAAGCCTTAGCGATTGCCTTTTTTAATAGATTATCATTTAACAAATTTTTATCCAATGTTAATCCCCCTATTCGCTAATTCTTTTTCTAATAGTTTTTTAGCTCTACGGGATATTTGACGAATGTTATCAGGGGTTTTGTCCAAAATACTTGCAATTTCAATCCCTTTTAATTCATTGTAGTACTGCAAATATAATACATCTTTATATGGATGCGGAAGTTGTTTAACCAACTCTGATAGTAGGTTTGATATTTCCTTTTTTTCTATCATAAGTTCCATACTTTCAGAGAATCTAAAGTGTATTTCTATATTATCTTGGTACTCTATTTTTGTATGATTTTTCTTATAATTATATAAGTTTATAGATTTATTTTTAACTATTGTGACTATGAAATTCCATGTTTTCTGTCCTGATACGTCTTCTATTTTTTCAAAGTGCTCAATAATTATTTTAAAAGAATCATATACAACATCCTCTGCATCGCTATGATTTCTTAGTATACTATTTGCAACGAAAAACATCTTATCCCTATAAGCATAGTAAAGTTTTTCAAACTTTGACTTTTCTTCCTCTGTCTCTAATAGCTGTAAAAGAATTAGCATAAAATTTTCCTCCCCAATATACCCCTGTCTATACCATATACACCATTGTAACATACAATAAATATCTTTGTTTAAAAAAATATGGACCATATAAATAGTTCTTTATAGGTCCATATTCTTGTTATGTATTTACTGAAATATAATCATATAAATAATTTAGTTATTATTGGCAATCTATTTTTCAGTTTCTTTTTTATAAAAATCAAATAAATCCTCTTCTTTTCTAAATAAAGGAGCATTCATTTTCTTGTGAACTTTAACTAGCCAAGGTAATTCCAATCCTGCACCTAATATACCTTCCTCATTTATGAATACATCTTCTGTATTACCTTCGTCAATTATGTTTCCCTCATTTAATACATATATATAATCACAAATCTCATACATCAGGTTCATATCATGGCTAGATATAACTACTTTTACGTTACTTTCACTTAACCTTTTTATTATATCAACTATACACCTAGTACTCATAGGATCTAATCCAGCTGTTGGTTCATCTAAAAGTACCATTTTATTTTCCATAGATATTACTGATGCGATAGCGACCCTCTTTTTTTGACCATAACTTAGAAAATGTATAGGTTTACCTATAAAATCCATCCCATTAACAGCCTCTAGAGCCTTGTTTACTCTGACTTTTATAATATCTTCTTCTAGACCTATATTCCTCAGTGAAAAAGCTATATCATCATATACTGTGGAGTAAAATATTTGCTTTTCTGGATCTTGAAATACCATACCTACATCTTTTCTTAAATTATATAAACTCTTTTTATCATATTTAAGTAAGTTTCCCTTAAATAAAATCTCACCTTTAGTGGGTTTTATTATACCCATCAGATTCATAAATAAAGTAGATTTTCCCGATCCATTAGATCCTATTATTCCTATTACATTTCCATTAGAAAAATCCATATTTATGTTTGACAATGCATTTTTATTTTTTTCATATTTATATGTTAAGTTATTAATTTTAAACATGTTCATCACCTATTATATGAAATTTTCCGTCGTACAGTTTTATATCCAATGAAACACACATATCATCATACCTTTTCATTATCCTTCTATAAAGTAAATTAACTAAAATACCCAATGACTTGTATGATGTCTTTAAATTTACATATCCAAATCTTAGTTCCTGTGACTTTTTAATATCTGAAACTTCTTCTAATAATATAAATATGAATCTGTAGATTAACATAGTTACTTCTATTAGATTGTCTGGTAGATGCAATTTTTTCAATAAAAATATTAGTTGATTAAAAGGTGTCGTCAACATAAAAAAGTAGACGCAAGTTAGGCAGGATATAGCCCTAAATAGTATATGTATAGAGGTATCTATTGAAATTCTTGAAATGCCTATATAAAACGAAAAAAACTTACAACCATATAATAGTTCCTTTCCGTCTACAGATATATTTAATAAATTCATACCTACACCCATTAGTAAAAAATACATAGGTATCTTTAAAATATTTATATAGCTTTTAAAATCTATTTTTGCTACTACAACTATAATAAAACTCATAAATAAAATATTACCAATTAAGATATATAAATTCTTAAATAGCATAGAAGCAATTAAAAAAATCGCCCCTATGCTCGCCTTTATTCCTGGACTTAAATTTCTAAGTCTATTTGTATATGCGTATTTATCAATTAAAAGCATAATTATTTTCTCTTCATTCTTCCTAATAAATAACCTATAACTCCTGCCCCTAAAGCTGCTTGTGTTGAGAATAGCAAACTCTCTATTTCTCCACTAGGTGGTTCATATAGACTACTAAACCAAGGTTCATAATCAGGTCTTATTTCAGTTATAAGGGATTCTGCCTCACCGTCTGCACCACCGTATTCAGCTCCTGAGTTTATCACTAATGGAGTTATTATAAGAACTACTACTAGTAAAAGCAGTGCCAAATTTAATTTTAGCTTAGATTTAGATTTAACATTTGCACTCATTATCATTAACTCCTTTTTCATTATTTTCTGTTATTAAATTATATATTATAGTAGTCAGTATACCTTCTGCTATAGCTATTGGTATCTGTGTCATAAAGAAAACCCCTAAGAATTTAGCTGCTGAAGCCATTATTCCTCCCACTGGATCTGGGAATGCAAGAGCCAATTGTAGCGCCGTTATAGTATATGTAGCCAAGTCTCCTAAAGCTGCTGCAAAGAATACACTAACCCCTATTTTTACATCTCTTTTTCTCAAGAACTTATATATAATAAATGAAACTATAGGACCAACTATGGCCATTGAAAAAGCGTTGGCTCCTAAAGTTGTCAATCCTCCATGTGCTAGAAGTAGTGCCTGGAATAATAATACTATTGTCCCAAGTACAACCATAACACTTGGTCCAAACATTATAGCCCCAAAACCAACACCAGTCGGATGAGAACAGCTTCCTGTCAAAGATGGTATTTTTAATGCTGATAGAACAAAAACAAATGCTCCACACAATGCCAATAATACTTTCTTTTTTGGCTCCTCTTTAATTATTCTATTCATAGACTTTAATCCTACCAAGAAAAATGGTATAAACACAATGCTCCACATAATGGACCACTTTGCTGGTAAAAAACCTTCCATTATATGCATAGCATTTGATGTTACTGGATTTAAGGCTACTAGTAAAATAGATCCTACTAACCCTAACTTTAAATATTTTTTCATTTTAAGCCCCTTTCTTATTTGACTGTTATATATTTTCATGTGTTAAAAAAAATATAAATACACCTTCGAAATTAAATAGAAAACTAGGCATTATAATTCTTTTACATGCAAAAAAAGCCTAACCCTCAGGATTAGACTTCTATCTTTACATAATAAGTGGCACCACATATAAACAGTCTCGTAAATGACTGTCATCACTGTGTACCTATTCAAGAATTTTCCTCCACCCCGAAGAAATTGCTTAATATTGTTAGGTAGGTCTCCTGACTTAGCTTCATCCTAATCCTTCTCCTTCCCATGAAATATTTCACAGTGGCATAAAAAGTTTCGTCTGCATTACAGTAGCGGGGGCTGTAGAGGATTTTCACCTCTTTCCCTATTAATCTTTGTAAAGAACCTAAAATATTTATATTTAATTTTTACCATGAATTTATTATTTTCATCCACAAATACAGAAATCACTTTATTGTATTTGTAGAATAAAAATCATACAACTTCAATAATTCTACATTCTTTCTTATATTCCTTCTTTTTTCTCAATAATTATAAATATCATTCTAATACTTTATAATTTTATCTAATACTCTATAATTTTATTAAACACAAAAAAGACTACGTGGCTACGTCCTACTCTCCCAGGCAGTTGCCCACCAAGTACCATCAGCGCTAAAGAGCTTAACTTCTGTGTTCGGAATGGGAACAGGTGTATCCTCTTTGCTATAATAACCACATAATCTTTTATAAAAAGAATTAATTATTTAATTTTATAAACTATAACTAAATATTAACACTTTCAAAACTGTATATATAAGTGAATGAATCATATATTGGTCAAGTCCTCGATCTATTAGTATCAATAAGCTAAATACATTGCTGCACTTACACCTTTGACCTATCAACCAGGTAGTCTTCCTGGGATCTTAACCCTTAGGTGGGAAATCTTATCTTGAAGTTGGCTTCGCGCTTAGATGCTTTCAGCGCTTATCCATTCCGTACATAGCTACCCAGCCATGCCCTTGGCAGAACAACTGGTACACCAGAGGTACGTCCATCCCGGTCCTCTCGTACTAAGGACAGGTCTCCTCAAATTTCCTACGCCTGCGACGGATAGGG
>NZ_FQWX01000060.1 GCF_900129815.1 Asaccharospora irregularis DSM 2635
ATGATTTCAGAAATGCTATCAAGGGATTTAAAAGACTGTCCTTTATGCTTTAGAACAAGCCTTAAATCTTTGAAGAATAAAAAACAGTACGTATTAAATGCTTTAATTACAAAATATACAAATGCTAGGGTTGAGGGTAAGAATAATACTATTAAAGTACTCAAAAGAGTATCCTTCGGATTTAGAAGTTTTAAAAATTTAAGATTAAGAGTATTGCTAAGGGAAAAAATACAAGTAATTTAAAAACAGCATCTATACAGGTAAACTGTATTAGATGCTGCCTTTAAAAATTAAATATTGACTTCATCAACGTTATTTGACAAAGAGCCCTAAAAAAGTTCGTCCTTTTTAATAGATAACTAGATATTTTATAAAAATTATTTTAAAAGCTCGTTTTCTATTTTTTTGTACAATTTTTCCATCAAAGAATTAAAATTTCTAGTATCTTGCATATAGTTAGATACTATAGGCAAACTAAAAAAGTCATCGTATTCCCTATTCAATTGGCTTATTTTCTTTGAAGCATCTTCGATTTTATGTCTAGAGTATATATTCTTTTTTTTAGAAATATATTCGTCGAGTTGTCTTTTTATAGCCTTATTTTTCTCAATTTCAATTTTACTTTTATTCATTTTTTTGAATTCGTTAGTATTTTTTATATGATAAGCAAATTCTTTGGCTTTTTGGTTTATATCCATAAAATAGTGACCCCCTAAAAATCATATATTTACTTATCAATTTATATTTTTGAATTTAACAAAAAAGAACTTATATAAAAAATTCTATCTAAAACTTTTAAAAGATAATTTGAAAAAATACATATACGGAAAAGTGTATCAAAATATAGACTTGTTTAATAGTATATATAGTGATTGAGTTGACATAATAGAAAAGACAACGTGGAAAAAGAGGGGGCTATTGAGTCTCCTCTTTTTAAAAATATTATTAGAGTGATGTTAGTTCTCCTAAGAAATTTTCAAACATAACTCCATCGTTTCTGTGTGTATCAAATTGTGATGTATAGTTTACCGATTTATATATAAACTTAGTAGCTGTATCAACAGCGAAATTCAAATCATAATTATTTGTCACTAACCCGCAAACAATAGATGTAAATATATCCCCTGTTCCGCTATAAGAACAATTATTGTATTTTACAGATGTAAATGAAGACTCATCATTATTTTTATTATAAGATAAATTTAAAATATTATTATTCTCAAGTATTCCAGTTATAATAACGTTTTCTGGACCTAAGTCTGACACGGCTTTTGCTATATCTAAGAGTTCTTTACGAGTAAATTTATTTTGGTAAAAGTTTTTACCTGCTAAAAAACATGCTTCTGTAAGATTTGGAGTAGTTAAGTTTGATAACTTCACTAGTTCTCTAATTTGATCGCACATTTTTTGCGTAAATACAGGATACATTTTGCCATTATCCCCCATTACAGGATCTACAACAATGAAAGAGCTATTATTTTGTTTTATAAAATTAGAGACTATCTCAATTTGATGTTCTGATCCTAAAAAACCACTGTATATAGTATCAAAATTAACTCCTAAATTTTGCCAAACTTTAGAATAACTGTCCATTTCATCGGTAAAATCTAGGAAGGTAAATTCAGGGTATCCAGTTTGACTTGAAAGTATTGCAGTTGGGAATGGGCAACATTGAACTTTTAAAGCCGAAAGTATAGGAATTGCCACTGTTAGTGAACACTTTCCAATCCCTGATAAATCGTTTATTGCTGCGACCTTTTTTTGCATGATATCACCTCCTATATCATAACTTATCGTAAATATATATTTATTAAAATGCCTAACAAATATATATTACTACTAAAAAACACAACATATCAATATAAATTTAATTTCTTAAAATTATTTAATTTCTTAAAATTATTTAATTTTATTAATTGGGCATAATATTATAAATAAAATTTTTGATTTTAATAAAATCATGGTTTATTTGTTTTATAGACTAAGTGTTTGGAGGTATAAAGCTTGAGATTATATAAAATTAAAAACAAATACATAAAGGGTACGATTGGTATCATCTGTCTGGCCTTATTTTTAGGAGTATGCAATCTAATTAATGAAGAATCTAAATTAAAAGAAAATTTAGTAGCAACAAGTAATATGGAAGGCGAGGAAGTCAATAATCAATACAAAGATTTGCTTGAAAATCTGTTTGATTACAGGAATAAAGCTTTATTAGAAAAAAATGATAATATCTTAAAAGAGCTTTATGACACTGATAAAAAATTTGGACTGTGGGCATATGAACATGAAGTTAAAAAAATGAAGTATTTGGAGAATTGGTCTAGTAAACAAGGAGTAAAATTTAAAGATATAAAAACTAAAGTTAAAATAAAGAAAGTTAAAGAAAAGGAAAAGAATTTATATGGTATTATATGTACAGTTTCAACTGAATACAAATACTCTTATGAAAATCAAGAAGATATTACCGACATGTTTAGAATAGGAACTTATCACTATTTAAATGTAAAAATAATAGACAATCAATATGTAATAACCAAAGAATGGTATACTGATCCGTTTGCGGACTCTTTAAATTTAGAAAATATAAAATCTGATGATATAAAAAAATATATATTATCTTCAAAATCTGTAGATTTAAGTTTGACACCAGAACAGGAAAAAGCAATAGACTATGCTCATAGATACAGTGGAGCAGCAGCAGATGAGGAGCACGGGCTTAAATTTAACAGCAAATACAGAGATTATAATCCAGAGGGCGGCGATTGTGCAAACTTTGCATCTCAGATAATGTTTGAGAGTGGAAGGTTTAAGAAAAATCCAACATGGAATTATAGTGATGGAGATGGAACTAAGGCATGGGTAAATGCTCAGGCATTTAAAAATTATATTTTATATAGTGGAAGAGGGACATTATTAGCAAAAGGATCTTACGAAGATGTATACAAGCAAGCATATAATTTAAGACCAGGAGACTTTGTAGGATATGAAAAAGGAGGAAGAATAACACATGTTTCAACTGTAACAGGATTAGATTCAAAGGGATATCCACTAGTGACATGTCATAATACAGATAGATTATTGGTGCCATGGGATTTAGGATGGAGTGACAAGAAAATAAAATTCCATATAATAAAGGTACATTATTAAAAAATTGTATATTATTAAGATATCCAAAAAAAATTTTAATATTTTAAAGTAAATTTAATGTATAGAACTAATAATATTTGACAAAGATAATTATATATGATAAAGTAATGATAAGGTTACAAAATTAAGTAGCTAAATAATTGTGTTTTTTTAGGAGGATTTATTAATGAAAACTGGTGTAGTTAAATGGTTTAACAATGAAAAAGGATTTGGATTTATATCTGTAGAAGGTGGAGATGACGTATTCGTACATTTCTCAGCTATACAAGGAGATGGATACAAATCATTAGAAGAAGGACAACAAGTTGAGTTTGAAGTAGCTGACGGAGCTAAAGGTCCTCAAGCTGCTAACGTAGTTAGATTATAATTAAAATTCATATATATTAGTAATGCTAGTGATATGATATGAGAGCCACTAATTTAGTGGCTTTTTATAATGTATAGAAAATTTTATAATGTATAGAAAATTTTTATAATATATAAAAAACTGCCCTAATCAAAAGAGTGTTTGAGGCAGTTTTTTACGTTATTAATATTTAAGATTTAACAAGACCTATATTTTCTATATATTTAAACCCGTGATCATTTACTAAGATATCAAAAAGCTGAGATGAATCGTATCTACTGAAATTATCTAGACAGTACTCTAAATCATCTTCTAACTTATCAAATTCATTATATACATGAAACGTAGCTGAAAACTTAGCCATCTCATCTCTTAGAGCATCTATATCCACTAATAAATATATAAAAGACTTATCTACTTCATTTTTTAAAATCATAGATTTAAGAGTAGGTAAAAGTTCATCTTTTTCTTTGAACGGTATTGTTATAATACTTTTTTTGTTTTTACTATCTATATATTTATTTAGATCATCAACCATATTTATAAAATTATTGTCTATAAACTCTATAAAACCATTTTGACTAAACCTGCTTTGTAGATCTTCTATAATAAATCTATTCATATTTCCTTCCCAAAGCTCCATTGCAAACTTACTATAGCTAGTATTTTTAATTGGGTTTCCTAGGTAATCATAAAGTTTAGGAAAAGAATAGTTTTTTTTCTTCGCAATCTCAACTCTTAGGAAGTAGCCGTTTTCGTTATTTTCAATTAAATTTTCTATGAAATCATCTAAATCACTTCCTAAGTAAACAGGAGTATTTTTAAGTATTTCTATATAAGATTCAATAACCTCCTTAGAGTTTAATGGCTTAAAATCTTGTTTATCTACTATATTATATATTTTCTTTTCATAAATTCTATTTAATATATTTTCTGTCTCGTTGTTATAATTAAAGTTCATATTTATTCCTCCTGAAACTAATATAACTATTTTATACCCATTAAAAATATTTGTAAATAAAAATTTAAATATAGTATTAAATATGTTAAAATTATAAGGAGGTGTTACAAGTCTTTAATAAAAGATTTTAACTACAGAAGTATTTGGAGGTGTAGTAAGTTGAACATATTATTTTTTCTAACACCTAAAAGTGAAGTTGCATATATATATGAAGACTACACTATGAGGCAAGCTCTAGAAAAAATGGAATATCACAAGTATTCTGCTGTTCCCATTATAAATAAAGAAGGAAAGTATGTTGGAACCATAACAGAAGGAGACTTTTTATGGGCGTTGAAAAACGATTTTTCACTAGATTTAAAGGGAGTAGAGGATGTACCCGTTATGAGTATAAATAGAAGAATGGATAATTCTCCAGTTTCTATAAATTCTAATATAGAAGACTTGATTTCGAAATCTATGAATCAGAACTTCAATCCGGTTATAGATGATCAAGAGATTTTTATAGGGATAATTAAGAGAAGAGACATAATCGGTCATTGCTATGAGGAATACGTTAATAATTAAGTAGAGATTAATATATTAAATAAAATAATATAGAAATAAGAGGATAGGGATAATACTATGATAAAAGTAGAAAATCTACACAAAAGTTTTAAAGGGGCAGAAGTGCTTAGGGGGATAAACTTAGAAATTAAACAAAGTGAAGTGGTATCTATACTAGGACCATCAGGAACAGGGAAATCTACACTACTTAGATGCTTAAACTATTTAGTCGAACCAACTAAAGGAAAGATAAAAATCGGAGATGTTGAAGTAGACGCATCTAATGCAACAAAAAAAGATATAATTGAATTAAGAAAACATACATCGATGGTTTTTCAAAACTATAACCTATTTAAAAATAAAACGGCTTTAGAAAATGTAATGGAAGCTTTAATAGTTGTACATAAAAAGAGTAAAGAAGAAGCTAGGGAAATCTCGATAAAGTTATTAGAAAAGGTAGGAATGCTAGATAGAAAAGATTTCTATCCATCTAAATTATCAGGAGGTCAACAGCAAAGAATAGCTATAGCAAGAGCTATGGCAGTCAATCCAAACGTAATATTATTTGATGAACCTACATCGGCTTTGGACCCAGAACTTGTTGGAGAGGTGTTGAGTGTTATAAAATCTCTTGCAAAAGAAGGTATAACAATGATTATAGTAACTCATGAGATAGGGTTTGCAAAGGATGTTTCTAATAGAGTGATATTTATGGACAATGGGGTAATAGCTGAGGAGGGAACTCCAGATGAAATTTTTAATAACCCCAAAAATGAAAGAACTGCAAAGTTTTTAAACGTTATAGGTGATAACGTAAAATAATTTGTGCTTATGATGAAATAAATACTCCTTTATGGCAATGATAAAAATATAATCAGATGCCAGAAAGGGGTATTTTTTA
>NZ_FQWX01000024.1 GCF_900129815.1 Asaccharospora irregularis DSM 2635
CTTCAAGATAAGATTTCCCACCTAAGGGTTAAGATCCCAGGAAGACTACCTGGTTGATAGGTCAAAGGTGTAAGTGCAGCAATGTATTTAGCTTATTGATACTAATAGATCGAGGACTTGACCAATATATGATTCATTCACTGATATATATACAGTTTTGAAAGTGTTAATATTTAGTTATATAGTTTATAAAATTAAATAATTAATTCTTTTTATAAAAGATTATGTGGTTATTATAGCAAAGAGGATACACCTGTTCCCATTCCGAACACAGAAGTTAAGCTCTTTAGCGCTGATGGTACTTGGTGGGCAACTGCCTGGGAGAGTAGGACGTAGCCACGTAATCTTTTTTATATGCATAGGAAAGTTATATACATTTCAAAAAATTATAATTTGAAGTTTTATATAGAAAATTTTTCGGATTTTTAAAAAAAACTTATAAAAATGTGTTTAACATTCTAAATTATGGACATAATATTAATGTAAAACTTAATAGACAAAATGAATTACTCAATCTCCCCCATTTTAAAGGCCTCTATCCCCCATAGAGGCCTTTATATTTTTAACCTATTACCTTATATCTAAAGTATCGAATCTTCGTATTCTATAGTACTCAAATGGTTAAATAGTAAATTTTTTATTTTACCGATCAGCCATATTAAAATCCAAGTAAAACAAAATGCAATGCTTAAGTCTTTAATATTTATAGTATAAAAATTTCTCAGGACTAATATAATACAGCAAATACACACGAAAATTATGTAATTAAGAGTAAATAGAAATAAAGTTATTTTTTCACAAAGTCCATTTGAATAAAATTTACAAGGTTTAATAAGGTCAGAGCCTAAGTGCTTAATTTCTGTAAAAATAAACTTAATAGAACATAGAAGCATTATAATTGAAGCTAGAATTGTACTATATGAAGTTTTAAAAATAAAACTAATAAGCAAGGTAACTCCTAAAATGAATAGGCATAATAATATTTTTTTAAATAAAAACTTTACAATCATAAATGCGATAATACATATTATTATAGCTATAACTATTTCCAACAACCTCATCCTTTCTAAATCTATAATAACTAACAATTATAATATATATTATTTTCTAAAATATAACAAATAATCATTTTTCAATTAAAATAAATCAAATTAGACTAAATAATAGATATTTGTAGTTTAATAAAAATTTTAATAAGATGTAGTTTAATAAAAATTTTAGGGAATACTTTTTATTAGATTGTTAAAAAAGTTAACAAATATATCTACTTATGTGAATAACTAGGTATATTTTAAAGATAAAATAAAAAAAAACTTAAAAAATATAAAAATTTTTTGAAATAATATATTGAAAAAAGTGCACGCAAACAATATTATAGAATTACATTAAAAAAAAGGAGGAGAGAGGTTGAAAAAAGTTCAAATGAAAAACGGTGAGGAGGTTCTATTAAGGGAGCCTCAAAAAAGTGATGCTTTAGATATAATCCAATTTTATGATATAGTAACTTCGGAGACTAATTATATATCGTATGCAGCTGGTGAGTATGATTTAACTGTTGAAGAACAAGAGGAATTTATAGAGGAAATAAATGAATCGGATAATAATACGGTAGTACTTGCTATAATAGATTCTAAGGTGGTCGGCTTAGGAAAGATAATATCTCATAAAAAAAAGAAAGCAAGACATGTAGGAGTGCTAGCAATAGCTATAAGGGATGAGTATTGCAACTTAGGAATAGGCAGAATAATTATGAATTATCTAATAGACTGGTGTAAATCAAATGGAGTAACTAGAAAAATAAGTTTAAGTGTAAGAAAAGATAATCCAAGAGCCATAGCTGTATATGAGAAGTGTGGGTTCGAAATAGAAGGGGTATTAAAAAATGAAAGATATATAGACGGAGAATTTTTCGATATAGTAGTAATGGGATTAACTATATAGCAAAGGAGAGTTTTTTAAAATATAATTTCATGGACAATTCAATTAGTGGTTATTATTATACAAGTAAGCTATGAAACTACAGATGCTAAGTCTGTCTTTTATAGCTTTTTTTAGTGTTTAGAACTAAATACTATCTTACTGAGGTTCAATTTTAGCATATAGGGTAAAATAATAAATAAATAGTTAATTTGGGTAAAAATAATTTTTAATTGTGATATAATTATGTAATAAAGGAACGAATGTTCGGAAGGGAGTGGTTTTGTGGATTTTAAGTTAACGTCAGATTTTAAACCTACAGGGGATCAACCAGAGGCTATTAAATCAATAGTTGAATCCATAAATAGAAATGAAAAGTTTTCAACAGTACTAGGGGTTACAGGATCGGGGAAAACTTTTACGATGGCAAATATTATTGAGCAAGTAAAGAAACCTACTTTAATAATGGCACATAATAAAACACTAGCTGCACAACTTTATAGTGAGTTTAAGGAGTTCTTTCCCGAAAACGCAGTTGAATATTTTGTTAGTTACTACGATTATTACCAACCAGAGGCATATGTTGCACATAGTGATACATATATAGAGAAAGACGCAAGTATAAATGATGAAATTGACAAGCTCAGACACTCAGCTACAGCATCTGTTTTAGAAAGAAGAGATGTTATTATTATTTCTTCTGTATCTTGTATATATGGATTAGGGGATCCTAAAGATTATAAGGAGTTGATGTTATCCCTAAGACCAGGGATGGAGAGAGACAGAGACGATATAATTAAAAGACTAATAGAAATACAATATGAAAGAAATGATATAAATTTTGTGAGGGGTACCTTTAGAGTTAGAGGCGATATATTAGAGATATTCCCAGCAAGCAATGATGAGAGGGCAATAAGAATTGAATTTTTTGGTGATGAGATAGATAGAATAACGGAGATAGACTATGTTACAGGTAAAATTGTAGGGGTTAGAAACCATGTAGTAATATTCCCTGCATCCCACTATGTAACGACTCCTGAGAGGATAGAAAAGGCTGTAGAGGATATAGAAAAAGAGCTTTCGGATAGGATAGAGTACTTTAAGGAAAATGATAAACTTTTAGAGGCTCAAAGAATAGAACAAAGAACAAAATACGATATAGAGATGCTAAAAGAAATAGGTTTTTGCCAGGGCATAGAAAATTACTCTAGACATATAACAGGGAGAATGCCAGGGGAGAAGCCTTATACCCTTATGGATTTCTTTCCCGATGATTATTTGATAATAGTAGATGAATCGCATGTAACAGTTCCACAGGTAAGAGGAATGTATGGAGGAGATAGATCTAGGAAAAAATCTTTGATAGATAACGGATTTAGACTCCCTTCTGCATATGACAATAGACCTTTAAATTTTGAAGAGTTTGAAGGCAATATAAATCAAATGCTATTTATAACAGCTACCCCTGGGCCTTATGAAATACAAAACTCTACAACTATAGCACAGCAGATAATAAGACCTACTGGTTTATTAGACCCTATAATAGAGGTTAGGCCTATAAACAATCAAATAGATGATTTGGTAGGTGAGATAAATAAGACAATAGAAAAAGGTGAAAGAGTACTTATAACGACTCTTACTAAGAAGATGAGTGAGGACCTTACAAATTATTTAAAAGAGATAGGCATTAAGGTAAAATACTTACACTCAGACATAGTTACACTAGAGAGAACAGAGATTATAAGAGACCTAAGACTAGGAAAGTTTGATGTCTTAGTAGGGATAAACCTACTAAGAGAGGGGCTAGATATACCAGAGGTTTCTCTTATAGCGATTTTAGATGCAGACAAAGAAGGTTTCTTGCGTTCTGAGACATCTTTGATACAGACTATAGGGCGTGCTGCCAGAAATGAAAATGGTAGGGTAATAATGTATGCAGATAAAATAACTGACTCTATGCAAAATGCAATAGATGAGACTAAAAGAAGAAGGGAAATACAAGATCAATACAATAAAGAGCATGGAATCATTCCTAAGACTATCAAAAAAAGTGTTAGAGACAGTATAGAGGCAACAAAAGCTGCTGATGAAGAGATAGTTTATGGGATAAAAGATACCGATGACATAGATGAAATCAAAGCAAATATTGCTACTCTACAAGCAGAGATGATGGAAGCAGCAGAAAATCTACAGTTTGAGAGGGCAGCAGAACTTAGAGATAAAGTTAAAGAACTAGAGAAAAAAATAAGTGATATAGATTAAACGAGAAGCTAAATAATATCAGAAACTAAACAATAATAGAAAGGAACTAAATTGATGGAAGATAAAATCATAATAAAAGGTGCAAAAGAGCATAATCTAAAAAACGTTGACTTAGAACTTCCGAGAAATAAATTTATAGTTTTTACTGGGTTGTCGGGGTCAGGTAAATCATCACTGGCATTTGATACTATATATGCAGAAGGTCAAAGAAGATATGTAGAGAGCTTATCATCATATGCAAGACAGTTTTTAGGACAAATGGAAAAGCCGAATGTCGAATATATAGAGGGGTTATCTCCGGCTATTTCTATAGATCAAAAAACTACATCAAAAAACCCGCGCTCAACAGTGGGTACTGTTACAGAGATATATGACTATCTTAGACTTTTGTTTGCAAGGGTAGGAGAAGTATACTGTCCTGTATGTGGAGAAAAGATAAGTCAGATGACTATTCAAGAGATAGTAGATAAAATGTTAGAATTTCCTGAGAGAACAAAGTTACAAATACTATCTCCAGTAGTGAGAGGACAAAAAGGTACCCATAAAAAACTCTTAGAAAATATCAAAAAAGAGGGATTTGTAAGAATTAGAGTTGATGGAGAGAACTATGAAGTAACAGATGATATAGAGTTAAATAAAAACCAAAAGCACAGCATAGAAGTGGTTGTAGACAGAATAGTGGTCAAAGAAGGAATAGAGACAAGATTAGCTGACTCTATTGAGACGGCGGTTAAACTCTCTGATGGGCTTGTAATAGCTCATATTATAGATGGAGATGAAATACTTTATTCTACTAAGTTTGCTTGTCCAGAACATGGTATAGGAATAGAAGAACTATCCCCTAGAATGTTCTCATTTAATGCTCCTTTTGGTGCTTGTAACGTATGTAACGGGCTTGGAGAAAGCAAGGAAGTAGATCCAGACTTAATTATACCAAATACAGATTTATCTATAAAACAAGGTGCTATAGCGGCATGGGGTTCAGTTGGAACAAATGATGACACATACTATAGTAAAATGGTTCAAAGTTTAGCCGATCACTTTAATGTTTCGCTAACAACACCATTTAAGGATTTACCAGACGACTTTGTTCAAGAGTTACTATACGGAAGTAACAATATAATGGTAGAGTTTGAATATGAATCTAAATTTGGAGGAAGAAGACAATATAAAGCTCCGTTTGAGGGCGTAATAATAAATTTAGAAAGAAGATATAGAGAGACAAACTCAGATTATGCTAGAGATAAAATAGAAGAGTATATGGCAGAGAGACCTTGTCCAAAATGTAAGGGAAATAGGCTTAAGAAAGAAGTTCTATCAGTACTTGTTGATGGTAAGAATATAATAGAAGTTACAGATTTATCTATAAATCAACTTATAGATTTTATAGAAAATATAGATCTTACAGAAAAACAAAGATTTATAGCCCATGAAATTTTAAAAGAAATAAAAGGAAGGGCAACTTTTTTAAGAGATGTAGGTTTAGATTATCTTGATTTATCTAGAAAAGCAGGAACCCTATCAGGAGGAGAAGCTCAGCGTATAAGACTTGCAACTCAGATAGGGTCAGCACTTGTAGGGGTTTTATACGTTTTAGATGAGCCGAGTATCGGACTTCACCAAAGAGACAATGATAGACTTATAGGTACTTTGAGACACCTTACAGACTTAGGAAATACCCTAATAGTTGTAGAACATGATGAGGACACAATGAGAGAGGCTGACCATGTAGTAGATATTGGTCCAGAGGCTGGAATTCATGGAGGGGAAATAGTTGCACAGGGAACACTTGATGAGATTATACAAAATCCGAATTCTATAACAGGACAGTACCTAAGCGGGAAAAAGAAAATAGAAATACCAGAAACTACTAGAGAAGGAAATGGAAATTATATAGAAATACTTAAGGCCTCTGAGAATAACCTAAAGAACATAAATGTAAAAGTGCCTTTAGGCAAATTTGTATGTATAACTGGAGTTTCTGGATCTGGTAAGAGTACATTAGTAAATGATATTTTATATAAGGGTGTTGCCAGTAGAGTAAATAGACTTAGACAAAGACCTGGTAAACATAAAGAAATAACTGGAATAGAGAATATAGATAAGATAATAAATATAGATCAAAGTCCAATAGGGAGAACTCCCCGTTCGAATCCTGCTACATACACAGGGGTATTTGATCTTATAAGAGATCTATTTGCCACTACAAATGAAGCTAAAGCTAGAGGTTATAAAAAGGGAAGATTTAGTTTCAATGTAAAGGGTGGAAGATGTGAAGCTTGTAGGGGTGATGGTATACTAAAAATAGAGATGCATTTCCTACCAGACGTTTATGTACCTTGTGAAGTATGTAAGGGTGAGAGATACAATAGGGAGACTCTACAAGTTAAATACAAAGATAAGAGTATAGCAGATGTTCTTGATATGAATGTAGAAGAAGCACTTAGCTTTTTTGAAAATATACCAAATATAAGAAGGAAATTAGAAACACTAATGGATGTAGGACTTTCTTATATTAAATTAGGGCAACCTTCAACTCAACTATCAGGAGGAGAAGCTCAAAGAATTAAGTTGGCTACAGAACTTAGCAAAAGGCCTACAGGAAAGACTCTATATATATTAGATGAACCTACCACTGGATTGCATATGGCGGATGTAGACAAGCTTATAGAGGTTTTACAAAGACTTGCCGATACTGGAAATAGTATTGTGGTTATAGAACATAATTTAGATGTTATAAAGACCAGTGATTATATAATCGACTTAGGACCAGAAGGAGGTTCTGGAGGAGGGAAAATAGTTGCTACAGGTACTCCTGAGGAAGTATCTAAGGTTGATGGTTCATATACAGGTCAATTTCTTAAAAAATATTTTGAGTAGAAATTGACTCGATTAAATATGCGAATAATTTACTTAATTAGATAAAATATATAAAGTGGGTTCTCTCAAGTATAACTTTTGAGGGACCCATTTTTAATGCGCAGATAAAGCATAATAAAATCCCGTAACTATATTAAACAATATAGGGTATAATTTTAATATATAATTGAAAGTTTGGAGGTGAATAACTTGTTTGATATACAAGAGCAATTAAAAAAGTTACCAGCCGAGCCTGGGGTATATTTGATGAAGGACAAATACGATAATATAATATATGTTGGAAAAGCAATATCTCTTAAAAATAGGGTAAGACAGTACTTCCAATCATCTAAAAATCATTCTTCAAAAGTTAAATCTATGGTTGGTCATATACATCAGTTTGAGTATATTATTACCGATTCGGAGCTTGAGGCATTGATACTTGAGTGTAACCTGATAAAGCAATATAGGCCGAAATACAATGTTTTACTGAGAGATGATAAAACATATCCATATATAAAAATAACCTTAAATGAGGACTATCCTAGAGTCTTAAAAGTTAGGCGAGTTTTAAAAGATAAGGCAAAGTATTTTGGACCATATACAAACTTATCAGCAGTTAATGATACTTTGGAAATAATAAGAAATACATATCCAATTAGGACTTGTAATATAGACATAGATAGGGCTATAAAAAATAAGATGAGACCCTGTTTAAATATGCATATAAAAAAATGTGTAGGCCCATGTACTGGAAATGTATCTAAAGAAGAATATAATAAAATGATAGAGGAAATAATTTTATTTTTATCGGGAAAAGAAGAAAAGTTCATAGAAATATTAAAAGAAAAAATGAAAAAGTGTTCGGAAGATTTTAATTTTGAAGAGGCTGCTATTTATAGAGATAAGATAAAAAATTTAGAAGAAATAATACAAAAACAAAAAATAGATACTACTATATCAGATTTGAACCAAGATGTGATTGCTATGGCAAGGGCAGATAATGAGGCTTGTGTTCAAGTATTCTTTATAAGAAATGGAAAAATAGTAGGTAGAGAACATTTTATATTAGATGGGGTAATGGACAGTTCAAAAGAGTCTATATTAGGTTCTTTTGTCAAGCAATTCTATTCACAGCAAGAATATATACCTAAAGAGTTGATTATAGAGTATGAGATAGAGGATAACTTTATACTAGAGGAGTGGCTGTCATCTAAAAAGGGCCAAAAAGTATCGATAAAAGTTCCTCAAAAAGGAGAAAAGAAAAGTCTTATCGAGATGGTAAGCAAAAATGCAGAAGAGTACCTTGTGAAGTTCTCGGATTTAAATAAAAGAAAGTATGAAAAGAGTTTAGGAGCATTAGAGGAATTAAAGCAGATACTTTCACTAGAAAGTACACCAAAGAGGATAGAGTCGTTTGATATATCGAATATTCAAGGGGTTGACTCCATAGGTTCTATGGTCGTCTATACAAATGGTAAAAAGGACAAAAAAGAGTATAGAAGATATAAGATAAAAACAGTTATAGGACCAAATGATTATGGATCTATGGCTGAGATTGTAGAGAGAAGATTAAAGTATGGAAATTTACCAGATTTAATATTATTGGATGGTGGTAAAGGACAAGTTAGTGCAGTGAAGAAGGTATTGGATGCTAATAATGTAGAAATTCCTCTTTGGGGGATGTATAAAGACGATAAACATAGAACCAAGGGATTAATTTCCCAGGAAATGGAGATAGAGCTAGATAAAACATCTAATCTGTATAGATTTGTCGCAGGAATTCAAGAAGAGGTTCACAACTACGCAATAACTTATCACAGAAGTTTGAGAGATAAATCACTGACAAAGTCTATCCTAGATGAAATAGATGGAGTAGGTGAAAAAAGAAAAAAATCACTTTTAAATCATTTTAAAGATGTTGAGAATATCAAAAAAGCTAGTTTTGAGGAAATACTAGAAGTGGATGGAATGAATAAAAAAGTAGCGGAAAATATATATAATTTTTTTGGAGGAGTAGACGAATAATGGATACAGTGGCGAAGGTTTCTATAAAAGAAGTTATAAAAGACTTAGACCTAGAGGTTGTATATATGCCAGAGAATAAAGATTATTATGTTTGCTCTCAGGAAATAAATAGAACAGGTTTACAGTTTGCGGGGTATTTTGAATACTTTGCTTATGAAAGAATTCAGATAGTAGGAAAGAGTGAATATAATTTTTTTGGATATATTGATGAAAAAACAAGAGAGGAAATCCTAGATAAATTTTTCTCATATGAAATACCAGCATTAATAGTTGCCAGGGATTTAGAAGTTAAAAGTGACGTAATAGAGAAGGCTGAAAAATATGGTAGAGTAGTATTAAGCACAAAAAGAAATACAACTAGGCTAATAAACAGGCTATCAAACTATTTGGATAACAAGCTAGCACCTCATACTACAATGCATGGAGTATTAGTTGATATATATGGAATAGGAGTACTGATAACTGGAGAAAGTGGAGTAGGTAAATCAGAGACTGCCCTAGAGTTAGTACAGAGAGGCCACAGACTTATCGCAGATGATGCTGTTGAAATAAAAAAGCTAGATGATAGTGTATTGGTTGGTCAATCACCTGAATTATTAAAACATTTTCTAGAAATAAGAGGGATAGGTATTGTTGATGTAAGGAGCCTATATGGAGTAGGAGCCATAAAAAATTCAAAAATGATAGACCTTATTATACATTTAGAAAGTTGGAATGAAGAAAGGTATTACGACAGATTAGGGCTAGATAAAGAATATGATAAGATCCTGGGAATTAATTTGGAGAAGTTAGTAGTACCAGTCAAGCCTGGTAGAAACACATCTATGATACTAGAAGTAGCTGCTATGAATTTTAGACAAAAAGGAATGGGCTATGATGCCGCAGAGGAGTTTACTAAAAAATTAGCAAGTGTTACATCTAAAAAATAAAAATATAAAAATATAAAAAACAAGAGCCATATCAGAGAATTCTATGACTCTTGTTTTTTATATTATTTATTCTCACAAAATACGTTGCTTTTATCAAAGTAAGTTGTATGAAGGTATTTATGAGCATTTTCACTATAAGGTTCACCTAAAAGCTCTTTATACAAAGTTAAGATAGATGGATTTTTATGGGATTTACGAAGAGGTTTGTTTGCATCTATATCGTATAAAGCCTTAGCACGAGCCTTTATTTTATCGTAATCTCCACCGTGATAAGGTTGACCTCCTCCGGCTACACAACCTCCAGGACATGCCATTATCTCTATAATATGATACTTCGATTTTCCTTCTCTAACTTCATCCATAAGTTTTTTTGCACTTCCTAAACTACTAGCAGCGCAAACATTTACCAGAGTTCCTCCAACATCTATACTTGCTTCTTTTATTCCTTCAAAGCCTCTTAGCGCCTTGAAGTCTACATTTTCTAATTCTTCTTGTGTTACCCATTCATAAGCTGTACGAAGAGCGGATTCTAAAACACCTCCAGTGGCACCGAATATATCAGCTGCACCAGTTGATTCTCCTAGAGGGTTGTCAAAACAATCGGGTTCTAAATTATCAAAGTCTATACCCGCTTCTTTTATCATTTTAGCTAATTCTCTTGTAGTTATTGATATATCTACATCTAATACATCACCTTGCCCTAATTCATCTCTTGAACATTCATATTTTTTAGCTACACAAGGCATTACAGATACTACAGTTAGATCTTGTGGAGTTAGACCTATTTTTGGAGCAAAGTAATTTTTAGCTACAGCTCCAAACATTTCCTGAGGAGATTTACAAGTAGATGGAAGATGAAGTAAATCAGGGTATTGATGTTCTATATAATTTATCCATGCAGGACAGCAGCTCGTTAAAATAGGTAGATTAGCTCCTTTTTCAAGTCTATGTAAAAACTCAGAAGCTTCTTCTAATATAGTCAGATCTGCTGCGAAGTTTGTATCAAAGACATATTTAAAACCTAGTAAACGAAGTGCCGCTACCATTTTACCTGTAGATACAGTCCCATCCTCAAGACCGAATTCTTCTCCTAAAGCTACTCTAACTGCAGGTGCTACTTGAACAACACAAGTTTTATTTTCATCGGATATAGCACTCCAAACCTTAGGTATATTATTAACTTCAGATAAGGCACCAGTAGGACAGACAGCTATGCATTGACCACAATAAGTGCAATTTGTTTCTGATAAGTCTGTATTAAAGAATGTAGATATACTAGTATCAAATCCTCTATTTACTGCGGATAACACACCTACCTTTTGTATTTCATTACACATAGTTTCGCATCTTCTGCAAAGTATACATTTGTTAGGGTCTCTTATTATTGATTTACTGGAATTGTCTATTGGCAATTCATTTTTTGCACCTTTGAATTGAACACCCCTTATTCCTAAATCCTGAGCAATTTTTTGTAATTCACAGTTTCCGCTTTTATCACAAATTAGACAGTCCTGAGGGTGATCAGATAGCAAAAGTTCTACTATAGTTTTACGAGCCTCTAATACTCGAGGAGTATTAGTATTAACAACCATACCTTCTGATACATTCGTTGCACAGGATGGTACAAATCCCCTTGGTGTATCTACAATACATACACGACAAGAGGCACATTGATTTTTCATGTTTATATCCTGCATGTGTAAGTGACACAGATTAGGTATATTTATATTTAATTTCTTGGCAGCATCCAGTATTGTAGTTTTTTTCGGAACAGATACAGGCTTACCATTTATAGTTAAATTAACTAAATCCATGAGATATCCCCCTTAAAAATAAATTGTTACTGCGAATTATTCTATAACTATTGCGTTAAACTTACAGTTTTCCATACAAGCACCGCACTTTAGGCATTTAGTTGTATCTATAACGTGTTGCTGTTTAACACTTCCACTTATACATCCAGCAGGACAGTTTCTAGCACACTTAGTACATCCTATACAAGCATCTGTTATTCTGTAATTTAAAAGAGCTTGGCACTTACCAGATGGACATTTTTTATCTACTACATGAGCTAAATATTCATCATAGAAATATTCAAGGGTACTTAAAACTGGATTAGGGGCACATTTACCTAGACCGCATAGGGAAGTATTTTTTATAGTAAGTGCAAGTTTCTTAAGTTCGTCTAAATCTTGTAAAGTACCTTTTCCTTCAGTTATTTTAGTCAACATTTCTAGTAGTCTTTTATTACCAATACGACAAGGAGTACACTTACCGCAAGATTCTTCGACTGTAAAAGTTAAAAAGAATTTGCATATATCCACCATACAGTCAGTTTCATCCAAAACTAACATACCACCAGAACCCATCATAGAGCCTATTTGACTTAGATGCTTGAAATCTATAGGAGTATCTAAGTGTTTAGAAGGTATACACCCTCCAGAAGGACCACCAGTTTGGACAGCTTTGAATGCTTTTTCATTAGGTATACCACCGCCTATTTCGTACACTATTTCTCTTAGGGTAGTACCCATTGGAACTTCAACCAGACCAACGTTATTAACTTTTCCTCCAAGTGCGAATACTTTTGTGCCAGAGGAATCTTCTGTTCCAAAAGTGTTGAACCACTCTGAACCATTATTTATTATTATTGGAATATTAGCCAGAGTTTCAACGTTGTTTAGGCAAGTAGGTTCATCCCAAAGACCTTGAATAGCATAAACATAAGGCTTAAGTTGTGGTTCACCACGATTTCCTTCTATAGAGTGGATAAGGGCACTACCTTCACCGCAAACAAATGCTCCTGCACCGTACTTTATATCTATATCAAAATTAAAACCAGTACCTAGTATGTCTTTTCCAAGTAAACCGCATTGTCTTGCTTGATTTATAGCAACTTTCAATCTATCAATAGCAAGAGGATACTCAGCCCTGATGTAAATATAGCCTTTATCGGCACCTATTGCATATCCGCATATAGCCATAGCTTCAAGAACACTGTGAGGGTCACCTTCAAGTATAGACCTATCCATAAATGCACCTGGATCTCCCTCATCCGCATTACATATTACATACTTTTGATCAGCAGAGGCCTCTTTACTAGTGGTCCACTTAATTCCTGTTGGGAAACCAGCCCCGCCCCTACCTCTTAATCTAGAATCTTTAACTATATCTATAACTTGGTCTTGGGATAGGGAAGTTAAACACCTAGCAAGAGCCATATATCCATCAGTTGCTATATATTCTCTTATATTTTCTGGATCTATATTTCCACAATTTCTAAGAGCTACACGGAGCTGTTTTTTATAAAATGACATATCACTGTGTTTTTCAACCTTTTTGTGATCAAGAGAAGGTTCCTCAAATAAAAGTCTTTCAACAACTATGTTATTTACTAGGTGACTATTAACTATTTCATCGACATCGTCAGGGCTAACCTTTATATAAAAAACATTGTCAGGAAAAATCTTAACTATAGGACCTTTTGCACAAAAGCCAAAACATCCAGTTAAATGCACACTTACTTTATCATCTAAGTTATAATTTGATATACACTCCTCTAAATTTTCGATGATTTCTTTGCTATTTGCAGAACTGCACCCAGTACCACCACAAACAAGTACTTCTCTTTTAATAATAGCAGAAGGTGAAAAAAGTGAATTTCTTAAATCTAAAGAAGGCTTTAATTCTTTAACTAAGCCTTGTAATTCAGAAAATGATCTTATTTTATCCATAATTACCCCCCCTTAACAGCTCATTTCAACTTCTCTGTAGTGATCTAAAATAGCGCTAACTTGGCCAGGGTCTACATGACCATAAACCTTTCCGTTTACAACAACAACAGGAGCCAGACCGCAGGCACCGACACATCTTAAACCTTCTAAAGAAAAAGTATAGTCTTTTGTAGTCTCCCCAGCTTTTATTCCTAGTTGCTTTTCAAATTCTGCAAGCACTTTATCAGAACCCTTTACAAAACAAACGGTACCCAGACAGACACTGATTTTATACTTGCCACGAGGTTCAGTAGTGAAATAAGAGTAAAAACTTACAACCCCATATACCTTAGCAGGTGAAATATCAAGTTTTTTTGAAATATGAAGTTGAACTTCTTTTGGCAAGTAACCAAATATATCCTGAGCACGGTGAAGAACTTGAATTAAAGCCCCATTTTTACTTTCAAGAGAATCGATAAATAAATCTAACTCATCAAATAGAGCTTTGTTACAAGAGAAAAAATCACACATATTTGAATCCCCCTTAATATAAATTAACCTTCAATACATGCACTGTTACAATGAATTATAATCCTTGTATATATTATTATACAAAAATTGAATATTTGCAATTAATTTTTAAAAAATTCAGAATGTATACAAAATATAATTTTACCTTGTTGATTTAATATATATGCAAGTAGAATAATAGATGACCTAATAATATACAAACACAGTGAAGTGTTGTATTTTAAAGGAGTGTATTTGTTAAATAACAATATAAAAAACAAAAATATATCAAACTAAAATTATTTAAGATTGTCTATAATTTAGCATTAGGAGAGTGTTTTTATAGACTATTTTATTCAAAATGGATAGATTTTAAAAGAGAAATAGAAATAATATGCAATAAAAACTTCAATATTCAGAAAATAATAAAGGGTAAAAATAAATATCTTGCCAGGTTAGTATTAAAAATCTAGCAAGATATTTATGTATCATAGTATAGGTGATAATAACCTAGAAACAGACTCTTTAAATCTAATCAAAGTAGATCTGCTGTCATATATTTCACAGGTAAGTTCAGTACATTTTTTTAAGTCATTTTCAAAAATAGTTCTTTGTTCGATGGCTATATCTTGTGAGTAAATAAATGCATTTACTTCAAAGTTAAGTTCAAAACTACGGATGTCCATATTTGCAGTACCTATAGAACAGATAGAGTCATCCACTACTATGGTCTTAGCATGTAAAAATGCATCTTTACCATAGGTATATACCTTAGCACCGTATTTTAGAAGTTCTCCAGCATATGAATAAGATGCCCAATAAACAAAAGGATGATCTGGTTTTGATGGAATCATAATTTTGACATCTACTCCTGATAAACATGCGATTTTTAGAGTATCTATAAATGTTTTATCAAGTATAAAGTAGGGACTTTGTATATATAGATAATCTCTTGATTTTTGAATCATTTTAATATAACCATATTTTATTTCCTCTAATTCAGGTATATCAGGTCCACTAGATACTATCTGAACTCCGGTATTTTTAGTAATTAAATTAGTTTTAGTAGATTGATTGTCTTCACATGAACATGAATTATCAATATTTTCGTTTAAATTTTTAAAGTATTTAGATAAATCCAAGTCTTCATGCGTGGAATATCTCCAGTCTAATATAAATCTTATATTAAGATCTAATACGGCATCCCCAATGATTTTAATATGGGTATCTCTCCAATAACCAAACTTAGGGTCTTTACCGAGATATTCATCTCCTACATTATTTCCTCCTATAAATCCGGTTTTTCCATCTATTACAACGATTTTTCTGTGGTTTCTATAATTAAGGTTAAAGTTTACAAGGTTTAGAAAAGACGGAAAGAAAGAACCGATTTTGATCCCATTTTTTTTCATTTTGTAAATTGATCTATCGGATAGCAATCTGCTACCTACAGCATCGTATAAGAGTCTAACCTCTACGCCCTCGTTAACCTTTTCTAAAAGAATATCTATAATCTTATTTCCTATATCGTCATCCTTGAAAATATAAAACTGTATGTTTATATATTCCTTAGCATTTTTTAATTCATTAATAAGAGATTCAAAAAAGTCCTTAGGATCAGGGTATATATCTATTTCGTTGTTGTCAGAGTAGTGAGCATTATTGGAATTAGCTAAAGAGTAAATCATATCCTTGTACTCATTAACTCTTGGGTCTAGGCTAGATGTATCCTGAAGTTTGACCTGAGTGTCTAATATATTGCTTTTTATTATTTTATCTTCTTTTTCTTTGACTCTAAACATATTATCTTTTCCGATTCGTCTACCTATGCAGAGATATATAATAAAACCTAAAGCTGGCATTGTAGCCAATACAACAATCCATGCAACTGTAGACTCTATATTACGTTTTTCTCTAAATATAAGGTTTAACGCCGTAAGGAAATTGGTTATATATATAAATGTAATTATTATCTCATATATATATGTTTTGGAAAAAACTATACTTTGCAAAATATCTCCCCCTTTTTAAATTTAATTTATATCAAATTATAGAAGAAATCTTTATTGAAACATATATAATATTATATCTAATAAATAATTAATAACAAGATAAAAAATAAACATAAATATTAAAATATATTAGGAATAAAATAGTGTTAGTGAGGGTAAAATAGTTGATAGAATAATGTTGTAGTTAAAATCAGGTATTGTTAGTAATAAAAAAGAGGTTGGACTTAAAAGAACAACCTCTAAAAACTATAAATAATTATATTATTTTTCTGAATCACTTTTAGATAGGAATAGGAAATAGTATACACCTGCAACAAATACTGCCCCTCCTATTATGTTACCTATAGTAACAGGTATTAGATTATTAACAAATATATCAGGTATATTTAGAACTGCCACATCAGATATTGTTTTGTGGGCAGCTTCTAAGTACGCATGATTACCCTTTGCAAAGAAACCTGCAAATAAGTATCCCATATTAGCGACACTATGCTCAAACCCTGCACATACAAACAAGAATATACCGAAGAATCCAGTTAATACTTTTCCGGAAATATCTTTTGCTCCGTAGCTCATCCAAACAGTGGCACAAACTAACCAGTTACATAAAATACCAGAGGCGATTGCAGCAGTCCATCCAAAACCAAGTTTTCCTACAGCGTTTTTAACGACAACTCCTCCGTATAATCCATCACTCCAATTAAATACACCAGATAAGCTTACTAGCCATGCAACTAAAACAGCACCAACTAGGTTACCTAACCAAACTAAAGTCCAGTTTTTAAAAGCCTTACCCCAAGTAACTTCTTTTTTTAGTGCAGCTAGAGCTATAAGAATATTTCCTGTAAATAAGTCTGCACCAGCTATTAAAACAAATATAAGTCCAGTTGGGAACATAAGTCCTGCAAGAGCCTTACCTAAACCATAAGTAGCAGGGTTTGCCAATAGGTTGTAAGCTGCGGCAATTGATCCTAGTGCACCAAAAGTTATATAAGCACCAGCTAAGAAAGAAGAAGCTAAAACTTTTTTTGTTGGTGTATTAGCCTTTTTAATTCCTGTACCGACTGTATATTCAGCTATTTCTGCAGGTACAAGCATTTTTTTGTCTGACATTTAAAAATCCTCCTTAAATTTCATATATATTTTAAAATTAGTTCAACAAGATTATATTTCTAAATGAAAATAATAATCTATAGTTTAATATGAAATAAATCTATAGTTATTATCAAAAACAATCTCAATAATTATATAATAAAAAACAATTTTTGTATACATTAAACAAAAAATTACAATATATTTCTTTTAATTTATATATTTAGTATGCTATATAGGTAAGGATATAAAGTTAAATTGCTTTATAGACTAGAAAAAAATAATTATGCTTTGGAAATAAAATTTATAAAAAGAGGGATATTATATAAAAGCAAAAATATATTTTTTATAATGGATAGGGGATTATATGCATTTCAAAAAAATTATCTTTTAAAGGTTTTAGATAGAAAGTTATTTATAATATTTCTTTTTGTAAATTTAGCCGTTTTATATACCTATTATATATTGTTATTTTTTTTTTTTTACATTATTATAGTAGATATATAAAATTAACATAAATTACGTATTTATAAAATAAAAAATACTATTTAATTTTATAAAATGGTTTATATTTATTATAAAACTAAATAAATAGTTATCTTAAAGCAAACAAAATAAATAAAGATTATTATAAAATAAAATATAAAATGGAATAAATAAATATATATAACAAGACAGTAAAATAAAACAGATTATATACAATAAATTAAAACGAACTGAGAATTATATAATATAAGTGAAATGATACATGATTGGGAGGATATAAAATGGATAAGAAAAAAATATATGATGGGCTAATTGGCATACTTGACAAGGAAGATATAAAAATAGATGAACCTATGAAAAAACATATTTCTTTTAGAGTTGGCGGGCCAGCGGATATACTAGTAAAACCAAGGACGGAAGATCAAATAAAAAATGTTATAAATTTGCTTAAAAAAGAGGAAGTGCCATACTTAGTGATAGGAAACGGATCAAACTTATTAATAAAAGATGGTGGTATAAGAGGCGTAGTAGTAGAAATATCGGATAATTTTAATAAATTTGAAATAGACGGAAATATAGTAAATGCGCAATCAGGCGTATTACTTGCAGTTTTAGGAAAGGCTATTTTAGGAGCAGAACTTAAGGGATTTGAGTTTGCTGCAGGTATACCAGGCACTTTAGGTGGTGCATTGACTATGAATGCAGGTGCTTACGGCGGAGAAATGAAGGATATAGTTAAATCTGTAAAGGTCATGGATGAGGAAGGAAATATAAAAGAACTTACGAATGAACAGATGGAGTTTGGGTATAGAAAGAGTACAGTTATAAAAAACAACTATATAGTTTTATCGGCAAAAATCAAACTAGAAGATGGTAATTATAATGAGATAAAGGAACTTATGGCTGATTTAGCCCAAAGAAGGGTTAAAAATCAACCACTAAATTTACCAAGTGCTGGTAGTACATTTAAAAGACCAGAGGGACACTTCGCCGGGAAGTTAATAGATGATGCGGGATTAAGAGGATTAACTTTAAGAGGTGCACAAGTATCTGAAAAACATTGTGGATTTGTTGTAAATATGGGAGAGGCAAAGGCTAAGGATTTGCTGGATTTAATATATATAGTTAAGAGTACCGTGTACAATAAGTTTGGAATCAATTTAGAAGAAGAAGTCAAAATACTTGGAGAGGATTAATTTATGGAAATATTAGCAGACTATCATACACACACAGTGTACAGTCATGGCAAAGGAACTATAGAGGATAATGTAAAGGTTGCTATTTCTAAAGGAATAAAAACCATAGGAATATCTGATCATGGCTATAAGCATTTGGCTTATGGCATTAAACTTAAAGATGTTCAAAAAATGAGAGATGAGATCGATTTATTAAATGAAAAATATCCTGAGATAAATATACTGCTTGGGATGGAATGTAATATACTAGATGAAAATGGAAACATTGACATAAACGATAAAATAACAGGGGTAGTAGACTATGTAATGGCTGGTTATCACTTTGCTTCAAAGCCCACATCACTAAGAAGTATGTTAAATCACTTTGATAATTACTTGATTAAAACAGAAAAGGCAAAGCACACAAACACAAAGGGCATTATAAATGCAATGAAAAACAATGATATTTTTGTAATTACCCATCCTGGTGATAAAAGGGATATATATATAGAGGAAGTTGCTAAGGTAGCAAAAGAGGTTGGAACGAGATTAGAGATAAACGGTCACCATGAATTTCTAAATAAAGAACAAATAGAAAAGATAAAACACATTAACAATAAGTTTATAATAGGATCAGATGCACACAGACCTGAACATGTAGGCAATTTTGAATTAGCTATGAAGGTTATAAAAAGTTCAAATTTAGATATATCACAAGTAGAAAATATAAGGGTTTAAGGTTAAACTCAAATTAAAGGGGGTAGATAGTATGAAATTTGTAATAGTTACAGGTCTATCAGGTTCTGGAAAAAGTGAAGCAATGAGAGTCTTAGAAGATATGGGATTTTATTGTATAGACAACTTACCTCCTGCTCTAATAACCAAATTTGCTGAGCTATGTTATCATCCCAATTCAAGCATTGATAAGGTTGCACTGGGGATAGACATAAGAGGGAGAGAGTTTTTTGAAAAACTTCACGAGAGCCTAAATTACCTGAAAAAAGAAAATTATAAATATGAGATTTTATATTTAGATTGTAGTGATGCTGTCTTATTAAAGAGATACAAGATGACAAGAAGAAATCATCCTCTAGCCAAGAATATGCAAATACCTGAAGGTATAAAAAAAGAAAGAAAGATAATGGAGTCTCTAAAAGATAGAGCAGACTGTATTATAGATACAACAAATATGAAACCAAAGGATTTAAAAGAGGAGATAAATAGAATTTACTCTAATGGAGAAAAGAATCTAAACTTAACGATATCTGTGGTTTCATTTGGATTTAAGCACGGTATATTAGCTGATGCTGATTTAGTATTTGATGTAAGATTTTTACCTAATCCTTACTATGTAGAGGAGCTAAGAGATAAAACAGGAGACGAGCAGGTAGTCAGAGACTATGTGATGAATTCCAAAGTAAGTGAAGAGTTTTATAATAAGCTTCTAGATATGATACATTTCTTGGTCCCTCAATATATAGAAGAAGGAAAGCAACACCTAGTAATAGGTATAGGGTGTACTGGTGGAAGACATAGATCTGTCACCATATCAAACCTTATATCAGAGGATTTATCAAATAAAGGTTATAGAGTAGTTAGAAAACATAGAGACTCTATGTTGAGATAATATGGAGGAAATAATGTTAAGATTACTTACTATTGTAGGGATGTTAGGGTGGATTGCCTTATTAGTATCAATATATATATGTATGAAAATAAAATATGAAAAAGATAAATTACTGCAAAAAGATAATAAGACATTTGGAGGTACAAAGGTAGTAGTAATTGGAGGAGGAACTGGGCAATCTGTTTTTTTAAGAGGGCTCAAGCATTTCACTCAAAATATTACTGCAATAGTTACAGTAGCAGACGATGGTGGAGGATCAGGAGTTCTTAGAGAGGACTTAGGTATGCTGCCACCAGGAGACATAAGAAACTGCCTATTAGCGCTTGCAGATATAGAGCCAACTATGAATGAGGTCATGCAGTATAGATTTACTGATGGTGTTTTAAAGGGCCAAAGTTTTGGAAATTTATTTCTAGCCGCTATGAATGGAGTATATGGAAATTTTGAGACAGCAGTATATAAATTAAGCGAAATATTTGCAATAACAGGTAGAGTCTTACCTGTCACACTAGAAGATGTAAACTTAATAGCGAAGTTAAAGAATGGAAATATTGTAAAAGGGGAGTCAGCTATCCCTAAAGAGGTTAGATACAGCGAAAGTGCTATAGATGAGATATCGATAGAGCCAAGGGATGCAAAACCTTTAGAAGATGTAATTAATTCAATTTATGATGCAGATATTATTATCATGGGCCCAGGTAGCTTATATACAAGTGTGATACCAAACTTATTAATAGAGGGTGTAGTTGATGCTATAAAAAGTTCGAAAGCTCCTAAGGTGTATATATCTAACATAATGACTCAACCGGGCGAAACGGATAATTATAATGTCTTAGATCATGTAAATTCTATAGTTAATCATTGTGGAGAAAATATAATTGATTATGTCATAGTAAACAATGAGATATTGCCAGATGAGATACTTGATTCATACAAAAAAGACGGGGCAACCCAAGTTTTACTAGACAAACATCAAAAAGATAAATTAAAATCATTAGATATAAGGGCTATAGAAAAAAACCTGATTGAAATAAAAAATAATTATATTAGACACGATGCAAAGTATATATCTAATATAGTCGTTAATTTGGCACTAAGTCATAATTATAACAAAAGCAAGTAAAAAAGGGTTTTTAAAATTTATGTAGAAATCCTTATTATTATGTTAGTTTTAAGGAGTGAACATCTATGAGAGAAGAGGTTAGTGCCGGTGGAGTCGTATTATTTGGTAACGCCATTCTTCTTCTTAGGAAATTCAATGGAGATTGGGTTTTGCCAAAGGGAAAAGTAGAAGAAGGCGAGAATAATCAAGAGGCAGCTTTGCGAGAGGTACAAGAAGAAACAGGAGTAAAAGCAGATATATTAAAATACTTAGGAGAAATACATTACACATTTAAAGAGAACTGGGACGAAAACAGGGCAGTTCACAAAACAGTTTTTTGGTATTTGATGCAGGCTAGAAATATGGATACTATTCCTCAAAAAGAAGAAGGCTTTATTGATGCAAAATTTATACATTTAGATAGGGTTGTAGATTTAGCTAGATATGATGACGAGAAGGAAATAATAAAAGTAGCCTTACAGGAAATAAAAAAAAGGCTAAAAAAGAACTAGTTAATAGGTGATAGGTATGTCTTTTTCAACTGAAACAAAAAATGAATTAGCAAGGGTTATTTCGGAGAATAATTGTTGTAATGCTGCAGAATTATCGGCTTTAGTAAGGATGGCAGGGAGTATACAAATAGCAGGATATAGAAAGTTAAACTTAAAGATAATTACAGAGTTAAACTCTATAGCTAGAAAAATATTTAAGTTACTAAAGTATAATTTTGATATAAATACAACTATATCTGTAAATAAAAACCAGATGCTCAAGAGAAATAACAGCTATGTTCTCATGGTAACAAGTGAAATGGGGGCAGAAAAACTTTTAAAAAGGTTAAATATTTTAGAACCAGATGACGGATTTTTTACTACAAATGAAGTTCCAGAAATTTTATTTGAAGATGAGGATTGTAAGAGAGCATTTATAAGAGGTGCTTTCCTTGGAGGAGGATCTATAAGTGACCCTGAAAAGAATTATCATATGGAGTTTGTTACAAACAATGAAGATTTTGCTGATTCATTAAGAGACCTTATAAATTCATTGGGGTTTAATAGCAAGATAGTACCTAGAAAGAACAACTATGTTGTCTACCTTAAGGAAAGCGAGCAAATTTCGGATTTACTAAGTGTAATTGGAGGGCATAATGCACTTTTAAGTCTACAAAATACCAAAATTGTAAAAGAGATGAGAAACAACGTTAATCGAATTGTCAACTGCGAGACTGCAAATCTTTCAAAAACCGTAAATGCAGCAGTAAGACAGGTAGAAAATATAAAGTTGATACAGGAAACAATAGGAATTAGTAATTTGCCGGCAAACTTGCAAGAAATAGCTAAAATAAGAGTCGAATATGAGGATATGTCATTAAAGGAGTTAGGTGAAATGCTGAACCCTCCAATAGGCAAGTCTGGAGTAAACCATAGACTTAGAAAAATAGAGGAAATAGCTAATAATCTAAGAAAAGATTAAAAAAATTATAAAATATTTAATTTGGATTGTAAAACCCTTTTGAAGGTCATATTTATAATATGACTTTCAAAGGGGTTTTATAATTAACAGGAACTTTGTTTTAATATATATTTTTATGGTAAAATTAAAGTTATACACAAGTTTAATCAAAAATAATTTATATATAATTTTTAAATACTTAATTATATATAAATAGGAGGTGACCTAATGAGTGAGGACTTTGTTCATCTTCATGTCCATACAGAGTATAGTTTGCTAGATGGATTTTCGAGGCTTAAAAAACTTATAAGTCGGGCAAAGGAACTTAATATGAGCTCTATTGCTATAACTGACCATGGATGTATGTTTGGGGTTATAGACTTTTACAAAATAGCCAAAAAAGAGGGAATAAAACCTATAATAGGTTGCGAAGTTTATACAGCGGCTAGAAAGATAAATGATAAAGATCCTAACTATGATAAATATAATGGCCATTTAATCTTATTAGCTGAAAATATGACTGGATATAAGAATTTGATAAAACTAGTATCTACGTCATATGTAGAAGGATTTTATTACAAACCAAGAATAGACATAGAAGAATTAAAAAAACATAGTGAAGGTATAATAGCTTTATCAGCTTGTCTGGCAGGAGATATTCCTAGAGCTATACTTAATAGGAACTACGAAAAAGCAAAAAAAACAGCTCTTGAATACAGAGGTATATTTGGAGAGAAAAACTTCTTTTTAGAGATACAAGATCATAACTTACCAGAACAAAAAGAAGTTAATGCGGGAATAGTCAAACTTTCAAAAGAAATAGGTATACCGCTAGTAGCTACAAATGATGTACATTATGTAAACAAAGAAGATTCAAAAATACATGATGTTCTTATGTGTATTCAGATGGGCAAAACTGTTAATGACCCAAATAGAATGAGATTTGGAAGCGATGAGTTTTATTTAAAATCTAGAGAAGAAATGGAAAGTTTATTTCCATATGCACTAGAGGCAATAGATAACACTGTAGAAATAGCTAATAGATGTAATGTTGAGTTTGATTTTAATACAATACATCTTCCAAGGTATGATGTCCCAGAAGGTTATACCCCAGAAACCTACTTAAGAGAGTTGTGTTTTAAGGGATTAGAAGAAAGATATGAAGCTCCAGGCAAAGAAATAGTAGACAGATTAAACTATGAACTGGATGTAATAGAGAAAATGGGTTATGTAGAGTATTTCTTGATAACATGGGATTTTATAAACTTCTCTAAAGAAAATAATATAATGGTAGGACCGGGTAGAGGTAGTGCAGCGGGATCTATAGTTTCATATACTTTAAAAATAACTGATATAGATCCAATGAAATACTCCCTGCTGTTTGAACGATTTTTAAATCCTGAACGTGTGTCTATGCCTGATATAGACATCGATTTTTGTTATGAGAGAAGAGAAGAAGTTATCGATTACGTCAAGAGAAAATATGGAGAAGATCACGTAGCCCAGATAATTACATTTGGAACGATGGGTGCAAAAGCAGCAATAAGAGATGTTGGTAGAGTACTTGATGTGCCTTACAACAAAGTAGACAGGATAGCAAAAGAGATACCTTTTGCATTAGGAATGACAATAGACAAGGCACTACAAACAAATCCAAACCTAAAAGAAATATATGAACAAGATCAAGAAACAAAAGAAATAATAGATATATCAAAGCAAATAGAAGGTATGTTAAGACATGCATCTACCCATGCTGCAGGAGTGGTTATATCCAAAAATCCAGTAGATGAGTACGTGCCACTTTATAAACATCAGGATGCTATAACCACACAGTTTACTATGACAACGCTAGAGGAGTTAGGTCTCCTTAAAATGGACTTTTTAGGACTTAGGACTCTTACGGTTATAAGAGATGCACTTGAGTTAATAGAAAAAAACTATAATAAAAAGATAGATTTTTCAAAAATGGAATACAACGATCCAAAGGTATATGAGTTACTATCCTCAGGAGACACACTAGGGGTATTCCAACTCGAAAGTGCTGGGATGAGAAGTTTCATGAAACAATTAAAGCCAGATAATTTCGAGGATATAGTCGCAGGAATATCTTTATATAGACCGGGACCTATGGACTCTATACCCACTTATATAAATAATAAGAATAACCCAGAAGACGTAACATATTTACATGAAAAACTAAGACCTATACTAGATGTTACTTATGGATGTTTAGTATACCAAGAGCAGGTAATGCAAGTTGTTAGAGATTTAGGTGGATATAGCTATGGCCGTAGTGACTTAGTTAGAAGAGCTATGGGTAAAAAGAAAATGGACGTCATGGAGGAAGAAAGACAGTATTTCATTCATGGAAAGCTAGACGAAAATGGAGAAATTGAAATTGCTGGATGTGTAAGAAATGGTGTCAATGAAGAGATTGCAAATAAGATATTTGATGATATGATAGATTTTGCCAAATATGCATTTAATAAATCTCATGCGGCTGCATACGGGGTACTTGCCTATGAAACAGCATATTTAAAAGCATATTATCCAGTAGAGTTTATGGCAGCACTTATAACAAGTGTTATGGGTAATACAGATAAAGTAGTAGAATACACAAGAGAGTGTAGTGCTTTAAATATTCAAATGTTAAAACCTGATATAAACAAAAGTTTTTCTAAATTCTCAGTAGAAGGTGAAAATATAAGATTTGGACTAGCTGCTGTCAAAAATGTAGGTGTAAATGTAATCAATAATATAATAAAAGAAAGAGAAAATAATGGAAGCTTCAAAGATTTCATGGATTTTGCAAAAAGACTGGATTCAAAAGACGCCAATAAAAGAGTTATTGAGAGTTTGATCAAGTGTGGAGCATTCGATGAAATAAGTGAAAACAGAGCTAGCTTAATCTTAGGATATGAACCTTTATTAGATAGTATATCCATGGATAAGCGAAAGAACGTCCAAGGGCAGATATCCCTATTTGATGGATTTGGAGATATGAATAAAAGCGAGGAACTTCAAAATATCTATACTATGCCTAGCGTAAAAGAATACGACGAAAAAGAAAGACTTATGTTAGAGAAAGATGTTTTGGGTATGTATGTAAGTGGGCATCCGTTATCTCAATATGAAAAAGAACTGGAGAGAAATACTTCTATAGACAATGGAAAATTAAATTCCTTAAAAGAAGATGAAGAGGAATTTTTGAAAATGGATGAAAAAGAAGTAATAATGGGTGGAATGATAGCTACTAAAACCATTAAAACTACAAGAAGAAATGAGATAATGGCATTTATAGAAATGGAAGACTTGTATGGAACTATAGAAATAATAGTATTCCCTCAAGTACTAAAAACATATAACAGCATTTTAAATGAAGACAATACAATTTATGTAAGAGGTAAATTAAGTATAAAAGAAGGCGAAAATGCAAAACTTATAGCTAGACAAATTAGCGACATAACAGACTCTAGTGGATTAAACAGAGATTCAAATAGAAAAAACAGGGTTGATACTAAGTCAGGATTATATTTAAAAATAGACAGCATTGACAACCAAACATTGATAAATAAAATAATCGAAATAGGAAAGCTGTACCCTGGTAGAGATAGTATTTACTTATATGCAGATGACAAGAAGATGCTATACAAGTGGAATGTTATACAAGTAGATATGAATAGCAACATAACACATGAGTTAAAACAGATACTTCCAGAAGAAAATATCAAAATAAAGTACTAAAGTTAAATATCAAAATAAAGAATTCACGGAAATTATATTTATGTAGACCTAATTAAATATAATTTCCAAGCTATTTAAGAGTTATTAAAAAATAAAGTATAACAGTAATAAAAATTAAAAAAATGATCTATTCTGTGATATAATATCAAAAAATAGACATTTTCAGGATGTTTAATTTTTTTAATTTTCATGGGATGGAAAATTACAATAGGGACAGAAAAAGTCCCTTAAGTATAAATACATCAATACATGGATTAATAAATTAAATTAGTGAGAAGAGCTAATACGGATAATACGGAGGTGGACACTATTAGAACTATAGGGATATTGACTAGCGGAGGAGATGCTCCAGGAATGAATGCAGCAATAAGAGCTGTTGTAAGATCTGCAATATACTATGGATGCAAGGTCTATGGTATTAACAGGGGCTATAAAGGCCTAATAGAGGAAGATCTAGTAGAGATGAATCTATCCTCAGTTGGGGATATTATACATAGAGGAGGAACGATATTAAAATCTTCTAGATGTGAAGAATTTAAGACAGAAGAAGGAAGACTTCAAGGAGTAAAGATACTTAAGAAACACAATATAGATTCATTAGTTATAATAGGTGGAGATGGTTCTTTTATAGGAGCTCAAAAATTAAGTGAACTAGGGTTTCCAGCTATCGGAATACCAGGGACTATAGATAATGACCTACCGTATACTGATTATACAATAGGGTTTGATACAGCTATGAATACAATTATAGATGCAATAGGAAAGATAAGAGACACTTCTTCATCACATGAAAGAGTTAATATAATAGAAGTTATGGGAAGACACTGCGGAGATTTGGCATTATATGCAGGACTTGCAGGAGGAGCAGAGACCATAATAGTTCCCGAAGTAGATATAAAAATAGATGAAATTTGCACAAAATTAAAAACAACTCAAAAAAGAGGTAAAAGACATAGCATTATTGTCCTAGCTGAAGGAGTAGGAAATGCATCTGATTTAGGAAAAGAAATAATAAAGAAAACAAGTGCAGACTTGAGAATAACTGTTCTAGGGCATGTTCAAAGAGGAGGAAGTCCAACTGCATTTGACAGGATACTAGCAAGTAGAATGGGTGCAAGAGCAGTAGATTTACTATTAGATGGAAAGTCTGCAAGAGTAGTAGGTATAAAGGACAACAAGATAATAGATTTGGAAATAAACGAAGCCTTATCTAAGACGAGATCATTTGATAAAGATACTTATGAAATGGTTAAAGTGCTATCTATATAACAAAATTTAGGAGGGAATCATCTATGTTAAAAGATATAAAAAGGACTAAGATAGTTTGTACCTTAGGTCCAGCATCTCAAAGTGAAGAAATACTTACTCAACTTATTGAAAGTGGACTAAATGTATGTAGATTTAATTTCTCACATGGATCACATGAAGAACACAAAGAGAGAATGGATATGGTCAAAAAAGTAAGAGAAAAACTAGGAAGACCGGTGGCCATACTTTTGGATACTAAAGGACCAGAAATAAGAACTGGAAATTTTGGGGAGCCAGAAGTGTTATTAAATGAGGGTCAAAAATTTACTATAACTATGAAGGATGTTGTGGGAAGCGAAGAAATATGTACAGTAAGTTATAAGGACCTTTACAAAGACGTACAAGCAGGAGATAAGATATTAATAGATGATGGTTTGGTAGGACTTAGAGTAGAAGAGATAAAAGGTGAAGATATAATTTGTACAGTTGAAAACTCAGGTATAGTAAAAAATCATAAGGGAATAAATGTTCCAGGAGTAAAAATAAACTTACCAGCTATAACTCCTAAAGATATAAGTGATATAGAATTTGGGATAAGTCAAGGAATAGACTATATAGCTGCATCTTTTGTAAGAAAGGCTTCAGACGTTTTAGCAATAAGGGAAATACTAGAGAACAATAATGCCACAGATATACAAATAATCTCTAAAATAGAAAACCATGAAGGTGTACAAAACTTAGACGAAATATTAAAAGTTTCTGATGGAATAATGGTTGCTAGAGGAGATTTAGGGGTTGAGATACCGACAGAAGAAATGCCTATAGTACAAAAAATGATGATTAAAAAATGCAACGAATTAGCTAAACCAGTTATAACAGCAACACAAATGCTTGATTCTATGATAAGAAATCCTAGACCGACAAGAGCAGAAGTTACAGACGTTGCAAATGCTATATATGATGGAACTGATGCAATAATGTTATCTGGAGAGACAGCAGCAGGGAAATACCCAGTAGAAGCTGTTAAAGTGATGGCTACAATAGCCAAGAGGACAGAAGAAACATTAGATTATGATAGATTACTAAAAGAGAACAACTCAAAGAGTATAACTGTAACTGATGCCATAAGTCATGCAACATGTACAACAGCAGAAGATTTGGATGCATCGTCAATAATAACATCTACATCTTCTGGATATACAGCTAGAATGGTATCAAAATTCAGACCAAAAGCACCGATAATAGCAACGACAAGCAACGAAAAAGTAATGAGAATGTTGGCACTTACTTGGGGAGTATACCCTATAAAATCTTCTCAAGCAGGAAATACAGATGAGGTTATAGAAAAAGCTATAGAAGCTAGTAGAAATGCCGGATATATAGAGAACGGAGAATTAGTAGTTGTAACTGCTGGTGTTCCTGTTGGAGTAAGTGGAACTACAAACTTAATCAAAGTTCACGTAATAAGCGAAGAGATTGTTCAAGGATTAGGTGTAGGAAATGGAATTGTAGAAGGTAAAGTTCGTATAGTAAAACCAGGAGACTCATGTGAAGGATTTGGAGAAGGTGATATATTAGTTACATCTATGACAGATATCCAAATGAATTCCTATATAGAAAAATGTTCGGCTATAGTAACAGAAGATGGTGGAATGACTTCTCATGCAGCTATAGTAGGAATAAATTTAAACAAGCCTACAGTAATATCTGCTACAAATATAACTAACTTAGTAAGTGATGGAGAAATAGTTACAGTTGATGCATCTAGGGGAATACTTTATAAAGGCTCAACACGAGTATTATAAAGTGATAGAGCATAGCAGAAGTGACAAAAAAATATCAAAGACTGACAAAAAAAGATATTATAAAGAAAATTAAAAATTTTCTAAAAATTTCATAAAAAAATATTGAAAATATCTTTTTATGGTGATATTATCATTTTAAGAGATACATTAATAACCACTAAGTACTAAGAAACACTTAGTGGTTATTTTATAACATCAATTAATTGAATATTCATAATAAACTGAATATTTAGAAATAATTAAAAATCTCTTAATAAATAATTGGTTGGGATCTCTAATTAATATTTAAAGTCTGCAATTCATAAAATAAATGTAACTTATAAATATGTTAAGTAGTCAACTGATAAAAGTTTTCAGCTGAAGGCTTTTTTAAAAAAAGTTATATATATTAAAAGGGGGGAATTAAATGGCAGATAACAGAGAAAATTGGGGTTCGAAGGTTGGTCTTATATTAGCTATGGCAGGTAATGCCGTTGGATTAGGTAACTTCTGGAGATTCCCATACGTAGCTGCATCAAATGGTGGTGGAGCATTCATGATACCATACTTCTTTGCTTTAATTGTTATAGGTATACCTGTAATGTTGGTTGAGTGGAGTATTGGTCGTTATGGTGGTAAATTTGGTCATGGTACTTTAGGACCTATGATGTATTTACAGGCTAGACAAGGTATGGAACCAAAAAAAGCAATTATAGTAGGAGCTTTATGTGGAACAATAGCATTTTCAGTAACAATATTGGTTAACTCTTATTATAACCATATAATAGGTTGGTCATTAGGTTACGCAGTTCACTCAGTATTAGGGACTTATATGAAGCCAGGGGTAGACCCGGCAATGTTCTTTGCTAATTATGTTCAAGATCCAAAAATGTTAGTATTCTGGGTTATTTCACTAGTTTGCCTAGCATACGCAGTAATGAAAGGGATACAAGAGGGTATAGAATCTTGGGCAAAAATAATGATGCCGGTACTTTATGTATTTGGTATAGTACTTGGAATTAGAGCATTAACACTAGGATCTCCTGTAAATCCTGACTGGAGTTCACTAAAAGGACTTAACTTTATATGGAATCCAGATTTTAGCGAGTTGTCATGGAAATCGGCAATAGCGGCTGCAGGACAAATATTCTTTACATTGTCTTTAGGAATGGGTATTATACACAATTATGCTTCTTACTTAAAGCCAGATGAGGATATAGTTACAGCATCTGTGGCTACAATATCATTAAATGAATTTGCAGAAGTTATATTAGGTGGGACAGCAGTTATACCTATAGCTTATGCATTCTTAGGACCAGAAGGTATAAAGGGTAGTATAGGGTTGGCATTTATGGCTTTACCTAACGTATTTAGTACAATGACTGGCGGGGGGATATTTGGAGCGGTTTGGTTTATGTTACTATTCTTCGCAGGGATAACATCTGCTATAGCGATGTACAACTACCTAGTTGCATTACTAGAAGAAGATGCTGGAATAGAGAGAAAAAAAGGTGCGATGATAGTATTTGTTGGATATTTAATAGTTGGTGCGCCAATAGCACTAGAATCAGTATTGACTCATAGTGCAAACTTAATTTACTTTACAGAGGTAGACAACTGGATAGGAAACTATTTATTGATAGTCCTAGGATTAATAGAAGTAATAGTAATTGGATGGTGTGTTAAGGATAGAGCGCTTGATGAGATGAATAGAGGTGGATTGTGGAAGGTTCCTAAATGGTTCTTTAGACTATTCCATCAATTCCTAACACCAATCACAATAATAATATTCTTGACATTCTTCACAATAGACTACGCAAAAGCTGGTAACTTTAATATAATACCTGCATATGTAGCAGAAATGCCAGACTTTATAATCTGGGCTAATTTAGGAAGAATTGTAGTGTTTGGAGTCCTTATAGTAGGATTTATACAATCATACAGATCTATAAAGAGAAAATATGCAGAAGAAATAGAATCTAATAAGGTAACAGCTCCATAAAAAAAGGAGGTTGGTCTAATGACAGGTGCAGCATGGGGGTTCATGGGAACTATATGGACTATAATAATTGTTTGTATAGCAATCTCGATGAAAAGGATAGTTTTAGATAATAAGTAGTATAAAAATAAACTTTTAAAACAAATAAAGGACCCTACTTAATTTCGTAGGGTCTTTTAAATAAAAAACTATTATAGCAATTATAAATAAATAATCTTAATATTGATTAAAATATTGATTAAATTTTCTGACAAAATACTGTTTTATATAGTAATATATACTTAGACCAGCTAGTTAAAGTCAACAGTTTTTAAAAATATTTTATAATTATGTTTTTTCGTATAGCAAATAAACCATCAAATATACACGAATTTTTGATGGCTTATATGGAAAAATAGTTCATATTAGCCGTTAGGCTATATTAGGTAGACTTTTGTTTTCTAGATACATCTTACAGTGCAATTTAGGGTTACGTACTTCATATGGTTTTTGGTTGCGTAGCACAGAAAAAATATAGTTCATTA
>NZ_FQWX01000028.1 GCF_900129815.1 Asaccharospora irregularis DSM 2635
TTTCATTTACGCAACCGCATTTAGAGCATGCTTTTGGAACATATGTAAGCACTGCGTTTAATACCTTAAACTCAATACCTCTTATTTTTTCAATTCCATCTCCTGTAAATACTAAATTTTTATCGCTAATTCCTAGAATATTTGATATAATATCATTTGAGCACATGTCAAACCTCCTCGTTTATTTTGTTGTCGTGACTTAATTATACAACGAGTTTGACATGTGTTCTTTATTTTTTTAAAAAATAATAGCGCTGATAGTAATTAGTCCATTTTTGTCTAACGACAATTATGGATTTTTTATTACCATCAACGCTAAATATTATACAGCCAAAATAACACTTATTTTCAACATCATACACAATTCTTGCTTCTCATGTTTCTTTGGACAAATAAGATAATTTTAAGTAAACAAAAAAGACCTACTAAAGATTTCCTTTAATAGGTCTGAAATATAAAAATAGACTATTAACTTGTAATTAGGGATATGAAATAATTAATCGTTCCATTTTCAATCAATATATAAAATCCTAGCCCAATAAACACGACTGGAACAACTATTTTTTCGTACTTTTCCACCACATCTTCGATAGTAGGAATTGAGGCTAAACTTTTAGATAATTTGCATAGTATAAAAATTCCTAACGCAAATATTACTAAACTTAGACTAATTTCAATCAAGTTCTTTCCTATAAAATAGGGAATATAAATTCCTAAATTATCTCCACCCATCGCCACTGTTAAACTTGTAAATGCTAAGATTTTTGATCCCTTTCCGGTAATTTTTCCCTCAATGTCTTCTTCATCAATATCTTCATCCACAAAAATTGCTCTTATACCAAGACCTAGTGGAATTAGTCCAAGGAGACCTATAATCCAATCTTGTGGAATAAAATTTAAAAAGTAAGCGGCAATAAGACTAATCAGTACAAGCAGTCCTGTACCTAAATACTGTCCTGCATAAATTGATTTTAAACCTTCTTTGCCTTGACTGGCAAATAAAATAGTCAAAACAACTAAGTAATCAATTGATGTAGAAACAAAAACTAATAAAGCAGATACTATTGTTTCCATTATTTCTCCTTTCAAAATATTTAATTTTTATAACCAATCAAAAGTGACTTCATACACATTCTGCCTTGGCAGTTGCCAATGGAGACATTTGAAGAAATAATTTCACAATTTTTCAACCTTTCTTTTAAGTATTATTTATAAGTCTAATTAAATTATAAAATTTTGTCAAGTATGATAATAGATATCCACTCAAACTACGAAGATTGTATATACATAAGATTAGATCGAACAAAAATTATTTATCTAATATTGAATCATCTCATTCACTATTTTTAATGCTGCTTAGCCTTTTAATAAAAAAATTAATAATATGATTATTTAGTTCAAAATTCATAAACCTATTGATTTCAAGCTTTACAGAGCCTCTAACCCTCTATTCCCTTGTCATCAATACTAGAGCCTCAGCCGTAGCTTTCACCAATTGAAGCTCGTTATTCACTCGCTTCTCTTTGGGAAAGCCTGGCATGCCCACAGGGCACACGTGAGGCCTATTCAGTTTTTCTCCAAGAGCGTAGCGATTGGCTAAGAAAAACTAATGCCTTTGGTACCTCTGCTTCGCATCGATTAGCTTTGCTAATCGCGCGATAGCAGGGTTAGGGCTTCAACATGTTTCGAGTTGCCTTGATAGCTATCAAAACTGCGTTCTCAACCCCTATGGTTAAGGGGAACATATCCACACTCGTAGTTGGAAACATATCCAACATTGGCTCTCGTTTGTGGCAAGATATCAACGGTTTTGTCTGTTCGTGAGAACATATCAACTCAAATCATTTCATGGTTAATCCCTTATCAATGGCTTCCTGAATAATCTTATGACAACATACCCCCAAAGGATTGTTTTCCTTACAAAGCAAATTTTTCATTGCTCCAGTTATGGCATTTACTTCTTTAACGGTTTTCGCACCATGCTTTACAACTGCTTCAATTACCTGATCTTCTGTGACTTTGCTGCAATAACAAGCATACTTAGGATCTGCATCTTTCTTAAACCAGATAGGAACCCTAACTTGGTCTTTTAAGAATTTTATTTCTTTATCTAAGTTATAGTAAATAACGTCGCAGTCCTCATTCATGCATATCTTATATTGATCTCCATCAACGGCATTACGATAATCATCTGTCACCAAGTGTTCAACGGTTATCCTACTAACTGTTACTCCTTCATTATTACAGACAGGGCAACTCGCCTTTGTTCTATTTAAATTTTGTGTGATACATTCACAGCAACATTCATCAATAACTTTCAATTAAATAACCTCCATATCTTTAAAACCATTTAATTCAAGGTAAATCCCAACCAATTTTCATTTATAGTTTTTAAATTAAAAAATACCCCTTGATTGTATCGTCAATTATCGGTATCATTCAAGGGGTGAATAGGAAAAATAGTTTATAGATTCTTTACATTCAAAGCTCTAAAAGCATTTAATACTGCAATGATAGTTACACCTACATCTGCAAATATAGCTGCCCACATAGTAGCTATTCCAAAAGCACTCAAAATAAGAACAATTATTTTTATTCCAATTGCAAATACTATGTTTTGATGTGCAATTTTTAGTGTCTTTTTAGAAATCTTCATTGCAGTAGCAATTTTCGATGGCTCATCAGTCATAATTACAACATCAGCAGCTTCAATGGCCGCATCAGAACCTAAACCACCCATTGCTATTCCAATATCTGCACGAGCTAATACAGGTGCATCATTGATTCCGTCACCGACAAAGGCGAGTTTACCTTTTGTGGATTTTTGTGAAAATAATTCTTCTAGTTTTTCAACTTTGTCTGCTGGCAATAGTTCTGCATAAACCTTATCAAGACCAAGCTCTTTAGCAACTTTTGAACCAACACTTTTATTATCACCTGTCAACATAACTGTTTGCTTAATATTAGCTGCCTTAAGTTCCTTAATTGCCTGTGCTGAATCTGGCTTTACCTCATCGGCAATTACAATATAACCTATATATTGGTTATTAACAGCAACATGTACGACAGTACCAATCAGTTCTCCCTTGAAATAAGGGATATTCATCATTTTCATAAGTTTGATATTTCCTGCCATAACCTTTTTACCATCTACTGTTGCAATAACACCATGACCTGATATCTCTTCTACATCTGAAATACGTCCATTATCTATTTCTTTTCCATATGCACGTTTCAGTGAAAGTGAAATCGGATGATTGGAATAGCTTTCCACATATGCAGTTAATTCTAGTAGCTCTTCTTTGGAAACTCCTTCTGGATGAATTTCCTGTACATTAAATACACCTTTCGTTAGTGTTCCAGTTTTATCAAAAACAACAATTTCAGTTTCTGCTAATGCCTCTAAATAATTACTACCCTTGACTAAAACACCTTTTTTTGAGGCTCCACCTATTCCACCGAAGAAACTCAAAGGAATTGAAATAACTAAAGCACACGGACAGGATACCACAAGGAATGCTAGTGCTCTATATATCCAATCACTAAAAGTCGCCCCGTCTATAACAAGAGGAGGTATTATCGCAAGAAAGGCTGCAATGATAACAACAACTGGGGTATAGTATCTGGCAAACTTCGTAATAAATTGTTCTGAATTGGATTTTTTACTACTTGCGTTTTCAACTAAATCAAGAATCTTACTTACAGTAGATTCTCCATATTCCTTGGTAACCTCTGCTGTAATAACTCCATTAATATTGATGCAACCACTTAGGATATCACTTCCTACTTCTACTTCACGAGGAACAGATTCACCAGTAAGTGCCGATGTGTCGATCATTGAACTTCCCTCTATTACCTTGCCATCAAGAGGAATTTTTTCTCCTGCTTTAATTACAATAATATCTCCAATTTGTACTTCATCCGGGTCAGTCCTAACAAGTTCATCACCTTTTTTAACATTTGCATAATCTGGTCGAATATCCATAAGGCTCGCAATTGACTTTCTCGACTTGCCAACTGCATAGCTTTGAAACAGTTCTCCAACTTGATAAAACAGCATAACTGCAACACCTTCAGGATACTCACCAATAAAAAATGCACCAATTGTTGCAATACTCATTAAAAAGTTTTCATCGAAAACTTGACCTTTAAAAATATTTTTTACAGCTTTTTTTACAACATCTCCACCTACAATAATGTAACTTATTATAAAGAGAGCAATCTGTAACCATTCGTTATTTAAATTAAGCAATACTGCTGTAGCTAACACGGCTGCACCAATAATTATTCGCCATAGTCGTTTTGTCATACTAAATAGCCTCCTTTAAGCCTTTTTCATAGTTGTATCGGGTTCAATTTTTTTAACTATTTTTTCGGCCTCTGCTATTATTGTTGGCATTTTTTCATCCTCACCATCAATAACGAGTTTTGTGGTCATAAAGTTAACAGTAGCTTCTTTTACTCCATCAAGCTCATTAATAGCTTTTTCCATTTTTGCCGCGCAATTTGCACAATCCAAACCTTCAAGTATAAATTTCTTTTTCATTATTAAATCCTCCTAATATTATTTGTAATTTTATTTTGAATACTACAAGTCTTTTTCAAATTTTCTTGAAGCATTGCTCATTTGATATGAAGACTTAAATATCTGCCCAAATATCTTCAAAAAATATTCTATTCTACCGCATTACTACTTCTCGTTGATGTGAATTAGACCTTGGTCAAATATTTCTCTTACATGATCATCAACTAATGAATAATATACTACTTTGCCTTCTTTTCTGTTTTTCACTAAATTAGCTTGTTTTAAGACTCTCAGCTGATGGGAAATTGCTGATTGTGTCATATTAAGTAATACAGCGATATCACAAACACACATTTCAGCTTCATGTAAAGCCCATAATATCCTGATTCGTGTTGAATCTCCAAATACTTTAAATAATTCTGCTAGATCATAAAGGCTTTCTTCTTGAGGCATTTTATCTCTGACTTGATTTACAATGTCCTCATGAATTACATTGCAGTCACATCTTTCAATTGAATTAAGTTTTTCACTCATATTATCACCCCTTTTTAAATCATTTCACTTGAATGCTCGAGCAAGTATTCATACGTTGTGTATTTATTATATTATTATTTTTCTCATATGTCAATAGTTATATGAGCATTTATTCAAGTGTTTTTTTATATTATTTGAAATATCTCAAAACCATCTATTACGACATTAGTACCATAAAAGGGTGATTTCAATACAAACTTTTTTTTAAAAACACAATTATTGTAGTTCTATAATAGTTTGAAATAAAATTTCAAACTATTAAAAAACTATAGTGGTAGCTGTTTCAAAACAACAACTACCACTACATTAGATTATATAAAATTCTTATCATCCCAGAGGATTATTTCTCCCTCTTTCTGAGTCATCAATTATTCCACCTTTATAATGTCATCACTCTTTTTACCCTATGTCATCTATAAATCACCCCAAAAATAGGGGTCAAAAAACGGTGTTTTTTTGCTCATTTTTTACTCCAAAATCGCTCTTGAACCACTATATGTTGTGGTCAGCCTCTACTTTTTACCCTCCAAACCACAATACGTCATCAGAATTATACTCTCAACGTGGCTCGGTTGTTCAACCAAAAACATACTCAACCCCTATTGTACAAGGGAATGGTGGAACGCACCTTTTCCCTTAAAATCTAGGGTTTTGAGCCTGTGATAACCTTGAATTGCTCTATAATTTGTATAGGCAAACAGGGTAAAGCTCTGTTCCTTAAACTTCATTTTTCATGTCATCCCTACAAACTTGAATTTGACTTGCCTATTTTCTTAAAATCTCATGTGAAGCTTCTATTTCATTTGCCAAGGTATGCTCTGTTAATTCTGACATCAATTTCAATTTTTTATTAATCAATGGTCGCATACAATTAGGAACATGTTCCTGATGCGCTCTGTGGATTGCTACACATTCCTTACAGTTTCCGTGATAACGACAGGCTTTTAGGCAAGGACAGTGATCTTTGTCTTTATACTCCTTACGAAATTCCGCTGCAAATTCTTCTTGCAGTCTCAGCCCCTCGACACGGTTTCCCTTATGAAATTCTACCATTGCATCCAGTTCTTTCTGGTTCCCTTCAATCTTCATGTTATTATAGCGCCTCCATTTCAACTATTCCTCATTTTCTGATAAATTCCGATTTGTCAATTTCATTAAATATGAATTTTATCTTTCTCCAGTGGATACAGATATGTAATCGGATTCTGTGCCGACTGATTCAACTTCAATCCGGCTATCGACTTTCCAATGTAGAACGATTCATTCTCATCCAACGGAAATCCCTGCTCATATCTTTCATCCACAAAAAATAATCTATTTTCAGTTTTTGGTGTAAGAACAATATCCTGTCTTGGAAGTCTGTCCTTCGCCTCTTTACATACAAACCACTCTGACGGCTTATACACGGCAACAATCAAAGAATTGTAAACACCAAAAACATACTCAACCGTTCTAACCTTTTCCTTTGATACTCTCCAAACACCACGAACAGCATCATATAATACCTTCTCATCCATACCTCTTTGGTAGAGTCTATTTATTTTGATGACAAGGATTTTATGCCTGATGTCTTTTTCTTCAAGTGGGGCGGCACCGTTTATTCTTTCATACTCATCAACCGATAAAGCCTCTGCAGAAAGATGTCCGGCAACAATGTTTGTAAGTCCCGCATCACCAACATAGTTAAAAGCATTAATCAGTGAAGCCTCTGCAGCAAATGCCTCTTCTTCGGTTAAGTTTGAATTGATGATTATTTTCTCAACCTCAAATCCGGCATTCTTAATATCTGCAATAGTCTTCAGTTTCAACTTCTCGCTATCCGGACTGCCCAGGCTCTCTTTTTCATGTTCAAATACTCTATTTTTAGTGCCTTTTCCAATATAGAAAATTTGCTTACTGCGTGGATCTATGAGTCCATACACATAATAATCTCCAAGTGAAAGAAGGCTCTTCTCTGAAAATCTATCCATGCATTTCTCCTAGTGTGCATTCTTTATTCCTTGGTTCGTATCCAAATCAAAGCCGACCTGCCAAAATCCCATATCTATCATTTTCATTTGTGGGTATGGCATACCTTCAACTTCCATCTTTTCTCTGACAGGTTCGAGTCGGTCAACGTTTTTCTCATAAAAGTTGACAAGCTGCATTATAGACCTAATGTTGTAATTTCCAGTGGCAACCTTCTGATTCTTTATTCCTGCAATAAAATATCTATCATATGCTGGAACACAGCCAAGTGTTCCCATAAGTATTTTCGTGATGAGTGTAAAAGATAACTGATTTTTCAGTTCTTGTTCTTTTACTTTGTGCCTGATTTTATCGTAATACTGCTCTAAAAACGAATTTATATCCTGCAGTAACTTTTGGTTGCTATCGTCTTTGAAACCGATACAGTCAATTCCAGCTAAAACATCATATTTTTCATTTAGCAGTTCTTTTACTACTGGAATATGTACTTTATAATCCTTTTGTAGCAAAAATGATGAGCCCCGATACATTCCCCAACTTGCTAAATAGAAAGCTAGTTGTAAACTCAGATAATCATAATCAATCTCTTGGCTCCCTCGTGCTTTTATGAAATGTGAATAGCAGTGTTCCCAAGAACGATATCGGCCATTCTCATCAACCTTCAAATCATTATAAAATTCTGTTGATGATTTAATAATCAAATCCACAGTATCCATGCTACTCACCGCCTATTCGTTACTTGTTTTTATCTGTTCTCCATCTGGGAAGATAAATGATTGCTCAAAGGTAACCTCCATCACATCAGCTATCTGTTTCAACTCCTCAAGAGTAACTGTATCTCGTTTCAGTTTCTTACCAAAGTTCTGTGGAGTCTGACCTATCCGTCTGGCAAGTTCCGAAACGCTTATATTCTTTTTATTACATAATTCTTTAATCATATCGGATGTCTTCATCGTTATCCTCCATGTCTAAAATGCACCTCAACTTGTTATATTATAAACCAAATGGTTGATATTTTCAATCCTGACACAGTTACACTTTGTAAATTTTCTATGAACGAAAAAAACACCCTGCATTGCTGCAAGGTGCTAATGATTATAAACTATTCTTCAATTTAATAATTCTTTCTTCAATTTCACGGATCACTTTAATAAAATCCACATCATCGTTTCCTGTAGGGTCATCTAGTTCCCAGTTATCATCAAAAGATCTGCCGATAAAAGGACATCCAACATTACATCCCATTGAAATTGCAATGTCTACGTCCGGAATATCTGTAATTAACTTGCTGTATTGACCATTTGTTTCCATATCAATTCCATAGAGTTTTTTCATTATACGAACAGCATCCTGATTGATTTGTGGCTTTGTTTCTGTCCCGGCAGAATAGCTTTCAAACACATCGGATGCTAGATGTTTTCCAAGTGCCTCGGCAATCTGACTTCTACAGGAATTGTGAACACAGATAAATGCTACCTTTTTTCTTCCATCTGTCATTTCTTAAACCATCCTCTTGTACTATTGGCCACCTTTACAAGCGCAAGCATAACCGGAACTTCTGTTAATACACCTACTGTTGTTGCAAGTGCAGCCGGACTCGTTGTACCAAATAATGCAATAGCTACGGCTACAGCTAACTCAAAGAAGTTTGATGCCCCTATCATTCCTGCCGGTGCTGCTATGTCATGTGACATTCCAAATATCTTTGACGCTGAATAAGCAATAAAGAAAATAAGAACAGTCTGAACCGTGAGCGGCACTGCTATCAACACTATGTGCAAAGGATTTGATAAGATAACTTCTGTTTGTGATGCAAATATTAAAACCAAAGTAAGAAGCAAGCCAACTGTAGTTGCGTTATCAAACTTATGGACAAAAGTGTTTTCAAAATACTCTATTCCTTTATTTTTAACTACAACTATTCTTGTTAATACACCCCCAACAAGTGGAATCACCACAAACAGAATCACACTGAAAAACAATGTTCCGTAGGGTACTGATACATTTGATACGCCAAGCAAAAACTTTACAATTGGCACAAATGCAATCAGTATGATTAAATCGTTTGTTGCTACCTGTACCACAGTATAAGCAGGATTTCCTTTTGTAAGAGTACTCCATACAAATACCATTGCTGTACATGGTGCTGCTCCAAGAAGCACTGCTCCTGCAAGATACTGAGTAGCAAGTTCTGGTGCAATAAATCCTTTAAATACTGTAAACAAGAACAATGATGCAATTCCATACATGGTAAATGGTTTTATTAGCCAATTTGTAATCCATGTAATGAAAAGCCCTTTGGGATTCTTTCCCACTTGTTTAATACTCTGAAAATCCACTTTAAGCATCATTGGATAAATCATAATCCAGATAAGTATTGCAATCGGAATAGAAATCCCAGATATTTCAAGATTACCGAGTGCGTTAGGTATGGTCGGTAATAACTTACCAATGATTACTCCTACTACCATACATATAAATACCCAGATTGTAAGATACTTTTGAAAAAAATTAATTCCTTCACTCTTTTTCTTTGCCATTAAAATCCCATCTTTCCAAGCAGCTTAATTACTTCAGAGCTCTTTAATACCTTACCCATTGAAGCAACTGTTTCATTCACAACAATGGCAGGCATACTCATAACACCGTAAGCCATAACCTTTTCCATATCTGTGATATATTCTACTTCAATACTCAACCCTAGTTCTTCAATGGCCTTTTTAACATTTTCATACTGATCATGACAGCTTTTACACCCAGCACCAAGCACCTTAATGCTTGCAAGCTTGTTATCTCCACCACAACAGTTTTCTACTTGTTGACCGCCACAGCAACATGATGATGCTTCATAAGTAGCTACTTTTCCATTGCAGGCACAAGCAGGCTCTACCTTAACTTTTTCTTTTTTCTTTCCTAATCCAAATAATGACATAATCTTTTCCTCCTGTTAAATAAGTAAATATTGAAATGCATTAAATGCATAACCAACAATAATAATTCCTACGGTACAGATTCCAATGAACAGACCTAAGAGTTTTGGTTTGATTGCCTTTTTCAGCATAATCATGGATGGAAGAGACAGTGTGGTTACTCCCATCATAAATGACAACACAACGCCCAATCTTGCACCTTTAGCAAGCAGTGCTTCTGCAATAGGAATACATCCAAAGATATCTGCATACATCGGAACCCCCACAATTGTGGCAATAATGACACCAAATGGATTACCAGTACCAAGAAATCTCACTATAATATCTTCTGGTATCCAGTTGTGAATAAAGGCTCCTATTCCAACACCAACAAGAATATATGGGAAGACTTTTTTAAATGTTTCAACAACCTGCTCCCACGCATATTTTATTCTGTCTTTAACCGCTAGTTCTTCCTGTGGAATATCGATTTGCTTTGCATTTCTTATAAATTCTTCTACCTGATTTTCAAGGTGAAGTTTTTCGATAAGTGTTCCTCCTGCAACTGCAATAACTAAACCTAGTACCACATAAATCACTGCTACTTTTGCTCCAAAGATACTCATCAATAAGACTAACGACCCAAGATCAACCATTGGAGAAGAAATTAAGAAACTGAATGTAACACCCAATGGCAATCCAGCACTCGTAAATCCAATGAATAGTGGGATGGATGAACAAGAGCAAAACGGTGTAACGGTTCCTAATAATGCAGCTATGATGTTTGCACCGATTCCATGAAATCTTCCAAGTATCTTCTTAGTTCTTTCTGGTGGAAAGAAACTCTGGATGTAACTGATGATAAAAATCAGTACACAAAGCAAGAAAACAATTTTTATCACATCATAGATAAAAAACTGAACACTGCCTCCAATCTTCCCGGATGTATCAAGACCAATAGCGTATAAGAACTTACCAATCAATGAACTAAGCCATTTCATTCCTAAAATTTGATCTTGTATGAATATCCAAATTGTACTCAAAAATTGCATATTTAACCTCCTGATAGTTTTATAGATTTACACATATCAATGTATTCATTTAAGAGAACGGCAATCTTACCTGATTGCCTAATTTATATATTATTCGCACTTATCGCAGCTGCATCCACCATCTGAATCAATAGTTTCAAGATAATGAGAAAACATATCCTTAAAACGGTTTTTCCCTTCCTCTGAAATTGAGTAGTGCATCCATCTCCCATCTTTTCTAGAATCGACAAGCCCACAGTCGCAAAGCAATTTCATATGATGAGAAAGAGTTGATTGGGTAATGGATAACTCTTCAAGTATAACGCAGGCACATTTTTCTCCATGATGCAAACATTCCAAAATACGAAGTCTGTTTTCATCTGCCAAAGCCTTAATCATACGAACATCTTCTTTATAACTCATAGTATCCACTCCTTCCTGTAAATCTACACTTATTCTATCAGATGTATTCATACTTGTCAATATATCGAATTAATTATTAATGTAAATTTTCTATGAACAAAAAAACACCCTGCATTGCTGCAAGGTGTTGATGTAATAGTTCCTATTCAATTATCTTTTGAGTTCAATAGTCATGCCGGATTTAAATTCGAAAATCAGTTTATCATCATAAACTGTGATTTTTTCAATTAGCCTTCTGACCAGTTGCTCATCATATTCTGTGATTCTGCTTGTTTGTGTTTGAAGAAAATGTCGCATTTCATTAATTCGTTTTCTGAGCATTTCCTGCTCAGCATCCTTTGTTACAACTGCCGCCTTCTTTTCCCTCAAGGCATCTATTTCCTTTGCTATAGCATCATACTCGGCATTTTTGTTTACGCACATTACAAGCTTTTCCTGCAATTCCGCCATTCTTTGGTCTATGTACTCAAGTGTTGCCGTAGAATCACCATTCAGCACATCTTCGATATTATGCTGTAGCTGCACCAAAAATTCTTCTCTTCCTCCAAGAGTCTTATTGATGGCTCTCATGACTGCTTTTTGAATTTCAGATTCACTGATTGCCTCGGCATCACAGCCGTTTTTCGGTCCCTTCTCAATTCGGCTGGCACATCTCCATTTGTTATAAGATGCACCTCTGGCTTTCCACGCAACTCTTCTGAAAAGATCCCCACATTTACCACAGTATATGATGCTCGATAATGCATATTTGCTGCTGTAGACTCTTTTCGTCTTCCCGTTTTCTGTTCTTAAATGAGCTCTTCTTTGCAGTTCTTCCTGGACCTGCATGAACAACTGCCTTGGAATGATTGCTTCATGGTTATTTTCAACATAGTACTGAGGAACAATTCCATTATTAGCAACTCTCTTCTTTGTAAGAACATCAACCGTATATGTCTTCTGTAAAAGAGCATCTCCCATATACTTTTCATTAGTAAGGATTTTTCTGATGCCATCACTTCGCCATTTCATATTTCCGGTTGCGGTTGGAATACCATCTGCCATAAGTCCGTCTGCTATATTCTTAAGGCTTGCACCTTGAAGATATTCTCGAAATATTCTTCTTACTACCACAGCCTGCTCTTCATCAATGATGAGATGTCCATTCTCGTCTTTTGTGTATCCCAAGAACCAATTATGATTAATCTGAACCTCTCCGTTTTGATATCTGAATTGAAGTCCCATCTTTACATTCTTGGAAAGCGACTCAGATTCCTGCTGTGCAAGTGATGCCATAATAGTAAGAAGTACCTCGCCTTTAGCATCTAAAGTATTGATATTTTCTTTTTCAAAAAATACAGGCACATTTTTTTCTTTAAGCTGTCTGATGTACTTAAGGCAGTCCAATGTGTTTCTTGCAAATCGGCTGATTGACTTTGTGATAATCATATCAATTTTGCCTGCCATCGTATCTTCAATCATGCGGTTGAATTCTTCTCGCTTTTTCGTATTTGTTCCACTGATACCGTCATCAGCGTATATTCCGGCGAATTCCCATTCAGGATTTTTCCTAATATATTCCGTGTAATGTTCAACCTGGGCATCATAACTTGTAGCCTGTTCTTCGCTGTCAGTACTTACTCTACAGTACGCTGCGACCTTTAATTTTGGCTTATCTTCTGCGGTTACTGTATTACCTACACGTTTTTTTGCCGGAATAACTGTTATGTTCTTTGCTCCTGCCATAGGTTATTCCTCGCTTTCTATCAAACTGTAAATGTATTCTGCCTGCTCGAATGGATCAGGAAATGTTAAATCGGCTGGCTTGAAATGAAATGCTATAGGAACTGTCTTATTGTGTTCCTTGCTCCTTCTGTTGAGCCTTCCAAGGTTCCCTGCCCTTCGTGTCAGTTCTTCCAGAAATCTTATCTGGATTTCTTTGTCAATTATCTGTGGGTAATAGTCTGTTCCCAAATACTTCTTGTTAGAAAGCATTCTCTTTACTGATGCATGGTTCATCTTAAAACCTGCTTCTTTAGCTGCATCAATAAGTGACTTGCCTTCAAAATAATATCTGTAGGTTGCCCTTATTTGTTCTGCAGCCGTTTCATCAACTACAGCACAACCGTCAACTATTTTGTACCCTACTGGTATGTGTGCCATATCAATCTATCCTTTCCTTCAGCTTTAAGCCGAATTTTAATTCAAACTCTACTTCTTCTCTGGACAGCACCTTTACCTTTTCTACGAACCTTTCAAATAAGGAATCGTCCCATTCGGTAAAAGGCTCTGCTCCGTTAAGGAAACTGACCAGGTCACTTAATGCCTGTTCCATCGTGTAGCCTGCGTTATCCATTCTGTAAAGAAGATCTCGTTTTGCAGTAAGCTGTTCATACTCCATCACTAGCTTGTTATGAGCCTCGGCAAATACTGGACTTTCAAGATAGCCTCTTGTAAGAAGTGTATTCAGCTGCTTTCTCTGTTCTTCGTTGCCCTGCATATCCTTTTCGATGTCTTCCATACTGTGAATATTCTTCTTTGAATTACTGGTAGTGATGGAAATAAGAAGTGGCTTTAAGACCAGGTCGTTTCCAAATACCAGCTTGTTCATCATGGTAAGGAAGGCTCTCTTTAAGTCATCATCACGAATGAACTTCATGGAACAGGAACTCGAATCTTCAATATGTCCGCCACAGCACCAGGCATTGTAGCTTCTGCCGTGGGAAGTGTAATGGTATCTTCTCTTAAAGGATCTTCCACACTCACCACACTTGATTTTGCCGGACATGGCATATCTGTTCTGATACTTTGATGTATCCTCACTGCAGTTGCCTTTTTCAAGTCCACGCTGTCTGATGGCTTCCTTTGCCTTTTCAAAGGTATCCTTGTCAATGATAGGCTCGTGATGATTTTCACAGTAATATTGTTCTTCTTCGCCATAGTTCCTTTTTCGCTTGAAGGATGCATCTGTGATGGTCTTCTGAAAAAGTGCATCTCCTATGTACTTCTCATTTGTAAGAATGCCGTTAATCGTAGCGCCTGTCCACTTAGCACCTCTCTTGGTCGGAACACCTTTTTCATTCAATTCCTTTGCAATTATGTGGGTGCTCTTTCCGGCAAGGCATCCTGCAAAAATCTCTTTTACAACTTCTGCCTGTTCTGGAACAATCACCATCTCACCATCAACATTGGCATAACCATAAGGCGGATAGGAAATCACATAAGTACCGTTCTGGAATCTCTTCTTGATGCTCCACTTCTCATTCTCGGAAATGGAACGTGACTCGCTTTCTGCCATGCTGGCCAATATGGCAAGCATCAATTCACTTTCCATAGAGCCTGTGTGGATATTTTCCTTTTCAAAAATAACATAGACTTCATAATTCAAAAGCTTTCTTACAAGTGTCAGACAATCGGTAGTGTTTCTGCTGAATCTGCTGATGGATTTTGTGATGACAAGATCGATAAGACCTTTTTCACAGTCTTCCATAAGTCTTAACAACCCATCTCTCTTTGCAGTCTTTGTACCGCTGACACCATCATCATAATAAATACCTGCATATTCCCATTCACTGTTTGCTTTGATGTAACTCTCATAATGATTTTTCTGTGTTTCAAGGCTGAGTTCCTGTTCATCACTATCAGTTGAAACTCTGCAGTATGCAGCCACCCTTGTCTTCTTAAAAACGGAGAAATCAACCTGATTGATTTTCGTTACATTCTTCACTTATATCACCTCGCTTTATCGTATGACATATTCCCGTAGAAACCGTTATATATCAAGTCAATTACTGATAAATCTCGCATAGATAAGGAGAGAAAATAAGCCGATTTTTCTCGGAGATTTTGTGTAATTCATCATCAGAAATAAGACCCTTTTCTGCCATCTTACGAACTATCCTTTCAGCGAGAATGAAGTCAAATTCCTTCTGCAATTCTTCCTGTGTAAACACCTTTGTGTCAGGCTTTGGTGCTGCTGCACCGTCTTCTAATTTTGTAATCTGCATAAAAAAGCACCTCCTACCATGTAGCCTTGGCAGGAGGTTAAAAAGGACGTTTTCATTAATCTTTTTTATAAAACTGACATTCATAGCCGTCAGCACGAAGAAGCAGCCCCTCCGCCCAAGGTGGAGTTCTTCCCATCTGCTCACACACGGCATCAAGGGACATATCCTTTCTGCACTCAATGATGACTTCATCATGCACATGAGCAACGATATTACAGTTTCTTAAAGTCTGCATTGCATACATGAGAATATCCCTGGCAATTGCCTGTGTGATGTTTTCACAAAACTTGGGACCATAGCTTTCAAGCCTTTCCCATTTCTTCGTGCCACCAACACCCTCATAGGTAACAGACTCACCACCGAACTGATTCACACCCATCTTGGGTTTTACATATGCAAGTCTTCTGCCGGAAGGAAGAACGAAAAAAAGAAATCCACTCTCATACATAAATCGTATGCCGTGAGTTTCGGTTGTGATTCTCTTCTTCACTGTTTCCTTTACACAGCTATCAATATCCCACCACAGCATCGTAATAGCAGGATTTGAATTTCTCCACGCATAAACAAGTGGCTGGAGTTCTTCCTCGGCAAGACCCATTTCAATAGCACCCATAGCTTTTAATGCTCCAACAGATCCGCCATAGCCAAGTGCGAGTTCCGCTATCTTACCTTTCTGCCTTAGGTGGCCATTAATGCCGTGCTTTTCAACAGGAACGCCAAACATCTGTGATGCACTGCTGCAATAAATATCCTTGCCTTCTTCAAATACCTTGATTCTCCACTTTTCACCTGCAAGCCAGGCAAGGACTCGTGCTTCTATGGCAGAAAAGTCAGCAACGATGAATTTGTTATCTCCCTGTGGCACAAAGGCTGTACGGATAAGCTGTGACAAGGTATCTGGGATATCATCATATAAAAGTTCAAGTGCATCAAAGTTGCCTGTACGAACTAACCCTCTAGCTTCGGCAAGATCTGTCATATGGTTCTGAGGGAGGTTTTGTAGCTGCACCAGTCTCCCGGCAAACCTACCCGTTCTGTTGGCACCGTAAAACTGAAACATTCCTCTTACTCTGTTATCTTCGCACACGGCATTTTCCATAGCCGTATATTTCTTAACACTGCTTTTTGCAAGCTGCTGACGAAGAGACAAGACTTCTGCCAAATCTTCCGGCGCATCCTTAATCATCTCTGCCACCACCTTCTTACCAAGGCTATCTGTTTCAAGTCCATTCTCTGAAAGCCAGTTCTTCATCTGCTGTACAGAATTCGGATTCTCAAGACCAGTAAATTCCTGCATCTGTTTTGTAAGGGCAGCCTTGCTCTTTTCATCAAAGGTAATAGCATTCTTAACAAAATCCATATCAACACCAATACCTCGATCATTGATTTCCTGGTCAAGATGGTACTCATCCCACATTTCATCAGACACTGGAAATCTAGTAAGCTTATCCTTGATGCCCATTTCCGTTTCAACATCACGGATATTATAGGCTTTGAACTGCTGCCATTTTTCCATATCGTGATAAGGCATATTTCTTGTTCTGCCACCGTTTACCTTGGTTGGGGAACAGGGAGCACAGAAGTATTTGATGAGATTCTTGCCTTCCGATAGTTTCTGCTTTTCAAGTCCAAGAACGGCACCTACTCCTTCAAGAGATAACGGAAGTCCGAGTGTAGCTGACCATATCATGGTGCAACGCCATGACACAGGATCAAGACAATATCCCTTAAGAGATACACCATTATCACGAAGATACCTGAATAAGCAGACTCTTTCAAACTGTGCATTGAACGCCCACTTTATTACTCCATCATCCGTTAAGGCATCAATAATATCGGCTGGTATCATTTCTCCCATTGCCAGGTCAACAACCTTAACTTCACCACCATCGACTGAATAACCGAATAAAAGGATTTCAAAATCATCACTCTCTGTGTACTTGTAAACACCGGATTTCTGCAGACTTATGCTGGAGTAGGTTTCTATATCAATACTGATTGATTTCATTATTTCACTTCCTTCCAAAGCAAAATAGACGGCAGAGGATAACCTCCACCGCCCATATGCTTATTCTTCAGTTGATTCTTTCTTTTCACTTTTCTTGGCTCTGTGTTTCTTGATGCTGTCACGCACAAGCCAGATACCATCCATGATTGTACTTACAATACCGTAGATTGCAGCACCCATTAAAAAGCAGAAAATGATAAGTACGTCAACCTGCTTTGCTAATTCATATAATTCGTTCATATCGTTTACCTCGTATATTCGTAATATCGTTTATAATGGGACGGTGGTATTTCACACCGTCCACAGGAAATAATAAGGTCAGGTCAGATTAAGATAAGAAATCGTCATCCTCTTCAATTGTGAAGTCATCTACTGCTGATGTTCTTCCTCCAAGTGACTCACCATCTCTGATCTTCTGAATGTTGCCAAGACCACAGGCAATGCCCTTATTACCATTAGAGTTGAACGCATAGAAGTTAAGAGAAACTCTTGCATAGCAGCCACTGTACACTTCATCACGGTCAAGGATAGGCTTTACGGACTTATCAACAATCTGTGGTGCTGTCTTACTGTTGGCATTGATGAACCAATGTCCGGCATAAGCCTCGTCCTCACGCTCTGTGTCACCGTCACGAAGAGGAAGCTTGATTGCTGCCTTGTTAGGCTTTTTGCCACCGAACTTTGCGATGCCTTCCTCAATAGCTGCATCAATCGCATCATTGATTGCCTTTACTGTTTCCTTATCATCCTTTGGAATAAGAACAGATACACTGTATCTTTCAGGACCTCCATTGATTGATACTGGCTCCCATCCGTGGAAATAAGAAAGTCTTGTGTTTTTACCTGTAATAACTTTAGTTCTGTTTACATTAGCCATAATCATTAATCCTCCATTTTAAATTCGTTTTTAGCGTTTGTAACATTGATTGCTTGTCTCTTGTCCGAGTCTGGTACAAGAGTTGGCTTTCCGGGTGGTTTGATAATGAGGTCACCCAATATTTCCTCAAAGTTTGCTTTACCCATCAGTTTCTGCATCTCTGTAAGAGTAATAAGTGACTGACGGTAAATGTCCTTATAGCCTGCTTCCTTGGCTGCCTCTGCCACTGCTGATTCGTCCTTATATTTACGAACCGAGCGACCTTCAACAACCTTGAATCCGTTCCACTCTTTGCCGTGGTTTACTGCAGATTCAGTGGCATAAGCCATAATTTCATTTGCCCACTTTGTAAGATCAGGAATTACCGATAAGATTTCTTCGATTTCCTCATCCGTAAGAAGTGGCGGAAGTTTGAATTCTTCCTGTGCAAGTTTCAGTTTTTCTTCTGCTCTTGCTCTGCATCTGACTGCTGCCCTGCAGAAGGTACACCATTCACCAGGACAGTATTCGCCCTCGCCATTCATGGCCATTTCAGCCTTTGGCTTTAAAACTTCTTCTGCCCAGGTCTTGAGTTCATCAACTGTGATTGTCCAGGTACTCACATTCTCCCTGCGTGGCTGGAAGATGGACATTGATACTTCCTTGATGTCATATAAGCTGTCATAGATAGCAAGCGCACCAAGTGCATAGCATTTCATCTGTGGATTGTCTGTTGCATCAACAAGAACTCCCATTCCATATTTGAAATCGATGATATGTAATCTGTCATCAGATACAATCACACAGTCTGCTGTGCCATAGCCGTCCGGCACATAATCAGAAAAGTCTACGTGTTGCTCTATCAGCACCAATGGATCCTTGCAATTCTGTTTTGCAATATCAAGCTGTTCCAAGACGAAGTCCACATATGCATCTGTGTGTTCCTGCATTTCATCACTGTCATAGGATGATACAGGTCTTTTACTTCTCATGCGGAGTGCCTTCTTAAGCTTGTGTTCACATTGAGCATGAGCAGCTGTTCCTTCTTCTGCTGCCTGGCTTGTTTTGTTCTCGAACTCTGACTCAAGGCTTGCACTAGGTGTACAGTTGAGCCATCTGTGAGAACTCGAAGGTAAAAGGAATGCGTGTTTACTCATCTCCAAGCACCTCCGCCTCTTTGATGATATCTGCATAATTCTTAGGATCGATATCGGATAACTTGCTGCCACCGTATTTAGCAATCAATCCCTTTACTTCTGCAGTAAGTCCGTTCTGGCTCTTTTCGGCTAGAACTCCTCTGACATCTTCTAATGTGTATACCTTGGCTTTTTCCTTCTTAGGTTTTTCTACCTTTTCAGGAATCTGTGCTACAGGTTCTTCTTTTACTTCAACTGCTTGAACATCGATTGCTTTAATCTCTGTCAATGCATCTGCAAATACCTGCAAGCTGTCAGCCAAAGCACGAACATTTGAAATAACATCAATAAGTGCGTCAAGTACTACGGTTACTTTGCTCATGGTCTACCTCCTTCCATAATCTTTGTTATGGCAAGTTCCTGGATGCAGTCACCCGGCACAAGAATTGTGATCTTCTGCTTTTTGCCAAACAGCATTCGCAGAAATCGTTCTCTTAAGGTGATGCTTTTGCAGGAAACCATACCGTTTCTCTGTGGCTTGTCAGAAACACTGATGTGCAGATTGTGTTTCATCGTTAACACCTCCATTTCCAAGAGTTTTTTGTTACCCTCTAGCTATTAGCCTTGGGAAGATAGGGAAAAGGACGTTTTTCAAAAAATCTTTTTTTCTTTCGTTCTTTCAATTGCTCTTCCTATCTAGTAGCCTTGAACGAACTGTCAAAAGGACGTAAAAATAAAAAAAGACCTGCCAACATTCAAAAAAGAATGCAAGCAGGTCAAAGCCTTGTTAGTTATTCCGTTTTAAGATAAGATTTCATTTACTCTTTTCTGTACAGCATAGTAATCATAGCCAGCATTTGTAAGTCTGTTCTTACGTTCTGTTCCGTTGCCCCATTTACCATTGATGACTTCTCTTGCAAGCTCATCTACCGTTTTGGTACTTGAGGTAGTAGAGCCTACGATTCTTCCGCTTTCATCAAAGACAAAGTATCCTGGATTTGATGCAGCACATCTCTTTGCATTATCAAGGGACTTGAATGCACCTTTCTGTGATTTTGCATCATTCCAAGATTTTCTGACTCTATATAATCCACTTGCAGTTGTTCCGCCAGAAGAAGAACCACCAAGCTGTGCAGTGACCTTTGATGCAAGATCACCAAGTCTTGAGTAAAGCCAATCTCCCGGACAGGACTTATTGGCAAACCATCTGTGAACTGTAAGTACCATCTCATCAGATTTTGGTGAGTAATTCAGAGTCTTATTTTTATCCCCAAGCCAGATAAGTTTCTTTTTTCCATTACGTTTACAGATATCTACGCAAAGTTTAATAAGAGTTGCGTACACGGTGCTGTTCATAATATATGGATGTTTAGTATCGGATGCACATTCAATCGTGACGGCTCTCTGATCATTCGCATTAGATGAAGAACACCAAGAACGATTCTTTTCTTCCACATACATTCCGACTCTTCCATCGGAGCCGATGCCATAATTGCAGCTTGCTTGTCTGGAAGTCGATGCAAAGATATTTCCTAAAGTTTCTACAGAACACTGTCCCACCACGCAGTGGGGTGTGATTCTGTCGATGGAATGTGTTCTATGTCCTGAATGATTTGGACTGAGTTTTGTGTAAGATACTAATTTTGAATTTGTATAAGTCATATTATTTTTCCTCCCTTTCTGCTCTGTCATGGAGCTGCTCTAAGACTGTTTTAATCTTTTCTGGAATAGGAAGCCCTAAATATCCTGCATTTTCTAGAAGTGATATACCTTCATTAGAAATATAGAAAAAGATAATTGCAGTCCTAAGAACGCTTCCCGTACCAATTACCTGGACATCGAGAATGTTTGCAATGCCCACAAGCAAGAAAATCAGTACCTTTCTGCAGATACCTTTGAAACCAACTGAACTGGATAACTTCTTATCTGCAATGGCACACATGACTCCTGTAATGTAGTCGATGACTACGAACGCAATCAGTGCCAAGATAAGACCATCACATCCGCCTAAGAAGTAGCCAAGCCATCCTCCGATACCAGCAAATGCAAGCTGGATCATATTCCAAAATTCCTTCATTGATAAATCCTCCATTTCTATGAAAAAAGCTGATGCAAAATGTATCAGCTCTCGTCATCTATTTTTTCTTTTTCTGCCTTATAAGTAAGCAGCTCGTCACTTACTTCCTCAATCCTATCTTCGTAGTACTTTTTGTTCTCATCGGCAAAACTCTGCTCCTCTGCGATAGACTCCGCAATCGTTGCCGAACGAATATCCGATAAAATACTCGCCACAATCCCCTCAATCATGTAAGAAGGAAGTGGGTATTCCTTTTGCAGATTGATAATCGTGCCATTTAAACTACTTCGAAATCTCTGATATGCCACTGCATAATTCATCGTTGGCTTTTCCATTATGATTCTCCTCCTTCAATAGAAAGGAGCAGGTCAAGTTTGTGATTGATCTGCTCCAGTAATTTGGTATTTTGTTCATCTGTGTTACTGCTTTTAAGCTCCTCAACATTCGTTTCAAGTGTTCCATTGTTTTCTATTACCGGCTCTTCCGGAGTGAAGAGTTTTAGTTCTTTTGCCATGGCCTCCTCCTTATTGTGAATAGTAGGTAAGATCCATTAGAATCCCATTCTTAAAGACCATCCTTCCGTTTGGTCCCCATTTCGTAACCTTACCGGACGAATCAACGCTTAATACCTGCACATAATTTATGGTTGCCGTTGTACCAGAGCCACCATCCCATTGAGGACCTATGAGTTTGAAACCATGACAGTAGAGATTGGCTCCAAGGTGTAAGCCATATTCTGAATAGATGCTGCTTGCTCTTGAGAAACAAAGCATGGTGGTATAACTCGTTGCACTCGATGATGCCTTCTGAGAAAAGGCCATATATTTACCTTGGACGTCTAGGTCAAAGACCAGACCTTTATGTGCTTTATTCCCACTGTATTCATTTGTACCTATCTTACCGACATAGTAGTTGTCCCTATAAAAATGGAATCCACTCTCATTCATCACGGCTCGTTTTCCGGTGTTACTTACCGTTCCGTTATAAAGACCAATCTCTCCAGCTTTGATTTGCACATACTTACTTGCAGCATTGAATCCAAGAAGGAAACTGTTATAGTTCTGTTGCATATAGGTTCCAAAATCACCCTTCTTAACCATTGTGGTGATGTTTCCTTCTGCAACAGTAACACGAGAGATTGCTTCTTCTGCCTTAGTCTTAGCAACAGCAATATCCTGGTCCTGCACTCGAAACCAGTTGCCACTTCTTGAAGTAGATAGTGTTTCAGACGATGTGTACTTCCAAAGTTTACGAACATTATCTCCATAAGGCATATGGTCGGATTCCGGATAGTTTGTTCCACTGACTTCAATAACTTCTCCCCCATCAGTTGGGAATGCTGTGACTGTTCCCTTCACTTCCTGATAAGTTGACACCTTCTCAACCTTCGTAATGGCAAATCCGTAATAATTGCTGTTTGAGTTATCGCTTCTCCAGTATACATGGAAATTTATCGCAGGAACATAAACAACTGCATCCTTGATATCCGATCCGCCAAGTTTAGGAAGTGCATAGGTCTTACCATCTAGTTCATAGAAAATCTGCACCCAGTCATAATTTGCACTCTCTGTCTTTGAATCGGATGAGAAGGTAACCTTCAAGCACTGCATCGTGACAGCATATCGATACGCATAACCTGTTGCGGTGTTATAAAACATATCTCCGATATGCTGCTCTTTCTTGGAATTGGTATTCCAGTTCTTCGCAGGCTCGTTGCTTGTGTTCGGCACGTAAGTTCCGTAGAAATTACCGCTTTTATCTTGGAGTGCAGAATTTACACTATCTACTGCTCCATCGATATCTGAATCCTTTACTCTGATCCATGACGAAGAAATGGATGTACTAAGTGTCTGACCACTTGCATACTTCCAAAGTTTTCTCACATTATCCGTATATGGCGAATGCTCTGATTCCGGATAGTTTGTTCCACTGATATCCACAGCACCTCCTGCATCGGTTGGAAGGCTTGCTATGTTATCACTTGGGATTGTTCCTTTTACTTTCTCAACGGACTTGATTCGAAATCCATAATAGTCATGCTGCGAACCATCTGTTCTCCAGTAAACCCAAAAGGTACTAACTGGGATGTACACAACAGCATTTGCAATCGTTGTTCCACCAAAGTTCTGACTGCAGTATGTCTTGCCATTCAGTTCATAGTAAAACCTTACATAATCATAATTTGCACCTTCCGTTCTGCTGTTACTTGAAAAAGTGACCTTTAATACATCCTGCTGCACTGCATAGTGATAAGCATATCCAGTAGATGTATCAAAGAAGAAATCTCCGTCATGCAGCTGTTTTAGCGCATTTGTGTTCCAGGTATTTGCTGGAGCATTACTTGTGGTTGGCGTATACGCACCGTAGTAATTTCCATTCTTCTGCAATAGGTTCTGATTGATAGATTCCACACTTGCTTCAATCTTACCATCTGTAACAGACAACTTCGTATCAATCTGACTTGCCGTGTAGTAGCTTTTCAGCTTGTTATCCATAGCCGTATTTGCGGAACTGATTGCGGCTGATTTTGCTGTAGCAATTTCATCTCGAAGTGTAGACTGTGTAGAAGAAATGCTTGCTTCTATCTTTCCATCGGTCACAGTAAGCTTTGTGTCCACTTCCTTGATCGTGTAGTAGTTCTCCAGCTTCTTTTCCGTATTTGCATTTGCCGTACTTACTGCTCCGGCCGCTGCATTTGTGATATTCTGCTCGACCTGGGATGTATAGGATACAGCAAGCTTTTCGGATGTGATAGAGTTTGCAACAATACGTTCACCTAAAATCTGACCGTCAAGCGTCATACCCACATTATAGGGACCGGCATATCCGTTCTTACTTCCACCGATACCATTCAGATTGACCTGCAGGACTTTTGTAGCCGTATCCTTATCCATCGTATCCATGTAAAGGTCACGGATCCATCTTCCCTGCTCGTCATACTCGGTCAGCTTATAGCCGCCCGTACCCGCATGCATCTGCTCGGTCAGATTATCAACAGCATCCTTTATCCTTGCATTGGTAATCTTTCGATTGGTTTCTGTCTCTTCTGCAAGTTCCTGATATGACTTTGAAATCTGCTCAATGTAACCCTTCGCTTTTGTCTCTCCAAGTTCAATCTTTGCACTTGACGGATTATCAAGAGGGATGGATAACTTCAAAACAGGAAATAGCCTATTCATTCCATATGGCTCTGCAATGCAACGAATCTTATCTCCAAGAGAGAAAACTTCATAATTGCTGTTCAAAAGAGATAGATCCATTGCTGTCAGTTTAAGGACTACTTGTTCGAACTGATTGTCCGTTAGCCATGCTCTTCCCTTTATCATAAGATTTGCAGGAACATGCACATCATTCCAGTGTTCTACTGCACATACCCATCCAAACTGCTTATATACTTCATCAGATACGATATAGTTCTTACCGTTATTGACGTCCTTGATATTTACATACTGCTTTAAGACTTCCTGATTTCCATCTTCGTTTTCAATCTCTGCTCCAAGTGGAATAAGGGCTGTTGCAATATCATCTGAAGATAAATTCTCTGTGTAATCAAGAAGATTTAATCCAAATAAAATCGGCTGCGTACTTGTCACACCGATATCTTCAATATTTAGCCAATCAAGATAGAGCTTATTGCCTTCATGTCTTACAACGAGATATCCTCCAAGGCGGTCTACCAGCTTATCCTTTATGCAGCCGAGCGAAGTTTCAAAATTGGAATAACGATAAAGTGAGTCATTGGCATCCGTTACTGTAACTCTTCCTACTGTAAATTTCTTTCTATCTTCTACCTGATTATTGTGTTCTGTAATAAAAGCAGAAAGTATCTGTCTTGGCGTTTGATCATGGTACTCCTTCTGTGGTTGGATGCTGTCAGCAAGGTATCCTAAAACGCCAACACAGCCGATTTTCTTATTTCCCATGAAGTCCTTTTCCTGGTTTCTGACTTCACCATAAAAGATTTCTATTCCATCACGAAACACACTCACCATACTGCTTCGATTGCCAATCTTGTCGTACTTTGGATTACTCCTTGGTACGATACAAGTAAAACTACCACTGCCGCCGAGTTCCAAATTAAGGGTTGGTGATGTTACAGCAAAAGCCTGATCTCCGGGGAGATACAAATATTCATCATCGATTTTTACTTGATACATTTATAATCTCCCCTTTCGATAGTTCCAGTCGATAGTTCCATATCCACTAATCCGAAGTGACTGTCCTGCATAGACATTCGGAAGGATGTTTATTCCTTCCACAAGTGTCATCGACATATTGCCAAAAGTAGCCTTTAGTCCAGAAGATGTTAATCCTGCACAAGTCACCGTTCCTTCTAAAATTTTCTCATTTGTATCTACAGACACTGTCTGTGAACCGCCTGTTAATAACTTTTCTATTTTCTGATATCCAGCATTACTGCTTGTGACCTCATACTTAAATGGTGCAAGGTCATATTCAATAACGATGTTGGAATGATTTTTACTTGATTTCCATTCACTCAGGTATAATCTTCCCTCATAGTAGAATTCCGGCTCATCTTCTAAGATGACCTGTGCACGGATACCCTGTAAAAAAGAAAGAAGCTTTGAGTAAGTATCTGTCCAATATTTCTTATCAGAAACTAAAAACTCAAAACTTCCCGTTCTATTTTCATACGCAATACTTCCGGTTAGAACTTCAGAAATATCAATATTTCCGCTTCGTCCCGGAACTTCCACATAGGAAAGGCGTGGCTCCGGCGGATTTATTACAGGCCTTGATGTAGGTATGAGCCCGAATTCATCAAATGTATTTTTTCCATCGATGATCAAACCATGATACATCCTTACCACCCCTTTCCTTTTTGATTTGCAATTTTTCCAAGTGCTGTATTTATCTGTGGTGCCATCGCACCAACCATCGTACCGGAATCAAGTGTGACAGATGCCGATGCAAATTGTGGAAAGTACTCCATCATAAGATTCATCATCATGGTCATCTGTCCTGCCAAGTTCTGATTAGATCCTTCGGCCATGCTCTGCAAGGTATCCAGTCCCATAATGACTTCAGGTCCCGCCTCACCACCACCAAGAAGTGTATTTCCTCTTTGTCCAAAAATGGTCGCTCCATTTAAAAGCATCGGTTTATCCATCGCCTTCTTATACCAGTCAATTGACAAATGCGGTACAGATGGTGGTGCAAGTGAAAAGCTACCTTTGATGCTAAAGTGTGGCAACTTTATATGCGGAAGGCTAATCTTAAGTCCCGAAAAGAACCCCTTAATCTTATCGACAATGCCTTTGATGATGTCTCTTGCTTTTTCAATCGGAATGGACCCATCAGCAGCATTCCCAATAATGATGGGATCTTGTGCACTATTAATGCCAGTTGCATCAGCTAAGTTTATAAAGGAAGATACATATGCAAAGAAGAACTCAATTTTAATAGCACTATCTGGTTTAGTTGGTGTTGTAGTTGCATATAAATTCTTCTCTGGACTAGACATAGAAAAATTAAAGATACTAGTTGTAATAGTTGTTACAATTACTGGTTTGATTATGTTAAAATCTGCTTTCAAAAAGACAGAAGAAGTAAAATAATAAAAATTGTAAAAAATATATAAAATAATAACTAATAGTAACTAAACTTTGCTAAAATTATAACTTAACGATACAAAAAATGGGAAAACCTTTATTTTTTAAAAAACTTAATTAATATAGCTAAAATATAAAAAATTATGAGAAGTAAAAACTTATAATGTTAAAAAATATATTTTTAAAGGTGAAATACTAAAAAAATAAACTTATAATTAATAAAAAATATAGAAATACCCTCTTTTGTGAAATAAATGAGTTGAAATTTTTTATAAGTAAATGTAAAATAGATTAGTATTATATTTTAATAGGAGGAAACTTATATGACTAAGGAAAAGTATAAGGGAATTTTGCTCTGTTTTCTTATATCAATTCCGGCATGGTATCTAGGTAAAATGATGCCTATTATTGGTGGACCCGTGTTCTCAATAATAATAGGTATAATTGTCGGGCTTGTAATGAAAGACAGAAAAGAGGTATTTGAACCAGGAATAGCATTTGTTTCAAAAAAAGTATTACAGTATGCTGTTATTCTTCTTGGATTTGGACTTAATCTTCAGATGATAGTCAAGGTCGGAAAAGAATCTTTGCCTATAATTGTATGTACAATAGCGACTTCGCTGATAATTTCTTACTTTGTAAGCAAGAAATTAAATATTCCAAAGAAGATATCAATTTTGGTCGGTGTCGGATCCTCAATATGTGGTGGCTCAGCAATAGCTGCTACGGCTCCGGTAATTGACGCAGATAGTGATGAAATTGCTCAGGCAATATCAGTAATATTTTTCTTTAATATTATTGCGGCTCTTATATTTCCTACAATAGGAGACTTAATAGGTTTGACAAATCAAGGGTTTGCAATTTTTGCTGGTACAGCAGTTAATGATACTTCATCAGTTACTGCAGCAGCTTCATCATGGGACAGTATCCATCAAACTGGAACAATGGTATTAGATTCAGCAACAGTTGTTAAACTTACAAGAACTCTTGCTATAATACCGATAACTTTCTTTTTGTCACTTCATTTTTCAAAGAGTGAAGACAAGGAAGAATCTTTCAGTTTATACAAGATAGGAAAGATGATTCCATCTTTTATATTGTACTTTGTTGGATGTTCAATAATTACTACAATATGCGAGATGATGATATCAAATGGAACTATTTCAGGAGCTTTGGCAGCTGGTATACCAAATTTCTTTACCTTGATGAAGGTAGTAAGTAAGTTTTTTATAGTAATGGCTATGGGAGCTATAGGTTTGAATACAGATATTGTTAAACTTATTAAAACAGGTGGTAAACCTATATTATTAGGGACATTTTGTTGGATAGGTATAATAGCTGTAAGTTTAGTTATGCAGAAAGCCACAGGGCTTTTCTAAGAAAATTTTTAAAATGAAATATAATTTAAAGTGTATTTATATGCAGAAATCATAGTTTTTCGGCTGTATAATATTTAGCGTTGATGGTAATAAAAAATCCATAATTGTCGTTAGACAAAAATGGACTAATTACTATCAGCGCTATTATTTTTTAAAAAAATAAAGAACACATGTCAAACTCGTTGTATAATTAAGTCACGACAACAAAATAAACGAGGAGGTTTGACATGTGCTCAAATGATATTATATCAAATATTCTAGGAATTAGCGATAAAAATTTAGTATTTACAGGAGATGGAATTGAAAAAATAAGAGGTATTGAGTTTAAGGTATTAAACGCAGTGCTTACATATGTTCCAAAAGCATGCTCTAAATGCGGTTGCGTAAATGAAA
>NZ_FQWX01000017.1 GCF_900129815.1 Asaccharospora irregularis DSM 2635
CCCTGTTTTGCTTAATTATTATAAAAATAATATGAATGGTAAAAGCAAAAAAGTTGGACTAGTTGCCATTATGCATAAGCTAATGAACTATATTTTTTCTGTGCTACGCAACCAAAAACCATATGAAGTACGTAACCCTAAATTGCACTGTAAGATGTATCTAGAAAACAAAAGTCTACCTAATATAGCCTAACGGCTAATATGAACTATTTTTCCATATAAGCCATCAAAAATTCGTGTATATTTGATGGTTTATTTGCTATACGAAAAAACATAATTATAAAATATTTTTAAAAACTGTTGACTTTAACTAGCTGGTCTATATTTTATAAGACACCCTCTTAAAACACCTAAAGATTTCTTTTTATCTATTCTTACCTTTTCTTAAGTAAAGATTGCTAAAATATAGCCTTGCATTCACCTCATAACCTATAATAATCGCCCAGCTACTTATATAAAGCCAGGTCATAAGAATTATTATCTCGCCTATACTTCCATATATAATTTCATAATTTGAGTATCTATTTGTATAGTATGAATATAAAAGAGACACTAAAATCCAAACAAAAGTAGCTATTATAGCCCCAGGAATCGCCTCTCTAGCTGTAATTTTTTTGTTCGGAGTATACTTATATAAACTCACCAAAATTATTACTACTGTGAATATCCCGATTGTATACCTGCATATATCCCAAACTTTTATAAATATATTGTTTAGCCCTAAATAAGTAAATATAAAGTATCCTATTTTTTCTCCGTATATTAAAAACACCATCGATGAAAAAATTAATGCTAAAAGAATTATTGTAAATAGAAAAGCTATTATTAGTACTTTTAAAAAAGACCTTGTTTCATTTATTTTATATGATTTATTAATACCCTTTATAAGAGATTTAACCGCTCTTGATGATGTCCATATAGTAAGAAAAAAACTCATAATTATAAGTCCTAAACTTCTATTCTCCATTGCAGAATTCATTATTAAACTTATAATATTAAATGCACTTTCTGGCATTATGCTCCTCAATATATTTATGTATTTATTTAGATGAAATATTGGTATGTACACTACTATACTTATAGTGAACATCGAGAATGGAAAAATAGATAGTAATAAATAAAAAGATATTTCTGCTGCCTTTGAACTTAACTCACTATAGTTTGAATTTTTTATCACATTTAAGATAAAATTTTTATCTATATTACCCAACAGTCCTACCTCCCTATACTAAATATCAATATCTTCTATAAAATACTCTATTTTCCCTTCCAAGATTATATTATACTAAAATAAAGCTTTAAATTATATATTATTTTAAGATAAAAACTATTAGTTCACTATGTATATATCAATGTTACGTCTACCCCAATTATATACTTGCGATTCATTTCCCATAAAAATATCTATCTTATTTCCTTTTATCGCCCCTCCACAATCTTCTGCAACAAACGTCATCCCAAATTTAGGAATGTATACCTTTGTACCATATGGTATTACCCTTGGATCAACAGCAATTACTCCCCATCTAGGTTTTGTTCCTGTAGATGTTATAGTATCTCCTGAATAAGCAGTGGCTACCACATTCATATGTCTTTTACCTTTTTGTATACTACTCCCCCTACCTGATGAAGTTCCCCTAGATGCAACTATCAACTCTTCATTTATTCCTTTTTTAACTACCTTGTCAACAGGCTGTTTTAAAATAGACTCTTTTTTCTTAGTTTTTTCAACTAACTTCCCATTATAATAAGTTAATTCATATTCTGTTTCTTTTTCCCCAAGCTTCCCTTCTGTCTCAACCTTTGTATTTCCTTTAAGTAATTTTTTGTCTTCTACTAATTTTACCTTAAATGGTATATCTGTATACTCTGACTCTTTCTTTTTAGTTACATCTATAACTGAAATTTTCATATAATCCTTTACCTCTGTGTTTAAGCTAGGTTTTATTATATCATCATTGTCATATTTAACTCCTTCAGACTCAAGTAAGTCCTTAACTGTTCTTTTAAACGTCGAAACCTTTTTTTCCTCTCCTCTAACAATCAAACTTACCTGTTCTTTATTTAATATCCAGTATCCACTAAGAGATACTATTAATATAAAGACCGAAGATAATAGTGCTATTATAGTTTTCTTTTCATTAAAATTCATGGTATTTCCCCCTATTAAATAATTCTATTTTTCACTTCTAAAAATATTAATCTATTAACTTTTTTGAAATATAATTTACTAAAACTTTTATTTATTTGTATATATATATTAGGTTTGTTTTTAAAATATGTAACTAAATTGTAACTTTCTATACTCAATCTATTACTCCTTTAAATTAAAAACAAAAAATCATCTCAACCCTTAAGTTAAGATGACTCTTATTCTATCTTTTATTAATTTGATTTAGCCAATTTATTATATCCATTGTTACTTGATCTCTATTAATTTCATTTAACATTTCATGTCTTCCATCTTTGTATAATTTATATGATAGATTTTTTACTCCCAATCTTTTATACCTATCTTTTAGATTTAAAACCCCCTTGCCATTTCTGCCTACAGGATCTTTATCTCCCGACATTATGTATATAGGAAGGTCTAGAGGTACTTTCTTTAGATTATCCCTATTTTCTATTATCTTTAATCCATTTATTAAGTCATGAAAAAATCCCGCAGTAAATACTCCTCCACAAAATTCATCATTTATGTATTTATCAACTTCTTGTTCATCTCTGCTCAACCAATCAAACTCCGTTCTCGCAGGTTTAAATTTTTTGTTGTTACCTCCAAATATAAGTCTATCTAGTTTTCTACTTTTTGCCCTCCTACCATGCTTTTTTACCTCTCTTTTAGCTATCTTCTCAGCTATATTAAGTATGGGACCACGATCTCCATTAGAACCTGATAGTATTAGACCATCTATTTTGTATCCATATTCCATTATATAATTTTGACTAACAAATGATCCCATACTATGCCCAAACAGGTATATAGGCAAGCCTTTATTTTCTTGTTTTATTATATCTGTAAGTTTACTTATATCCATTAGCAAACATTTAAATCCATCCTTTTCTGCCAAATGGCCTACATTATTTAATGTATTGGCTGTCTTACCATGACCTCTATGATCATTTATATATACTTTATATCCATTTTGGGTTAATTCTTCAGCAAATCTCTCATATCTTTTGGCTGTCTCAGCCATTCCATGAGCTATTTGCACTATTCCTTTAATCTCTAAATTACTATCTTCAGATTCCCATTTATATGTGTATATATCTAAATCTTCTTCCCCTTTAAAAACAAAGTTTGTACACTTCATTATACTCCTCCTATTTTATAGATCCTTTAAATTTATTAAGTATAAGCAAATTATAATTAATCTTAAGCTGCGAATAATATTGTTAAATTTATTATATCAAATAGACTATCCAACTACCCAGTAATTTCTAGGAGCTTCATCTTGTCTTATAGGTAAAAACTCGTACCCTTCATCAATTAGATATTTTAGTACAGCTTCTAATGCCTGTACCGTCTGCTTTTTTTCGTGCATCAGTATTACTATATTCTCTTTGTTCTTTGAATTGACTTTAATATTGTCTATAATTTTATCTGATGTGACCTTCCAATCCTGTGTATCTATTGTCCAATCCCATATTTTGTAGTTTGCCTCTACCAAAGTCTCATAACTCTTCTCTGGCATGTATGGTTTACTTCCATAGGGTAATCTTACTAGTTTTGTATCCTTTCCTGTAATTTCATGAAAAGTTTTATTGTTAGCATCAAATTCTTCTTTTGCTGATGTGTCTTCCTCATATAGCTTATTGATATCATGAGAAACACTATGCAAACCTGCTGAATGTCCACAATCGATTATATTTCTTACCTGTTGAGGATATAACCTCATATTCCTATCTATCATAAAAAAAGTTGCTTTTACGTTATATTTATTTAATATATTTAAAAGTTCATCTGTATGCTTACTAGGTCCATCATCTATAGTTATATATGCAATTTTATTACACGATTTTTTTGAATAAACTTGGTTTGTATGAGCACATGCAGTTTTTTGAAACGTCAATATAGATACTATTATTAAAAAAGTAGGTATTATAAATGTCTTTAATCTTTTTATCATATTCTGTCCTCCATAGTCTGCTATAAAAATTAGTTATATATCTATTCTTACACTTTATCCTCATACTATTAGTAATTTTATTTTTTTTATTTATTATTTATATTAATCCTTTTATTTTTTGTTATTTATGGATAATATTGAATATAATTTCCTATGCATTATAAAAAGAGCTGTCACAATATTTTTAGTGTGACAGCTCTTGCTATTTTAATTATCTTTATTCTTATTTAACTTTCTTAGACATAGCATTATAAACTGGTAATCCTATTAATGTTACTATTATTCCTCCTACAGATATAAGGCTACTCTTCATTCCTGCAAAGAATAATTGGTTGATTAAAACAAATGATCCACTAAATATAGCTAATAGTGGTATTACTGGATATAAAGGTACTCTATAAGGTCTCTCTAAATCAGGTTTTTCTTTTCTTAATTTCATAACTCCCATAAATGTTAAGATATAGAATATCCAAGCTGCAAATACTGATAAATCAGTTAATAAGTTGAATTGTCCTGATAAAGCATATAATGATCCTATTATACATACCAATAATATAGAGGCTGCTGGAACTTGGGCTTTATTTAATTTTGATAGTTTTTTATATCCCGGTAAAGTTTTTTCACAAGCTAAAGTATAAGCAACTCTTGATCCTGTTAAAACGAAACCATTTAAAGCTCCAAACACTGATATTAGTATACCAACTGTTATGATTTTACCTCCAACTTCACCAAATATTATCTCAGCTACTGCAGCTGCAGGTGCTGAGAATGTAGCTAATTCATTAGCTGGTAATACCCAAAGATAAGCTAAGTTTACTACAAAATATACAGCCATAACTAAAGACAAACCACCAACAATAGCCTTTGGTAAGTCTTTACCAGGATTTTTCATTTCTCCTGCTATAGCTCCAACGTTTATCCATCCATCATAAGCAAATAATATTGCTATTAATACTTGACCTACTGCACTTCCGAAATTCACATTTTCTGCAACCATCGGAGTTAGTATAGCGTTTTCCCCAGACCCTTTAATAAATCCGAATATCATTATTAGTATAAGTGGTATCAACTTACAAACAGTCGCTACAGTTTGTATAGCCCCACCAGTCTTCGATCCTAATGTGTTTAAAAATGCTACTAGCATTATTACAGCTACTGCTATAGGTAATAATAATCCAGGTTGTTCTATTAATGCAGTGGCTTGCTCTGCAAACACAACCGCAAGTGCCGCTACCATACCTGGGAAAAATAATACCGTTTGCATCCATCCAGTTAAGAATCCTAATTTTTCTCCATAGATTTCTTGGATATAAACCATCATACCACCAGTTTTTGGTATCGCTGCTGATACCTCAGCTGTTGTAAGTCCAGCTGCTATAGTTATAATTCCAGCTACTACCCATGCCATAATTCCTAATCCAGGAGCTCCTCCTGTTAATGAATATACTGCTTGAGGTTTAAAGAATACTCCTGCCCCTATAACCATACCAACAACTGTCGATAAAGCCGCAGATATTCCAAGCGTTTTTTGAAGTTCTTTATTTTCCATACTCTCTCCTTAATATAAATTCATTTTTTTATAACATACAAGAAATTATATTATTTCAGTAAATTATATTCCCTAAATTTTTTGAATAAATAGATAATTTCTTATATATTCCCATAATAATGTTTTAAAAGATCTCTTTACTCTAGAGTAAATAAGCTAAGTTTAACCACTTTTTTGCAGTTTTATTAAGAAAATCTTTTTCATTACAAAATATATTATAGTACAATTTAGAGAAAATACAACCATTTTTTATTGTCTTTTATACCTTTTTTCGACCTTTTTTTCATTCTTGTGAATTTTATATTTTTTCATTTTTCAATACCCTCTGATGAAATTAGCTAGTTAATAGAGATATCTATCAATTCTAAATATTCATTTTAAAAAATACTGTTCATATATATAAAAATTTTTTTACATTAGAATTTTATATATTGTATACATTATCCTATATAGCTTATATTTTTTAAGTATATATCGATTAATACCTAAGTAATTACGGTATATAAAATATATCATCAATTTCAATATTTTTTTTGGATGTTTATGTTTTCTTTTGATGTATATATTTTAAATGATTATTAAAATAAAAGTTAGGTTCTACAATAACTTTTTTCTATATTTGCTTATCTAAAACTTAAGATTATCGATAATATTATCTATTTTTTCACATGATTTTTCTATAGATTCTTTTCTCTGTTCATTGGTTGTACCAGTATCATCTACTAACAACTCATCAAATTTTTTTATTCCTATAAACTTCATTATACTCTGTATATAGTTTACTCCTTTATCCATTAGAGGTTTTAGTGCCCAAGGTATATTTCCTCCTGATGATTGTATATACACTACACTCCTATCAATATCATTTAAAATCCCCTCTGGTTTATCATTTTTAAATGTTATAGTTTTTCCATCTTGAATAATGCAATCTATATATTCTTTGAGTGGAGCAGGAAAAGATAAATTCCACATAGGGGCTGCTATAACGTATACACTGGCCTCTACAAATTGATCACAAAGTTTTCTAATCTTGTCTATCTCTCTTCTATCTTTATCATCTAGTTTTTTTGCATCTTCTTCTTTTATTATACAGTTTCTATCCTCAAAGTACTGATATTCTAATCTAGGTATATGATCCTTATATAAATCAACTTCTTCTAACTCAAAGTCTTTATTTTTTTCCAAGAACCTATTTATAAACTCTCTAGCAACAGTTTTACTAGATGATAAAGACTCTGGCTTAGAATTAACACTTATATATAATATTTTTTTCATAATATCACTCCAAATTCAATATTTTATATTAATACTTCCCTTTTATACTAGTATTTCTCTTATTAAGCTTTTATATTCTCTAATTACTCTCTGATATATAATTTTGTTTTTTCTTATATTTTTTTAAATTTAGTTCATGTCGCCAATAACTTCGTCAGTTGCTAATTTTTTTACTTACAACACCAGTATATTGAAATTTCTAAGTCGTATAAGTTATTGACTGTTTAAGATTAATTGTAATTTCCTTATACATAAAAAAGAGATATCTCTTTACGATTCAATCATTTAGAGATATCCCTTTATCCATGTTACAAACTTGTAGTTATGTTAGCATTCTGACAAACTTTTTTGTTTTAAATATTCATCTATTGCCTCAGCAGCCTTTTTCCCAGCTCCCATGGCAGATATTACTGTAGCTGCACCTGTAACTGCATCTCCACCTGCATAAACGCCCTCTTTTGAAGTTAAGCCTACTTCATCAGCTTCTATACATTTTCTCTTATTTACATCAAGTCCCTCTGTGTTTGATGTTATCATTGGGTTAGGGCTTGTTCCTAGAGACATTATAACTGTATCTACATCCATAACAAACTCAGATCCTTCTATTTCTATAGGTCTTCTTCTTCCTGATGAATCTGGTTCTCCTAGCTGCATCTTTACACATCTCATACCATTAACATCTCCATTTTCATCTACTAAGATTTCTACTGGATTAGTTAATATATCAAGTATTATACCCTCTTCTTTTGCATGATGTACTTCCTCTACCCTAGCTGGTAATTCAGCTTCACTTCTTCTATATACTATATGAGTTTCTGCACCTAATCTTAAGGCTGTTCTTGCAGCATCCATGGCAACATTTCCTCCACCTACTACCGCAACTTTTTTACCTAATCTTACAGGTGTATCATAACCTTCTAAGTAAGCTTTCATTAAATTTATTCTTGTTAAAAATTCATTTGCTGAAAATACTCCATTTGCATTTTCACCTTTGATGCCCATAAATTTAGGTAATCCTGCTCCAGAACCAATAAATACTGCATCAAATCCCTCTTCATTCATAAGCTCATCTATTTGTATAGTTTTACCTATGATTGCATTTGTTTCTATTTCAACACCTAATTCTTTTATATTATTTATTTCAGGTTTTACTACACCTTCTTTGGGAAGTCTAAACTCTGGTATACCATAAGTCAACACCCCACCTGGTTCATGCATAGCTTCAAATATAGTTACTTCATAGCCTTTTTTAGCTAAGTCTCCCGCACAAGCAAGACCTGCTGGGCCACTACCTATAACAGCTACTCTTTTACCATTTTTAGGTTCTCTATCAGATAAGTTTACCTTATTTTCTCTTGACCAATCTGCAACAAATCTCTCTAGTTTACCTATTGATAAAGCCTCACCCTTTATGCCAAGTACACATTTCCCTTCGCATTGGCTTTCTTGAGGACATACTCTTCCACATACAGCTGGCAAAGAACTGTTCTTAGCGATCTCTTTAGCAGCTCCTTCTATATCTCTTTCTTTTATTTTCTCTACAAATTTAGGTATATTGATTTCTACAGGGCACCCTTCAACACATCTAGGTTTTTTGCACACTAGGCATCTACTAGATTCTAAAACAGCTTCTTCAAATGTATAACCTAAGCATACCTCATCAAAGTTTGTAGCTCTCTTTTTTGGATCTTGCTCCTTAACTGGTACTCTAGACATTTTATTAGCCATTACTTGTCACCTCCGCATCCACAATTACCATGATGGTGTGTATCCCCATCTTCAAGTTTTAATAGCAATTTTCCCTCTTGTGTTTTATACATAGCCTGTCTTCTCATAGCCTCATCAAAATTTACTAAATGACCATCAAATTCCGGTCCATCTACACATGCAAATTTGACTTCATCTCCTACTGTAACTCTACACGCTCCACACATTCCAGTTCCATCAACCATTATCGTATTTAAACTTACTGTTGTAGGTATGTTTAATTCTTTAGTTAACATACTCATAAATTTCATCATTATCATAGGTCCAATTACAACCGCATGATCATATTTTTTACCTTGATTTTCTACTAAGTCTTTTAATATATCTGTAACTCTTCCATTGAATCCATATGAGCCATCATCTGTTCCTACATATAAATTTTTAGCAACACTTTTTAATTCATCTTCTAATATTATTAGTTCTTTGTTTCTAGCTCCAACTATTACATCCACATCTAATCCATGTTCTTTAAACCATTTTACTTGTGGATATACAGGTGCAGCCCCCACACCACCTGCAATAAAAACTATATTTTTATTTTTCAGTTCTTCAATGTCTTCATGTATAAACTCACTTGCTTGACCTAATGGCCCTACAAAGTCCATAATGAAATCGTTTTCTTCGAACATAGCTAACTTTTTAGTTGAGCATCCAACAGTTTGGAATACAATAGTAACTGTTCCTCTTTCCTTATCATAGTCTGCCACTGTTAAAGGAACTCTTTCCCCTTTTTCATCATTCTTAACTATAACAAATTGACCTGGATTAGAAGCCTTAGCAACCCTAGGCGCTTCTATTTCCATTAAGTATATACTATCTGTTAACTGTCTTTTAGTAACTATTCTGTTGCTCATATTTTATTCTCCCCCATTCGCCGAATTTAAGATATGATTCTGACAAGTAGATTTCGATAGATTTATATATCTACCATTAATAAAACTATACACTATTAATAAAACTATACACTATTAATAAAACTATACACTATTGATACTTACTGAATATCTTAAATATTACAGTACTTTTTGCATACGTGAAATTAATCACACTTATAATATACCATTTTTAAGTATATTACCCAATAAAAATCATGATAATATTTTATTTTTTTTAGTTGTGAAGTTTTAAAATTAAAAATAGGTGGGAGATTTTTATTTTCTCCCACCTAGCATATTTTATATATTAAGCTTGTTTTCCAAAGTGTCTTTCTAATAATCCTAAGAATGCTTTACCATGTCTAGCTTCATCTTTACACATTTCATGAACTGTATCATGTATAGCATCAAGTCCTAATTCTTTAGCTTTTTTAGCTAATTTTAATTTTCCATCAGTTGCTCCATATTCTGCTTCTACTCTAACTGTTAAGTTTTCTTTAGTATCAGCTACAACAACTTCTCCTAATAACTCTGCAAATTTTGCAGCATGTTCTGCTTCTTCAAAAGCTATTCTCTTATACGCTTCAGCTACTTCTGGGTAACCTTCTCTGTCTGCTTGTCTACTCATTGCTAAGTACATTCCTACTTCTGTACATTCTCCAGTGAAGTTTGCTCTTAATCCTTCTATTATTTCTTCATCTACTCCCTTTGCTACACCTATTCTATGTTCATCAGCCCAAACCATTTCGCCACTCATTTCTTCGAATTTTTCAGGCCCTACTTTACAAACAGGACATTTTTCTGGTGCACTTTCTCCTTCATGTATATATCCACATACTGTACAAACAAATTTTTTCATAATATTACTCCTCCTAAATTTATATATCATTTTTATAATTTATTTTGTTTTTCTTTGTTACTAAATATATACCCGCTATCTTTTCCTCTAAACAAAATATTTTTTATAACGGATAAGAAATTATATTCATTTTTAAACTGTTAATAATGATAATTTCCGTATATGCATTTCAAAAAAATTAGTGATATACTATTATTAGTACAACTATCTAAATAGAATATATAATGGGGGAGATTTTATGAAAAATACCATTTCTGCTAAAGAGCTGCTTTTAAAATTAGATAACGAAGACAACTTGGTTATTATAGACTGCAGGTTTGACCTTATTGATAGAGATTATGGCATTAAAGCTTATAAAAAGGGTCATATAAAGGGAAGCTTTCTTTTGGATATAGATAAAGATTTATCATCTTCAGTTCAAAAACATGGAGGCAAAAATCCACTTCAAGACCCTAGTATCCTAAAGGAAAAATTAGAAAAAATGGGAATTGATAATAATACTATTGTTGTAATTTATGATGACGGTGATTTAAATGGTGCTTGTAGGCTGTTTTTTCAAATAAAACACCTAGGAATAGATAATGTAGTAGTATTGGATGGGGGCATAGCATCCTTTACTCATCATGGCGGTACTCTTGAAGAAAAAATCAACATCCCAAACTCTACGTCAAAAAAAATAAACATGAAAATCAATAACAATTTAATAGCGTCTATGGACTATGTAAAATCTAAGCTTTATAATCCCGATACTATAATAATAGATTGCCGTGAAAATAGAAGATACCAAGGTATAATTGAACCTGCCTACTCAAAAGCTGGTCATATACCTAGTGCTAAAAACTATTATTTCAAGGATTTATTAAAAGACAACTTTAAAGACGGTTCATTTAAAGATATATCCTTTCTCCGCTCTTTTTTCTTGGAATTAGAAAATTATAAAGAGGTAATTTTATATTGTGGTTCTGGTGTTTCCGCCTGTGTTAATAGTCTTGTTTTAAGAGAGTTAGGAATTGAGCATAAAGTTTATATAGGAAGCTTTAGTGATTGGATAAGTTATGACTCTAATAGCATAAAAACGGGAGAAGAATAAAAAATATAGTAGGTGTTTTGAATTCTTAAATTTGAAACACCTACTATATTTTTTAATGCTTAGTTTTATATTTACTCGTAGAAACTAACTCTTCTCTTATTTTGTTGTTTTCCTCATCTAAATATATTCTATAAGTCTTTACTACTAAATTATCATTTTTGTACTGTTCTTCTGTTTTTATAAATACTCTCTCTTTGTCCTGACTACTACCATATATCATAGATGTTATTGCTCCGTTGCTGACTATATTTTTTATATATATAGGATGTGAATATGGATTTTTAAACTTTAAGTCAGTATAACCATATGATACAGCTGCATCCTTTCCTCTAGGTGCATATCTGGATGGAAATGTATGGTTGTGGACCTCTTCTATTGGGAGAGCCGCTAATAGTGCAGCGTTATATATAGTGGTAGATACTTGGCATACACCTCCACCCTCTCCGTTTACATACTTTCCTCCGACAATTACTTTTGCTGGTTTATATCCATTGCTCGACGTTCTAGATCCTGTACTTTTGTTGTATGAAAATATCTCCTGTGGCATTATAATCTTGTCGCTACTACTTTTTCCAGCTATATGGATGTTATTTCCTCTAGCATTATTTTCATTAAAACTTGTACTATATTTGCCTAGTATAGAGTCTATCGACTCTACATCTTTTGTAGTTATTTTAGGCTTAACAACTTTTACAGGAGCATCTAATGCTTTTTTGCTTATACTTTTTTTTCGTATCATTTTATAAATTTCTTCTTTTAACTTTACTACATCGACCTCTAAGCCGTCTTTAGAAGGTATTCTTTTAAACTCTCCAGAATCATTTATCTTTATGTTGGCTTCTTCTACGTCAATGTTTATGGTTCTAGAAATTTTTTCTAAGTATTTTGTTAGTTTTAATTCATCGTATGTAGCCCTTAAGTATATTTTTTGAGGCTGATTAAAGGATAAATCAATATACCTCTTAATATTTTCTAACTTATTATCAGTTCTAGTATACTTGTAGGCCTGCATTAAGGATTCTTCTATATTGTAGTCAAGATTTATATCACTCGGATTTATAGTCCATTTATTGTCATTATACTTTATTAGTATTGGACCTATCTTGTATTTATCATTTAGTTTTTTTCTAGCCTCATCCAACCCCATGGAACCTACATATACGTCTTGTATATATATGTTTCTAGATATTTTACCTTTTTCACTACTATATCCAAATCCAGTTGACAGTGTTAATACTATAAATAGACATAATAAACACATAAATTTATTAATTGTTCCTTTAGATTTCAACATACACTACTCCTTATTATAAATTGTACATATTTATCTTTACCATTTTTTTTAAAATCATGAGATAATTTAAAAGCCTTATTCTACAAAATATACTATTCTTCCAAATAATTATTTCAATTTGGTTACAATTTAAACTTATTCTACCTTTTTTCCCTAATTACATTTAAAATTATTTTTATATCGTATTATTTATGTTAGGAGGAAAAATATGCTATTTTTCAAAAATAAAAAACTTGTGATTATAACTGCTATATCTATAGTGGCTTGTATAGCAATAGGTATGTTCGCATATGGCAAGCTAAAAAACAACGATGATTTAAACAGTGGTGTAGAAGAAGGGGTAGAAACTTACACTATTCCAGAGGGTGAGAAGATTTTTATAAATGGAGTAATAGTCCCAAAAGAATCTAAGGACTTTTATCCACCTGAAGGAGATGAAATAAGTAGTATTTCAGTAAAAAATGGACAGTCTGTAAAAAAAGGAGACTTACTTTTTACAAGTAAAAATAACTCTGCGGCATCTGAGTTGTCTTCGCTAAACTCTCAACTGAGTGACATTAAGAACCAAAGAAACTTATCTAGTTCAGTTGAGGAAAAAACTTCTTTGGATATCGAAATAAAAAAGCTAAATTCTCAGATATCTACTGTAAGTAAAAAAGTTTCAAACAGTACTTATGCTCCTTTTTCAGGGACTGTTTTTCTAAATGAAGATAATCAAAATTCTGAACAACCATCTGCCTTTATATCACTTCAGGGAGAAGAGTTTTATATGAAGGGAAAAGCAAGTGAACAAGACTTAGCTAAGATGAATATCGACCAAACAGTAGATGTTATGATATTTTCAAACAGCAAAAAACTAACAGGAAGAATAAGCTATATTTCAAAAAGACCTTCTTCTGATGCTGCTAGTTCAGACCAACAGTCTTCATTATCTTACTATGACATAAATATAGCCTTTGACTCTCAGGAAGATTTAGTCAACGGTTTTCATGTCCAAGCATCATTTAAAGTTTCAGATTCAAGCTTTAAAATTCCATCATCTTGTATACTTAAAGATGGCAAGAAATCATATGTTTTTAAGGACTTAGATGGAACACTAAAAAAACAAATTGTCGATGTTGCAAGCAAAAATGATGAATTCGCTATAATAAGATCTGGACTTAAAGAAAATGATAATATAATAAAATTCCCTACTGAAGATATGAAAGAAGGAGATCCTGTTGGCTACTCCGAGTAATACAGTAGCAAATAGGATATAAGTATTTTGAGTTCAATAATAAAACTAGAGGGTCTTGAGAAGTATTATAAAGTAGGGAAAAATAAATTATGCGTCTTGAAATCAATTAATCTAGATATAGAATCAGGCGAGTTTGTTATGATAATGGGTAAATCCGGGAGCGGTAAAACTACATTATTAAACATATTAAGTTTTCTTGATAATTTTGATAATGGTAAGTATTTATTCGATAACAACGACGTAACAAATTTAACTGAAAATCAACGTTCGGTTTTTAGAAACAAGAATATCGGATTTGTTTTTCAGCAATTTAATCTAATAAACACATTGAGTATTTATAAAAATGTAGAATTACCTCTTACATATAGTAATTCTTCAAAAAATATAGATAAAGAACAAATTATAAATGATAAACTAAGTGCAGTAGGTCTTTTGGATAAATCAAGTTATTTTCCAGTACAACTATCCGGTGGCCAGCAACAGCGTGTGGCTATAGCCCGATCTTTGGTGAACAATCCACAGATAATATTTGCAGATGAACCTACAGGAGCACTAGATAGTGAAACAGGAATTGAAATTATGAATATTTTGAAAAAACTTAATAGCCAAGGAAAAACTATAATTATGGTTACACATGATCAAGATTTAATTAAGTATGCAACTAAAGTTATAAGATTAAAAGATGGCGTACTTAGTATGGAGGTGTAATTATGGGTTTAATAAAAAGTATTCTAGCGAATTTTAAAGGTCATAAACTCCGTACTATCGCTACATTGCTTTGGATTATAATAGGAATAACATCAGTCGTAATAGTAAACTCCATAGGAAATGGATTTGAAAAAGAAATTTCTAAGTCATTTGACAAAATAAATACTAGAAAAACCAATATTTACTTTTATTCAGATGATTATAGTGGTAGTGGTAACGGTGGAGACTCTATGAGTATTTTCTTCAAACCATTTACAAATCAGGATATCGAAACTCTTTCCTTTATTGAAGGAGTAGAAAAAATAGCCCCTGCTAATCAAGACTTTAATAGTATGGGATCTGTGAATTCATCTGAGATTTTCTTTGACAAAAAAAGTGCACCTATAGATTATTGCCCTTTTAAAAACAAAGATTTAGTAAAAGGGTGTGATGTCAATTTTGGTAGAGGATTTTCCCCAGACGACGAAGATAGAAAAGTAATAATACTTACAACTGACACTGCAACCCAACTTTTTGACAATCCTGAGAAAGCAATTGGAAATGGTGTCAGTTTAGACAATATAGTATATGAAATAATAGGTGTTGCAGATCTTCCAATGCCTGGCAATGATAATGAAGAAAACACACAAATGTATGAAGATCCAGGATTTTTTGTTTCATTTATTCCTGAAAAAGCATTTAATTCTTCTAGCATTCAAGATATGTATTCAACTGAAATATCTGGTTTAAGTTTAACAGTAGCCAAGGGATATGAAGTCTCTGATGTATCTACTAATATAGTAAATAAATTAACTGAATTGCATCCTGGTATAGCCGGTTATTATGAAGCTGAAAATCAATCTGATTCTATAGCTGAAATAGAGTCAGCTAAATCCAATATTAGCAACTTTGTAATGGCTATAACAGTTATTTCTATGTTCGTAGGAGGTATTGGAGTTATGAACATAATGTATATATCTGTTATGGAAAGAAAAAGAGAAATCGGTATAAGAAGGGCTGTAGGTGCCAAACCTAAAAACATACTTATGCAATTTCTATCAGAGGCTATATTTATAACTACCTGTGGAGGAATACTCGGTATTGTGGTAGGTATAATTGCAACTAATTATATATCTACTCGCCTTCCATTTGAGGCAGTATTTAGTTTTAAAAGCCTAATATACGCCCTTGTGACGACTATACTAACAGGAGTAATATTTGGTATGATACCTGCCATTAAAGCTTCTAAAGTACATCCTATTGAGGCTATCTACGGTTAATATTCTATTAAATTAGTCAATTAAAAAAAATCCTAGTAAAAAAATTTTACTGGGATTTTTTTTATTCTAATAAATTATCTACTTTAAGTAACTCATAATCTAAAATTATATATAAATCTATATAAGATTAGTTTTCATCTTTATATACTACTTTTCCATTACAAATAGTATATTTTACTTTTCCATGTAAAGTTTCTCCTATAAACGGAGAATTCGTGGCCTTTGAAGCAAAATCTTTAACTACCCACTCTTCATCCATATTAAATATAACCAAATCAGCCAATGAACCCTCTTGTATATTTCCACTATCTAGGTTATATAACTCTGCTGGTTTTATAGTCATTTTTTCTAGAAGCTTCATAATACTTATATGGCCTTTTTTAACCAAGTTAGTAATTCCAAGGGCTAGAGATGTCTCAAGTCCTATAATTCCACTTGGCGCATTTACAAATTCCCTATCTTTCTCATCCTGACTATGTGGTGCATGATCTGTAGCTATTATTTCGATAGTATCATCTTTAAGCGCCTCTATAATCTTATTTCTATCTTCTTCTGTCCTAAGTGGAGGATTCATCTTAGCATTTGTTCCAAACTTAAGTACGTCTTTTTCTGTTAATGAAAAATGGTGAGGTGAAGCTTCTGCATAAATGTTTGCACCTAAAGATTTTGCTAGCCTAACCATATCTATAGCTACTTTAGAACTTATATGTTGTATATTTATCTTAGCCCCAGTCTTAAGTGCTAACATACAGTCCCTTGCAACCATAACATCTTCAGCTACACTTATAGCACCTTCTATTCCTAGTTTCTTAGAAACCTCACCCTCATTTATACCTGGGTTTTCAACTAAATTTGGATCCTCCTCATGAAAACTAAGCACTACATCCAGTTCTTTTGCTATAACCATAGCATCCATAATCAATTTACTATTCATTATAGGTAAACCATCATCAGTAAATCCAAGTACACCTGCTTCTTTAAGTTTTTTCATATCCACTAACTCTTTTCCATTAAACCCTTTGGTTATGGCCGCTGCTTGTAATACATTTATATCAGCTAACTTTGATTTCTCTTTTATGTAGTTTAAAGTTTCTTCATTGTCCACTATAGGGTTTGTGTTTGCCATGCATACAACAGTTGTAAACCCTCCTTTTTGTGCTGAGTTTGCCCCTGTTAATATATCTTCTTTATATGTAAAGCCTGGATCTCTAAAATGTACATGTACATCTATTAAACCTGGTGATATTACAAGCCCTCTAGCGTCTATTATATACTCATATTCATCCGTTTGTTCAAAATTTCCTATTTTATATATTTTGTCCTCTTTTATAACTATGTCTACAACTTCATCTCTTTTAGTTTTAGGATTTATCAATCTTCCTTGTTTAATCAAAATCATAACTTAAAATAATCCTTTCCATTTTTTATAAATAGAGTTATAAAATTTCTCCCTATCAATTATTTATTTTAGCATATTATAAACTATAAGGTCTTATAGAATTCTATTTATCTAAATAAAAAAATTTTCTATGCATTATAAAAAGTCAGCCCATGATAAATTTAATCACAGACTGACTTTCTATTTATTTAAATACTATTCATATTATTTTCTGAAATGTCTATCTAATAATCCTAAGAATGCTTTACCATGTCTAGCTTCATCTTTACACATTTCATGAACTGTATCATGTATAGCATCAAGTCCTAATTCTTTAGCTCTCTTAGCTAATTTCATTTTACCATCAGTTGCACCATACTCAGCTTCAACTCTCATTTCTAAGTTTTTCTTAGTATCAGCCACAACAACTTCTCCTAATAACTCTGCGAATTTAGCAGCATGTTCTGCTTCTTCAAAAGCTATTCTCTTATAAGCTTCAGCTACTTCTGGATATCCTTCTCTATCAGCCTGTCTGCTCATTGCTAAGTACATTCCTACTTCTGTACATTCTCCAGTAAAGTTAGCTCTTAATCCTTCTACTATTTCTTCGTCTACACCTTGAGCAACACCTATTCTATGTTCGTCAGCCCAAACCATTTCTCCACTCATTTCTTCGAATTTCTCTGGTCCTACTTTACAAACTGGACATTTTTCTGGTGCAGCTTCCCCTTCATGTATATATCCACATACTGTACAAACAAATTTCTTCATAATATTACTCCTCCTATATTGTATATATTTAATAAATTAAATTTTTTAACATCTTAATGTGTTACAGTTATATATATACCCGCAGACATATACCTTAAACAATAAATTTTATTTTTTCTTATTAAACAATACTTCTATATATTTTCAACATTACTGTTACCATATATATTATCAACTTTTTCCTCTTTTTTCAAGAATGATAATTTAGTCTCAGATATTATGATTGCTACAAATATTAAAATACTACCTATTATTAATTTTAATGTAAGCGCCTCTTTTAGTATTATTATAGAAAATATAGTCCCAAATACAGCTTCTGTAGATAGTATTATAGCTGTCTTAGTACCATCAACCTTTTTTTGACAAACTGTTTGAGTTAAAAATCCTATCGTTGTACTAAATATAGCTAAATGTAACATTCCTAAATAACCACCTAATTGAGCTTCTAGTTTCATCTCTCCCGTTAGCATTTGCACTATAAATGAAAGTAAAAAAGCTACAAAAAACTGTACTACTGTCAATACTATAGGATCATTATCCCTGGCAAATTCACTTGTAAAGAATATATGAAATGCAAATCCAAAGGCACATACTAATGTAAGTAAATCTCCTATATTAACAGAGAAATCTGCTTCTAAAGATAATATTCCTATTCCTATAAGAGCTATTAAACTACTTGCCATTCCAAACTTATCTAGTTTTCTTTTAAAAATAAAATATCCTATAAATGGAACTATGACTACATTAGCAGCTGTTATAAATGCATTTTTAGAGGCTGTAGTATAAACTAAGCCTACCGTTTGAACCCAAAATGATAAAAATAAAAATATTCCTAATAAAAAACCACTTTTTAAAACTTTCTTATTAATATTTTCTTTAATTCTCTTAAAGAATAATATATTTAAAATTACAGATGCTATAAAAAATCTTAGTGTTATAATCTGTAAGGAAGTAAGACCTCCATCTAATGCTAACTGTGTTCCTACAAAACCACTACCCCATATTATTGCAACAACAATCAACCCTATTTCTCCTGAATATTTCTTCAATATTCTCCCTCCTTTATGAATAGAAATTTGTGTTATATAAGTCTGAAAATATTGTTTTACACAAAATTATAAACCCCCTAAAAAGAGAGTTTTATAGGCACATAAATAAATATATTATATATATAATATATATAATATATTTTGTATAATATGCATCCTAAGTCTAAGGTTAATACATTAACCTTATTTTGTAAATATGTTTTTTACAATTATTCAGGTTTATTTTATAACCAAGTATTAAACAATTATTCTAGTTCATTTTCTAATTTATTTTTTAAACTATATTGAAGTTTTCATCGTATTTAATTAACATCTTATATATAAGTACTAAGATATATATGTATTTGTTACATATTTACAAATAGTTTCAAATAATTTCAAAAAATTATTTACAACATTGTCAATTTACTTTGCTAATCCTTTTAGATATAATTGTATTATATGATTTCGATATAATTCGACATATTAGGTAAAGAGAGGTATATGCAATGAATAGAACAAAGTTAAGCAAAACAAAATTAACAGTAGTACTAACTATCTTACTGACATTTATAGTCGGAGCAACAGTAGTAGTTAAAAATACAGCTGAAAAGAAGAGACTTGAAAAGTTAGAGGCTGAGAAGGAAAGAATAAGGTTAGAGAAAATTGAAAAAGAGAAAAATGAACCTATTATAGGTGCCAAAAAAAATTCAGTAAAAAAATACGGATTTGATGCAAAAGAAATCTATAACAAACTTAGTACCTTTGACTATTCAAATAATGGAGAAAAAGTAGTTTTTCTTACATTTGATGACGGTCCTTCAACTACAAATACACCTAAAGTCTTAGATACTCTAAATAAACATTCCGTCAAAGCTACATTCTTTATAAAAGGAGACTCTTTGGAATCTAATGGTGCTCCTGAAATACTAAAAAGAACTTTTGATGAGGGACATGCTATAGCTCACCACTCATATTCTCATAACTACAAAACATTATATCCTAATAGAAGTTTAAACCTAGATAATTTTGTAAATGAAATAAATCAAACTGATATGGCTATGAAAAAAGTATTAGGAGATAAGTTTTCATCAAGAGTTTTAAGATGCCCTGGAGGGTATATGTCATGGAAGAATATGGATCCGCTTAAAAATTATTTAACTGAACACGATATGGCATCTATAGACTGGAATGCTTTGAATGCTGATGCAGAGGGTAAAAAGAAAGACTATAATGAACTCTTTGAATTTGCAAAAGAATCATCTAAAGATAAGGAAATAGTTGTTATCTTGATGCATGACACTTATGGTAAAGAAGAAACTGTTAAGTCACTAGATTTAATAATTCCTTATTTTAAAGAAAATGGGTATAAATTTAAAATTTTAGTATAATGAATATTTTTTCATATTAATATAAGATTTTTATAATTAAATTTTCTTAAAAAGAAGTTATACGACTTCTTTTTATTTTTTATTTCTTTTTTCATAATATTCAAAATTTTCATTTTATAATGTCATCCTATTATAATCCGCTTAGAGAATCATTTTTTTTAAACAAAAAAATATTTTTTGCGTTAAATTCTTTTATTTTATTCAATTTTTAGATATAATTTAATTATAATCAAGAAATATATTTACATAATCGTTTCTACTTTATTAGGAGGTTTTGTATGGCTAGATACAAAAAAGGAGTAAATACTTGCAGCTATATCATATCAGTATCTAAAAAACTATTTTATAAAAAAGGTTATTCTCAGACGACAATTCAACAAATCTGTGATGAGTGTAATATTACATTAGGTAATTTTACATATTACTTCAAAACTAAACAAGATTTATTAAAAAGGATATATGAAGACTTTTTAAAAGAGATTATAGTATTTATCGATAATAACTTTAAAGATGATTTGTCCTATCTTGAAAAATTTACTATTATTTCTTTTATCTTTAACTATAAAATACTGCAGAGTGAAACAAACCTAGATTTCCATCTTAAGGTATTAAATAACAACTCACTTTACGAGTTTATATCTGATTATTTATTAAGTAATTTTTATATTCCACTTATAAAAAATCTAAATTTAGATATAAACGAAAAAGATCTAAAAATAATTTATTATTGCAGTCTAAGCATAAACAGAGAATTACTTATAAAATATATTAAAACTGATATGTTTAATTCACACCAAGATTTTTGTTTAAACTTATCAAACATAGTATCTACTTTATTTAAATTTGATGATAATTTCATTGTAAAATTTATAGATAAATACCCAGAATTTTCACCAAAATTACAAGCTATTGATTTAAGTCTACTCAAGTAGCATTTCTTATTTTTAAAATTACTATAACAGTTTAAGTAAATATATATTGTAAACGTCTATACAGGCTATACTTGATTTATTCTAGTAATATAACCTAAAATAAAATATTTCTAGAGATATTAAAAATATCCTTCAAAATCTAGATATAAGATTTTAAAGGATATTTTTAATAAATATTCTAAACTAACTCAACTTTAACAAATATTTTCTTTCCTATCTGAACTATTAATTCATTTTCAACCTTAACTTCAGCTAAATTAGTTACTTTTTCTCCATTTATTTTTACTCCACCTTGTGTAGCTAATCTTCTTACTTCGCTCTTACTTTTTACAACTCCATTTGAAACCAATATCTCAGGTAAGTCAAAATCATCTTTACTTCCTTGTAAAGTTTTTATATCTGTAGGTATTTGTCCTTGTTGAAATACATTTTTGAATTCTACTTCAGCCTTCTTAGCTTCTTCTTCTCCGTGGTATAATGCAACTATTTCCCTAGCTAAATTCATTTTTATATCTCTTGGATTAGTTTTACCTTCTTCTAATTCTAATTTTATTCTATTAACTTCATCAGGGTGAACATCAGTTACTAAATTGTAGTATTTTACTATTAACTCATCTGGTATACGCATAGCCTTAGCATACATTACTTCTGCCTTTTCATCTATTCCAATGTAGTTTCCTAAACTCTTACTCATCTTGTCTTTACCATCTAAGCCCTCTATTAGAGGCATCATCATTACTATTTGTGATTCTTGATTAAACTCTCTTTGTAAAGATCTGCCCATAAGTAAGTTAAATCTCTGATCTGTTCCTCCTAATTCTATATCAGCCTTTATAGCAACCGAATCATATGCCTGCATTAAAGGATAGAAGAATTCATGAACTGATATAGGCATTTGGTTTTCGTATCTATTTTTAAAGTCTTCTCTTTCAAGCATTCTTGCAACAGTAATTGTAGCCGCTAATTTTATTACTTCTTCAAAATTTAATTTTGCCAACCATTCGCTATTAAATCTAACTTCTGTTTTTTCTTTATCTAATACCTTAAATATTTGTTCTTCGTAGGTTTTGGCATTTTCTAAAACTTGTTCTGTAGTTAGTGCCTTTCTCGCTTTAGATTTTCCAGTTGGATCACCTATTTTACCCGTAAAGTCTCCTATTATTATAATTACCTTGTGTCCCAAATCTTGTAATTGCTTCATTTTTCTAAGCACAACTGTATGTCCTAAATGTATGTCTGGAGCACTAGGATCTAATCCTAATTTTACTATCAATTGCCTTTTTTCTTTTTGTGCCTTCTCTAATTTTTCTTTTAGTTCTTTTTCATCTATTATATCTTCTACACCTTTCATAATTATTTTAATTTGCTCGTCAATAGTTTTCATCTTTATCCTCCTAATTTTTATAAGTCCATAATAATAAAAAAATTTTCTATTTAAAAACCTTAAATAATAATTTTTTTAAATGATAATTTTTTTGAAATGCATATAATAAAGATAATTTCCTATGCATTAAAAAAAGCCCCTGTCCTATAAAAGGACGGGAGCTGTGCTCACGTGTTACCACCTTAATTTATTAATATCTCACGATATCAACCTCTTTAAGTATAAATATACTCAGCACTATAACGTGTGCGAAACGGTAGACTCCTACTAATCTTATGTTTCAGAACCACTGCTCATAGATGTATTCAAACTAACTTACTTAATTCCTTTCACCAACCGGAACCTCTCTGCAAAGATACATTAGCCCTACTTCTTCTAGTCATAGCTTTAAATATTATATTTTAATAATAATATATTAATATTTTCATATTTTGTCAACCTATTTTAATATTATGTTCAATTTTTTTCTATTTATGCTAATTGATAACATAAACTTTCAAATATTGATTTGTACTAGGTGCTTATCTACTACCTAAAGTATTGGTTAATAAGTATTGGTTAATTTTTATTTTTTTGATTATTTAGGTATAAAACTATCAAATATTATATTATCAGAATACCTATTTGCCTTTTCTAAATCTTTTGGGCTGCCAACAGTCCATGAAAGAGTTAATATCCCCTTTCTTCTTAAAGAAGAAACTCTAAAGTGCGGTAATCCATCTAATTCATATGCAATATAGTTTGGTCTACTTTTATAGTTTAACATTAAGTTTTCCAGTGCAAACTTTTCATACCACCTTAAACCGCCGGAGTCTTTTTTAAATGTACCTGATAGTTGACCTCTAACTACTTCACTAGCATTGTTTTTATACCACTCTAACACAAATGGATTAAAAGATTGAATAGCGTATTTTCCACTGTAGTTTTTTGTAATATTATACACGGACTCACTAAGTTCAATTACATTGTCACTATCTTTTATTTCAATTATTATAGGTACCCTTCCATCTACCAAATCTAATACATCTTTTAATAGAGGTATTTTTTCATCTGTACCTAGAATATTTAACTTTTTAATTTCTTCATATTTAACTTCACCTACATATTTATTGTATCCAGTTATACGCTTTAGGTTTTCATCGTGGAACACTATAATTTCTTCGTCCTTCGTAAATTGGACATCTAGTTCTATTGGATAGCCACTCTGAATCGCATTTTCAAACGCTGCCAATGAGTTCTCCGGGTGGCTTTCGTCAAATAATCCTCTATGTGCTATTGGAGCTTCCTTTAGATAACTTATTTTGTCAGCCTCTAGCACGCTACCACTTGATATATACTCATATATTAATGTGGCTAATACAGTAAGAAAAATAATATCCACTGAAATTACTTTTATACTTCTTTTATTCATAATTTCCCCTCTCCAAAGTATTTAAAGACTGTTTTTGAAATACTATTTTTTTGTAGCCAATGCGTACGTATAGCTGTTTATTATGTCTATTTGCTTTATTATTATATTTATTTTCCTATCAAGGATTATATTTGATATAGCTAGACCTATAGTCGTTAATTTTAAATTAACGAAAAACAGTATCATTATTGATATACCAAGTACTCTTGGGTAAATAATCTTCTTATACTTTGCCATAATAAAATTTTGTATTGAAGTAAAAGAATCTCTCATTACAAAATATATACATATATACTCTGAACATATTATACTAGTCTTTAGATAAACTAAGCTATAATCTATATTGAAAAGTCTTATAATTTCAATTATAAATATATATGCTACTGATAAATAAAATATATTTTTTGAACAGCACAAAAACCTTCCACAACTTCTAAAATTTCTTATAACTAGAAATTTCTTTTTTGAATTTAATTTTAAAATATTGATTTTGTTGCATAGCATTAGAGATAATATATATATGCTAAATACTGTTCCCAATACGAATAGAGATATCATTAAATAATAGGCTATATCCGCGAATTCTCTTATAGGAACATACTTCATATAACCTTGGAACTCTTTCATAAAACTATAACCTATCAACTTAGATGCATATACATCTACAAAAATCATTATAATAACTCCTATAATAGAACTACATAAAATATCATCTAGTACTGTAGTCGATTTTTTCATCATAAATCCACAAGTTATACCTAAAATAATACTCTGACTTGCCCATATAGCTGTTCCTATATTTCCAAGCACTAAAAATATTATAAGTAGTGAACTAAGAGCTGATAGTAAAGTATACTTAATATCACATTTTATACATATAGAGCAAAAAAATACTGGTACTATAAAATCCAGGTATAACATATATCCAAATCCTGTTCCAACTATAACTATTGTAGCAACTATAAACAGCGATGATAATAAAGCCGCTTCTGTTAATTTTTTAGTTTCATTCAACTTTATACCTCCAAAAAATCTTACTGCATTTTAGCAATTTAATTAAATCTAAAAATTACAACATAAGCCTATTATACCATTTTTTTATCGATGGTATTAAAAGTTGCATCAACTAATTTGATTTATGTAATATAAATAGTAATAGCTATAATTAGTATTTTATAAAATTCATACTAATTATAGCTATTTTAATAAATGTAAGTTTTTAATTATTATATTTTCTCTATTCCTCCTATTGCAATTAAAGTATTCAACAAAATAAATGCAAGTATCCAAAATCTTGTAAGTGCGTAGGAACAAGACTTTTTAACTGGTTTATTAATTTTTATATAGTTTTTGAGTTCTTCTTTTTTAGAATTTAAAATTAATAGACTTAAAGCAAAAATAAAAGCAGATAAACCACCTGAAATAAGAGTTTCTAAAAAATCATTTCCTCCATATGACATATAAGACATTACTTCTGATATTAGGTTATTAATAGTATGGAGTAAAATAGCCCACTTTATAGAGTACTCAGTTCTAACATATCCCAAAACTAAACCTATAATAATTGCAAATATTGATTGAATTAAATTAGCATGCATTATACCAAATAAGACCGCGGATATTATGATAGCAAAACCTTTACCATATTTTTTTAGAGATCCTAAAACCGCACCCCTAAACACAACTTCCTCAATAATAGGTCCTACAAATGCTACATATAAAAACATCGAAAATGTTTGACTTCCACTTGTAGCTTCCTCGATTTGACCCATAATAGAAAATCCTATGCTATTTAATCCTGACTCTAATAAAACCTGCAAAATTACTGCAATAAATTGTGGCGCCATTAAAATCACAAACATAGTTATAAATGTCTTTAGGTCCATTTTTTTGTTAGTTTCAGTTAAGTCCTCTGTAAATAACTTATTCTTTCTGTATATATAAATAAAAATTAATCCTACAACAACAGATAGTATGTATGACCATCCATTATTTGCAAGATTATTAACTACTTCCTCGGTCATTTTTTCCACTAACTTTTCGTTATTGCTGTATTTCATAGCTATGGATATAGATACCCCTATTGATATAACAATAAATACTCCAAATAGAGAAACCGTATAAAGCATTATGGCCTTTCCTAAACTATTCATATCCTTTTTTATTTCTTTTTTTTGTTCTAACGCTAGTTCTTCCTGCATACAACCCCTCCTACTTTTGATATTATTATTTTACCAAAAATACTTAAAAAAACTTCATTTTGGTATAGAATGTTTTTTATTTGTGATGAATTGTAAATATTAATCCTAAAACTTACCTGTCTACTATCGTATGAACATACATAATCTAAATTTACTATATAACTTCTATGGCAACGATAAAAACAACTTTCTTGTAAATCCTCTAGAAAATCCTTTAAATTTTTTCTAACTTTATGTTCTTTTACTCTACCGTCTAAATCTGATTTAACTCTAGTGTAGATATGCACATAATTTCTTATAGACTCTAAATAAATAATATCGTCTAAGTAAATAATACTATCCCCATCAATAGTGTGCAGTAGAAGGGATTTTTTAGTCGAAAAATTAATATCGATATAGTCCAATGTCGATATTAATTTTTCTTGATTAATCGGTTTTTCTAAAAACCTAAGAGCATTTACCTCGTATCCATCTATAGCATATTTTGTGTGACTAGTTAAAAATACTATTATCTCATTTCTTCTGTACTTTCTAATTATTTTGGCTGTATCTAGACCATTTATATCTTTCATCTCTATATCTAAAAACACTATATCATATACTGCCCCAGAATCATAACTCTCAAGTAATTCCTCCCCCGAAGAAAACTCATATATATCTAGATTAGAATAATTTTTATAATACTTGTCTATAGACTCTATTAATTGCTTTCTAAAAACAATTTCATCATCACAGATTGCCAGTTTCATATTGTAATCACCCACCTTTACAGCCTTTTTATTCTGTATTTATAATTTTATATTTCATTTATATACTTAATTATAATGTAACTGTCTGTAAAGTAGGGGTACTTATTTATAAAAAAAATTTCTATCTAAAACCTTTAAATGATAATTTTTTTGAAATGAATATAATTTCATATGCATTATAAAAAAATAGATGATTTAATCTCTTTTAAAATTCCTCAGTTTTTCTAGTATATCTTTTTCATGATTTAAAAAATCGATTAACTTATTAATTTTTCTAAGCGTTTCTACGCTTATAGTATGTTCTATCTTCTCAGTTTCCTCATGTATACCATCTTCAACACCTATTAGCATGAGGAATTCATATATTGTATTATGTCTATCTAAAAGCTTTTTACCAACAATCTTACCTATTCTCGTAAGCTTTATATCCCCATATTTTGTATATATAAGCAAATTTTTTTTGTCCAGCTTCTTAACCATTTTTGTTACTGATGGTGGCTTTATATTTAATGACTTAGATATGTCATTTAGTTTTATAGAGCTTTCTTCAAAAGATAATCTATAAATCATTTCTATATAATCCTCTTCACTAGGAGTCAGAGAATTACTTTTCATATACTCGCTAAAAGTATGGTACTCTTCGTTTCTTACCAAAAAAAACACCTCCCCACATTTAATTGTATTAACAATCTATCTTTATAATGTATCTTTTATTAATATCCAGTAACAAAGATATCCCTAAGTGCATAAATTTAAATTAGGAATGTTAGCTTAGGCTAAATTTTAAGGAGGTGCCATTTTGAAGAAACTTGCTGATATAGATGTGAGAAAGACTGTTAAAGTTGAAAACCTTCTATCTACTGGGAATTTAAGAGAGAGAATGCTTGCACTTGGTTTAACTCAAGGCGCTTTAATAGATGTAGTTAGAAAGGGTCCTAAAAATAATCTGACAGTTTATAATATTAGAGGAACTAAGATAGCTCTAAGACAAGAAGAAAGTAGCTTAATATTAGTCTCTTGTATTTAATTTTTCATTTAGGGGGGAGATATAATTATGGGGTTAACTCATGAAACAACGAAAATTAAATCTTTAAAAGATATGTTTGATATTGAAAAAAAAGAAGATCAATTTGTAATTGCACTAGCCGGCAATCCAAATACAGGTAAAAGTACTGTCTTTAACCACTTAACAGGGCTCAGACAACATACAGGAAATTGGCCTGGAAAAACAGTAGCTACTGCACGTGGTGATTTTAATTATAAAGATACTAACTACGCATTGATAGATCTTCCCGGAACATATTCTCTATTTGCAATGTCTCAAGAAGAGGTTGTTGCACGTGATTTTATATGTTTTGGCAATCCTGATGCAGTAGTAGTAGTCTGCGATGCAACTTGTCTTGAAAGAAACCTTAGCTTGGTATTTCAAGTTATGGAACTTACTGACAAAGTCATCTTATGTATTAACTTAATAGATGAAGCAAATAAAAAAGGAATCCATATAAACAAAGAAAAAATTGAAGAAGAACTAGGGATACCCGTAGTGCTAACTGCTGCAAGAAGTGGAGTTGGAACTGATGATCTTCTTAAGTCTATAAACGATGTATGCTTTGATAAATATAAGTTTAATAATAAACGCATAACTTATGATGAGAATATAGAAGATATAGTTTATTCGCTTGAAGGTGAATTAAGAGCTGCAATACCTTATATAAGCCCAAGATGGTTAGCCCTTAGACTTATAGATGGAGATGAGAGCATTTTTGGCTCTATGAATAATTGTATAGATGGAGATTATATGAAATCTCTAGAAGAAGTAAAAAATAAAATTCCAAAAGGTATAGACAGACAAGAAACAAGAGATAGATTTAGCAAGATAAATTACGATGCAGCTAAGGACTTGGCTGATAGAGCTTGTATAAATAAAATAAACCTCAGTAGAAATAATGATAAAGATGAAAAAGTAGATAAGATACTGACATCCAAAATCTTTGGGCTACCAATTATGCTCTTATTATTAGCCGGTGTACTTTGGATTACAATACAGGGTGCAAACTATCCTTCTACCATGTTGGCTGAATTTTTATTTGCATTCGAGCCTAAACTTACAAATCTATTAAGTGCTATACACTTACCATTATGGATAAATAATATGTTGGTACTGGGAGTATATAGAACTCTTGCTTGGGTTGTTTCTGTAATGCTACCTCCTATGGCAATATTCTTTCCTATATTCACTCTTCTTGAAGATTTTGGATATTTGCCAAGAGTTGCATTTAATTTAGACCACATGTTTAAAAAAGCTTGCGCTCACGGGAAACAATGTCTGACTATGTGTATGGGATTTGGGTGTAATGCAGCTGGTGTTATCGGGTGTAGAATAATAGATTCACCTAGAGAAAGATTGATAGCTATATTGACAAATAACTTCGTACCTTGTAATGGTAGATTCCCTACTCTTATTGCTGTATCGACTATTTTCTTTAGCTCTATTATAAATAACTCTTTTGTTTCTAGTATAACTACTGCACTATGTGTTACTTTGTTAATAATATTTGGTGTTATAGTTACTTTGCTTGTTTCATATACACTTTCTAAGACCCTTTTAAAAGGAGTTCCATCCACTTTTACATTGGAATTACCACCTTATAGGGTCCCTCAGATAGGTAGAGTATTGTATACATCTATAATAGATAGAACTATATTTGTTTTAGGTAGGGCTATTGTCGTTGCTATGCCAGCAGGTCTTATAACTTGGATATTTGCAAATATCTATATAGGGGATCTTAGTCTATTGGTTCATGCTGCAAACTTTTTAGATCCATTAGCCAAAATTATTGGCCTTGATGGATTTATACTACTGGCATTTATTCTAGGTCTCCCTGCAAATGAAATTGTTATTCCTATTCTTTTAATGTCTTACTTGGCTACTGGTTCTATGATAGAACTCGATAGCTTCCAGGCTTTAGGAGAAGTTTTAAGAAATAATGGATGGACCTATTTAACAGCTTTAAATGTTATGTTATTTAGCCTACTTCACTGGCCATGTGCTACTACTCTTATAACAATAAAAAGAGAAACTGGCAGTTCTAAATGGACGGCTTTAGGCTTTATAATTCCTACAGTTATTGCATTTTTAGTTTGTCTATCCACAACAGCTATTTATAATTTATTTGTTTAAAATCATCGGTATTTATGGGTTTATCTTATAATACAAATCCATAAATACCTATTTTTTTTGCAACAAATTATTTCTCTATTCTATTATATTTTACAGTATATTATATCTATTAATATAATTTTAGTGTTATAATTGTTGAAAACTGCCCTTTAATTGGTTTTTTTATAATTATTTTTCAGATGATATTAAAAAGATAATCAAGTAAAATTTAATTAAAGCCTGTTCGATTTTTAAGGAGGGAAGTGTGTCTATGTTTATTTTTTTGCTTTTGATATTTACAATTTGCCTAATTTATTTTATATATATGGTTTGTATACAGATTAAATATATATCGAATATTAATCTACTTTTAGGTATGGATATCAACAAACTATATTTAGAAGAAGAAAAAAGCAGTCTTAGTATGTCATCTTACATAAATCATATGGTAAAAACTTTTGCTATGTATCTATACAAACTCCAAAGACTTTTCTAAATTTAGGAGTAAACCTTTAGTAATTATAAAATTTTTTATATGCATTATAAATAAGGAGCTCAAAGAGCTCCTTTACTTATATTCTTAACTTAATTGTATTATATAATTAGTTTATTATATATTTTTCTAGATTTTTAATATAGCTATCTATACTTTCACAAAATGTCTCTGCCTCACATTTATCTATGGATATACCTTTATTAACACTAAACATTTCCTTTGTTTTATCTATTATTTCTTTGCTTGAGTTTTCATATCCCTCGCTTAAACTTTTAGCTACATCTAGTTTTAATTGTTCTACAAATCTATTTATTTCTAAGATAATATCGTTATTTTTTTGCTCCATTTTAACCTTCTCATATATTAATTTTCCTAAACCTCCAGTTATTGTCCCGGCAATTAAAAGAGGTGGACAGTATGCCAAAAGTGCATTCCCTATAGTTAGAGATGCTGCAGATGATCCTATTGCAGATGAATAAATAGATATAATTCCTCCTGATGTTGCACCTAATACTGCTCCTGTTCCCAGTGTTGCTAGTAGGTCATTTAAATTTATATTAGAATCATCTATCTTTATATTTGGTGCGTTTAAAATTTCTTTTTTATATTCTATATTGTCTACAGATTTTTTTATACTTTCATCTACCTCGTATTCTATTTCCTTTAGGCACTCGTTCCATTCTTTGAAATATATAGAGTCTAGGTCATTCTTTTTTCTATTTATAGTTTCATTTATATAATCTTCATTTATATACAACCTAGCATTTGCAATATTATCATTTATTTTATATAACTCATCGCCCAAAAATACTCTGTTTATCCAGTCGCTTATTTCAAAATTCATCTTGTCGTTTATATATTCGCATTTCTTTTCAATTAGGCCTTCATACTTATTTAGTTCACCCAATATTATATTTATGCTCTTTAAGTAATCATGATGATGTATAATCTCTTTATGAATTATACCTTCCAAGGATGACCTTATACTAGAATCCTTTATACTTTCACAATTATTACATACTTCTTCTATATATTTATCAAGGTTTTGAAAGTTCTCCCTTAAATCATCGTAATCAGATATAACCAAATCCGCATCACCTATAGATGCCTGCTTACTTATTCTATCCTGATACTCCATATATGCCGATATCATAAAGAAGTCCTCTATATAAATAGAGTATTCATCTTTTATGTACTCAAGCACATCCAATCTATCATCCTCTAGCAAATCTGCTTTATTGACTATACCTGCCATTGGCTTTTTGTAGGTAGAAATTAAATCCAGAGTATCATATATATCCTCTTGCCCTAAATGGGTTGCATCAAATAAAAATAAAATTAAATCTGCATTTTGTATATAATTTAATGTTTTTTGTTCATTTCTATCAGTTATACTCTTAAGACCCGGAGTATCAACTATATTTACCCTTTTTAAAAATTCTCTGTCCAAGTATACCTTCTCTACACCTTCTATATTGGCTCTAGTTTCTTTTTCTCCATAAGATATTTCTATTATAGAAGAGGTTGCCTCTAGTACATCCACTTCACTTACTTCTTTTGATAAAATAGCATTTACCAAACTAGATTTACCCGACTTAACCTCTCCAACTATTACTATATTTAATGGAGATTTTTCTTTTTTCTCTAATATTTCTAAGCTCTCCATTATCTCATCTAGGTTTTTGGAGATTAGCTTTTTAAACGGTATATTATCACCTATATTTTTTCTAATAGGAGAATCTATTAATACTTTTTTTATTTCTTCCAAAATATCACCCCAACTTTCTTAATATTTCTTCTATGTTATCTAAACAATTAATATGCTTGTTTATATCCAAATAATCTAAGTAAATTAGGTTAAAATTATAATTTTTAACTTTATCTATATCATTTCTTATAAGGTTTATCTTATAGTCTAGTTCTTCTAATATATCGTCTATTAGATATTTAATTTTAGTTGAAATTATATTTACTGGTAATTTTTCTTTTGAAATGTAATTTAGATTAAACGAAACCTTAAAATTATTATTCATGGCACTCATATATTTATCTTCAATATCACCCGAAGTAAACATAGCCCTTGAATATAAATATATATATATCTTTTCTAGTTTTTTGTTGCAGATATATTCTAATCTTCTAACATCTTCGTTGATTTGGCTCTGAGTAGTACTCTTTAGATACTCATATTTTTCCATACTCTTTAAAAATTTATTAACATACTCTTTAATTTCTTCTGTTTTTTCCTTTATCTGAAATTCTATAGTATTATACTCACAAATGTCCTTGTATAGCCGCCTCTTATATTGATCTATGTACTCTATTATATTTTTGCCTGTAATAGATAAATTTTTATACTTGGATATAATTTGATTTTTTGCAGCTGTAAGTTTAAAATTTTTATCTATACTGTTGTAGAGTTCTTCTATATTGCTTTCACTTATTAGAGATTCATCATTTAAACTCGTTCCTAATAATGCATTTTTCGCAGATATAAAAACTATGTCCTTGAAAATATCTTTATACATGGATTTTACTTGTGTTTTTATCCGTTGTATATCATCTTTGTCATTATTTTTTAATATATCAATCTTATTTACTACTAAAATCATATTCTTAGTTGAACACATCTCGGTGGGTTCACTGTATATATTTAAGCTATTATCCTCATTTATTAAGTGAATTTTTTTTATAGCATTGTTGCTACCTAAAGACACTATATTTTGAACATCTATTAACCATATAATCCCATCTGCTCTTTTGTAATAAAGCTTAGATCTATCAATATCTTCATTAAGTAAAGTTTGATTTAGGCCTGGCGTATCCACCAGTATAAAATCTTTTAGTATTCCATCATTATTTATAAAATACTTAGTCTGAACTATCTCCGACCTATAAAGGTGCTTAGCCTCTAAATCTAATTTATATTTTTTCAAATCCCATATATCAGTATTTTTCTGAATTCGATAGTGCTTTAGTTTCTTAGAAATAAATTTTTTTGAATTTTTATATTTTTCTTCTTCTTCCCTTAGTATTTTTTTACCTTTTGAAAGACTCTTTGATATATTCCTTTTGTCGCTATACATTATTTCAATTCTTTCGTATTTAGACTTTATAAACAAATCAACCTTTCATGTGTTAGGTATATTAGATGTTTTAATTAAATTTTCTTTTAGAAGTGCATTTACCAATGTTGATTTCCCATAATTGCCTTGACCCACTATAAATATCAAAAATGGGTTCTCTAACTCTTTTATACTCTCTAGTGCTGTTATGACCTCCTTTTGTATATACTCTACTAACTCCTTGGTTCTATTTATTCTTTTTATAGAACTTTTCATATCAATTTCATAATATCTTAAAACACTATTTTGAATTTCATTGATTGAGCTTTTATCTATAATATCCTTTAAATTAGCTATATTTATATTAATATTTTCCATTATAGAAGTTAACTTATAGAATTCTTCTTTTCTGTTTAAATGCATACACTCATCCTCTACTTATTAAAATATTTACTAATATATATGAATTTTTTGTGTCCTAAAGACTTAAAATTTAACTTTTAAAAACTAAAAGTAGGTACTAAATTTTTAAGTCTTTAGTACCTACTTTTATAATTATATATTTTAAAATTTAGACAACTTCCCATCTCTTTAGTATTTCTAGCATAAAATTCTTAATATCTAATCCATAAATCTCCTTTAATAAGCTTTCATTTAAAACATCTTTGGAGCTACCATATGAAATAGCTTGTCCTTTGTTCATCATTAGTACATTATCTGCAAAATATTGAACTAAATTCAAATCATGCAAAACTCCAATTACTATCTTATTGTTTTGTTTTGCCCAAGAATTTAAATTTTCTAAAAGTTCTATTTGATGCTTTAAATCTAAGTGGTTTGTAGGCTCATCAAGAAGTATTATATCTGGATTTTGTGCAAATATTCTAGCCAAAAAAACCCTTTGCAGCTGACCTCCAGATAATTCACTTATCATCTTATCCTTAAGTTCATATAGATTTACTTTTTTTATGTTCTCAATCACAATATTCTTATCTTCAATTGACAAATCTGAAAATACCCCTTTTAAATAGGGATATCTTCCAAAAGCTACAGTATCATAAACCGTGTATGGAAAGTATATTTGAGATATTTGACTCATTAGACCTACCTTAGTAGCTAGGTACTTTCTATCCATAGAACTCATTTCCTTACCGTCTATTTTTATACTTCCTCTGTAGTCTATAATATTTGCTATAGATTTTAAAAGTGTACTCTTGCCACATCCATTTGGTCCAACTATACATAAATTTTCTCCTCTATTTACAGTTACGCTTACATCTTTTATTATGTCTATGCCATCATATCCACTATAAATATTTTTTATTTCCAACATATAAATCACCTAGCTTTTTTAAAGTATACGTATGCAAAGAATGGTGCTCCTATTATGGCTGTCACAGCCCCTACTGGTAATTCAGATGGAGATATTATTGTCCTGGCAATAAGGTCTGTTGTAACCATTAAACACCCTCCAAAAACAAACGACATTGGTATTACATACTTGTGTCTCGATCCAAATATTTTTCTTACTAAATGTGGAGCTATTAAATCTACAAAACCTATTGTTCCACTTAAAGATATTGCCCCTCCTATAAGTACTGTAGAATATATAAATAATTTTTTCTTTATTGTTTCAACATCTATTCCAATAGACTTTGCCTGTTCATCACCAAGGGTAAGTATGTCCATTTCTTTTGTGTATCTAAGTATACCAATCATACCCACTAATAGAAATGGAAGTATTAAACGCACATAACTCCATCCTTTCATAGCAAAACTTCCCATTTGCCAAAGCGATATACTCTTTAGGTCTTCGGAAAACAAAGCCGTCAAAGTTGTAAGAAGTGCATTCACAAATAAAGAAAATACTATACCTGACAATATTATGGTGTTATTTGACATGGTTCTATCTATCTTTGATGAAAATGCGATTACAGAATATACAGTTGCCAACCCAAATAAAAAACCTACTATAGGTAATGTAAATGAACCTATTACAGGGATTGATATTCCTGTAATTATAACTAACCCAGCCCCTAGTGATGTGCCCGAAGAAACACCAAGAGTATATGGTGATGCCAACTGATTTTTTAGAACGGACTGAACTACAGCCCCACTAGTGGCTAGACACCCTCCAACTATAAACGCTAAAAGTACCCTCGGTAGTCTTAGATGCCAAATTATAGATATATTTTTTGTATCTACTCCGTCTTTCAAAGGGATTTTTAATATTTTATTAAACAAAATAGATGCTGTTTCCAATATATTAATATTGGAACTTCCTAAAGAAGTTCCAATACATATTATCAAAAAAACTAAACCTAAACTTAAAATAGCGTACTTTTTATTTTTCATATTTATCCGGATATATTGCCTTAGCCATTTGGTCTAGAGCCAATATTATTTTATTTGATGGACGAGATGAAGAGTTTTTATCTACTTTGTATACTTCATTATTTTTTACTGCTTTTATATTCTCAAATCCATCTCTAGTTTTTATTTCTTCTATAGAGTTTTTTGGATAATCTACATTAGTAAGTATTACATCTGGGTTTTTATCTATAATAGATTCTGCACTAGGTGATATCCATGACTTTTCATCTTTAAATATATTTTCTGCACCAACTATTTCTATCATTTCATTTAAAAATGTATCACTGCCGAAACTATACATATCTGGAGCTGGAGCTATTTCAAAGTAAACACTTTTTTTATCCTTTATTGTTTTTCCTATAGATGCTATCTTGTCTATTTCAGACTTCATATTTGATATTAGTTCTTCTCCCTTTTTGTCTTGTCCTAAAACATTTGATATGAACTCTATATCTTTGTATATTCCATCTATACTATCGCTACTTGGTATATATACAACAGGGATTCCTGCGTCAGAAACTGCTTTAAATGGATCTCCTGCTGATCCTGTTTTATTGTGACCAGAGGCTATTATTATGTCTGGTTCAAGGGCAATTATAGCTTCTGCATCTGGATTTGAAAAATCTATTTTTGTTAGATTACCCTTTAAACCCTCTATATCTGAAGAGTATTTATCTATTGCAACCAACTTATCCCCTAACCCTAAATCTAGTATAACTTCAGTATTAGATGGGGCTGTTGAAACTATTTTCTCTATTTTGGTAGGGATACTTACTTCAGTTCCTTCCCTATCTATAATTTTTCTTTGTTTTTGTGAACTACATCCAACCATTATAAACATCATTATTGCCAATAAACACGCTAAAAATCTTTTTTTCATTATTTTTCTCCTTATTTTTCCTACTTATTTTTTCTCAATAATTTAACTACTATAAAATTATCCTCCTCTCTTAAATAATTTAAGTAAGATGCTAAAATTTGGAGCTTTAAATTTAGTCCCAATTAATATTTTGCATCTAACATCTTACCCACAGCAGATATTAGTATATATAATAGGCAGTTCTCCCGGCTTAACTTCATCCTACTCTCTAACCTTCCCAATTAAATCAGTGGTATATAAGATTTCGTCTGTATCACGGTTACTGGGGTAGCTTGGAAATCTAATCCAATTCTCTATTAAGTAAAACTACACCTATTATATTTTTGATTAATAACTTGCATACACTCTAAGTGTCGTAATTTGAAGTTTCCTCTATATATTATAATAACTTATAAATAGTTTGTAAATCTAACCAAGTAAACAAATTCAAAATACAATAGCATACTACTACATTATAACCTATATAAAATTTATAAATCAAACTAGGGGATCACTCACGTAATCCCCCAGTATCTACCTTGTTTTTATCTAGTAGAAATTTTTTAATTTTTTTAATCTACTTGGATGTCTTAATTTTCGTATTGCCTTAGCTTCTATTTGTCTTATTCTCTCCCTTGTTACACCAAATACTTTGCCTATTTCCTCTAAAGTTTTTGGTGTATCATCGTCAATACCAAATCTCATTCTTAAAACCCTTTGTTCTTGATCATTAAGATCTTTCAATAACTCTTCTATTTTTTCTTTAAGATTATTTTGTTCTACTTCATGAATTACAACATCGTCATAATTATCATTAGAAGGTATAAATTCTACCAAGCTACTTTCTTCATCTTCTTTTATAGGAGTATCTAAGGAAATCACATTTTTCTCACGTTTTAGTATATCTATTATCTTTTCAATTTCAAGATCACAAGCCTCTGCTAATTCATTTAAATTAGGCTCCCTGTGTAATATATTTGAAAGCTCTTGCTTTTTCCTCTTTACAAAATTTATTCGTTGGTGAAGATGTACTGGTATTCTAATAGCATTTTCACAATCATCAATATATCTTGTTATACTCTGCTTTATCCACCAAGTTGCATAGGTACTAAATTTATAACCCTTCTTGTAATCATATTTATCAACCGCTTTTATAAGTCCAATATTACCTGCCTGAATTAAGTCAAGTATATCAATACTTTCTTTTCTATATTTTTTAGCAATACTAACAACAAGCCTATAATTTGCATTGATAAATTTCTCTTTTGCTAGTGGTGAACAGTTAATTATTCCCTTTGCCAACTCAATTTCCTCTGCCGCAGACAACATTTTGTACTCTTCAATTTCTTTTAAATACATCTTCATAGAGTTTGATGCATTTGATGAGTTTGCATAAATATAATTTTCATAAGTATGTTCTCTTTTAGCCCCCATAATTTAACCCCTTCTATATATAGTTTGTTAATTGAAACGTTAAAGTGTCTGTAGCCTTTATTTATTTTTATAATATGATTATCTCAATAAAAAAATGCCTGTTTAATAACTATTGAATGTCAATAAATTTATTTATTTATAATTCTACATATATACATTAAATTCCTTGTTTTTTATATACATTGTCGTAAAATATTATTAGATTTGCAGATATAAATGAATATTATTATTTTATTGTGAAATTATGTGACATAATTTAAGTTTTTATATCGAAGTGATTGTTTATTTTTAAAAGAATAAAAGACTACACAATGTGCAGTCTTTTACTCCCGAACGACCTTATAGTCCCTGTTATATTAATAAGCCTTTAGTATTTGCCCCAACACCAACGGTCTATAAAATACATACAATTCTATATGTATTTTTAATTGATTTTAACTTAATAATAATAACACCATTAAATTCTATAGTCAAGTTGGGATAACCCCTATAAGTATGTAATTTTACAGCTATACAGCTTATTCGTGATGATGTCCGCAGCCACATTCATGGCCTTCCTCTGTGCATCTACAACTATGACCTTCTCCTGTGCATCCACATTCGTGTTCATGTCCGTGTTCTTTTTCTAATTCATCAGCCATTTCTTCCATTTCCTTAAATTCTTTTACCATTACCTCATAAGTTGGAAGAGCTGCCTCTGTATCGTATTCTTCACCTCTCCAGTCTGCATACATCATTGCATCCCCGTTAGTTAATACCAGTCTTCCTGACATAGTTATGTTGTCTACTTCCTCTAAAAATTCTATTTGTTTGTCTAATACTTCGCCTTCTAATTCTATATCCTCATCAACACATTTAACTATCATAACTGGTACATAATAATCTTCTTCATCTTTAACATTAACTACTATATCTAATATACCTTCTGCTCCCTCTTCAAACTCAGATAAATTTACATCTGTATCTATCATTTCTTGTGGAACTAATAAGTCCTCTATTAAATATTTTATGACTCTGTCTTTTACTAATTCTCTTGACATAATTTTCTCCTTTCAAGCTAAATTTCTTTTTGATAAAGTATTTTCCTTTTATAGTATACTACATTAAGCAATTTTTCAATCAATTAGCTGAAATATTTATATATGTAAACAGTAAAAACTCTATATTAGCATATATTTACAGTATATATTTTAAAATTCTATGTTATTATAGATTTACGGGAGGGATACCCCTACCATTAAGGTTACAATTTAGAAACAAATTCTAAATATTTCAAATTTTAACAGCGAGGTGTTTTTATGACAAAAAGAATGAAAACTTTATTATCTTTGGCAATTGTGTCGGCTACAACTGCTTCAACTATATTGCCTGTAAGTGCTTTATCAAATGAATATCGTTCAAAGGTTTATTATAAGAATTGCATATACTTAAATGTAAATGGTAAGAGATTTACACTACCTATAGGCTCATGCTTAACTAAGCCTTCAAATCCTGATGTTAATGTAAATGAAAGTAATTCTAACACTAATAACAGTACTGAAAACGTAAATAATACTGATACTGCTACTAACAATAATAGTAACAACACTAACAATAATAGTAACAACACTAACAATAATAGTAACAACACTAACGACAAAGTAAACAGCACTGAAAACTCTAATAAGTTACCTGAAACAACTAAAGGAAATGAGTCTCAATTAACTGGTAACTTTGCTTCTTATCAAAAAGAAGTTTTAGATTTAGTAAATGTTGAAAGAACTAGTAGAGGTTTAAAACCACTTAAATTAGATTCTAATTTATCTAATGTAGCAACTACTAAATCTCAAGATATGATCAACAAAAATTACTTTAGCCATACATCTCCAACTTATGGTTCTCCATTTGATATGATGAAGAAATTCGGAATCAGTTATAGAACTGCCGGAGAAAATATAGCTATGGGACAAAGAAATCCTAAAGAAGTTGTAACTGCTTGGATGAATTCTGAAGGCCATAGAAAAAATATTTTAAATGCCAATTTCACTGATTTAGGTGTTGGTGTAGCTAAAGACGCTAAAGGAACTATCTACTGGACTCAAATGTTCATTGGAAAATAATAATATAATATTTAAAACCAAGTATAGCATCTGATAATTTCAGGTGCTATACTTTACTTATCCAATACAAATTTCAAATTAGTATTTCAGCATATCATAAATATATTAAATTCATAAATACTCTACATTATTATATACCTTACATTATTATATAAGTAAATTCTAAGCTACTTCTTTATTACAATCTTGTAATCGCATTGATTTTAAAATTAGTTTATATTATAGTATATCAAGTAGATATATTTCATAAAGATTATAGATATTTATTTTTCTAATTTTTAAATTAAAATTTCTATAGACTAAGTTTTTCAAAAAGTCTTCCATCTAATAACTTAAATCGACTTGTTTTTATAGGTATTTTTCGGTTGACTTTTTTTAATATATAAGTAGGTAAGATTATAATTTACCTTATTGTAATTTTTAAAATTGCTTACATAATTAGGAGGTTAGGTATGAAATTAAAAAAGAAAATTAGTTCACTTATAATATGTTGTACTCTGATATTGGGAAGTTTTAACTTTTCCTTTGCAGATAGTACAAGGATAGTAACTCTAGGTGCAAACTTAACATCAGAACAAAAAGATAAGATGTTAAATTACTTTGGAGTTAAAAAAGATGAAACAATGATTTTAGATGTTACAAATGCTGAAGAAAGAAAATACTTAGAGGGAGTTGCTAATGATTCTCAACTTGGTAAGGTAACTATATCCTGTTCTTATGTTGAACCAACATCTCAGGGAAATGGAATAAATGTAAAAACTGCAAACCTTACATGGGTTACAAGTTCTATGATAGCTACAACACTTTCTACTGCTGGGTTGCAAGATGCTAATGTAATAGTTGCAGCACCTTTCCCTGTAAGTGGTACAGGTGGACTTACTGGTGTAATGAAAGCTTTTGAGAGCTCAACTGGAAAGAAACTAGATGAGGAGAAAAAAGAACTAGCTACAGAAGAATTAGTAGTTACAGGTGACTTAGGTGATGAAGTTGGTCAAGAAAAAGCCACTGGTGTAATAAACGATATAAAAGCAGAGATTATAAAAAATGGAACTCACGATACTGCACAAATAGCAGAAACTATAAATAATATCACTAATAACTATAATATTAATTTAAGCCCTGAAGAGTTACAAAAAATACAAGATATGATGTTAAAAATATCTAAACAAGATTATGACTATAATAGTATGAAGCGTACATTAAGCAATGTTTCTGATAATGTAAATGCAGACTTAAAGGCTTTAGGAGAAGATGTAAAAGGTACTGGACTTTTTGATTCTGTAAAGGGTTGGTTTGGTAATTTATTTAATGGTGGAAGTAAAAACTTAGGTATACTAGAAAAGACTAACGATAGTTTACTTGGCAACAATGCTAAAATAGATGCCACAGATGATAAGGCTATAAAATTACCAGATAGTCAAGAAGTAGAAGGATTCTTCGAAAAAGTATGGAACTGGGTATCAGGCTTGTTTGGAGGTAATTCTGAAAATAAAACTGAAACTCCTAAGCAAAATAACAATCAAAATACAGACTCAAATAATGCTAAAGATGTCCAAGAGAATAACACTGAAAATAACTCAGGTGATAATTCAAGCATTGATATACAAAAAGAAACTAATGAACATTTTGACACCAATTCTGAGAACTCAAACAACCAATAATTATAAAAATGGCACTTCAAAGCTAATTTTGAAGGCTCTTTGTCAAATAACGTTGATGAAGTCAATATTTAATTTTTAAAGGCAGCATCTAATACAGTTTTCATGTATAGATGCTGTTTTTAAATTACTTGTATTTTTTCTCTTAGTAATACTCTTAATCTTAAATTTTTAAAACTTCTAAATCCGAAGGATACTCTTTTGAGTACTTTAATAGTATTATTCTTACCCTCAACCCTAGCATTTGTATATTTTGTAATTAAAGCATTTAATACGTACTGTTTTTTATTCTTCAAAGATTTAAGGCTTGTTCTAAAGCAT
>NZ_FQWX01000029.1 GCF_900129815.1 Asaccharospora irregularis DSM 2635
AAAAATGATTTCAGAAATGCTATCAAAGGATTTAAAAGACTGTCCTTCATGCTTTAGAACAAGCCTTAAATCTTTGAAGGATAAAAAACAGTACGTATTAAATGCACTAATTACAAAATATACAAATGCTAGAGTTGAGGGTAAGAATAATACCATTAAAGTACTCAAAAGAGTATCCTTTGGATTTAGAAGTTTTAAAAATTTAAGATTAAGAGTATTACTAAGAGAAAAAATACAAGTAATTTAAAAACAGCATCTATACATGAAAACTGTATTAGATGCTGCCTTTAAAAATTAAATATTGACTTCATCAACGTTATTTGACAAAGAGCCAATAATTAAAAAAGGAGCTTCAGGCTCCTTTTTTAATTATTTAAATTGATCTAATTGTTTCTACTTTAATATTATAAAATGTTAAATATAATCCTGTTTAGGGTATATTTAATGCATAATAGTTACAAATTAAATAGTTTTAGATTATCATATAAGTATATGAAGGTATCTACTAAGAAATTTACAATTATACAAAAGATAGAAAAATTCCTATTAATCCGTAAACGAATACTATACTTATAGATCCAAGTTTTTTTGTTTGTAAAAGATAAAAGGATGTTATAAATGCAATAATAGCATATAGATCCCAAGAAATTTCTTTTATAGATGTTATTGCAGCTGCTAGAATAAATCCTAGAGTGATTGGACGTAGAACAGAAAGAAGTTTTTCTATTTTACTATTATCTTTGAATTTATCAAATAATTTTGATATAATAGTTAGTCCAACTAGTGCAAAAACTATTACACCAACAGTTGATGCCAAAGAACCAAAAAATCCAGCAGTTTTAAATCCAACAAAAGTCGCTGTATTTATTGCTATAGGGCCCGGAGTAGACTGGGACAAGGCAATTAGATCTAAAAATTCTTGGCTAGATATGAATTTATAATTATGTATAAATTCCTGTTGTATAAATGGAAGCATTGCATAGCCTCCACCAAAGCTAAATGCTCCTATTTTCAGAAATATTAGGAAGAGAAGAATTATTTTTGACATAAGCTATAAACACCTCCTGCAATTATTAGGTAAATAGGGCTTATATTAAATATACCTACGCATACAACCGATGCTATTAACAAAAATATGTTTCTTTTAGACTTTTCTAACTTAGAAAGCATATTTGTGAAAGAATATAATATAAGAGCTATTACAACAGGGTTGACTCCTCTGAAGAAACCATCTAGAATCTTAGATGATGTATTTTTAAAATAAAAGTATGATAGAGTCAGCACAATAAAAAATGATGGCAGTGCGGAACCAAGTGTACATATAAATACCCCGGGAATCTTATAAAGTCGATACCCTAATAAGATAGATATATTAACGGCAAGAACCCCTGGATAACTTTGAGCTATAGATAGATAATCTATAAATTCTTCTTGTGTAAGAAGGTTTTGTTTATTTACTAGTTCATCTTGAATAAGCGGTACCATGGCATAACCACCACCAAAGGTGAATGCACCAATTTTTAAAAACGTTACAAATAACTTAAACATTATGATGCTCCTCCAAAAAAATTATCATAACTAATAATTATCATAACTAATATATGATTGTAGTTATATAAATATTATAACACAGTAAAAAAATTTCATTAAATGTTTTAAAGTATGCGTTTTGTAGGTCGTACATCAAAATTATGCTTTAAATAAGGAATATAATTTCTCATGTGTTATAAAATAAGACTGGAATGTGATGAGAAGTATTCAATAGTGTTGAAAATTAGTATTTCTAAATATATAATATAAAAAGCGATAAAATCTAGCACTTTAAGGAGTGATGTGAATGGAAGAGAAATATACTACAGTAGAGCATGAGTTACCGTTAATACCTCTTAGAGGATTAACAATATTTCCGTATATGATATTGAATTTCGATATAGGTAGACCTATTTCATTAAAAGCTTTAGATGAGGCTATGTTACAAGAAGAATTAGTATTTTTGACATCTCAAAAGGAAGCTGAGGTTGATGAACCAGAAGAAGAGGATTTCTACCATGTTGGAACAATTTGTAAAGTTAAGCAAATGATAAAGTTACCAGGGGATACAGTCAGAGTTTTAGTTGAAGGTGTTGCTAGAGGTAAGGTTAAGAGTATAGATAAAGAAGACGGGTATTTTAGATCAATAGTTGAAGAAGTTGTTTTTGATGATGATGATATGAACTCTGATGTTGAAATAGAAGCCTTTGTTAGAAATGTTTTTGATGCATTTGAAGAGTACATAAATATAGGCAATAGAGTTTCGCCAGAAATACTTATATCATTATCTGATATGGAGAATGTAGATCGTTTCATAGACACAATAGCGGCCAATATTTATTTGAAGTCTAATCAAAAGCAAGAAATACTAGAAGAGTTTGATATAAAGAAAAGACTAGAGCTTATATACACAATATTACTGGACGAAATAGATATATTAAAAATAGAAAAGAAAATAACTCTAAGAGTAAAAAAACAAATGAACAAGGTTCAAAAAGAGTATTACCTTAGAGAACAGCTAAAAGCTATACAAAAAGAATTAGGAGACGAAGAGGATATAAACTCTGAGGCTGATGAATATAGAGAAAAGCTTAGAAAATTAAAAATACCAAAAGCAACTAGAGAAAAGATATCTAAAGAAATAGAAAAATTCTCTAGAATATCTCCAGTTTCTCCAGATGTGTCTGTAAGTAGGGGATATTTAGATACAATTTTCTCACTGCCATGGAATAAAGAAACAAGAGATAAAATTGATATAGTTAATGCAAAGGAAATTTTAGATAAGGAACACTATGGGCTTGAAAAGGTCAAAGAGAGGATATTAGAGTACTTAGCAATAAGAAAGCTGTCTAAGTCTTTAAAAGGGCCTATTATATGCTTAGTTGGGCCTCCTGGAGTAGGTAAGACATCTATAGCAAAGTCTATAGCTTGTGCACTAAGTAGAAAATTCGTAAGAATATCTCTAGGTGGAGTTAGAGATGAATCTGAAATAAGAGGACATAGAAGAACTTATGTAGGATCTATGCCGGGAAGAATAATAAATGGATTAAAAGAAGCAGAAACAAAAAACCCTGTATTTTTATTAGATGAGATAGACAAAATGTCTTCTGACTATAAGGGAGACCCTACTTCTGCAATGTTAGAGGTTTTAGATCCAGAACAAAACAAAGATTTCGTAGATCACTATTTAGAAATACCATTTGATTTGTCTAAAATATTATTTGTAACTACTGCAAATAGTTTAGGAAATATACCTAGACCGTTGTTAGATAGAATGGAGATAATAGACGTTTCTGGATATATAGTAGAAGAAAAATTAAACATAGCTAAGAACCATCTTTTACCTAAGCAAATAAAGGAACATGCTTTAAAAGAAGACTTTATAAAGATGGATGATGAAACTATAAAAGATATAATAGATAAATACACTAGGGAAGCAGGAGTAAGAACTTTAGAAAGAACCCTAGGTAAGATATGCAGAAAAGTTGCGAGAAAATATGTAGAAGATCCATCAATAGAAGAGTTTATAATAACTCAAGATGATTTAGAAGAATATCTTGGCAAGGATGTATATAGACATAGTGCAATTGGTAACAAACCTGAAGTTGGTATAGTTACTGGTTTAGCATGGACTTCAGTTGGAGGGGAAACTCTTAATGTAGAAGTAAATATTTTAAAAGGAAAAGGACAAGTTGTTTTAACAGGAAAACTAGGAGATGTTATGAAGGAATCTGCTAGAACTGCTATATCATATATAAGATCAGTTGCAGATCAATTTGATATAGATCCTGATTTTTATCAAAACAAAGACATACACATACATATTCCAGAGGGTGCTGTTCCTAAAGATGGGCCATCAGCAGGAATTACAATGGCTTTAGCTGTTATATCAGCGCTTACAAATAGACCAGTCCCAAACAATATAGCTATGACAGGAGAGATAACTCTTAGAGGGAAAGTTTTAGCTGTTGGAGGGGTTAGAGAAAAATTATTAGCCGCTCATAGAGCTGGTATAACTAAAGTATTACTTCCTAGAGAATGTGAAGTATATCTTGATGATATACCTGAGAATGTAAAATCAACTATGGAATTTGTACTTGTAGATAGTATGGATGAAGTGTTAGAACATGCCCTGTTAAAGGTGGGTGAAGATAATGAAAATTAGAAGTTCAGAAATAGTAGTAAGTGCAATAAATAAATCTCAATATCCATCGGAAGGTATGCCTGAGATAGCTTTGGTTGGTAGATCTAATGTAGGAAAATCATCAATAGTAAATGCATTGCTAAATAGAAGAAATTTTGCTAGAACTAGTCAGACACCAGGTAAGACTAGAACAATAAATTTCTATCTTATAAACAAGGAGTTTTACTTTGTAGACCTTCCAGGATACGGATATGCAAAAATATCTAAGTCTGAAAAGGATAAGTGGGGAGTTATAATGGAAAGGTATCTAGAGGCTAGAGAAGAATTATGTGCTATCTTCTTACTTGTTGACATTAGGCATGAACCCACTGCAGATGATAAGCTTATGTATGAATGGATAAAGCATTTTGGATATGACTGTACAGTTATAGCTACTAAAGCAGACAAGATATCAAGGGGTCAATACCAAAAACATATAAGTATAATAAGAAAGAAATTACAATTAGAAGCAGATGAAAAAATCATACCTGTGTCTTCATCAAAGAAAACAGGAGTTGAGGATCTATGGGAGCATATTGTAGCACAGTATAATAGCCATGGATATGAGATAACTGTAGATTAATATTAAATTATAATATATATAAATTTGCATATAATAAAAGAAGTGTCCACTTGATTTTAATAGGCACTTCTTTTTATAATGCATAGGAAATTATATCCATTTTCAGACTGTTTATAAATATAATTTTCGTATATGTATTTCAAAAAAATTATCACTTTAAAGGTTTTAGATAGAAGGTTTTTGTTATATTTATATATAGAGTTAAGTGTATCTTACTCATAGGGTAACAATTTCAAGGGTCGATTAATATCTTATTAAAATAGAGATAAAATATTAGGAGGGTTCATATGGAGGGAAAATTAAGAAATTTATTTCCAGGAGGCAACACATCACAAGGATTTTATTCTTTTTTTGATTATATAATACCTGAAAATGTCAATAGAATTTTTTGTTTAAAGGGTGGACCTGGTGTTGGGAAATCGTCATTGATGAAGAAGATAGCTAAGGAATTTCTAGAAAAAGATTATGACTTAGAATTACACCACTGTACATCAGATCCTAGTTCATTAGATGCAATAGTAATAAAGGAATTAGGAGTAGTTTTGTTGGATGCAACTGCCCCACATATAGTGGATCCTAAAACACCGGGCGCTGTAGATGAAATTGTAAACTTAGGGGATTTTTGGGATTCAAAAGGCATAGAAGAAAATAAAGAAAAGATATTGAGTACTAACAAAGATATTTCAAATAGTTTCCAAAGAGCGTTTAAATTTCTAAAATCCGCAGAGCCTATATATCGAGATATAGAAGAAAAATATACAAGTAGTATGGATTTTGGTGGTATAAACCTATTTACAGAAAATTTTATAGAAGAATTATTCAAAGGAACACAAACTGTTGGTAACTATAAAAAGGAAAGACATTTATTTGGATCGGCTATAACTCCAATGGGTCATGTGGACTATACAAGTAGCATTTTAAGAGATGCTGAGAAAATATATCATTTAAAAGGGGAAATAGGAACAGGAAAGACTACATTCCTAAAAAGGGTATCGCAAAGGGCAATACAAAAAGGTATGAAGGTAGAAATATACCACTATCCACTTGTACCTGAGAAAATAGAAACCATATTTATAGAAGATTTAAAAATAGGGATTACAACTAGTAGTAATTTTAATGAAAATAATATAATAGATTTCAATCAATATATAAATGAAGAAAGTATTTTTGCATATAATGAAGAGTTATGTTTTGATAAGAAACTTTTAGATGAGTTAATAAACTATGCAATTTTAAATATAAAGAAGGCAAAAGCAAAGCATGATATTGTAGAAAACTACTATATCCCTAACATGAGATTCGAAGAGGTAGAACAATTAAAAGATGAATTAGTAAATAAAATATCAAAGTATGAGAGCGTGTAGATAAACTACTTAAATGTTTTATAGAGCAGTAGAAAAGAGTGATGGAATGTATTAATCCATCGCTCTTTTTATAATGCATAAGAAATTGTATTTATTTTAATAAATAAAGCAATAAATTAATACTATGCAGCATAAACTATAACTAGGGTTGTACATAAAATAAATCTAAAAAAAGATTAATTTATTATATTGAATATTTTTTACTATATAAATAAAATTATATAAATAAATGGTATCATTGATATAATTATAATTAGGATACTATAATTATAATAATAGTTGTTATAATAATAGTTAGCACTATGAATAGTTAGTAGATAATAAAAGTTATACTTGATTTAAAAATATATTTAACATGGAAAAAATTGAAAATATAAGGAGCAATAATTGTATGAAAAAAAATTATATGTTCATAATACTAGCGAGTACTATTTTAGGCATCCTAGTAGGAACTGTACTTAGAGATTATAATGATAGAGATATTCAACATACATACAAGGATAGTTTAATAAAGAGAGAGATAAGAGCTTCCAAAAAATCCATAAAAAATTTGCTAAAGGAAAAAGAAATTTTGCAGGAAGAATCTAAAGACTTAAAAAATAACCTTAAAAAAGTAGAAATAAAAGAAGAATATAGTAAGCTAGAAAGTCTAAAAGAAAATCTAGCATATACGGATATAAGAGGCGATGGAGTAGTAGTAAATATAGATGCAATAGATGATAGTATAGGAAATATAGCAGATATTATTGATAATAATAAAGTACTTATAAATATAGTAAATGACCTTAGAAGAAACGGAGGAGAACATATTTCTATAAATAATGAGAGGATAAACCAATACTCTCAGATTGTATTGGCAGGTAACCATATAAACATTGGTTCAGTATCCATAGCACCTCCTTATAAAATTGAATGTATAGGACAGACAAGGCAGCTATCTAACTATATAAAAGAAGAAAATGGATATTTAAATGGAATAAAACAAAACTACCCTCTAAATGTGACTACAAAAGCGCAGGAAAATATAGATATGGGAAAAGTAAAAATGCCTAATGAATTAAAGTACTTAGAAAGTGAGTGATATTATTAGCCAAGCTGCGACTATTTCAGGACTAGATGGCAAAGAAGTCGGTAAAGATACTGATAAAAATATTAACAGAAATATTAATAAAAATGTTGATAAAGGTATCAGTATAGGAACAAATGAAAATTACCTTGAAAATGGAAAGGTAGATGATAATTACGCAAAAAGGGTATTAGATGAAGTATTAGACATTGCTCTTAAAGAAGGCGCGAGTGATATACACATAGAGCCGTTTGAAGAGTATCTAATTATCAGGATAAGAGTAGATGGAGAATTGAAAGAGTTATCAAAATTTCAAATTTCATTATACCCTTCATTATCGACGTTAATTAAGTTGAGAGCATTGATGGATATTACTGAGAAAAGGCTACCTCAAGATGGTAGAATTCATATGAAATATGTTGATAATCTAGTAGATATTCGTGTATCAACAATACTGACTATATATGGAGAAAAAATAGTACTTAGAGTATTAAATTTAGGATCGTTTTTGAGGAGCAAAAAGGAAATAGGATTTTCAGAAAAGGCCATAAGTATAGTAGATAGAATTATTAATAGAAAATCGGGAATTTTACTGGTTACTGGGCCTACAGGAAGTGGAAAAACTACAACCGTTTACTCTATATTGAACGGTTTGAGGGAAAAAAGCAAGAACATAATGACTATAGAAAATCCAGTTGAATATAAAATAGATGGGATAAATCAAATTGAAGTTAACAATAGAATAGGTCTAACATTTGATGTAGGTCTTAGGTCTATATTAAGACAAGACCCAGATATTATAATGATAGGAGAAATAAGAGACCTAGAAACAGCCAAAATAGCAGTAAGAGCGGCGATAACAGGTCATTTGGTAATAAGTACTCTACATACAAATGATGCAGTATCATCTATAACTAGGCTTATAGATATGGAAATAAAACCATATTTAATTAATGCGTCGGTGGTAGGAGTAATATCTCAAAGACTAGTTAAAAAGTTATGCCAGGATTGTTCACATGATATTACAATACAAGATAATCAAGGCCAAAATATAAGCACTAGAGTAGCCACTGGTTGCAAAAAGTGCGGAGGACAAGGATACATAGGAAGGACAGCAATATATGAAATTTTAGAGATTGATGATGATGTTAGAAATTGTATAAAAGATAATATGGATTCTAAATGTATAAGGGATACAGCTATAAAAAATGGAATGATAACATTCGAGGATAGCTGTAAAGATATTATAAAAAGAAAAATAACCACAGTAGAAGAATGTACTATGGTTAATAGTTTTATTTAGGATTATATGGAAAATAGTCCAGCTTGTCATGAAAATAAACGCAAAAAAACTGTAAGGATAAGGTTAGAATCCAGAGATAAGATAAGGTACAAAGATATAACATTGTTATGCAAAAAAATGGGCATATTGTTGGAGTCAGGGTGCGAGATAACTAAAATTCTTAGCATATTAGGACAACAATCAAGTAAAAGTGTAGGAAAGGTAATAGCAAAAATATATAATCACATCCAAAATGGAAATTCTATAGCAACATCATTTCAATTCACACAGTCATTTTCACAATTTTTTGTAAGTATGGTAAGAGCAGGAGAAATAAGCGGAAATTTAGATAGGGTCATGGATGATTTATCTAGGTACTATGACAAGGAGTATAAGTTAAGGTCAAAAACAATAAATGCGTTGATATATCCATCTATACTCTTAATATTATGTACGATATCGACCACATTTATGTTGATGTTTGTTATACCTAATTTTCAGATGGTTTTTGAAAGTAATGGGGTTAACCCACCTATTATAACTAAAATAGTAATAAATATATCAATATTAGTTAGAAGGTATTTTCCATATATTATAGGAAGTGCGGGGATACTGATATTGGTGTTAGTTTATTATATAAAAACTAGCAATAAATTAAAGCAATTTATAAGTTTGATAAGCCTAAAACTTCCTATTTTAAAGGATGTAATAAGGTTAATAGTTACAACTAGATTTTCTAGATCACTTCAATTATTATTGCACAGCGGTATACAAATAATAGATGCACTAGATATATCAGCTAGAATAATAGATAATAGTTTTATTTATAAAAAGCTAGAAAAATCAAACGAAAATATAAAACAAGGAAATAGTATAGGCTCTTCTTTAGTTTTAGCCGACGTTTTTCCGAGCTTATTTATAGAAATGATAAATATTGGGGAAGAAAGTGGGAAATTAGATTTAAGCTTGGCTACGATAAATAAGTTCTATGAAAGTGAATTAGATAATACTATGGATAAGATTGTAAAGCTCATAGAGCCTGTGATAATAGTAATCATGGGAGTAATAGTAGGAGTTTGTATCATAGCTATGGTAGTACCTATGTTTAGCGTAGTCTCAGCTATATAATAAGGAGAGAATTTAATTATGAAAAATATAAGAGTACAAAAAGGATTTACATTAATAGAAATGGTTATAGTGGTTGCGTTATTAGGCATACTATCAAGCATTGCTATAGTACAATATGGAGAGGTTCAAAAAAAAGCAAGAGAAAATGCTGATTATACAAATGCATCTAATATAGCAATTGCGACGTATATGGCGATAAACGATGGTAATTTAAAAAGTGAAAATATAAATAGTGCTGATGTGTTAAAAAATTTAAAAGATGGTGGATACTTGGCATCTATACCAAGCCCTCAAAGTGAAGAGGGAAATTTTAGTGTTAGTGTATCAGGAGCTGAAAGTAAAGATGTGAAGGTGTTAGTGGGTGAAAAAGTTTTTTATCCAAAACAAAATTCAAACTCTACTGAAGAAAAAGTAGGTTCAATTAAGACCGATAGAAATATAGGTAAAATACTTAAAACAAGTGCATAAATTGATGAATAAGTAGTTAATTGGTAAAATAAATAAATGATTTTATAAGTGAAAAATAGGGATGACTCTTTTTATATAAAGGGCATCCTTTATTTTTTTTATGAATTATTATTAATGTAATAAATAGATGTCAGTATTTAAAATTTTATCTAGAAATATATATAAAAAATGGAAATGCTATCAATTAATATATTATAATAGGGCAATTAGTATTACGATAATTGATTAGGAATAAAGGACTAGAATATAAACTAATCGAAGTCTTATAATAATACAAAAATGTACATGTGTATAAAAATAGTACTAAATAACATTATAAATATAGAATGATTTATAAAAAAATGCTATAATAATACACTGTACTTTAATTTAAAAAATAAAGGAGTGAAAGCTACATTGTTAGGGAGAAATGAATTATGCCCTTGTGGAAGTGGCAAAAAATATAAAAAGTGTTGTTTAAATAAAGATACAGTAGTAGAGAGAGCATGTAGAAAAATTGTGCTTTCACAAAACCAATATTCTGATTTATGGACAAAATTATACGATTATTCAAGACTAGATAAATTCAAAGAAGAGTACGAAAAGGCTCAAGAAATGTTTTACATAATGGATGATGAAGAAATAAATAAAAAGTTTGAAAGATTTTTCAATACTTATTTCATACAGGACCATATAATGGAGAACAAGAAGGTAATGACTGTTGAATTTTTTGAGGAAAAAAGAGATAGTTTAAACCAACTTGAAGTTGATATATTAAGAAGCTTATTTGAATCATATGTTAGTGTATATCAAGTTAAAGAAGTTTCAACAGGAAATGTTTTATTAGAGGACTGTTTAACAGGAAAAGAAGTTCTAACAGAAGATGTAAAGCTTTTAAAAGACTTTAAGGTTGGAGATTGTATGATATCTAGGGTTGTATCTGTTGAAGATACTAATTTATTAATAGATATAACTATAAGTATATCAAAAGAAGTTAAGGATGTTATAGTAAATGAAATAATGAATTTATTCAAACAATATGAGGATTTATACAAAGATATAAAAACGTTCTTAATCCATCATACTCATATATTATACAAATATATGCAACAATTGCTAGATCCGGCTATATCAGATTATCTTAAAAAACAAAAAGAGACAAAAGAAGAAAAAGCTAAAAAATATAATTTATCAGAGGATAAAGATGAATGCAAAGTATCTTCTGCTCTTAGACAAAACACAGATGAAGAAGATATAGATAAGTGCCTAGAGTTTTGGAATGAATATAAAAATGTTCATGGAGAGTTAAAGGGCTCTGAAAATGGATGGGCTGCTGCAATAGAATACCATATTAAAAAATCTAATGGTAAGTCAGTTACACAGGCGCAAATATCTAAAAAGTATGATATAAGTCCTAGTACATTAGGAAAAAGATACAAAGACTTAAAATTATGTTAATAAGGGAATTATTTATATTAAAGGGTTATATAGGTATATAAAGAATTTAAAAGTTTATAATAAGTACATAGAGCTGTTTCAAAATCTAAAAATTTTGACTTAAAATCTAGCAAAAGTCTTAGGAGATAAGTTATACTAAAAACATATTAGGACTAATGCAGATTTATACAAAGTTTGGTTTTGAAACAGCTTATTTTGGGTTTTAAAATATTTTAATTGCCTAAATTATCAAAAAAGGTTTTAATATAAACAAATAATGTATAAAATAGTAAATATATAATATACAGAAAGAGGGATCTTAATGAGTCTTAGTTTAGGAAATTCAATAGCAGTATCAACAAATTTTATAAAGTCTAACCCAGCAGTACCTGTATACAAGGGGGAGGAAAATGCAAATAACTTATACGCAGTTATTTATCATATAGAAATAGGATATAACCAAGGAGCTTCTTTAAATACCAAGCAGTACATAATAATAGATTACAAGGAATTTAACTTATCTGATGATGAGAAAAATGAATTAATAGATTTAGCTAAAGAGTACTGTAAATCTAAAAATATATCAGAAGGTGAAGATTTACAAATAGCTCTTTTAGACAATGAAGAAGCAGAAAACTTCTTGGAAAAAGTATTTAATAATATGAAGGTCATAAGAGGCCTTATAACAAAAAGGAATTAATTTATGAATTTAGTAGGAATTGAAAATATAACACCATACAAAAATATATTTGAATTTAATGTATATAAGTATGAGGATGAGATAGACTTAGGGAATAAAGACCTATTTGTATGTGAACTAAAAGTGATTCCCATAGATATAGAAGATGTATATGTACAAAGGCTCAATAGATCAGTAGAAGTATTGGCCTTGATCAAAAATCTAAATCAAAATTTAGATAAGATATCTATATTAGAAGAAATAAAAGACTTCATATTAGAAGAGATTTGGATAGAAAATTTAGAAAAAGAAAATATACATATTTCATTTATAGAAAGCTAGGGGGATATCCTAGCTTTTCGTGATTATATAAGTATAATTTTTCAAAATGACATAAATAATAAATTAAGAAAGGAAAAAATGATGTTAAGAGTATCTAATATAAAGCTATCAATTGACGAAGATATATCAAAAGTAAAGGATATAATACTTAGAAAGTTAAAAATTAAGGAAAATGAATTGATAAAATACACTATATACAAAGAGTCTATAGATGCTAGAAAGAGAGGCAAAATAGACTTTGTATACACAGTAGATATAGAAGTACGCAATGAAGACAAGTTATTAAATAAGCACTTAAAAGATGTTGTAAAGGTTAATGAAACAAAATATATAGGAGTCAATATTGGAAGTGAAAAGCTAAATCATAGACCTGTAATAATAGGGAGCGGTCCAGCAGGGTTGTTTGCTGCATTAGTTTTAGCCCAGAAGGGATACAGCCCAATTTTATTGGAAAGAGGATTAGATGTAGACAACAGAACCAATGATATAAAAGATTTTTGGAATAATAGAAAAATTAAAAACAATTCAAATGTACAGTTTGGTGAAGGTGGTGCAGGTACATTTTCTGATGGAAAACTTACAACTAGAATAAAAGATATAAGGTGTAGAAAAGTTTTAGATGAATTTGTAAACTTCGGTGCACCAGACGAAATACTATACTCATATAAACCGCATGTAGGCACGGATATATTAAAGGGAGTCGTTAAAAATATAAGAAATGAAATAGTTAGACTTGGAGGAGAAGTTAGGTTTGACTCCAAGGTTACGGATATAACAATAGATAATAATAAAGTAAAATCAATAACCATAAATGAAGATGAAAGTATAGACTGTGAAGTGATTATTTTGGCTATTGGTCACAGTGCAAGAGATACCTATAGGATGCTTTATAAAAGGGGAGTTAGAATTATTCAAAAGCCCTTTGCAATAGGAGCAAGAATAGAACATCCTCAAGAGTTAATAAATAAAACACAATACAAGAAATTTTATAATCACCCAAGGCTAGGAGCAGCAGACTATAGGCTTATAGAACATACATCTAATGATAGAACAGCATACACTTTTTGTATGTGCCCTGGAGGAAGTGTAATAGCCTCAGCATCAAATGAATTTGAAGTGGTGACAAACGGAATGAGTCAGCATGCCAGAGACGAAGTAAATGCCAACAGTGCATTTTTAGTAAATGTACTTCCTGAAGATTTTGGAAGCGATCATCCATTGTCAGGAATAGAGTTCCAAGAAAAGTATGAAAAAATGGCTTTTAGTTTAGGCGGTGAAAATTATGACGCACCTGTACAATTGGTGGGGGATTTCCTAAGCGATAAAGCTTCTAATACAATAGGGGATGTAGAACCTTCGTACAAACCTGGATATAAACTTACAGATTTAAGAGAGTGTTTACCAGAGTTTGTAACTAGCACCATGAAAGAAGCACTTCTATCTTTAGATAAAAAATTAAATGGTTTTGCTAGATATGATGCCCTGCTAACAGGTGTTGAGACTAGATCCTCAGCTCCAATAAGAATAGTGAGAGACGAAAAAACTTTACAATCTATAAACACTAAAAACCTATATCCTTGTGGAGAGGGAGCAGGCTACGCTGGAGGTATAGTAACGGCTGCAGTGGATGGGATAAAATGTGCTGAAAGAATAATAGAAAAATATTCTAATGATTTCTAACTAATTTTAACGTATATTTAACACTAAATTTAACATTAATTTGATAAAATAAAGAAGGTTTGAATTTTTAGCGACAAGCATAATTATCTCTTAAGGAGGAAATAAAGTGGAGATTGTGATAAGTCTTATGGGAGGTCTGGGATTGTTCCTATATGGAATGAACCTTATGGCAGAAGGCCTACAAAAGTCAGCAGGAACTAAATTAAAGAAAATAATAGAACTTTTGACGAGTAATTTACTTATGGGAGTTTTAGTTGGAACAGGAGTTACAGCAGTTATACAAAGTTCAAGTGCAACTACAGTTATGGTTGTAGGGTTCGTAAATGCAGGAATTATGAGCTTAACACAAGCCATGGGAGTTATAATGGGTGCCAATATAGGAACCACAATGACAGCTCAGCTGGTATCATTTGATTTAAATGGAATGGCTCCAGTAGCAATAGGAGTAGGTATTATACTTTATTTATTTGGAAACAAACCTAAGATAAAGAATATGGCAGAGATACTTATAGGATTTGGTATATTATTTACAGGTATGGATTTTATGAAAAATGCAGTGGAACCATTACAAGAATATAAAGGTTTTACAGACTTATTGGTTACATTTGGTAATTACCCACTATTAGGGCTTTTACTAGGATTTGGTATAACAGCTATTGTACAAAGTTCGAGTGCTTCTATGGGTATGTTACTTGCATTGGCATCTCAAGGGTTAATACCTTTAAATGCGGCGCTACCTATATTATATGGACAAAATATAGGTACATGTGTAACATCACTTATATCTAGTATAGGTGCAAGTAGAAATGCTAGAAGAGCTGCTATGATGCACTTAATATTCAATGTGTTAGGTACAGTTATATTCTTAATAGTATTAAATAAACCAGTTGTAAGTTTAGTTACATCAATGAATCCTGGAAACGTAGCAAGACAAATTGCAAATACTCATACACTATTTAATGTTATATCAGTAATTATTTTATTACCATTTACTAAGTATATAATAAAACTTGCAATTAAATTAGTTCCAGACAAGGAAAATGATTTAGAAGAAGAAGAAACAAAGATTATCAAATATATAGATGCCAGAATGTTAGAGACACCTTCAATAGCACTAGTTAATACAGTTAAAGAAACCCTAAGAATGGGTGATAAAGCTAAAGAAAGTTTAAAAGCAGCCATGGAAGGTATATTTGAACATTCAAGTGCAAAGATAGAAAAAACATTTAGAAGAGAAAGACTTATAAATGAACTGCAAAAAAGCATATTGCATTACTTACTAGACTTATCAAAAACGTCTTTAGATGAAGATTCTAGAGAAGTAGTAGACGTGTTGTTTAACACTGTCAATGATATTGAAAGAGTAGGAGATCATGCTAAGAATATAGCAGAATTAGTTCAGACAGCCTTGGATACAGATATAGTATTTTCTGCTCAAGGAAAGGCAGAACTTGAAGATATGTACAATAAGGTAATATCTACATATACATATGCTTTAGAAGCTATGAGAACAGACGATGTAGATTTAGCTTGTAAGGTTATAAAAATGGAAGAACAAGTAGATATAATGGAAAAATCTTGTAGAGCTAATCATATGCATAGATTAAATAATAATTCATGTAGCATAGACAATGGAGTTATTTATTTAGATATAGTGAGCAACTTAGAAAGAGTATCAGATCATGCAGTTAATATTGCTCAACAGGTTATAGCTAAAAGAACAGGAAATGATTAATAAATATAAATAGAGAGTTGCCTTGGAGTAAAGGGGCAACTCTCTTTCTAATATAATATGTATAATATAAATTACACTTTAGAAATAAGGTTTCAAAAATTATTAAATAAGACTTTTTATTATTAATTATGACTTTGTTTTATGTTATAATTTCAATAAAGCATAGAAAGAAGAGAGGTAAAATTATGGGAGAAATAAAATTTGACTATAGTAACGCTAAAGATTTTATTAGTCAAAACGAAATAGATGCGATGCAACCTCATGTGAATGTGGCTCATAATATGTTACATGATAAATCAGGTTTAGGTAATGCCTTTTTGGGATGGATAGATCTTCCATATGATTATGATAAAGAAGAGTTTGATAAGATAAAAAAAGTGGCCAAAAGAATACAATTAGACTCGGATGTATTATTGGTGATAGGGATAGGAGGCTCTTATTTAGGGGCAAGGGCTGCCATAGATATGATGAGCCACTCTTTTAGAAACAATCTATCTAAAGAAGAAAGAAATTCTCCAGAAGTATATTTTGTAGGTCAAAATATAAGTGCAACATATATTATGGATTTATTAGATGTTATAAAGGATAAAGATATATCTATAAATGTAATATCCAAATCTGGGACTACTACAGAACCAGCAATTGCATTTAGAATATTCAAAGATTATTTGGAAAAGAAATATGGGAAAGAGGAAGCGAGCAGAAGAATATATGCTACTACAGATGAAAAAAAGGGAGCTCTTAGGCAATTAGCAGAAAAAGAGGGATATGAGACATTTACAATTCCTGATGATGTAGGAGGTAGATTTTCTGTTTTAACAGCGGTAGGGCTATTACCAATAGCTGTAGCTGGATTGGATATAGATAACATTATAAAGGGAGCACAAAATGCTTGTGATAATTTTAGAGACCCTAGTTTAAAACAAAATTGTAGTTATCAATATGCTGTAATGAGGAATATCTTGTATAGAAAAGGAAAAGATATAGAACTTCTAGTAAATTATGAACCACAACTTCATAATTTTAGTGAATGGTGGAAACAATTATATGGTGAGAGTGAAGGAAAGGACAATAAAGGTATTTTCCCTGCATCGGTAGATTACTCTACTGATTTACACTCTATAGGTCAATATATACAATCGGGAAAAAGGATATTATTTGAAACTGTAATAAAAGTAGAAAATCCGAATAGGGATATAACTATACAACCAGATAAAGACAACTTAGATGGCCTTAACTATTTAGCAGGTAAAGGCTTAAATTTTGTGAGTAATAAAGCATTCGAAGGAGCAATGCTTGCTCATACAGATGGACAAGTTCCTAATCTAGTAATAAGTGTGCCAATGCTAGATGAATATAACTTTGGATACCTTACTTATTTTTTTGAAAAATCTTGCGCTATTAGTGGATATTTACTAGGCGTCAATCCTTTTGATCAACCTGGTGTAGAGGCTTACAAAACAAACATGTTTGCACTCTTAGGGAAACCAGGATATGAAAAAGAGGCAAAAGAACTAGAAAAAAGACTTAATAGTTAAGGTTTAATTAAGAATACAGTAATAAAATGAAATCATCAAAAGAGATATAAACTCTCTTATGGTGATTTATTTTTTAATCAAAAGAGATACAAATTTATTTAGTTAATTTTATTTAACTAGTTGATGTTATTTATTAAATAGATTTGTAAATAATAGATTAAGTCAAATGAAAGTTAAATTAAAAATACTTTTAGTGAGGAGGAATCAAAATGACAAATAAAAAAGGAGTAAGTATATTAATAGTAGCTATACTATGTTCAGTACTGAGTAGTTTTTTGACTGTCTTAACATTAAAAGATAGGATGATAGAAGATACATCTAAAACTAAATCTACAAAAATAGTAGTAAATGATGAAGGTAGAACACAAAATGTGTATCATGCGATAACAGAAAAGGCTATGCCATCAGTAGTTGGGATAACTACAACAAGTATAAATAGGAACAATATGTTTGCTATACCAACACAGACAGAAGGTGTAGGGACTGGGATTATAGTAGACTCTAACGGTTATATACTTACAAACTCTCATGTTGTTTCAGATGGAGGAGCTACAAGTGTAAATGTACTTTTTAACGATGGAAATACAGATGCAGGGAAAGTTCTTTGGTATGACTCACAGCTAGATTTAGCTATAGTAAAAGTAGAAAAAACAGGGCTAACACCAGCCGAGTTTGGGAATAGTGATGATGTTAGAGTTGGAGATATATCTGTAGCAATAGGAAATCCTTTAGGATTGGAATTCCAAAAGAGTGTTACACAAGGTATAATAAGTGGACTTGATAGAACTATAAAGACAGAGCAGTCTAACATGACTGGTCTTATTCAGACAGATGCTAGTATAAACTCAGGTAATAGTGGAGGGCCTTTGTTAAACAAAAATGGTCAGGTAATAGGGATAAATACAGCTAAGGCATCTCAAGCGGAAGGTCTAGGGTTTGCAATACCTATAAATACAGCCAAAAGTATAGTAGAAGAAGTTATAAAAAATGGAAAATATGAAAAAGTTACATTAGGAATAAAGGGTATGGATTTAGACAAGTATGAGATGGCAACAGGACTGGATTTAGATGGTGACAAGGGAGTTTATATAGCAGAGGTAATTTCAGGTTCAGCAGCAGATAAAGCTAACATAAAAGTAGGAGATGTGATTACCAAAGTAGGAAAAATAGATATAACTAGTATGTCAGATCTTAATAAGGTACTTTATTCGTACTCAAAGGGTAGTAATTCGGATATAGTAGTCATTAGAGGTGGAAAACAAGTAACGGTGAATGTAAAATTTTAGTGTAATTAAACTCAATCCAAAGTAATTTTAAAAAGTGAAAAATACCACTGATAAAAAATATTTAAAAGATTATATAGAGAATTTTTAAAATAAAAAAGTTATATAATGGAAAAATATACAGGGACTTATATTTATTAATATAATGTCCCTTTTTGCTTTCATTTAAAAATAAAATAAATAACTAACAAATTTTAAATATATGAAAAATTTCATGAATTTACTTAAAAATTCATTAAAATGAATTTAATATACTAATTTGAGAAAAAAATTTAGGTATTTCTAAAAAAATGATAGACAAAATAATAACGATTATAGTATTATTAGTATTAGGGAAGGGTTTTCACAACCGACCTTTTTAACAAATAATTAAAATCGGAAATTATAATATAGATTTAATATTTTTTTAGGGGTGAATATGATGAATCCGTTGGTAATAAATCTGCAAAAGTGCAGTTTGCATGATGGTCCAGGAATTAGAAGCACAGTGTTTTTTAAAGGATGTCCTCTTGAGTGTGTGTGGTGTCATAATCCAGAGAGTCAGTCTTACACTAAAGATGTTTTATATAATGAAGAGAGATGCAGTAGATGTGGGGTTTGTATAAGTAAATGTCCAAATGATGCAATATATACAGGGGAAACAATGATTTGCCTTGATAAAGACAAATGTACACGTTGTGGAACTTGCATAGACTACTGTGTAAACAATGCTAGGGAAATAGTAGGAAAAGAATCTACTATAAAAGATATAGTAAAAGAAATAGAAAAAGATAGAATGTTCTATGAGGAATCTAATGGTGGTGTAACTTTATCTGGAGGAGAAGTTATGTCACAAGATATGGACTATATATCTCAAGTAGCAAAAACATGTCAAGCTAAAGGGATAAATGTGGCAATAGACACTTGTGGATATGTTAAGTTTCAAAACTTTGAAAAGGTTATGGATCATGTAGATTTATTTTTATATGATATAAAACTTATAGATGAAGAAAAACATATAAAATTCACAGGAAAATCAAATGACTTAGTATTAGACAATCTTAAAAAATTAAGTGAAAGAGGGGCTAATATTAGCATAAGAATACCTTTGATAGGTGGAGTAAATATAGATGATGAAAATTTAGAGGTTAAAAAGATAATAGAATTCTTAAAGCCTTTAAATATAAAAAATGTGCACCTTTTACCATATCACAGTATAGGTAAACATAAATATGATAAGCTTTACATGAAGTACGAAGGGGAAGAACTATTTAGACCTTCAGATGAAAAACTAGAAGAGATCAAAAAGTTGTTTGAACAAAATAATTTTAAAACTAAGATAGGGGGCTAATATCATGGAAAGAGGAACTTTTGAAAGAACAAGAAAATTAAGAAAGCAAAGTGTGGAGGCAGAACCATACATCACGATTGAGAGAGCTAGATTAATGACAGAAGCTTATAAAATGTATGAAGGTAGTGTTGAAACTCCTGTACTTCGTGCATTAGCATTTAAGCACTACATGGAAAATAGAACTCTTTGTATAAATGATGGAGAGTTAATAGTAGGTGAAAAAGGAGATTCTCCACAAGGGGCTCCAACTTACCCAGAATTATGCTGCCATACTATGGAAGACTTACAAGTAATGAATGACAGAGAAATAATAAACTTCAATGTATCAGAAGAAGTTAGAAAGATACATGAAGAAGAAATAATACCTTTCTGGAAAGGAAGACAAATTAGAAATAGAATAGTTAGCTCTATGGATCCAGAATGGGTAAAAGCTTATGAAGCTGGTATATTCACAGAGTTCATGGAACAAAGAGCTCCAGGACATACAGTTTGTGGAGATACTATATACAAAAAAGGTTTTGCAGACTTAAAGAAAGATGCAGAAAACAGAATGAAAGAATTAGACTTCATAAATGATATGGAAGCTTATTCTAAAAAAGTAGACCTAGAAGCAATGATGATAGCTTGTGATGCTATGATTATATTAGGTAAGAGATATGCTGAAAAAGCTAGAGCATTAGCAGCTGAAGAAAAAGATGAAGCTAAAAAAGCTGATTTATTATTAATAGCAGCAAACTGTGATGTAGTTCCAGAACATGCACCACAAACTTACCATCAAGCTATACAAATGTATTGGTTTGTTCATATAGGTGTAACTACTGAACTTAATATATGGGATGCATTCAGCCCAGGTAGATTAGATCAACACTTAAATCCTTTCTATGAAAGAGATGTAGAAGAAGGAAGTTTAGATAGAGAAAAAGCTCAAGAATTACTTGAATGTTTATGGGTTAAATTTAATAACCAACCAGCACCACCTAAAGTTGGTATAACATTAAAAGAAAGTGGAACATACACTGACTTCGCAAACATAAATACTGGTGGTATAAGACCAGACGGACAAGATGGTGTAAACGAAGTAAGTTATATAATACTTGATGTTATGGACGAAATGAAATTACTTCAACCAAGTTCAAACGTACAAATAAGTAGAAAGACTCCACAAAAATTCTTAAAGAGAGCTTGTGAAATATCAAGAAAAGGATGGGGTCAACCAGCATTCTACAACACTGAAGCAATAGTACAAGAACTTTTAGAAGCAGGAAAGAGCTTAGCAGATGCAAGACTTGGTGGAAGTAGTGGATGTGTTGAAACTGGATGTTTCGGTAAAGAAGCATATGTTTTAACTGGATACATGAACTTACCAAAAATACTTGAATTAACTTTAAACAATGGTTATGATCCAATATCTAAACAACAATTAGGTATACAAACTGGAAATGCTAAAGACTTTAAATCATATGAAGAGTTATTTGAAGCATTCAAAAAGCAACTTCATTATTTTATAGATATAAAAGTAAAAGGAAATTGCATTATAGAAGCTATATATGCTAAACATATTCCAGCTCCTCTTATGTCAACTATAGTTGATGACTGTATAGCTAATGCTACAGACTACCACAGAGGTGGAGCAAGATACAATACTAGATATATACAAGGTGTTGGTATAGGAACTATAACTGACTGCTTAGCAGCTATAAAATACAACGTATTCGATGAAAATAAATTTGATATGGATACATTACTTAAAGCATTATCTTCAAACTTTGAAGGATATGAAGCTATCCATAATATGGTTGTTAATAAATCTCCTAAATATGGAAATGATGATGACTATGCAGATGAATTAATGAACGAAGTATTCACAGCTTACTACAACGAAGTAACAGGAAGACCAACTGTTGTAGGTGGAAAATATAGAATAAACATGCTACCAACTACTTGTCACGTATACTTCGGAGAAGTTATGGGAGCTAGTGCAAATGGTAGACTTTGTGGAAAACCATTATCAGAAGGTATATCTCCTGAAAAAGGTGGAGACACTAATGGACCTACAGCTGTTATAAAATCTTGTGCTAAGATGGACCACTTAAAAACTGGAGGAACTCTTTTAAATCAAAGATTCGCACCATCAGTAGTTCAAGGTGAAGAAGGATTAGACAATATGGCTAACTTAATAAGAACTTACTTCAACATGGATGGGCATCATATACAATTTAACGTATTTGACAAAAATGTATTATTAGCAGCTCAAGAAAATCCTCAAGATTACAAGGATTTAATTGTTAGGGTTGCAGGATACAGTGACCATTTCAATAACTTAAGTAGAGCATTACAAGATGAGATAATAGGAAGAACTGAACAATCTTTCTAAGATTTATATAGACAATAAGCTAACTTCTTACTTAGGAAGTTAGCTTATTGAGTTTAATAGAACTTTTGTTAAATTTATATTTAAACATTTTATATTTGGACATACTAAATTTAACAAATACTTAAATTTATATTTATATATAAAATTTTTCGATAACATCTTGAAAAAAATTTTAATATGATGTAAAAGTATAGTAGGGAGTAATTAAATTAATTTTAATAGTTAATTTATGTATAAATTTATAAACTTATATAACAAAGGAGATTGATTATGAAAAAATTAGGATTTATAGGCGCAGGTAACATGTCAAGTGCAATGATAGGGGGAGTAGTTAACTCTGGTTTAATATCTGGGGAAAACGTTACAGTTTCAGATTTATATCAGCCATCATTAGATAAGGCAAAAGATAGCTTTGGTGTAAACACTACTCAAGATTCAGTAGAAGTTGTAAAAAACTCTGATATAGTAATATTAGCTGTAAAACCTAATGTATATCCTGCAGTTTTAAATCAAATAAAAGAATTTGTAGACGGAGAAAAAATAATAGTATCTATAGCAGCAGGAAAAACTATCGAATCTATCGAAAGTATTTTAGGTTCAGATAAGAAGGTAATTAGAGTTATGCCTAATACACCAGCTTTAGTAGGAGAAGGAATGGCAGCTCTTTGCAAAAATGCAAATATAACTGATGAAGAATTAGCAATAGTTAAACAAATATTTGAATCATTTGGTAAAGCAGAAGTTGTTGGAGAATATTTAATAGATGCAGTAATAGGTGCAAGTGGATCAGCTCCAGCATACGTATTTATGTTTATAGAAGCTATAGCAGATGCTGCGGTAATAGGTGGTATGCCAAGACCTCAAGCTTACAAATTTGCAGCACAAGCTGTAATGGGATCAGCTAAAATGGTTCTAGAAACAGGAAAACATCCAGGTGAGTTAAAAGATATGGTTTGTTCTCCAGCAGGAACTACAATAGAAGCTGTTAGAGTTTTAGAAGAAGAAGGATTTAGAGCAGCTGTTATAAAATCTGTAGTAGCTTGTATGGATAAATCAAAAGAAATGAGCAAATAAAGATACGCTAAATAAAAGCATAAATTAAACAAAAAGGTCAACCCTATTGATTATGGGTTGACCTTTATATAATTTAAATTATTTATTTTCAGATACGGATGGGCAAGAATTGCTTGATGGGCAACCAGAGCAACTGCTACATCCAGATTTAGCTTTAGATTTAAAGCTTCTATAAAGTATAAATATAGCAACTACGGCTATAGTTCCGGCAATTAATAATTCAACAACTGATCCATTCATAAATAAAACACCTCCGACACACTTAACAATGAGTGCAGCAAACCATGCAAGTGCAAATTGATATAAAAATGATATTATCATCATTTTATTTCCGTACTCTTTTCTCATAGTTGCAAGAGCTGCTATACATGGAGTATACAATGCTGAGAATATTAAAAATGAATAAGCACTAACACCAGTAAATACTGTAGGAAGAACCACTTCTAAGTTTCCATAAAGTATATTTAGTGTATTTACAACTATTTCTTTTGCGCCCAAACCAGTTATAATTGCAACTGATGCTCTCCAATCACCAAAACCTAAAGGTGAGAATATAGGAGATACAAACTTTCCTATATAAGCTAAAAAACTTTGGTTTATATTTTCAGTGAAACCATTAAAATTAAACGATGACAGTGTCCAAATAACAACTGACATTGCAAACATAACAGTAACAACTTTTACTAAGAATCCTTTTGATTTATTCCAAGTATTTTTAAGAAGAGCACTTAAAGTTGGAACTCTATATTCAGGAAGTTCTAATATAAAAGGCTCTATATCTGATCTAAAGCTAGTTTTATTTAAGAACAATGCAACTAATATAGCGACAACTATTCCAACTAAATATAGAGAAACTGTAACAAGTGCAGCGTTATCTGGGAAAAATATTGAAACAAATAGTGCATATATAGGTAGCTTAGCACCACAAGTCATAAGTGGGGCTATTAATGCAGTTACTTTTCTATCCTTTTCACTTTCCAAGGTTCTAGTAGCCATTATTGCTGGAGATGAGCACCCCATACCCATTACCATAGGGATAAATGCTTTTCCAGATAAACCTACTTTTCTCATTACCTTATCCATTAAGAATGCTGTTCTTGACATATAACCGCTATCTTCAAATATAGATATACCGAAGAATAAAGTAAGTATAAGTGGGAAGAATGGTAATGTACCACCAATACCGCCAATTATACCATCTACTATAAGCGATCTAAACCAAGTACTAGAGTTGGCCAGCATACTATCTACAGGAGTAGCTATGTATGATTCTATTAAAGCTGCAGATGCCTCTTGTAATGGTCCACCAACCCAGTCGAATGTAAATTTAAATAAAATGTACAGAGCACCTAAGAATAGAGGATAAGCTAAAAATGGATTTAAAACTATATCATCAATTCTATCAGAGATAGATCTTTTCTTTTGTTCGATTTTATTTGTACACTTCGCTAAAATAGCTTCTATTTTTTCATAAGTCTCAGTTTCATCTCCAAAATCTGTATTGTATATAAAAGGAGAATGAACTAAATTTCTTATATAAGAGCTTATTTTTTCAACTCCATTTTTCTTTTTTGCAACTATAGGCAATACAGTTATTCCTAGTTCTTTACCAAGTTTATTAGAATCTATACTAATACCCTTAGCCTCTGCAATATCTATCATATTAAGTAAAATAATAATAGGTTTGTTAAACTGCATAAGCTGTGTAGTTAAATATAAATTTCTTGACAAGTTCGATGCATCAACTACATTTATAATAATATCTACATCTTCATTTTCTAAAAATAATTTGGAGACCTTTTCTTCATTTGAATAAGTATCCATGGCGTATATCCCAGGTAAATCAACTATTTTTATGTCATCTTCCAAGAAGCCTTCTTTTTTTTCTATAGTAACCCCAGGCCAGTTTCCAACATATTGATTTGATCCTGTGAGTAGGTTGAAAACAGTTGTTTTTCCAACGTTAGGGTTACCAAGTAATGCTACATTAATCATTTACCTCACCTCTTTACTTTTTTAGCGAAATATTTTTAGCGTCGTTTTTTCTGATGGCAAGATCAAATCCTCTAAATCTTACTATTATAGGATCTCCGAAAGGGGCCACCTTTCTTACCTCTATCTCAGTATTATTTATACAACCTAAAGCCAATAATCTTTTTGCTAACTTAACATTTCCATTTATACTATCTATAAATCCTTTTTCTCCGATTTTCAAGTCGTGAACAGTCATCATTAATACCTCCTAATGAAACTCATTATCAATAAACATTATATCATCGATATTACTTAGAGTCAAGTTTGATAATGATTTTATAGTAAATAAAAAAACTAAAATAAAATTTATCTATTTATGTAGATATTTCACGTTTTTAAGTGATTTTGTATTATAATTAAAATGTAAATAAATAAATGGGGGAATTATCTATATGAAGACAAGAAGAATGACGTTTTTAGGATTAATGGTAGGGTATAGTTTAGTTTTATATATAATAGAATCTTTTATACCAAATCCATTAGTAGCTTTATTCCCAGGAGCAAAGCTTGGTCTCAGTAATATAATAACCCTGATTTCATTAATAGTTTTGGGTGCAAGAGATACTTTGATAATACTTACTATTAGAGTAATATTATCATCGATATTTGCGGGACCATTATCTTACTTATTATTTAGTATAGGGGGGGCGTATATTAGTTTAGTTTCAATGTATTTAGTTAGTAGAATTAAAGGATTTTCTATTATCGGTGTAAGTATAGCGGGGGCTATAGGGCATAATATAGGTCAGCTATTGATTGCCAGTATGATAGTAGAAAATATAAATATGGTAGGGTACTTGCCATTTATGTTAATAGCATCCTTAGTCACAGGTATGTTTGTAGGGATGGTAGCTAACTATGCAGTGCCTAAGTTAAATAACTTCAAAAGGGGATTTATTGACAAAATATAACATTATTTGATAGAATGAATATAAAATTGTAATAGTGGTGATTATTATGGCGGATAGAGAGTTACAAGTGTTGAAAAAGGAAATAGAGCTAATTAGAGAAGAGATCAATACATACATAGAGTATCCAGACATTTTTAGAGACGAGCTGTTAGAGGCGAGTAAAAAAATTGATATTTTAATAAATAAATATATGTATTTGAACAAGTAACCTACAATATTAGTAGGTTTTTTTTTACGTATAAAAATAATTTTATGGTTTTTAAATTATAAAAATAATTTATTTATAAAAATAAATTTTAATTGTGAAAATGCAAATAATAGATAGTATTAATTAAAAATAATTAAAGGGGCAACATTTATGTTATTAAGAAAAATTATAAAGTCTATTATAATCATTGTATGTTCATACGCTTTATTAAAATTAATACACTATATTTTAAATAAAATATTTAAATTCAAAAGATTTGATGTAAGGTATAAAAACACACTTTGTAGTATCCTTCTATCTATATCGTACTATATAATATTTACTGCTACCTTAATATTAATACTTAGGGAGTTTGGGATACTAGATACAGCCAGATTTAGCACTTTGGTAACAGGGGCAAGTATAGTAGGGTTGCTTGCTGGTATTGCAGCTCAAAGCATCTTAAAGGATATTTTTAATGGATTCTTTATAATATTTGAAAAGCAGATACAAGTAGGAGACTTTGTTCTTATAAATGAAAAGTTTAGAGGTACTGTAGATGAGATAGGTATTCGAAGTACTAGTTTGAGAGACTGGGATTTAAAGAGAGTGACATTGCCTAATGGAAGTATAAATAGTGTTAGGAATTATAGCAAGGATAAAATGAGGGTTGTAGTCCATGTTAGAGTATGTTATGAGGAAAATCCTATGAAAGTAATGGAATCATTAGAAGAAGTATGTTCTATAATGAATGAAACTTATAGCAAGTACTTGATTAAATCATCACATGGAGAAAATTATAGTCCATTCAAAGTATATGGGATAACAGATATATATGAGAACTCTGTTGGGGCCCAATATACTATAACTGGGGTAGTTGCATCGCACAAGTATTTTCATGCTCTTAAAGATGCCAAATTACAGATATTAATAGTATTTAATAAAAACGGTATAAAAATAGCTTACCCTACACATATAAATATATTACAGAGTGGAGATTGTAGCAAAGATGATTAGTATAGTTCAAAAAAATGTAAAAAAGGAATATTTTATTAGCTATTAAACTATATTAGAAACTGTATCTTTGATAATAGACCAGCTAGTTAAAGTCAACAGTTTTTAAAAATATTTTATAATTATGTTTTTTCGTATAGCAAATAAACCATCAAATATACACGAATTTTTGATGGCTTATATGGAAAAATAGTTCATATTAGCCGTTAGGCTATATTAGGTAGACTTTTGTTTTCTAGATACATCTTACAGTGCAATTTAGGGTTACGTACTTCATATGGTTTTTGGTTGCGTAGCACAGAAAAAATATAGTTCATTAGCTTATGCATAATGGCAACTAGTCCAACTTTTTTGCTTTTACCATTCATATTATTTTTATAATAATTAAGCAAA
>NZ_FQWX01000049.1 GCF_900129815.1 Asaccharospora irregularis DSM 2635
ATTTCAGAAATGCTATCAAAGGATTTAAAAGACTGTCCTTCATGCTTTAGAACAAGCCTTAAATCTTTGAAGGATAAAAAACAGTACGTATTAAATGCACTAATTACAAAATATACAAATGCTAGAGTTGAGGGTAAGAATAATACCATTAAAGTACTCAAAAGAGTATCCTTTGGATTTAGAAGTTTTAAAAATTTAAGATTAAGAGTATTACTAAGAGAAAAAATACAAGTAATTTAAAAACAGCATCTATACATGAAAACTGTATTAGATGCTGCCTTTAAAAATTAAATATTGACTTCATCAACGTTATTTGACAAAGAGCCGTTAAATTTAACGAAAATATTAAATTTAACAGTTTATTTAATTAAAATATAGCTAAGGTGATATATTTACAAATATTAAACAAAAGGCAAATAGTTTGTATATAGTAAGCCTAATATAGTATAATACATAGTGTAAATAATTAAGAGGCTATCAAGCAGGAGGATAGAACTGTGTTGGATACAAATTCTTTTTTTAATGGTTTTTTTGATATAGTATTTAGAATGAGTATATACGATTTAATTGATATAACTATAGTAGCCTATATTTTTTATAAGATATTTATGTTTATAAAGAATACTAGGGCAGAGCAAGTTTTGAAAGGAATAATAATTTTACTAGTAGCTACTGAACTTAGCAAAACATTTAAATTACATACACTATACTGGCTATTAGTAAACGCTTTAGAGTTAGGGTTTATAGCAGGAATAATAATTTTTCAACCAGAACTTAGAATGGGGCTTGAACGTATAGGTCAGGCTAACTTTAAATTTTTTGGTAAAGGTGCAAATACATCAGGTGAAGAGCTTAGTGAAATGATAGAGGAAATTGTAGAAGCCTTATATTCATTGTCTAGACAAAGAATAGGTGCGCTTGTGGTGATGGAAAGAGAAATTAAATTAAATGATATAATAAATACAGGGACGATATTGGATTCAGAGATATCAAGACAGTTGCTTATAAATATATTTATACCAAATACGCCTCTTCATGATGGGGCAGTTATAATTAGTGAATCTAAGTTAAAAGCAGCTGCATGCTTTTTACCATTAACAGAGAGCAAAGACTTAAGCAAGGATCTAGGAACTAGACATAGAGCTGGTATAGGTGTAAGTGAGGCTTCAGACTGCATAACATTAATTGTTTCAGAAGAAACTGGAGGCGTTTCTATAGCTAAAGCAGGTAAATTATATAGAGATGTTTCTAAGGAGAGAATGACCAATATATTACGCAATAACTTAAGAACTAATGTAGAGCAAAAAAGTTTTTTCAAAGGTGGTATATTTAGATGATAAATAAATTAAAGAATAATACCAGAATAAAGTTAATATCATTTTTGAGTGCAATAGCATTATGGATGTATGTAATGGCAGTGGTAGACCCTGAAGAAACTAGAGTAATAGAAGACGTTCCAATATCAATAAGTAATATGAGTGAACTAAAGGAGAATGATCTTGTTATTTATCCAGAGACTGAATTGACAACGGATATAAAAATAACAGGCAAACTGTCAAATATACAAAAGGTAAAGAAGGATAGAATCCATATTTCTGGGCATATAAATGATCCTATAGAGGGAAACAATAAAATTTACTTGAGAGCTAATATATCTGAAAGAGTTAGTCATGAATTTAAAAATGATATAGAGATAGTAAATCTAGAGAAGAAAATTGAGGAGTTAAGAGATATAAATGTAACAGTTGAGGGTAGGTTAAAAGATAATATACAGGTTACAAAATTAAGTAAAGATACTGTTGAAATTTCAGGTCCTAGAAGTTTGGTAAAACAAGTTTCAGGTGTAGTTGGAGTATTAAATGTAGATGAGAAGAAAGATAGTTTCTCTCAAAAAGTAAAACTTGAGGCAATAGATAAAGACGGGAACAAAGTTGATAATGTAGAGATGAGTAGAGCATATATAAATGTAGAGGCTACACTATTAACACAAAAAAATGTTCCTATAAAGGTAAATTTTAGTAATACAGAAGAAGTTGATTACAATCCTGAAGACTATGAGTTTAGTAAAAACTCTGTACTTATTAAAGGTAAGAAGGAAATATTAGATACAATAGAATCTATTGAGACTAAACCGGTAAACTTAAAAGATATTAATGCGTCATCTCCTAAAGATGCAATTTTAGTCATTCCAGAGGGAATTTTGGCGGGTGATAAATATATAACAATAAAACTAAAATCCACTGCAAAAAATAGTATTGAATTCAATTATAGTTATGAAGACATAGAGATAAGAAATGATACAGATAATGCTCAAACAGCCGATATGGATTCTAGTTCAACAGTAAAAGTTAGAATAGAAGATGCTGAGGATCTTAGTAATGTACTGAAATCAGATATAGTTCTATATATTGATTTAAGCGACAAAAAACTAGTAAACAACGAATACGAAATAAAGTATGATACTAGACATAAGTTTGATAAAGTAACGATAGAACCTAGTGTACTTGAAATGAAATAAATTAAATAAATAAAATGAATGAATATTTTGAAGATTCTCTAAAAAAGATGTAACAAGAATTTAAATAAAATTGACTTTGTTAATTTTATGTTTTTGTTGCATCTTATTTATTTTAGTTATATTATAAGAGTGAAAAGAGATTTATTTTATTTAATTTTATGACAAAATGAAAGAAAAAAATCATGATAAATAAGGAAAACGTTATTTATATAAAGGAAAAGCTTTCCCAAGAGAATACATTTTTAAAAGTTATGATTATTTATATATGAAAACCTTTCTTAAATATAATTAAATTCAAGCTTTTTAAGTAAATGTGCGGAGAATAGAAATTTAATCAGCAGATCTAAGTAGTATAATTTTTTGTAAAATCATTGTAAAATTATAAAGAAATATACAAATTCTTGCGTTATATATTAAATTGAAAGTATAATTTAATTAAAGATACAATTCAATCAGGAAATAGGAATATCGATTTAAAAATATCTAAGAAGAGGTGTTATTATGAGGAATTTCCAAGAAGTAATTAAATTTGCAAGAGAGAGAGGACCAAAAACTATATCTGTAGCTTGCTGCCAAGACAGAGAAGTACTTATGGCAGTTGAGATGGCTAGAAAAGAAGAAATAGCAAACGCTATTTTAATAGGTGATATAGAAAAAACTAGAGAAATAGCAAAAGATTTAGGTATAGATTTAAACAATTATGAATTAGTAGATATAAAGGACTTATCAGAAGCATCACTAAAAGCGGTTGAACTAGTTTCTCAAAAGAAAGCCGATATGGTTATGAAGGGGTTAGTAGACACGTCAATAATTCTAAAAGCTGTTCTAAATAAAGAAGTTGGATTAAGAACTGGAAATGTACTAAGCCATGTTGCGGTTTTTGATGTAGAAGGTTATGATAGACTATTTTTCATAACTGATGCAGCTATGAACTTAGCTCCAGACTTAAACACTAAAAAACAAATCATAGAAAATTCTTGTGTGGTAGCTCATGCACTAGATATAGAAACACCAAAAGTAGCGGCAATATGTGCAAAGGAAAAGGTAAACCCTAAAATGAAGGACACAGTTGAAGCTAAAGAACTAGAAGAAATGTGTGAAAGAGGCGAAATAAAAGGTTGTTTAGTAGGAGGACCTTTTGCACTAGATAATGCAGTATCTTTAGAAGCGGCTAAACACAAAGGTATAGATCATCCAGTTGCAGGAAAAGCAGATATATTATTAGCTCCAGACATAGAAGCTGGAAATATACTATATAAATCTTTAGTATTTTTCTCTAAAACTAAAAATGCAGGGGTTATAGTAGGTGCTAAAGCACCAGTTATACTAACTTCTAGAGCTGATAACGAAGAAACAAAGCTTAACTCAATAGCATTAGGTGTACTAATGGCAGCTAAGGCTTAATATATTATAGGGGGTAGACAATATGAGTAAAGTATTTAAAATATTAACAATAAATCCTGGGTCGACATCGACTAAAATAGCAGTATTCGATAATGAAGATTTAGTTTTCGAAAAAACTTTAAGACACTCTTCAGAGGAAATAGGAAAATATGAAAGAGTATCAGATCAGTTTGAGTTCCGTAAAGCAGTTATTGAAGAAGTATTAGAGGAAGCTGGAGTTAAAATATCTGATTTAGATGCTGTAGTAGGTAGAGGTGGACTTTTAAAACCTATAAAAGGTGGAACTTATGAAGTAAATGAAGCTATGATAGCAGATTTAAAAGTAGGAGTTTTAGGAGAGCATGCTTCAAACCTAGGAGGAATAATTGCTAAAGAAATAGGAAATGAAGTAAATATTCCTTCATATATAGTAGACCCTGTTGTTGTAGATGAAATGAATGAAATAGCTAGAATATCAGGTATACCTGAGATAAATAGAGCAAGTATATTCCACGCATTAAACCAAAAGGCTATAGCAAGAAGATATGCTAAAGAATCAAATAAGGAGTACAAAGAATGTAACCTTATAGTAGCCCACATGGGTGGAGGAATATCAGTTGGAGCACATGAAATGGGAAATGTAGTAGACGTAGCCAATGCATTAGATGGTGAAGGACCATTTTCACCAGAAAGAAGTGGTGGTTTACCAGTAGGAGATTTAGTTAAAATGTGTTTCAGTGGTAAATACACACAAGACGAAATAAAGAAAAGAATAAAAGGAAATGGTGGACTAGTAGGATACTTAAATACTAATGATGCTAGAGAAGTTGAAGGAAGAATAGAAAACGGAGACGAAAAAGCTAAATTAGTATATGAGGCTATGGCTTATCAAGTATCTAAAGAAATAGGATCATGTGCAGCAGTTCTTAAAGGAAAAGTTGATGCTATCCTTTTAACTGGAGGAATAGCGTACTCAAAAGGTTTTACAGCTATGATAGAGGACAGAGTGAAGTTTATAGCAGATGTTAAAATTTATCCAGGAGAAGACGAAATGATAGCTTTAGCTCAAGGAGGACTTAGAGTCCTAAATGGAGAAGAAGAGGCTCAAGTTTATGATAAATAATGATAAAAGAATAAGAATTATAACAGGGCATTATGGAAGTGGTAAAAGTGAATTTGCTATAAATTATGTTACTAAGTTAAGAAAATTAGTAACAGGTAAGGTTGCACTTTCCGATTTAGATGTAGTTAATGTATATTTCAGAACAAGAGAGAAGAAAGAATTACTTAAGTCTTTAGATATAATACCTATAGATAGTTCTATTCACGCACCAAACTTAGATGTACCAGCAATATCAGCACAAGTAATGACTCCGATGAATGATAAATCTTATAACTATGTTGTAGATTTAGGTGGAGACAATGTAGGTGCACGAGTAATGGGTAGATTTAGTGATTTAATAGAAGAAAATGACTATGATATGTTTTGTGTAGTAAATGCAAATAGGGAGAAAACTCAAACTTCACAAGAAGTTATCGAATATATAAAGGCAATAGAAAAGGCTTCTAAATTAAAGGTAACAGGGCTAATAAATAACACTCACCTTTTAAAATCTACTACAGTAGAAGATGTTTTAAGAGGACAAGAAGTTGTTAGAGAGGTTTCTAAAGAATTAAACATACCTATAAAGTATGTAGCTTGTTTAGAACATTTAGTTGAAGAGTTACCAAAAGATTTAGAGGGCGAAATATTCCCAATAAGTCTTTATATGAGAGAAACTTGGATGATGTAGTTTGGGCTCAAATATATAGAAGGTTTTAAGGAGGCTTATACAAATGGCTAAAGGAAGAGTATCTTTTAATGAAGACCGTTGTAAAGGTTGTGGATTATGTATAGAAGCATGTCCAGTAAATATTTTGGCAATAGACAAAGACAAAATCAACAACAAGGGTTATAACCCAGCTGTAATTGTTGAAGAAGAAAAGTGTATAGGATGTGCAAGTTGTGCAACTATGTGCCCAGATGTAGTAATAACAGTAGAAAGAGACTAATTAAAACAATAATTAATTAATAATTAATAATTAATAAGGGGGATTTTTAATGGCTAAGATACTTATGAAAGGTAACGAAGCATTTGGAAAAGCAGCTATAGAAGCAGGTTGTAAATACTTCTTCGGTTACCCAATAACTCCACAAAGTGAATTACCAGAATACTTATCTAGAGAATTACCTAAGATAGGTGGAGCGTTTGTTCAATCTGAATCAGAAGTTTCTGCAATAAACATGGTTTATGGAGCAGGAGGAGCAGGGGCAAGAGTAATGACATCTTCATCTTCTCCAGGGATTGCGTTAAAGCAAGAAGGTATAACTTATGCTGCAGGAGCAGAAGTACCATGCGTTATACTTAACGTAATGAGAGGTGGCCCAGGACTAGGAACTATACAACCATCTCAAGCTGACTACTTTATGTCAACAAGAGGAGGGGGAAATGGGGACTATAGAACTCCAGTATTCGCTCCAGCTACAGTACAAGAAGCTGTTGATATGATAATGGAAGCCTTTGATATAGCAGATTACTATAGAACACCAACTATGGTACTTGCAGACGGTATGATAGGTCAAATGATGGAGCCAGTAGAATTTAAAGCTCCAGCTAAAAAAAGAGAATTAGCTCCTAAAGATTGGGCAACAGTTGGAACTAAAGGAGAAAGACAACCTAACGTAATAAACTCTCTATACTTAGAACCAGAAAAATTAGAAGAACATTGTTGGAAATTAGATAAAAAATTCAAAGCTATAGAAGCTAATGAAGTTCAATATGAAATGTATCAAACAGAAGATGCTGACTTAGTATTCGTAGCATATGGAACTACTTCAAGAATAGTAAAAAGTTCAATAGATTTATTAAGAGCGGAAGGAATAAAAGTTGGACTTATAAGACCTAAAACATTATGGCCTTTCCCAACTGAAGCATTTAATCAAATACCTAATGCTAAAGCTTTATTAACTGTAGAAATGAGTTTAGGACAAATGGTAGAAGATGTTAAATTATCAGTTGAAGGAAGAGTACCTGTTCATTTCTATGGAAGACCTGGAGGAATGACACCTTCTCCAGCTGAAATAGCTAAAAAAGCTAAAGAAATATTAGAACAAGAATTAGCTACAGGAGGTGCTAGATAATGTCTGTTGTATTTAAGAAAACTCAAGCTTTAACTGATGCTCAAACTCACTACTGTCCTGGATGTACTCACGGTATAATACATAGACTTGTAGGTGAGGTTTTAGAAGAAATGGGTGTAATTGGAGATACTATAGGTATAGTTCCAGTTGGATGCTCAGTTTTAGGATATAAATATTTTAACTGTGACACACAAGAAGCAGCTCATGGTAGAGCACCAGCAGTTGCTACAGGTGTAAAAAGAGTTCATCCTGATAAAGTAGTATTTACTTACCAAGGTGATGGAGACTTAGCTTCAATAGGTGCAGCTGAAATAGTTCACGCAGCGGCTAGAGGAGAAAAAATAACTACTATATTCGTAAACAACACTACTTACGGTATGACAGGTGGTCAAATGGCTCCAACTACTCTAGTTGGACAAAAAGCTACTACAGCTCAAGAAGGAAGAAATGCTGAAACACAAGGTTACCCAATAAGAGTAAGCGAAATGTTAGCTACATTAACTGGTGCAGTATTTGTAGAGAGAGTTACAGTTGATACTCCTGCTAATGTTAGAAAAGCTAAAAAAGCTATAAGAAAAGCTTTTGAAGTTCAAAGAGCAGGAATAGGATTTGGTATAGTAGAAGTTCTATCTACTTGCCCAACTAACTGGGGATTATCTCCTAAAGATGCCTTACAATGGTTAAGAGATAATATGATGCCATATTATCCATTAGGTAACTTTAAAGATGTCGATCTTAATGGGGAGGTGAAGTAATATGTCTACAGCTAGAGTAATATGTGCAGGTTTCGGTGGCCAAGGTGTTATGTCTATGGGACAATTACTTACTTATGCAGGAATGTTAGAAGGTAAAGAAGTTTCTTGGTTACCATCATATGGACCAGAAATGCGTGGGGGGACAGCAAACTGTGCTGTAACTGTATCTAGTGATCCAGTTGGTTCTCCACTTATAACAGATGATGCAACTGCTGCTATATTAATGAACTTACCAGCTTTTGAAAAATTCCAAAAGGATGTTGTTCCAGGGGGAAAAGTATTGGTAAATAGTTCACTAATAGATGCAAAAGTTTCAAGAGATGATGTTGATGCATATTATATACCAGCAAATGACCTTGCTATAGAATTAGGAAACCCTAAAGTTGCAAATATGATAATGTTAGGAGCTTACCTAAAAGTATCTGAAACAGTAGATTTAGAATCAGTTTTAGAGGCATTTAAAAAGGTATTTGGACCTAGAAAAGAAAAGTTTGTACCATTAAATAGAGAAGCTTTACAAAAAGGTATGGACGCGGTAAAATAAGTAAATAGAAATAAATGATAAGATATAACTAAAAAGTGTCAAAAAAAAGACAATAGAATTATTCTATTGTCTTTTTAGTTCATAAGTATTATTATATTTTTATGACTAAAGTGTTAAAATATAATAATATTTTGTAAATTTAAATTATACTTTTAGACAATAAGTTTGTTTTTGAAGGTTTGTAGTAAATTAGTTGACATTTGATTTAGCGATGACTGATAAAATAAATTGTTTTTTTTATGCAAAATAATAGAACACCCTATTATAGATAAGAATATATTATACTTAACGGATGCTTCGATTATGAAAGGAGATTTTTCATGAGGAAATATTTTGGTACAGATGGAGTAAGAGGAGTAGCTAACACTGAACTAACATGTGATATAGCGTACAAACTAGGTAGAGCTGGAGGATATGTCCTAGCTCAAGGAGACCATAGAGTAAAAGTTGTGGTAGGTAAAGATACTAGAATATCTGGAGATATGCTAGAGTCATCTTTAATATCAGGGCTTATGTCTGTTGGGTGTGATGTTATTACAGTCGGAGTAATACCTACACCGGCAGTTGCATATTTAATTAAAGAATACGGGGCTGATTGTGGAGTAGTTATATCTGCATCGCACAATCCATTTGAATACAATGGAATAAAGTTTTTTAATAAAGATGGATATAAGTTAGCAGATGAAGTAGAATTAAAAATAGAGGAATATATAGAAGATATAGATAAAATAGAATATCACCCAATTGGATCAAAATTAGGTAGAGTGATAAAACAAGGAGATCCACAAAGGGATTATATAGAGTACTTAAAGAGTATAATAGATGTAGATTTTAAAGGATTAAAAGTTGTTTTAGACTGTGCAAATGGAGCATCATATGAAGTTGCACCAATAGTATTTGACGAACTAGGAGCTAGTGTTATAACAATAAATAGTAATCCAGATGGAATCAATATAAATGATAAATGTGGATCCACACATACTCAAAGTTTACAAGAGGCTGTATTAAAGCATCATGCCGATTTGGGACTTGCGTATGATGGAGATGCAGATAGATTAATAGCTGTAAATGAAAAAGGTCAAATTGTTGATGGCGATCATATAATGATTTTAAGTGCAATATACTTGAAAAAAGAAAAAAAATTGGCTAAAGATACATTAGTAGTTACAGTTATGAGCAATATAGGACTTAGAATAGCAGCACAACAACATGGGATAAATCTTGAGACTACAGCTGTAGGAGATAGATATGTTCTAGAAGAAATGATAAAAAGTGGATATAATCTAGGAGGAGAGCAATCAGGGCATATGATATTCCTAGACTATAATACAACAGGTGATGGAGTTCTAAGCTCACTAGTTCTTGCAAAAATAGTACTAGAAGAAAGAAAAACTTTATCTGAACTTGCATCAGTTATGGTTGAATATCCACAAGTATTAGTAAATGCTAGAATAAAGAATGAAAATAAAAATAGATACATGGAATACCCAGAAATAAAATCAGAAATAGAGAGAATAGAATCTATATTGGATGGTTGTGGAAGAGTTTTAATAAGACCATCAGGAACAGAACCATTAGTAAGAGTTATGTTAGAGGGTAAAGAGAAAGGTCAAATAAAAGAATTAGCAACAAACTTAGCTAAACTTATAGAAGATAAACTATCGTAAGTTAAAAAGTGAATACTAAAAATAGGTATATAATTTCCTAAAACTAAGAAAATAGTAATAGGAGTGAAATGCTAATATTTATATTAGTATTCACTTTCTAAGCGCCAGAACTTGGTTAATGACAAACAGTAATTAAGTAATATTGTAACTAAGTTGACGAGGACAGAGTTAATCGAATTATCGGCGGATGCTCTGCGGTGCGTTTACCACCGAAGAACTTCTTCAAATCATAGGAGTGATCTTATGGACAAAGAGGAGTTTGAGTAAACTTATATGACCTAACTCTAAAAAATATAAAAAAATAATATTTTTAGGAGGACACAAATATGTGTGGAATAGTTGGATATTTAGGAAATAGAAAGGCTGCAGAAGTTATAGTAGACGGACTTTCTAAAATGGAGTACAGAGGATATGACTCGGCAGGTGTTGCCATTCATAATTCTGAGGAGTTAGAGATAAGAAAGTTTAAAGGAAGACTTTCTGTTCTTGCAGACGATCTAAAAGAAAACAAAATTGATGGAGGACTAGGAATAGGTCATACAAGATGGGCAACTCATGGTGAGCCGTCTGATGTGAATTCACATCCTCATTACAATCAGGATAAGACAATAGCTGTTGTTCACAATGGAATAATAGAAAACTATATGGAATTAAAAGAAGAGCTAGAAGCTGAAGGAGTTAAGTTAATATCTCAAACAGATACAGAAGTAATAGCTCACTTAGTAGATAAATACTATGAAGGAAACCTACTAGACGCTGTATATAAGACTATAGGAAGACTAAGAGGGGCATATGCACTAGGAGTTGTATGCAAAGACAGTAAAAACGAATTAGTAGCCGTTAGAAAAGACAGTCCACTAGTAGCAGGAATAGGAAAAGGTGAAAACTTCGTAGCATCAGATATACCAGCTCTATTAAAATACACTAGAGATGTATATTTACTAGAAAACGGTGAAGTTGTTCATATGAAAGACGAGAATATGACTATCTATGATTCAAATAGAAATGTTGTAGACAAGGAGATATACCATGTTACTTGGGATGTAGAAGCTGCATCTAAAGGTGGATATGATCACTTTATGGAGAAAGAAATACATGAACAACCAAAAGGAATAAAAGAGACATTAGAAAGAAGATTAGACGACCAAGGAAATATAAAATTAGACAGTATAAACATATCTAAGGAAGATTTAGATGGAATTAATAAAGTATATATAGTAGCCTGTGGAACAGCTTACAATGCAGGATTACTTGGTAAATATGCTATAGAGAAATTTGTTAAAGTACCAGTAATATGTGATATAGCATCAGAGTTTAGATACTCAGATCCATTTGTAGATGAAAATACACTGCTTATACTAGTTAGCCAATCAGGTGAAACTGCAGATACATTAGCAGCACTAAGAGATTCAAAAGCTAAGGGAGCTAGAATACTATCTATAACTAACGTTGTAGGTTCTTCTATAGCTAGAGAGTCAGATGATGTATTCTATACTTGGGCTGGGCCAGAAATAGCAGTTGCATCAACTAAAGCATATACAACTCAAATAATTTCTCTATACATGGTAGCTTTAGACTTCGCTATCAAAAAAGGAACTATAACTGAAGAGTTCTACAAAGAAATGATAGCTAAAATGAAAGAATTACCTGACAAGATAGAAGAAGTATTAAGTAATGAAGAACACATAAAAGAACTTGCTAAAACAGTTTCAGGAAAAGAGGACGCATTCTATCTAGGAAGAGGAGTAGATTATAACCTAGCGATGGAAGGTTCATTAAAACTAAAAGAAATATCTTATATACATTCAGAAGCATTTGCAGCTGGAGAGTTAAAGCACGGTACAATAGCTTTAATAGAAGAAGGAACACCTGTAATAGCTATAGCGACTCAAGAGGCGCTATTTGAAAAAATGGTATCTAACATGGAAGAAGTAAGGGCTAGAGGAGCTTATGTAATAGCTATAGCACAAAACCATAATACTACTGTTGAGAAGGCATCAGATAAGGTAATTTATATACCAAATTCAGATGATATCTTATCACCAATATTAGCTGTTATACCTATGCAGTTATTAGCGTACCATGTTTCAAAATTAAGAGGCTGTGATGTAGATAAGCCAAGAAACTTAGCTAAATCAGTAACAGTTGAATAGAAATATTTATATTTGATATAAAGAGGGTTATCTCCGAGGAATAGATTTTATTTGGCTGTATAATATTTAGCGTTGATGGTAATAAAAAATCCATAATTGTCGTTAGACAAAAATGGACTAATTACTATCAGCGCTATTATTTT
>NZ_FQWX01000042.1 GCF_900129815.1 Asaccharospora irregularis DSM 2635
TTTCTGGTTCTGGGATGTATGCATCTATTTGCTCGAATAATTCTACTATTTTATCTCCCCATGCTGATTTTGGATCTTCTAATGCCATTAATGCTGATCCTCTTACTATTGGAGTGTCATCTCCTGGGAATTCATATTCATTTAATAAATCTCTTATTTCCATTTCAACTAATTCTAATAGTTCTTCGTCATCTACCATATCACATTTGTTTAAGAATACTACTATGTATGGTACACCAACTTGTCTTGATAATAATATATGCTCTCTTGTTTGTGGCATTGGTCCATCAGTTGCTGAACAAACTAATATAGCACCGTCCATTTGAGCTGCTCCTGTTATCATGTTTTTAACGTAGTCAGCATGTCCTGGGCAGTCAACGTGAGCGTAGTGTCTGTTTGGTGTTTCATACTCAACGTGAGATGTTGATATTGTGATTCCTCTTTCTCTTTCCTCTGGAGCTTTATCTATGTTAGCAAAATCTACTGCTTCTCCTAATTGATATCTATCATGTAATGTTCTTGTTATAGCAGCTGTTAATGTAGTTTTACCGTGGTCAACGTGACCTATTGTTCCTATATTAACGTGTGGTTTACTTCTTTCGTATTTAGCTTTAGCCATTTGAAATACCTCCCTAAATATTTTTTATGTAAGGTGAGTTCAACTCACCTTACTTTATTATTTTAATAATTATTTTATTATTTACCTTCTGATATTTTCTTAGCTACTGAAGCTGGAACTTGTTCGTAGTGGTCAAATATCATTGTATAAGTTGCACGACCTTGAGTTGATGATCTTAACTCTGTAGAGTATCCAAACATTTCTGAAAGTGGAACGAATGCTCTTATAACTTGAGCCCCTGATCTAGCTTCCATACCTTGTATTAAACCTCTCTTAGAGTTTAATCCACCCATAACGTCTCCCATGTATTCTTCTGGAGTAACAACTTCAACTTTGAAGTATGGTTCAAGTAATACAGCATTACCTTTTCTCATAGCTTCTTTCATTGCCATAGATCCAGCCATTTTGAACGCCATTTCTGATGAATCGACTTCATGGTAAGAACCATCGTATAATTCAACAGCAACGTCAACTACTGGGTATCCAGCAACTATACCAGCAGCCATAGCTCCTTGTATACCTGCATCTATTGGTCCAACATATTCCTTAGGAACAGATCCACCAACTGTTTTATTTTCAAATTTGTATCCAGCACCTGGTTCTTGAGGATTAACTCTAATCTTAACGTGACCATATTGTCCTCTACCACCTGATTGCTTAGAGTATTTATATTCAACATCAACCGGTTGAGTTATAGTTTCTCTGTAAGCAACTTGTGGAGCACCTACGTTTGCTTCAACTTTAAATTCTCTTAATAATCTATCTACTATTATCTCTAAGTGTAATTCACCCATACCACCGATTATAGTTTGTCCTGTTTCTTCGTCTGATCTTACTCTGAAAGTTGGATCCTCTTCAGCTAATTTTTGAAGAGCAACACCCATTTTTTCTTGAGCAGCTTTTGACTTAGGCTCTATAGCAACATCTATAACTGGTTCAGGGAATTCCATTGATTCAAGTATTATTGGGTTAGCTGGATCACATAAAGTATCTCCAGTAGTAGTATCTTTTAATCCTACTGCTGCAGCTATATCCCCAGCATATACCTTGCTTATTTCTTCTCTTGTGTTAGCATGCATTTGTAGTATACGTCCGATTCTCTCTCTCTTACCTTTTGTAGCATTTAAAACGTATGAACCACTTTCTAATGTTCCAGAGTAAACTCTGAAGAACGCTAGTTTACCAACGAATGGGTCAGTCATTATTTTGAACGCCAATGCTGAGAATGGCTCTTCATCAGATGAATGTCTCTCTGCTTCTTCACCGTTGTCTAATATACCTTTTATAGATTCTATATCAGTTGGTGCAGGTAAGTAGTCTATAACACCATCTATCACTAACTGAACTCCTTTATTTCTGTATGCAGTTCCACAGAACACAGGGTTCATTTCACATGCTATAGTAGCTTTTCTTATAGCAACTTTCATTTCTTCTATAGTTAACTCTTCACCTTCAAGATACTTCATCATTAGATCTTCATCAGTTTCTGCAACAGCTTCAACTAATTTTTCTCTCCACTCTTGAGCTAATTCTTTCATATCTTCAGGTATTTCAGTTATTTCAGTTTCAATACCTAGGTCATCTTTGTATATTACAGCATTCATGTTTAAAAGATCTACTATACCTACGAAGCTCTCTTCTTTACCTATTGGTAATTGTACAGGTACTGCATTAGCACTTAATCTTTCTTTCATCATGTCTATAACATTGTAGAAGTTAGCACCTAATATGTCCATCTTGTTTACAAATGCCATTCTAGGTACACCGTAGTTATCAGCTTGTCTCCATACATTTTCTGATTGAGGCTCAACCCCACCTTTAGCACAGAAAACTGCAACCGCTCCATCTAATACTCTTAAAGATCTTTCAACCTCAACTGTGAAGTCGACGTGTCCTGGAGTATCTATTACGTTTATTCTATGGTCTTTCCATGTAGCAGTAGTAGCGGCAGAAGTTATTGTTATACCTCTTTCCTTCTCTTGCTCCATCCAGTCCATTTGAGAAGCTCCCTCATGAGTTTCTCCTACTTTATGCGTTTGCCCAGTATAGAATAGGATTCTTTCTGTTGTAGTAGTTTTTCCTGCATCTATATGAGCCATTATTCCTATATTTCTAGTTCTTTCTAAAGGAAACTTTCTAGCCATGGTTATCCTCCTCACGATATCCTTAATTTTATAAGGTATCTATATTTCCTACCATCTATAGTGAGCAAATGCTTTATTAGCCTCTGCCATTTTATGAGTATCTTCTTTCTTCTTAACTGAAGCTCCTGTGTTGTTAGCTGCATCCATTATTTCTTTAGATAGCTTTTCAACCATTCCTTTTTCTCCACGAGCTCTTGTATATTTTACTAACCATCTTAAACCTAAAGTTTGTCTTCTTTCAGGTCTAACTTCTATTGGTACTTGGTAGTTAGCTCCACCAACTCTTCTTGCTTTAACTTCTAAAACAGGCATTATATTATCCATAGCCTTATTGAATACCTCTAAAGCATCTTCTCCTGTTTTTTCTGCTATTATTGCAAAGGCATCATAAACTATCGTTTGTGACTTACCTTTTTTTCCATCTACCATTAAATTGTTTATTAACTTAGTAACTACCTTACTTCCGTACATCGGATCTGGTAAAACTTCTCTCTTTGGAACATTACCTTTTCTTGGCATTTCGCTTCCCTCCTTAATTATTAAATCTTAAATCATAGGTACTCGACATAATTAAACGCCGTGATGCCATAAATATATATATATTTAAAGCACCGAACTATAATTAATTCTTATTGTCTATTTTTGTTTTATTATTTTTTTGCAGCCTTAGGTCTCTTAGCACCGTACTTAGATCTAGATTGCATTCTCTTATCAACACCTGCAGTATCTAAAGTACCTCTTAGTATGTGATATCTAACCCCTGGAAGGTCTTTTACTCTTCCTCCTCTTATAAGAACAACACTATGCTCTTGTAAGTTGTGTCCTTCTCCTGGTATATAAGCACTTACCTCTATACCGTTTGTTAATCTAACCCTTGCAACTTTTCTTAAAGCTGAGTTAGGTTTCTTAGGAGTAACTGTTTTAACTGAAGTACAAACTCCTCTTTTTTGTGGAGCACTTACATCAGTTGTTTTTTTGTTTAAAGAGTTATAACCCTTTTGTAATGCTGGAGCAGTAGAATTCTTTTCTATTTCTCTTCTACCTTTACGAACTAATTGGTTAATTGTTGGCATCATTGGCACCTCCTTTTCAAAATTTTCGATCTTAATGATCGCCAACTGCGTCAACATTCTTTTGAATGCTGAGTGGTTGTAACTTTCGTTACTTTCAATTAAAGTAGTTAACACTAATCAAGTGTTTGTAAATACTTTTAGTTTGATGCTTTTAGTTCAAATTATTTATATGAATATAATTCAAAAGTAACTAAGCACTTATCAAGTACTTAGTTTACTTTTAAATTACACACCTTAACATTTTATCACCAGACATATTTATTGTCAAGATTTCTTTATGTTAAACAATGTACTTATCCTTCAATTTTTTCAACAGCTATGTTTTTGTATTTCTTCATACCTGTTCCTGCTGGTATTAATTTTCCTAATATTACATTTTCTTTTAATCCTATCAGATGATCTTCTTTTCCTTTTATAGCCGCTTCTGTTAATACTCTTGTTGTCTCCTGGAACGATGCAGCTGATAAGAATGATTCTGTAGCAAGGGATGCCTTCGTTATACCTAATAGTACTCTCTTAGCTATAGCTGGTTTTAATCCTTGAGCTTCCGCTTCTTCATTGCATTTATTAAATGTTAATACATCTTCATAACCTCCAGGTAATAAATCTGTATCTCCTGGGTCTTCAACTTTAACCTTAGATAGCATTTGTCTAACAATTACTTCTATATGTTTGTCGTTAACATCAACCCCTTGAAGTCTATAAACTCTTTGGACTTCCTTAACTATATATTCTTGTACCCCACCTATACCTTTTACTCTTACTATATCGTGAGGGTTTATAGAACCTTGAGTCAACGGATCCCCTGCTTCAACCATTTGACCTTGTTTAACTCTTAATCTAGATCCATATGGTATTACATAAGTTTGGTTTTCACCTTCTTTAGGTATTACCACTGCTTCTTTTCTCTTACCTGTTTCATCTATTTCTACTCTACCTGTTACTTCTGTTATTATAGCTAATCCTTTTGGCTTTCTAGCCTCAAATAGCTCCTCTACCCTTGGAAGACCTTGTGTTATATCTCCTCCGGCAACTCCACCTGTATGGAATGTTCTCATCGTAAGCTGTGTACCCGGTTCACCTATAGATTGAGCCGCTATTATACCAACAGCTTCTCCTATGTTAACCTCTTTACCAGTAGCTAAGTTTCTACCATAACACTTAGAACACACTCCATGGTTTGTTTTACAGTTAAGTACAGTTCTTATTTTTACTTTTTCTATTCCTAGGTTGATTATTTGTTCAGCCTTATCTTCTTGTATCATAGAGTCAGCTTCAACTATAACTTCTCCTGTATTAGGATTTAATATAGGATCTATAGTATATCTTCCTACGATTCTATCATATAATTCTTCTATTACTTCATTTCCGTCTTTTATTGCTAATATTTCTGTTGTTTCTTCTGTTCCACAATCAATCTCTCTTACTATAACATCTTGACTGACATCAACCAATCTTCTTGTTAGGTAACCTGAGTCCGCTGTACGAAGAGCTGTATCGGCAAGACCTTTTCTGGCACCATGTGAAGATGTAAAGTATTCCATTACTGATAACCCTTCACGGAAGTTTGATTTTACCGGAACCTCAACAGTTTTACCAGATGCATTCGCCATCAGACCACGCATACCAGCTAACTGTCTTATCTGGTTTTTAGAACCTCTGGCTCCTGAATGGGCCATTATATATATATTATTAAGTCTGTCTAAGCCTTCCATAAGAGCGTCTGTAACTTTTTCAGTTGTTTCTGTCCAAGTTTCTATAACTTTTTCATATCGTTCTTCATTAGATATTAGACCTCTTCTATATGCTTTCTCGTATTTATCTACTCTTTCTTCTGCATTTCTCAGATAATCCTTTTTAGCTTCTGGGATTTTCATATCTGCTACGGCAACTGTTATACCACCTTTTGTAGAATATTTAAATCCTAATGCTTTTATATGATCTAATAATATTGCAGTTTCTGTATTACCATGCTTTCTAAAGCACTTGTCTATTATAGTTCCTAGAGATTTCTTTGTTACTAGGAAATCTACTTCTAATCCAAATGGATCTTTCTCTCTATCTACAAATCCTAAATCCTGAGGTACATTTTCGTTGAATATAAATCTACCAACTGTACTTTCTACCATAGTACTTCTTCCATCTTCAAGAACTATTCTCATTTTTACTAAAGAATGTAGTTCAACCGCGCCATTTTGGTAAGCAAGTAATAACTCGTTAAAGTCTTTGAACAATGTTCCAGTTCCTTTTTCTCCACCTTGAGACTCTATTGTTAAATAGTAACAACCTAAAACCATATCCTGAGAAGGTGTAGTTATAGGAGTTCCATCCTTAGGTGCAAGGATGTTATTTATAGATAACATCAAGAATCTTGCCTCTGCTTGCGCCTCTACAGATAACGGTACATGGACAGCCATTTGGTCACCGTCAAAGTCGGCATTATATGCAGTACATACAAGTGGATGTAGTTTTATCGCTTTTCCTTCAACCAAAATTGGTTCAAATGCTTGTATCCCTAGTCTATGTAGAGTAGGTGCACGGTTTAGTAGTACTGGGTGACTTTTTATAACATCCTCTAATACTCCCCAAACCTCTGGTTTTACCTTTTCTACTATAGATTTCGCACTCTTTATATTGTGAGCATATCCTTCTTTTACTAGCTTATCCATAACAAATGGTTTGAATAATTCAAGAGCCATTTTTTTAGGAAGACCACATTGATAGAATTTAAGTTCCGGTCCAACAACTATAACTGAACGTCCTGAATAGTCAACACGCTTACCAAGTAAGTTTTGACGGAAACGTCCTTGCTTTCCTTTTAGCATGTCTGACAGAGATTTTAACGGTCTATTCCCTGGTCCTGTTACTGGTCTACCTCTTCTACCATTGTCTATTAGGGCATCTACTGCCTCTTGAAGCATTCTTTTTTCATTTCTTACGATTATATCAGGAGCTCCAAGCTCTAATAATCTTTTCAGTCTGTTATTTCTATTTATAACTCTTCTATATAAATCATTTAAGTCAGAAGTCGCAAATCTACCACCGTCTAGTTGTACCATAGGTCTTAAATCCGGTGGTATTACAGGTATAGCATCTAGTATCATCCATTCTGGTTTATTTCCAGATTTCCTAAAAGCCTCTACTACTTCTAATCTTCTGATAGTTCTTACTCTTTTTTGTCCTGTACTCTCTTTTAACTCAACTCTTAAGTCTTTACTTTGCTGTTCTAAATCTACATTCTGTAAAAGTTGTTTTACAGCTTCAGCCCCCATACCTACAGTAAATGTATATCCATATTTATCAAGGGCAACTCTATATTCTTTTTCAGTTAGTAGTTGTTTTTCATTTAATCCAGTCTCCCCTGGATCGATAACTACATATGAAGCAAAGTATAATATTTTTTCTAAAGATCTAGGAGACATATCAAGTAAAAGACCCATTCTACTTGGGATTCCTTTAAAGTACCATATATGAGACATCGGTGCTGCTAGCTCTATGTGTCCCATTCTCTCTCTTCTTACTTTAGCTTTAGTTACTTCAACTCCACATCTATCACAAACTACACCTTTGTATCTAACTCTTCTGTATTTTCCACAATGACATTCCCAGTCTTTTTGTGGTCCAAATATTCTCTCGCAAAATAAACCATCTTTTTCTGGTTTTAAAGTACGGTAATTTATAGTTTCAGGCTTTTTCACTTCTCCTCTAGACCATTGTCTTATTTTTTCCGGAGAAGCCAATGCTATTTTTATCGACTCGAAATTGTTTAATTCAAACAAGGAGTTCTCTCCCTTCTATTTGATATTTACTTTACATAAATAAAAACTTACTACATTGAGCTACTATTAGTTGCCCACAGTATAAAACACTTAGGAAATTATATTTACTCACTTACGCAAGATCTATATAATTTCCTATATGTTATAGATAATTACATATCGTAATCCTGTTCTTCTTCATAATCTGCTTCTTCATAATCTATTTCTTCTTCTTCGAAATCTACATTTTCGATTTCTTCTTTATTTCCTGAGAAATCTTCTTCGTCCTCTACCTCTTCGATTTCTTCAATTATATGAGTCTCTTCTACTTCTTTTATGTTGTCTACAATATCCAACTCAAATTCATTAACTGAATCATCCATATCTATAGATTCTCTTACTTCTATTTCTTGGTCCTCTTCAGTTAACACTTTTACATCTAGGCATAAACTTTGAAGCTCTTTTATAAGAACCTTAAATGATTCTGGGATTCCTGGTTCTGGGATATTTTCTCCCTTAACTATAGCCTCATAAGTTCTAACACGTCCAACAACGTCGTCTGACTTAACAGTAAGTATTTCTTGAAGTATGTGTGCAGCTCCATATGCTTCCAGAGCCCAAACCTCCATCTCTCCAAATCTTTGTCCTCCAAATTGCGCTTTACCACCTAGAGGTTGTTGAGTAACTAGAGAGTATGGTCCTGTACTTCTTGCATGTAACTTATCATCAACCAAGTGATGTAGTTTAAGCATATACATATAACCAACTGTTATTCTGTTATCGAAAGTATCTCCCGTTCTTCCGTCATATAAAGTTAACTTACCATCTTCTGGATAGCCCGCTTTAACTAAGGCTTCTCTTATGTTTTCTTCCTTAGCTCCATCAAATACAGATGTAGCAACATGCCATCCTAAAGTTTTGGCTGCAAGACCAAGGTGAACTTCCAGTACCTGACCGATATTCATACGAGATGGAACCCCTTGTGGGTTAAGAACTATGTCCATTGGCGTTCCGTCAGACATAAACGGCATGTCTTCTTCAGGTAATACTCTAGATATAACCCCTTTGTTACCATGACGTCCAGCCATCTTATCTCCTACTTTTATCTTTCTCTTCTTAGCTATATAACATCTAACTAATTCATTAACTCCAGGAGATAAGTCATCACCATTTTCTCTAGTGAACACTTTTACATCAACTATTATACCTGATTCCCCATGAGGAACTTTAAGTGAAGTATCTCTTACTTCCCTAGCCTTCTCCCCAAATATCGCACGAAGTAATCTTTCTTCAGCTGTAAGTTCTGTTTCACCTTTTGGAGTAACTTTACCTACTAATATGTCTCCTGAATTAACTTCTGCACCTATTCTAACTATTCCTCTTTCATCTAGGTTCTTTATTGCACTATCACCTACATTAGGGATATCTCTAGTTATTTCTTCTGGTCCTAGTTTAGTATCTCTAGCTTCACATTCATATTCTTCTATATGAATAGTCGATAATCTATCTTCTTTTACTAATCTTTCATTTATTAAAATAGCATCCTCGTAGTTATAACCTTCCCAAGTCATAAATGCTATAAAGCAGTTTCTTCCAAGAGCTACCTCTCCTAAATCAGTAGCTGGGCCATCCGCTATAACATCGCCTTTTTCTATGTTCTCACCCTTATTTATTATCGGTGTTTGATTTATACATGTTCCTGAGTTTGAACGTTTAAACTTAAGAAGTTTATATCTATCTCTATTGCCATCTGCTCTTTTTATTACTATTTCATCTGCTGTTACTCTCTCTGCTATTCCTGGGTTCTTAGCAACAACAACTGCTCCAGAATCCTTTGCGGCTCTATACTCTATACCTGTTCCTATAATAGGCGCTTCTCTTCTTACTAAAGGTACAGCTTGACGTTGCATGTTTGATCCCATAAGGGCACGGTTGGCGTCATCATTTTCTAGGAAAGGTATCATAGCTGTCGCAACAGACACAACTTGCTTAGGAGATATATCCATGTAGTCTACTATCTCATGTGTAACCAATTCAACGGCACCATTTTTAGTCCTACATAAAACCCTGTTGTTTTCGAATCTTCCATCATCTGTTAATGGCTCATTCGCTTGGGCTCTTACGAATAAATCTTCTTCATCTGCTGTTAGGTAGTCTATTTGTTCTGTAAGCTTTCCTGCTTCCTTATCATACTTTCTATAAGGAGATTCTATAAATCCAAATTCATTTATCTTAGCATAAGTTCCTAGTGAGTTTATAAGTCCGATATTTGGTCCCTCTGGTGTTTCTATAGGACACATTCTTCCATAGTGTGAATGGTGAACGTCACGAACCTCAAATCCTGCTCTTTCCCTTGAAAGACCCCCTGGCCCTAATGCTGATAATCTTCTCTTGTGAGTTAATTCTGATAATGGGTTTGTTTGATCCATGAACTGAGATAACTGAGAACTACCAAAGAACTCTTTTATCGCAGCAGATACAGGTCTAATGTTAACTAATGCTTGCGGAGTTATAGATTCCATATCTTGAACTGTCATTCTCTCTTTTATAACTCTTTCCATTCTAGAAAGACCTATTCTTACTTGGTTCTGTAATAATTCACCTACTGATCTTATTCTTCTATTACCTAAATGGTCTATATCATCTATATTTCCAATAGGATAGAATAAGTTGAATTCATAGTTTATTGAAGCAATGATGTCATCTAATAATATATGCTTCGGTATAAGTTCTTTCATTTTTGATTTTATAGCTTCTTTTATTTCTTCTTCATCCTCATACTCTTGTAAAATTTCTTTTAGAGTTGGATAATGAACTTTTTCTTTTATGTTCAATTCATCTATGTCAAAATCAACATGAGACTTAATGTCTACAAAGTTATTTCCTATTACTTTTACTTTTTTGTCATCTTCAACTAATATACTTACTACATTTATTCCTGAATTTTGTATTTCTCTAGCTACTTCATAGTCTATTTTTTCTCCAGCATTAACAAATATCTCTCCTGTTTCAGGGTTTATTATGTCTTCAGCTGTTATTCTATTCATTATTCTATAGCATAAAGCAAGCTTTTTATTGAATTTATATCTACCTACTTTAGCTAGATCGTATCTTTTTGGGTCAAAGAATAACGCATTTAATAGTGATGATGCACTCTCAACTGTAGGAGGTTCACCTGGTCTTAGTTTCTTATATATCTCAACTAATCCCTCTTCAACTGATTTTGTATTATCCTTTTCTAATGTAGCAGCAAGTCTTTCGTCTTCACCTAGAAGATCAATTATTTCTGCATCTGTCCCTATTCCTAATGCTCTTAGTAAAACAGTTACTGGTTGTTTTCTTGTTCTATCAACCCTTACTGATATTACATCATTAGAATCTGTCTCATATTCTAACCAAGCTCCTCTATTAGGAATTACAGTAGATGATATTAATAACTTCCCTGTCTTATCTCTTTCTTGAGCATAATAAACACCAGGAGATCTAACTAGCTGACTTACTATTACCCTTTCAGCTCCGTTTATAACAAAAGTCCCTCTGTCTGTCATTAGTGGGAAATCTCCCATAAAAACTTCTTGTTCTTTTATTTCGCCTGTTTCTTTATTTATAAGTCTTACTTTAACTTTTAGAGGCGCACAATATGTAGCATCTCTATCTTTACATTCTTCTATGTCGTATTTTGGTTTATCGTCTAAAGAGTAATCAACAAACTCTAATATAAGATTACCAGTGTAATCTTCTATAGGCGAAATATCATCAAAAACTTCTTTTAATCCTTCTTCTAAAAACCACTTATAGGAATCTACTTGTATTTCTATAAGATTTGGTACATCAGCTATTTCCTTTATCTTAGAAAAGCTCATTCTCTTCCTCTTACCTATCGTGACAGGATGTGGCATTCATTTTTCACCTCTCAATAATTAAAAATAAAACCTTTATTCACTCTAACGCATCTAATAATTTTATCACATTTGTCAATAGTTTTCAATATATAACTTGCATCTATTATAAAAACTATTTTTTATTATTTAATAAAATATGTACTATTCTATTATGTACCAATTATTATACTAAAATTCTATTTTTTAGATATAATTTTTATATGCCCTAAAATTATACTTTAATTTTCAATTTTTATTTTTTTCCAACTCTATTTTCTTAGAGTAACATATTCGTCTCAAAGCATAAAAAAAAGAAGTCTTTCGACTTCTTTTTATAAACTTTTTAAAGAGAAATTATTTAACTTCTACTGATGCTCCAGCAGCTTCTAATTTTTCTTTTATTTGCTCAGCTTCTTCTTTAGAAGCTCCTTCTTTTACAGTCTTAGGAGCGTTGTCAACTACTTCTTTAGCTTCTTTTAATCCTAATCCAGTTATTTCTCTAACAGCTTTTATAACTCCAACTTTTGAAGATCCAGCTCCTGTTAATACAACATCGAACTCAGTTTTTTCTTCAGCAGCACCAGCGCCACCAGCAGCACCAGCTACCATTACTGGAGCTGAAGCAGATACACCGAATTTTTCTTCAGCAGCTTTAACTAATTCATTTAATTCTAAAACTTTCATGTTTTCTATAGCTTCTAATATTTGTTCTATTGTCATTTTTAGCACCTCCGAATTTTTCTTTAATTAATTAATAAAATCATATTTTTAATTTTATATATTTTCTCTAATTGACAATTAAGCTTCTTGCTCTTCTTGTTTCTTTGCTATTGCATCTATTAAGTATGCGAAGTTTGATATTGGAGCTTTTAAGCTTCCAAGTAACTTAGCAAGAAGAACTTCTCTTGATGGTATGTTAGCGAACTCAACTATTTGAGATTCGTTGTAGAATTCTCCTTCTATTACACCCATCTTTAATTGCATCTTTGGATGAGAATCCATGAATTCTTTTAATATTCTTGCTGGAGCAACTGGATCTTCATATCCAAATGCTATAGCATTAGTACCAACTAGTAATTCATCGTTGAATTGTTCTATTCCAACTTCTTTAGCTGCTCTTCTAACTAAAGTATTTTTGTATACTTTGTATTCAACACCAGCTTCTCTCATTTTCTTTCTTAATTCAGTTACCTCTTCAACTGTTAATCCTTTGTAGTCAACTACAACTGCAGCAGAAGATTTTTGTAACTTCTCAACTATTTCAGTAACAACTTGTGATTTAACTTCTATAGCTTTTCTCATCTAGATGTGCACCTCCTTCACCAAATAGGTTTAGTATTCGCCGCAAAATTAAAAAAAGCTTTTGAGTCAAAGTAGACATCAAAAGCTTTAGTAATCTCAATTTATCTAAAACCTCGGTGGGGTATTAAGCCTAAGCACCCACTGTCTACGGCAAATCTATTCTATTTTATATCAACAAATGTTATATTAACATTTTTGTTTATCTATGTCAACAATTTTATTATTCTGCTATTCTTGCTGGGTTTATTTTAACTCCAGGTCCCATAGTAGAAGCAACTGTAACACTTCTTAAGTATTGTCCTTTAGCTGCAGCTGGTTTAGCTTTAACTATAGCACTCATTAATGCATTGAAGTTTTCAGTTAATTTTTCGCCACCAAAAGATACTTTTCCTACAGGAACGTGAATTATATTAGTTTTATCTAATCTGTATTCAACTTTACCAGCTTTTATTTCGTCTATAGCTTTAGCTACATCGAAAGTAACTGTTCCTGATTTAGGGTTTGGCATTAAACCTTTAGGTCCTAATACTCTACCTAATCTACCTACTACACCCATCATATCTGGAGTAGCAACAACTATATCAAATTCAAACCAGTTTTCACCTTGTATTTTTTGAACTAATTCTTCAGCTCCTACAAAGTCAGCTCCAGCTTGCTCAGCTTCTTTAGCTTTTTCTCCTTTAGCAAAAACTAAAACTCTCTTAGTTTTTCCTGTTCCGTGTGGTAATACAACTGCCCCTCTTACTTGTTGGTCAGCATGTCTTGAGTCAACACCTAATCTTATATGTGCTTCTACAGTTTCATCAAACTTAGCACTAGCAACATCTGCAACTAATGATAAAGCTTCTGTAGCATCATATAATTTAGTTCTCTCTATTTTACTTAACGCTTCTGCGTATTTTTTTGTTTTCTTCGCCATTTTACTTTCCTCCTTGTGGTTAATATCGGCTTTAAACCTCCCACTTCTTAAAACGAAGTGCTTAAATCCCTAATTATAATTTTTATAATTAGTCTTCTACTACGATACCCATACTTCTTGCAGTACCAGCTATCATACTTATAGCAGATTCTACTGATGCAGCATTTAAGTCAGGCATTTTTAATTCAGCTATTTCTCTTACTTTTGCTGAAGATATTTTAGCAACTTTTTTCTTGTTTGGTTCTCCAGACGCAGTGTCTAAACCAACAGCTTTCTTTAATAATACTGCCGCTGGTGGAGTTTTTGTTATAAAACTGAATGATCTATCTTGATATACAGTTATAACTACTGGTATTATCATCCCAGCTTGATCTGCAGTTTTAGCATTGAATTCCTTAGTGAATCCCATTATATTAACACCGTGTTGCCCTAATGCTGGTCCAACTGGTGGAGCTGGTGTAGCCTTACCTGCAGGTATTTGTAATTTTATTTGACCTATAACTTTTTTAGCCATTTGAGCGCACCTCCTCAGATTTTTCTATATATAAGTATTATATTTTTTCTATACTTTCAAACTCTATAGTGAATAGAGTTCTTTTCCCAAATGCACTTATACATACTTTTATTTCTTTATTTTCTAAATTTATTTCTTCCACAGTACCAATTTGTCCTGTAAATGAACCTTTGGCAATTTTTACAGTGTCACCGACTTCTAAATCGATTCCACCACTAACTAGTTTGTTACTATTTTCTGTGTCTATACCCATAGCTTGTACTTCTTCTTCGCTTAGCGCAACTGGTTTTGATCCTGGACCAACAAACCCTGTTACACCCTTAGTATTTCTTACTACATACCAAGATTCGTCTGTTATTACCATTTTTACTAAGACATAACTTGGGAACACCTTACGTTGTCTAGTTTTTTCTTTTCCTGTTTTAGTAGTTTCAACAACATCTTCTGTAGGAACTACTACTTGAGTTATGCAGTCTTCCATACCTCTTGTTTTTACAGCTTTTTCTATAGTAGCTTTAACTTTATTTTCATGACCTGAGTAAGTATGTACTACATACCAACTAGGTTTTTCTAATTCTGACATTTTATTTCCTCCTTTATTTACCTATCTTTAGTATAAATCCTAACGCACCAGATAATAATGTGTCTAGTCCCCATACTAATATAGCGGATGAAATAACTACAGTTAAAACCACCCCTGTGTTTTTAAGTAACTCATTTTTAGTTGGCCATATAACCCTTTTTAATTCTTGCTTAGTTTCCTTTATATAAGTAGCTAAACTGAATTTTTTCTTAGTTTTTGAGCCTTGATTTGCTTGGGCAGCCATTCTACACTCACATCCTTAATAAAACTATTTTGTTTCTTTATGAGTAGTATGCTTTTTGCAGAATCTACAGTATTTTTGTAGTTCTATTCTGTCTGGATTATTTTTCTTGTTTTTTGTAGTGTTGTAGTTTCTTTGCTTGCATTCTGTACATGCTAAAGTTACTTTAACTCTCATCTGCTACACCTCCAACTTTGTATTACAATATATATATTGTTAATATAATACCTTAAAATCATCTCAATTCCATAAATTTCAACAATTAAGGTATTATCACCTTCCTGAATCATTACCTTGTATAAGTTATCACAAAACTATGTAATATGTCAATGTTTTTGTGATTTCATTATTAAAAAAAGAGGAGATATCTCCTCTTTTTTATAATTTATTTGATAAATCTCAAAAATAACTATTCAGTTATAGAAGCAACAACACCTGATGCTACTGTTCTTCCACCTTCTCTTATTGCGAATCTTAATCCTTCTTCTACTGCTATTGAGTTTATTAACTCAACTTCCATAGTTACGTTATCTCCTGGCATTACCATTTCTATTCCTTCTGGTAATTTACAAGCTCCTGTAACGTCTGTTGTTCTAAAGTAGAATTGTGGTCTATATCCATCGAAGAATGGAGTATGTCTTCCACCTTCTTCTTTCTTTAATACGTATACTTCTGCTGTAAATTTAGTGTGTGCTTTAACTGTTCCTGGCTTAGCCATAACTTGTCCTCTTTCGATTTCATTTCTTT
>NZ_FQWX01000074.1 GCF_900129815.1 Asaccharospora irregularis DSM 2635
ATTTGTCCAAACTGTGGTAGTAAATTTGAATACAAAAAAACTGACAACCGTTAGGTGTCAGTCAAGGTGACCTATTTATAGGTCATTTTTTTATGCAAAAATATAGATATACTGATATATTAGGGTCACAATTTACCTCAGTTATATGAAATAACTACTAGACTAGTAACCACATTAAATACTAATCATATAATTATAATAAATGACATAAATTATTTTTATGCAAATTTTAAAATACAGCAAAGGGGTTTGGCGTATTATGAAAAAGAAAAAAAAACAGTGGTGCTCATGCACTCCTCAATATGAGAATTGTAATGTTGATAGTGAAACAATAAATAATTGTAAACCAACTACTAAAAGTAAGTATTGTAAAAAACCGGTGAAAAAATATGTAGAATGTCCTATAGAGGATTATGAAATAACATGTGTAGATAAATGTGCTGATTTAGCAGAAAAGGCTGAAAAATTATTTGAAAAGGCATTGGATTGCGAATGTAAGGCAGTAGATGCTTTTGAAAACGCAGAAGAATTAGAAAAAAAAGCAAAAGTATTATCAGCTAAAGCTAATAAGTTATTAAAAAATGCTAATTCTAGTGAAGGGGCTGGAAAAGAAGCTGAATGTAAAGCTAAACAACTTATGGAAAAAGCAGAAGAACTTTGTGAACAAGCTAAATGCTTGTATAAAGAGGCTAAGTGTGTAGAAAAAGAAGCTGATCAAAGTTGTGAAGAAGCTAGATGTCTATACGAAAAAGCTCAAGAATACAATGAAAAAGCTAAAGATTTATATAATCAAGCTATGAAGTATGATGAAAAAGCTTTAAAATGTTATAAATCTGCAGGTGATAAGGCAAAAGAATATGAACTTAAATCTAAAAAATGTCAAGAAATGATTGCTAAATGTAGCAACAAATTATCACAATGTGATATTAAGCCACAGTACGAGGAAAAAGATATATGTAAATATCAAGAACCATGCCAAGAGTATAATCCATGCAAAACAGTAAAGGGTTATCAACAATATATAAATTGTGAAGATCAATGTAATAATGTAGCAGGTCAATACGGGGATGATGAAATAATATATATAGAGGATATCGAATCTTTATCAGGTAATTTATGTTCAACTTATGTAAGTCCTATGTATGATATGTCTCCTATGCAATTTACAGGGGAACTATATAACGAATACCCAAGTTTAGATATGCCATATATTGAACCTTATATAAATCAATATCAAGACATAAATGATATGTGGATGAGTTATTATTCATATTTACAAAATATGATGATGAAAAATATGTTTCCGATGAATAGAAACTATTAAATAATAAGATTTAAATTAATATCAAAAAAGGGCGAACTAAAAAGGGCTGTATAATATTTAGCGTTGATGGTAATAAAAAATCCATAATTGTCGTTAGACAAAAATGGACTAATTACTATCAGCGCTATTATTTTT
>NZ_FQWX01000057.1 GCF_900129815.1 Asaccharospora irregularis DSM 2635
CTATTAAGACATTTGTTATAGGTAGGAAAAATTGGCTGTTCGCCAACACTGGCAAAGGTGCACAAGCAAGCGCAACTATTTACAGCATAATTGAAACTGCTAAAAGTTATGGCCTTTCTGTAGAAAAGTACTTAGTGTATTTAATGAATGGATTATCAAATGAAACAACTTCAATAGAAGATATTATGCCATGGTCCAAATCGCTACCAGAAGATCTTAAAGTTCAAAGTAAATAAATATGAAATTTTAGCCAATAGCATAAGAGTTATATTATGCTATTGGCTTTATTGTATCAGAACTAAATTTTTTATTGTAGACGTACTTTCTTTGACGCTTACAGATGGGGATATCTGACCCATTAAATAAAAATATAGGCTTCATGCTTTTAAATAATTATTGTGATGACAATGGAATTAACCAGATGGACAGCGCGAATAAAATATTCAAAATAGTTGGTTTGATAGAAAAAACAGATAAATATTATGATACATCTAGTTATGGTTGTATATTTCGAGCTTTTGTTCATAATAATTCTAATTTACCAATAAAATTAAAAAATACATATGCTGGAACAATATATCTTAAGTCAGAGGAAAATGTATCTCAATTTACAACTAAAATGATAAAAAAGCTAGATGCTAGTGAATATGATATACAGGAAAATATTGAGGTCTATTCAGCAAAGCGATTCAAACAAGCTTCAACATTCAGCAAAGAAAATATTATAAATTTAGTGCTTCTAATAGTTGTATCAACCATTGTAGTATACAACATTTTTAATATTATTTTTCAAAGTATGATTAGCCAAATAGGGCTTATGAGGTCTATTGGTATATCAAATAAAAAAATAAAGACCATGTTTATTTCTATGAGCTTCATGTATATAACTCTAGGAACTCTAATAGGGATAGTATTTGGAATGATTTTTTCATATGTTGGTTTAAGGATAGTATATGGATACAGTTCTATGTTAACTATACAAAAACTTAGTATAATATGTTCTTTTACGGTTTCAATTATATCCGTATCCATTTCTAGTTTTATGTTAATTAAAAAATCCATGAAAAAATCTATAATAGAGGCTATAAGGGAAAGTGATAAGTATGAAAAAAAATCAAAGAATAGCAACAAAAAGATCTATGAAAAAAGTGAAAAGATACTTATAAGTATAGCAACTAGAAATCTATGGAGAAATAAACCTAGAACAATATTGACAATGTTAGCAATTACTTTAGTTGGAACAATGTTTATATTAAATCTAAGTGCTAAAAGTTTGGTAAAAAAGAATATGGAGGAAGGAATAATGAGTAGGTCAGCGTCCATGTCATATGGAAGTGTAGATAAAACTGTTGAGGGAGATGTTGTAAGCTCAGACCATTTATTTTACAAGCTAGATGATAATTTAATACAAAAAGTTAATGATATGAAAGGCGTAAGATATATAGAGCCACATTTTTATAATCCTTATGCTCATATTTTACTTTCTAAAGATAAGTTGTCAAAAGCTTATCAAGATGAGTTAGATATAATGAAGTCCCTTTATAAAGTTGAATATAACAATGAATATCCACTTTTAATAAGAGGATATAGTGATGATATGTTAAAACAAAGAAAAGGATTTATTGAAAAAGGGGAAAATATACTAAGCCCTACATCTGGTGAGCACAGGAAAGTAATCTTAGTTAACAATACGAATTCGCAAATTACGCATTCTTTTGATGCAAAGGTAATTGATGATGTGAAAATAGGGGATATTATAGATATAAAAATACCAGTATATAGAGATGGAATAGAAAAATACGGAAACTTCAAGGTAGAGGTTGGAGCTATAATGAAAAAATCATATGCAGCAGGTCAGGATGGAAATTCACAAGCTGATGGAGCTCAAGTAATACTTAGAGAAGAGGATTACAAACAATTAACAGGTCAAGCAGAGTACAATAAGCTTTTCATAACAGTTGAAAAGGGACAGCTATATTCAGTAGAAAGAAGATTAGAAAAACTAACTGATAATTATAAATCTACAGAGATTAATGGAAAAGGGGAAGAACTAAAAATTATTGGGGCACAACAAAGTTCCGAAGAGAGGCTTTCTGTAATATATCAGATTTTGACCTTATTAATACTTTCAGTAAATATTATTTTTATTATGAGAAGTAATATTATTGCAAGAAGAAAGGAATTGGGAACATTAAGAGCAATTGGGCTAAGCACGAAAAGTATTAAAAAAATCTTAATTATTGAAAGTGAACTATATGGAATAATAGCCTCTATAATAGGATCTGTAATTGCAACAGTTAACTACAATTATAACATAGCAGAGCTAAACAAGACTCTTTTAAAAGGTGGATATACTAGGACAGTAGAACATCATATTCCATTAACTCAAATAATTATATTATTTACAATTTTTATTGTCATTGGATTTATATCTATACATGTATCTAGAGATAAGATTGAAGGAGAATCTATTGCTGAATGCCTGTCACAAAATGACTAAGTATAACTATATAAAATAAATAAGTAAATTATTTTTGGAAAAGATTCATCTGATGGAAAAGTGGATTTTTATTAAATCTGTACTCATAAAAATACACCTTTCTGGTATATGATTATATTTTTATCATTACCATAAAGGTGTATTTATTTCATCATAAGCACAAATTATTTTACGTTACTTAGTATTACTTCTTATCATTATTAGATTTATTTATAAGTTCTTGAACCAATCTTATAGTTTAAATTTTCTTTTAATCCTAAACCTAATTTTTCATCTCATAGGAAATAAAATTTAACTGTTCCCATTTACCCGTTTGGTATTGGGTAAAAGAAATAACCCAATTAGCAAACCAACCAATAGGAACAGCAAACCAAACCATAGCAACCCCAAATTTAGGGGCCAAAGTCATTGAAAGGAATACCCTAATAAAAAGATTTACGAAATTAGCGATCGTGAACATTTTCATGTCACCTGAACCTCTTAATAATCCGTCGACTGCCATTTTAAATCCTATTAAACAGAAAAACCACCCCATAAAATTTAAATAATCCTGGCCAGTTTTAAGTGCAATTGATGTTCCCTCATTTCCAAGGAAAAAGGAAATGATAGGATTGCTAAATAATTCTACTATAATACATATAATTATTGCACAGAAAATAACCATAATATTTGATGCATGGTACCCTTTAACAACTCTATCAGGTCTGTCTGCTCCAATGTTTTGAGCAGTATATGATGACAATGCATTTCCAATACTAATCATGGGTACAATACATAGTGACTCTATTCTCATCGCAGCAGAGAAACCAGCTAGTACCTGAGAACCAAAGCTATTGACAACTGATTGTACTAGCATCATTCCTATAGATACTGTAGATTGTTGTAAGATAGATGGGATAGCTATCTTAGACATATTACTTAACTCTAGTTTACTAAAAATACTTGTATGTTTGGTCTTAATATATTTGATTTCTTTCATAAAGCATATAAATGTTAAAATCGCTGATATACCTTGTGCAATTAATGTTGCCCATGCAACACCTGATACACCCATATTTAGCTGTTTTACCATAAAAATGTCTAAGGCTATATTAAATACAGAAGAAAAAATCAAAAAATATAAGGGTATTCTTGATTTACCTAGTGCATTGAACATAGAGGATAACACATTGTACATAAATAAAAATGGTAATCCAAAAAAGTATATGTTTAGATATTTTATTGACATATCTAAGACATCAGATGGAGTATTCATCAAAATCATTATATTTCTACTAAACAATAGACCAAATCCAGACAGAACTATACTGATTATAAAAAATGATATAAGAGCTGTAAAAATAGATAGTTTCATTTTTTCATAATCTTTTGCACCGAAATATCTTCCCACAAGTACTGATGCTCCGATACCACCACCTATAGCAATGCATACAAATATATTGGTTAGTGAATAAGAAGCTCCAACAGCGGCCAATGCTCTCTCACCCACAAAACGTCCGACGATAGCAGAGTCAACCATAGTATAAAACTGTTGAAATAGGCTACCTATGACAATAGGTATAGAAAAAACTATTAGAGCTTTTAAAGGCTCTTTTTCAACCAAATAATCATTATTCATTTTGTTTATCCCCTTTGTTTGATATATTATTTCTTATACATTCATCAGAAAATTCACATGAACAGTCTACCGGGATTTTAATATCAATATTAAATTGCTTAATATATTCAAGTGAATCACTAATTAAATTTATTAATAATTGACTATTAACTTTATAGTGCATTTGATAGCCTATTTTTTCGCCGTATACAACGTTGTGCTTCTTTAGAATACTCATATGTTGTGATACGGCTGATTCGCTAATATTTAGTTTTTTTGATATAGCTCGAACACAGTAATGGTGCTCAGAGAGAAGCTGTAATATCTTAAACCTTGTTTGTTCTGTAATAATATGAATTGTTTTTATTTTATCCATTATTTTCGCCTACCTAGTCTGATTTAGAATTAACTTAATTAAATAATGTTTAAATTATAACCTTTTCCTTCGTATTATGTCAATGAATGAAGAGGTTCTCTTATGTTTTTAGCACTCGAATATTGACAGTGCTAACAAAAATGATATAATAATTTTTATAGAAAGAAATTTTATTTTTAATAAATAAAATCAAGGAGGTATTTAAAATGGCAATAGAAAAAGGGAGTATTTCAATTCATACAGAGAATATTTTTCCTATAATAAAAAAATGGTTGTATTCTGATAAGGATATATTCATAAGAGAACTTATAAGTAATGGCTGTGATGCTGTAAACAAGGTAAAAAGGCTTGCATCACTTGGGGAAGCAAAAATACCAAATGATGAAAAATACAAAATAACGGTATCTATAGATAAAGGACAGGGGACTTTAAGCTTTAGAGATAACGGTATTGGTATGACAGAGGAAGAAGTTAAAAAATACATAAACCAAGTAGCATTCTCTGGTGCAGAAGATTTCTTCAATAAGTATAAGGATAAGATGGAAGAATCAAGTGATATAATAGGTCACTTTGGACTAGGATTTTATTCTGCATTTATGGTATCTAAAAAGGTACAAATAGATACACTTTCTCATATTGAAGGGGCAGAACCAGTAAGATGGATATCTGAAGGAGGAACAGAATATGAAATATCTAATTCAGATACTATAACTCAAAGAGGTACATTAATAACATTATTTTTAGATGATGATAGTCAAGAATTTTTAGATGAGTATAATGTAAGAAGTATAATCAACAAGTATTGCTCATTCTTACCTGTAGAAATATATCTAGAAAATAAAGAAGAAAATGAAGATAGTAAAGACGATGAGGTACTGCCATTAAATGATACTAAACCACTTTGGACTAAGGCTCCAAAAGATTGTACAGATGAAGAATATAAAGAGTTTTATAAAAAAGTATTTAATGTATTTGATGAACCGTTGTTTTGGATACATCTAAATGTAGACTATCCATTTAATTTAAAAGGAATACTTTACTTCCCTAAATTAAAAAATGAGTTTGAACTTGTAGAAGGAAAAGTAAAATTATACAACAACCAAGTGTTTGTTGCTGACAATATAAAAGAGGTAATTCCAGAGTTTTTATTATTGCTAAAAGGAGTAATCGATTGTCCTGATTTACCACTAAATGTTTCAAGAAGTTTCTTACAAAATGATAAAGATGTAAGTAAAATATCTAAGCATATAGTTAAAAAAGTTGCAGATAAATTAAAATCTTTATGTAAAAATGAGAGAGAAGAATATACTAAATTCTGGGATGATATAGAAGTATTCATTAAATATGGGTGTTTAAAAGATGAAGGATTCTATGATAAAATAAAAGACTTCATATTATTTAAAACAATAAACGATGAGTATTTAACACTAGACGATTATTTAGAAAAATGCAAAGATAAGCATGAAAATAAGGTGTTTTATGTAAGTGATGAAAAGCAACAATCACAGTATATTAAGCTATTTAAGGAATATAACTTAGATGCAGTTATATTAAAAACTAGCATAGACAACCACTTTATTTCAATGCTTGAGTATAAAAACCAAGGGGTTAATTTCAATAGAATAGACTCAGATCTTTCAGATGTTTTAAAAGAAGATGGGGTTGAAGAAAACAAAGAAGAGATAGAAAAAATTGAGGAGTTATTTAAATCAGAAATAGGCGAAAGAGTTGAAAAATACTCTGTTCAAAGTCTAAAAAATGAACAAACTCCTGCGATTATATTAGTATCAGAACATTCAAGAAGAATGGCTGAGATGAAGTCTCAATTTGCTGGAATGGATCTTGGAATGGAATTTAATGAGGAAAAGACTTTAGTTATAAATGATAAGAACCCTATTATACAAAAAATACTTTCTATGAAAGATGATGAAAGTAAAAAAGATAAATTGTCTTTAATATGCAATCAAGTAGTTGATTTAGCTCTTTTATCAAATAAAGAATTGAGTTCTGAAGAATTAGATTTATTTATAAAGAGAAGTAATGAATTGATGAACATGATAATATCAGTATAAAAATAGAGATAGCTTCCTTAAAAGGGATATAGAGGTATTGTAAAATAAAACATCTATATCCCTTTTAAATTTAGATGAAAAATTACATTATGGATAGGTTACACTTAATTATACAATAAAAATTCGGACATGATATAATAGATAAAAGGAAATTGGAGGTCTATCATGTCTAAAAGATATAATTATGAGTTTAAAAAGCAAATAGTAACTTTAGTTAATAATGGTAAAAGCCCTAATGAAATAGTAAAAGAATATAAGGTGGCTAGATCTACTGTGAATAAGTGGGTTAGCGACTATAATGGCTCAGGTTCGTTTAAGGCTAAAGATAATAGAACTGAAGAAGAAGATGAATTAATAAAACTTAGAAAAGAAAATCAACAATTAAAAATGGAAAATGATATTTTAAAGCAAGCGGCGCTGATAATGGGACGAAAGTAGCCATTA
>NZ_FQWX01000030.1 GCF_900129815.1 Asaccharospora irregularis DSM 2635
ATATGAATAATGGCGTTATTTATTTCTATTTTTATGTATTTAGAAGAAGGCTCTGCATTTTTAGGATTTATCGGAGTAGATACTTTTGCTAATTCTACTTCACAAAGGGTTGGTTCTATTTGTTGATGAGCCAGTCGTTTTCTATGGTAATAGAATTGACTTTTAGATATTTTTTTCTCTTTACAAAATTCTGTTGCAGTTGCATCATAAGATTTGAATTCTTCAATGATTTGATCCCATTGTTCTATGCTGTTTTTTACATACATAAGGTTAGCCTCCATATTTAATTTTATATTAATATTTTAGCTAACCTATAATTTATATTGTAGTCAGAGATTTTTTGACGTTTACACTCATATTCGTAAACAGTCTCCATTATTTTTACTCTAATGCAGCCTTGATTCCTAAGGCCACTTCGTATGCAAGATTTACAGGAACGGCATTACCAATCATTTTATAAGCAACATCAGTATTCTCATAGATGTATTTGAAATCGTCTGGGAATCCTTGAACTCTTGCAACCTCTCTAATAGTCATTCGTCTATAAAGATGTTCTTTACCTTCTACGAATCTACAATCATTTTTCCCGAATTTAACCATTTTAGGTGCTTGTGGATGAAGCTGGCACTGTCTTCCTGATGCCTGCACAGTAAATCCTTGTTCATCCCAGTCTCTCACTCTATTTCTACTCATGAAAATGGTTGAGAATGCGCCAGTAAAATATTCATTGTTATTAATTGCATTTGGATTATGCTTGTTTTTTTCTGCTGCCGGAACTGCGGTATCCTGTAAATCCCAAATTATGTCTCTCAGAGTAATTTTTTTATCATCATCCTCTGTAGAACCTTTTGGGAATTCAAACTTGATTTTTAAATCTTTTCTGAATCCAATATAGAATACTCTTTTTCTATCCTGTGCAACGCCATAATCTTTTGCATTTACAAGTGTAAGCGATACATCATAGCCAGTCTCATCAAAAAGTCTCAATATATTTTGCACAGCGTCTGAATGTCTATTTGCTAACATCCCACTTACATTTTCTGCTAAAAAGAACTTAGGCTTAAACTCCTTTAAGATTCTGATGTAATCAAAGAATAATTGTCCACGCTCATCTTCGATACCTCTAAGAGCACCTGCTTCCGACCAAGACTGGCAAGGCGGTCCTCCGATTATTCCGTCTACTTCTCCATCAATATACTGTGCGATATCTTCCTTGGTCACTTTTCTTACATCGCCCTCAATCAATTTTGTCTTAGGATGATTCGCCTTAAAAGTAGCCCATATTGTTTTATCAAATTCGTTAGCAACTGGAATATTAAATCCCGCTCTTTCAAAGCCAAGATCAAGACCACCGCAACCGCTAAACAAACTAATTACATTCATTATTTTTCCTCCCATACCTTTGAATCTACTTCAAAGGAAATATCGTTCTTTTCACAAAAATCTTTGATTTTCTTTAATGCCTGATAATTCGGAATTGCCTTTTCGTTTTCCCAACGATTTACTGTTGAAAAAGAGACACCAATCGCATCAGCGAACTCCGTTTGATTCAACAGACATTTTCTTCTAATATCTTTAATCTCACTGCTTATACTCATGAGTGACCTCCTCATCCATTTATATAGCGTTATTATAGCATATTTAACGCAAAAAGTAAATTGATTTGAGTGCAAATTCCGCACCACCAATTAAATAAATACCATAAGACGTGTGCCAAAATACGGACAGCTAAAATCAATATTTTTGTCTGCCCAACCTTAAATCAACACTTCTATCTATCCACCTATAAAAATCAATAGCTTTTCAGCCCTTAAAACGCAAAAAATCCGAGGACCTGGATTTACTTCCAAATCCTCGGAAAAGCCTTATATTTCAAGCATTTTCACACTTTTACTTCTGTACTTGTCCCCTAAGACTAAAGTTTGATTAAAAAAGAGAAGTAGAAGTAAGTAAAATAGAGGATTGATGAAAAAATAGACTAAAATTTGATTAAAGAAATCTATAAAATTATTAATTCTAAAAAAATCAAACTATAACCAAAATTAGATTAAAGTTTGATTTAAATATAAAAAAGGGACTAAACAATATCCTGCTTAATCCCTGTATTTTTCTTGTTTTTAGTCTTATTTAATTTTCTTTATCTTCTTTTTTCTTCTTGTCTTTTTCCTGCCTTTAATCAAGCTTTATCAAATTAATCATTCTTTGTTCTAATTTTTTAAACTTTATTTACTGGCTACATAGTAATAATGCACAGCATTATTAAGAGATAAGGTATAAGTATCTCCATATGCTACTTATTACTTCTCCTTTGACTTAGAAAAAATTAAATCTTCATAATCATTGTATCCTACAAGTTTAAAATCATTAGCTTCTAATATAGATTTAACTTTATCTTTATTAGGGTTATCTTCTCTTATAATTACATCTAAAACTGTACCTATTTCATCAAAATAAATTTTTTCAAATTTATTAATTGCTTCTTTTGCATATCCTTTATTTGCACATTTATCAAATATAACTATGTCTAACTCATTATGTTTATCCTCTATTTTAGTTATAGTTATATCTCCTATATATTCTTCATCTTTATATATTTCAAAACATCTTTGTGCATCTACACACCTTTTAGATGGTTTTCCTTGTTCTATATTAGATAATTCCTCTGAAAACTCTTGCTCAGTTATATACAGACCATAATTTTCTTTATATTTTCTTAAATGTTGTATATGTTCATTTGTCCATAATGGATTTTTATTTTCAACAATATTCACTTTTACTCCTCCTTAAGTATATCACTTTTTTAAACTAAGTTTGTACTATCTATTATTTCAACAGTATCATATAGTTCTATAATTTTTGCCCCTCTATTTACTAAACTTTCATAAAAACTTGGTACTAAATCAACTATAAACAGCCTATACCCATATTCTTTACATATATTATATATTGAATAAATTATTTGTTTACCAATCCCATTATATCTTAATTTATCTAATAAAATTATTGTAGGTATTTGAATTTCTTTCGGTTCTATATTATCTATATTTAAAATTATTCTAAATACAGTTTTACTATTTGTGTTAGCCCCTATTATCTCAAGTCTATTTAGGTGTTTTCATTCACCATAAAGTTAAACTCACTATATATATTTAGTTTGCTGAATATTGCTTTTTCAAACTCATTTACTACATTGTATCCATTTTGATTATTCATAAACCTTACCCCTATCTAATCTTAATAATTAATCATAGGCTCTATTTTAATTAATTTATATAATACTCTAAAAACTGAATACATAGTATATCCTATGTATTCAGTAATTGATGTTTATACTATCTGTTTTTTAATATCTAAAGCTATAACTTCTAATCTCTTTTTTGTATTTCCTATCTCTCCTCGTCTTATTTCCGTACCTTTTATATCTTTTTTTATCTTAGAATTTATTGATTGCATTCCTATATGTTCTATGCATACCTTGTCTGCAATGATATCTGATTTCTTTTCTAATATTTTATCTACAGCTAAATTCGCATTTTTACCTGCACATATAATCAATTTTTTAATGTTTTTAATCTCATTATATAAGCGATTCAAATTTTTTTCTTCTAATACCTCATTAATTGTAGCCTCTGTTCTATTTGTTCTTGCTTTAAACTCTACATTTGTAGTAGAATTTGTTATATTAATGTCATTTCTTTTAAAAGACGCTACTCCTATTAACTCTTTATCTAAAATCTCAAGTAACATATTTAAGTTTTTACCTGTCTGACCAGACGCAGGTTCTTTAGATTTTTCTTCATATTTACCGGGACAAGAAAAAACAAATATAATATCATCTTGATTTCCTTTTTTGTAATGACACATAATAAATTACTCCTTTAGATATGTTTTATATATGCATTAAAATATTAGGCTCTAACTATATTAACTGCTCTAATAGTTCCCTAATTTCATCTATCTTACTTTCTTCTATTTGATTATTCTTATATCTATACATAATATTTAATGGTTTTAAATCTTTCCGTTTTGGAGTATCTATTTGTAAAAAACCTTCTATATCTGTTTCAAACAGATGTATTTTTTTTGTAAATTTATTCATACTACTTTTAATAAAGTCATTAAATATACCTTGAATTCCTTTGTTAGCATCACTATCAATTAACACAGAATGTGAAATTGCTAATTTAGAAAATAAATTCATATATCTATTAATATTAAATTTACCCATACAATCTAATATGTATATGTTCATCTCTTTTAAATACTTCCATCTTGTATTTATCAAATACTCAAAAAATATTTTTTCACTTGGTCCTTCGCATAAAATTACATGATTTACAAAAAACATAGATGTTCTTTCTGAATTTAGCCATAGAAAATATTTCATTGATTCTTTATCTAATACATCGTCAATATTAATATTTTCATTAGCTAAACCTCTTTTCCTTATATCTCCTTGTAATTTAGTATTTTTAGATGTATCCAATATATATTTAAAATATTTAAATATACTTATATTGTCATCATAGAGCTCTTGCAAATCTTTTTCATTCATTTGATATATTTCACTGATACCACTTACCTTTTTTATTTTGCAAAGATTTTTTAAATCTTCTGTATTTTGAGATACAAATATATTAGAATGAGTTGTTATTAATATTTGGTGATTATCCTCATTTGAAAGTTCTTGTAAACTTATATTCAATTTTTCTTGTTGTGATGGATGTAGGAAAGCTTCTGGCTCTTCAAATAATATTAATGTTAACTCAGGATTAAAGTCTAATTTTCTAATATTAGATTCTTTATATTTTGCCGATAATAGTATTAGAGTATATATTAAATGTCTCTGTACACCCTGACCACAATTATCTACATCTATTGTATTGTTAAGATTAATATCCTCTACATAATGGTTAATTAAACTTTTAATAATTTCTTCTTCTTTTATTGCATTTATATTTATACCAAAGTTTATCCCCCAAGTATTTATATTACTATTGATGTCTTGAACTAATGTATCTAAAGATATCCCTTCACTTGTTGTCTCTTTTTTAAAATTACTATTAAATGCATCGAAACTATATGCCAGTTCTTTATATGCTGAGCTACTCTTCATAATTTTTTTCATTACATAATTGAGTAAATCTCTAAATGGTGATGGTCCAGTTAACTTTAGCATATCTGAACTTTTACTAATATCTGGTATATATATCAACTCTCCTAATTTAGATTGAGAAATGTTTTTAGCTCCATAAAATAAGTTTTCAGATAGAATACCATTTTCATATGCATATATATTACTTTGATTAGATTTAACATCAAACTTTTCCGAATAAAGATACTTTCTTACTTTTAAAGTATTGTCATTTCCCCTATATTCAATTTTTAGATTTTCATATTCATGTTCTTCAAGCTTATATTCTATCTCTATCCAGCTTTCTTTATCGTCTGTACTGAATTTAGGGAAGTCTTTTTCCATATTAAACTTTATATTATCCTCATAGAAAATTCTAAGTGCTGTCATTATATTTGTTTTTCCAGAGTTATTTTCACCTATTAAAAGAGAATAATCATACATATCAAATAAACAGTCTTTAATCGACCTAAAGTTATGAATTCTTATATTTTTTATTTTCATAATCTCCTCCATATACTATTGCTACCTTTTTAATTAATCCCACTTTATAATAAATTTTATATTACTAATATTAATTTAGTTTAACTTAAATCAACTTCCATTTAAAGAATCAAACATATTCTCTATTTCTGTATCATAATTACTGATTTCATCTATTCTTGAATCTCTATATTCATCATATAAATAATCTTCGTATCCACTAATCTCTTGCTCATGCTCTATTAGCTCGTCTAATTTAAGTTTATATGCTTCACTCTGTGATTCATCATATATAATTCCAAAATAATCATTAATATAGTTACATAGTTCTATATACTCAGATAGTTCATCAGCAACATCTATATTAGATATTTCATTTTCGATTATAGATGTTTTTTTATCATAATAACATTGTTCAATACTTTCAAGTACATTTTTTTCTATATAGTAACCCTCATTACTTATTTTTTCTAAGTATTTTACTATAATGTTAAATTCTTCTATATATTCAATTTCATATAAAAAATCTACTATTACATTAATTATTAAGTCTACTATTTCTTTAAAATTAGATATTTCAATATCATTTTTACTTAATATATTTAATAATCTCAAAAAATCTTCCATTTCATAAAAATCAAAGTTATCAATAATCTGTGATAATAACTCTAATATAAATTTATCATCCTTAATATTAAATTTGTTCATTTTTTCTATAATATATATTAGTCTATTAGAAAGAGTATCTATTTCTTTACCTATTATGTTTTTATAATCACAACAAAAAGTTCTATCTGATTTATATACTAATTTAAAAGATTCTAATATATTTCTCTTAATTTTTTCATTTATAAAATTAATATCTCTATCCAATAGAATTCTTATTTGCCTAAAGTATACTACTGATTTTATACATTCTAAATACTCATTTTTATTTTGATAAACCTTTAATTCAATAAAATCTTTTATTGATGGATTAGAAAAACTAATAACTATGCCATTGCCTTTTTGCGTTATTTTAATAAAATTTCCATCTAATTGTTTTAATGCCTTATTAAAATCATCTCTATTTCTATCAATTCCATACTTATCACATATGTAAGAATTATATTTATTAAAACTTAATTCTAAATTATCTATAGCTGTTAAATCCGGCATTGTAGAAAGTACAACTAACAAATTTTTAGACGGATTTATTAATTGATTATCGAATATATGTCCCCATATTTTATTAGGATTGTTCAACATATTTATAAAATCAGTATAAAAATGTTCTTCTTCCTTGTTTATATATTGTTCTGTCATCCACTCTATAATACGAGGATTATAATTAATATGATTTATGATATTCATATACTTTTTCCCAATCAGTAGATTATCAATTGCTTTTTGGGGTATATTTGAAAAGTAAAGATGATTGAATAATATTTTGGCTTTATCGAACTTAGTGTAATCATCTAATTTAATACAACATTGATTCACATCAAAATTAAAATTATTGAATTTTTCATAATAAATTTTAGCACTATTCAATATATACTCTCTGGTTGTTAATATAAACTTTACATTCTTATTCTTACTTATTATAGATATAAACTTTATTATCTTATCATCTTCATTTTTATTTAACTTTGATTCCAGTGAAGTCTGTCCTAAAAAATCATCATAATAAAATAATTGTTTTTTATTTGGATTATAAACACGATATGCTTCCCCTATATCAGAATTTATTTTATATACCTCATATTCTTTATCTATGTAATGTAAAATTATTATTTCTGCTAATGTCGTTTTTCCTATACCCGGTATACCCGTAATAATACAATAATTTAAAGTTTTTAGCATATTTAATGCTACAAAAAAGCTTTTATTTTGTACATAATATTTACTTTTTTGCATTATAAAATCAATTTCAACTTTAGACTGATTATATATTTCACTGTGAATTATATTCTCCATTAAGTTTGTACTTGTTAACCATAATTTATAATTATTTTTTTCAACTTCTGGATAAAGATTTAATAAATTATTCAAATCTTCTCTTCCTATAATGTATTCTTCCGTTTTACAGTAAGGATATAATATCTCAAATAGTTCCTTTTTATTGTTTGGCGTTAATCCCATAGATGTTACTACTATATATTCATCACATTTAATTTTAGATAATTTTTTTACTTCCTCTATTAAACTGCGCTTTAAACTACTATACCCAGAATTTGCATAATGCTTACATTGTATGATTGTTTTACTTCCTTTTGTCTTAGTAAATCTTAAATCTATCCCATCATCCTTACCAGTTTTAAAGCTCTCTATAAACACACCCAGTTTTTTTTGCAAAACATCTCTTGTTAATAACTCAAAATCATAACTTGATAAGTTTTTAAAATCATAATTCACCATTTTATACCTCATTCTTTTAAATATAATACTATTTCATTAATAACATATATGACTTATTTTATCATATTTAATAGTATTAATTGGAATTATATATTAATATAAAATTTTAAAATATGTCTATAAACTTACTTATATTAATTAGAATTAGAATTCAAAAATAAACTAAGTAAATAATCCTTAGTTTATTTTTGAATTTGCTATTCTTTTATATATAGTTTATTTTTATTAGATTTTTTAGGTGTTATACTATTGAAAAACTCATTATCATTCCTATACATCCAAGTATACAATCCCCTCCCAATATTCTTATATTCACTTCTACTTAACCCCGGATTATCATTTATTAACTTAATCCATTTCTCTCTTTGTTCATCTCTATCTAACCTTGGGTTAGGAATATATATATATTCTTTCTTCCCAATTGCTTTATCTATTTCAAAAAAATCCTTTATCCTTATACCTAAAAACTGAATAATTAATAAATGCCTAAGCATATGTTTTTCTTTATTACTATTTCTAATAAATAACCTTAACCAATTAGTTTCACTTCCAATATTAAAATTACTTTGCATTTGATTTAGGTATTTTTCCCCATAAAAACTCTTAAATTCTATTTCAAATAATCTTATATTAATACTTCCATTTTTAGATGTTAATCCTTTATTCCTTAGCTTATCTATATATATTTCTAATATAAACTTAGCATCTTTTCTATTAATATCATTTCTAAGTAAGTATTCTACATTTTCAATATACTTTAAATTTATGTCCATAATATCATCATATATTATTGTATTATCTACACTTAGGTCTACACTATCTGCACAAATATAATCAACCCTACTTCTGTTTGGATATACTTTTGATTTTGATAAACATTTATTGTGTTTTTTACAATATAAAACTCCCGGAACTTGATGCAAAACCCTCCAGTAAGATTCTCCATATTCTTTAATATCTTCTTCTATACAGGAGCTACAATATAATAATGTATCATTCATTTTTACCTTACTTCCTATTAGACCAATTTGTGCATATGGATTACATGACTTACCTTTCATCATATTATTCATAATCATCTGTGCTTTATCTTCACTTAAAAATGAAGTAAATGGTCTATATAGTGTATTATTTTTTATTATATCCTCTGAATTTATATTATTATTAGGAGGTATGTTATTAACTAAATCATCTATGTGTACAGGAAAATGTAAATTATTTAATGATACTAACTGATTATATAAATCTTTTATTAATGCTTTCTTACTTACAATTCCTGCAACTCTTTTATATCTACTAATTATGCTATATAGTAATTCTCCTTCATATATTCTTGGAAATAGATTTAACATAGTATTTCCTCTAAACTTTTTATCAAGTTCTGCTCTTTAAGTAGTTCATGTACTGATTTTTCATTATTTTTTAGCACTATCTTTCTTATATCATCCTCTTCTAAATCGTCTATTTTAATTTTTTTGCTATTATGTTTTTTTGCTTCTTCAGCTTTTAAATATTTCTTATTATCTAACCCTCTTAAATTTGATTTATAATCAGTACCTATTGTACTTTCTATATTCAATTTTTGAATATCTTCATATTTGAATTTATTAACCAAATTATCATCTTTAATTGCATTAATCATAGGATTTATTAGTTTAAATTCTTTATCCCAGACTTTATCAATAAGTTCTTCTGTTATTTGTCCATGACCTTTTTCAATTAATTTAATCTGAGTATAGAAAAATAATTTAACTACCAAGTCACTTAGCCCTTGAGTTTTCTCATAAAATTTATTAACTAATTCTCTACTAAGTTTTGTATTTTCATTAGTCCATTGGTATTTCCATATTCCTCTTATAAATATTTCAAATTCTTTATCATTATCCATATTATTAAAGGTTATTGTTCCTGCTCCTGTAACTCTTCTCGCAATTCTCATTTCATTCTGTAATATAGAGTAACATGCAGGTGTTCCAATCAATAGTATTGGTACTCCAAATGAATTCATTAGAGCTACTAAATAGTTCATTACTTGTTTTGAATTTTTATTAAGATGCTGTAGCTCATCTATAACTAATAAACCTAATCCTACGCTATTAGCACATTGACCCATTAAAGGAAGTAATATATCGGTTGAATACTTACTTGATACATATCTTTTCATATTATTAGTACCAAGTAAGTCATCTAATTTAGAAAAAAACTGTAATGTTAGTGCTTTAATACTACCATTATGGGGTGCTTCTAATTTTAACCATGTAACTTGCATCTGATTAAAGTTAACATTATTATACTGTTGGTGGACTATGACTTGTGGTATATTGCTTAATACTCTTTGAGTAGTTGTAGTTTTACCCATTCCTGACATTCCTATCAAAAGACCACATTGAGCTGTATTTCTAAAATTTTCATCTGAATCTAAATTAAATTTATTATTAATAATACTATCTCCCAATGAGTTAATATATTTTTTATATGTTGGGTTAAATGGATTTCTGGAAATATAACCTTGCCTAATTAATCTATTTATCATATTCCAAATATCTACATGTATAGGTAATGGTTGAAAAACCTTGTATAATCTTGGTAAAATATTCATCTTTAATTCTTTATCTAATTCTATTTCTTGTTTTTTTATTGTTGGCTTAAATTGTATCTTCTTTATAATTTCTTCTTTTGATTTTATATCTGGCAATGATTCTATAAATGGATTACCTTCAAATTCTTCTATTAACTGTTTTTTATATTGTGCTTCTATTCCAACAGTTCCATTTGGTAATATAATATCCCTATTCATAGTCATCACTCCATTCATCATTTAGTATAGATTCAAATATATCTAACTCTTCGATATCTTCAACATCATTTTTATCATCTAAATTTCTATGATATGCTCTCTCTTTATCTAAATTATCATTTATTCCTTTTAACCTTTGTGACTTAGAAATACTTCTATCTTTCATCTGCTCTTGACATTGTTTAGCATTCAAAGTTATCTCTTCAATTTCATCATATAACTCCATTTTTGCTTTTAATTCTTCTTCTTGATATTTTTCATATATATTCTTCTGTTGCTTAAAAATTATATTTAGTTCTTCCTCTCCTATCTCCTTATACTGCTCTTGATATGAAATTAAACTAAGAGTATCATACTCCAATCCACTTGGTTTTATATAATATATCTCGGATAAATCATTAGGATTATAAGATACTTTAGCCTTATAATTACCTTCTACTCTCGCCTTTTGAAACCATCCATTTTTAATTGTCTCTGATGAAACATAGTACAATTTATTTAATCTAATTCCTTTTTCTGTTACAACAGCCTCTTTATTAGGTAATAAATTCATCCTCACAATTTCTTTATTTAGTTTCCTCATCAATCCTTTCTTTTCTTTAACTCCATAGTTCCATATAAGATTTGGAATTTTAGGTATATCATTTTTAATAGTTATACCATCACACTCATAGCCTTTCATTATATAATTGTTATTGTGAAATAATACCCACTTTATTACTATTGCTGTAATCTCAGTTAATGTAAGATTTGCTTTTAGTCTATAATCCTCAGCTCCTCTTTGTATTTTATTTATTCCATTTTGCACAACACCTTCACAGAAGGGTTTGATAAAATCATTAACACGATTAAATAACTGCTCTACAATACCTTTTAAATCACCACGATAACTTGCAGTATTTTGGATATTTATTCCTAAGTTTGCTATTGCATTTTCAACATTACTACTTATCAATTCTCCTCTATCTGATAAAATTCGTTGTGGTATACAATCTATATTCCAATCCTCTTTTTTTATATCAATTCCAAATTTTTTACAGTATTCTACCTTATCAGAAAAGGCATTAATTAGAGCTACCATAGCTCCTGTATATGAATTAAATGGTTCTATGGTCACATTTATCCCTACAATCATTCTGCTATATACATCTACTACAATGTAGAGTACAGGTCTACCTACTATTAAGTTTCTATTTATTTGTGAAACTATATATACATCCATTATTGTTGAATCAAGTTGATATACTTCTCCGGGAGAAGCTCCATCTTCTAATGAACTACTTAATAGTGCTCTTGTTTTTTGTTCATATATACGTTCTCCATATCTTCTTGATAATTTGTTTTTATTATCATTTTTGATAATTTTATTAAACCAATAGTAATACTGATTTAATGTAGGAATTTTAGCATTTTCATTTATCTTTAAATAATCTCTCATTGTTAGTTCATAACAAATCTTAATAGTATTTTTTTTTGGAGTATTATAATACTTATTAATACCTTTTCTAATTACTTCTTTCATTTCATAATCTATTACTACTGCATTTTTTTGATTTTTTATATTTCTTTCTTTTCCTTTAGCACCACAATTGTTATATTTAGGAATTAGTGAATTTAAATTTTTACCAGATTTCAAATAATTACATAGTAACCTTTTAACTGTACTATAACTTACTTTATATATTTTCATCGATTTTTCTATTACTTTGTCTCTTGTGTCTTTATAAAAAATATCATTATCTTTTAGCAAGAAACTCACTATTTCATAATTTAAATTACGTTTTTCAATATCTCTTGCCTTATATTCAGATGAATTTATGTACATAAATTCATCCTCTTCTACTTCATCTATATTTTCATTAATATACTTTTCTAATGTATATATATTTACTACTTCTGCCCATTTAATTTTGTTATCTAAATTTATATAAAATATATTATTTTTTATATTATCAAAGCCTACTATTCTATATCTAATACTATCCATCTTAAAAATTAAGTTTTCTTTTATAATCATTCGATATATACATCTCCTCTAAAAGATATAATAATATCTGATATTGGTCTATCTAAAATTATTTTTTCTTTCATATTTATTTCAATTTTTTTAATGGCTATTAAATATCTGAATAGAAATAATGATGTTCCATCTTCTATATTCTTTATATCATCAAATAATACTAATACTTCATCTAATACCTTATCTTTATTTTTTATTATAAATTCATATAATTCTAACGCTAAAGTATTCTTATTTTTAATTGATTTCTCTATTAGAGCTTCTCTGCACCAACTAATATTATTAACTTTAACTTTATTTATCTCTTTCTCTGTTATGATATAAAATTTAATACCTCTTGCACCCCAATATCTTCTTTCTATCTCTAATTTTTCTATTGTAGTTTTTATATTTAAATTAGATGAATTTTTAACAGATATTGCTATATTTTCTTTATGTGTATTTTTATCCACAGTAATTAAAAAACTTGTGTATAAATCATATATTTTCTCGCTTTCTTTGCTCTTAAATTTATCTAATCTCAAATTTTCTATTCTTTCACTTAAATATTCTTCTAAGTTTTCCATATATTGATTTGATTTTATGTCCATAATTTTATCGCACCACTCTAAAAGTAGAAAAACTCTTAGTTGATTATCACTCAATAAGTAATGTATTTCTTTTGTTTTATAACTATATATCCTTGAACATCTTCCTAATGAACTAAATGTGCTTATTTTTAATGGTGTCATTTTTTCCTCACTTTTGACTATAAAACACAAAATAAAAAGCATTGATTATAGTCAATCATTATTATTTTTTTTTAATGATTGAAAAAATCAATGCTCTCCATTTGAATCACCTTTAGATTCATATTCTTTTTTTAACTTATAAAATGTTGTTCTCTTTAAATTAAGTAATTCCATTGCTGTATTTCCTGTTATTTCTCTTGTTTTGTATTTATTATAAACTTCATCCCAGTTATTAGGATAATCTATCTTTTTTCTTCCTTTATACTTATTGTTTTTTCGAGCTATAGCTATCCCTTCTCTTTGACGCTCTAATAATACCTCTCTCTCAAATTGACTTATAGAACCAATTATAGTTAACATCATTTTACCAGCAGGTGTATTAGTATCTATACTTTCCTTAATAGAAATTAAACTTGCTTTTTTCTTTTCTGTAATAAACTCAACAAGCTCTAAGAGATTTTTAACCGAACGTGCGAGTCTTGAGAAACTCTCCACTATAATTTCATCGTTCTCTCGAATAAAACTGAGCATATTTTTAAGTTCTGGTCTTTCTATATCTTTGCCACTACATCTATCCAAAAATATTTTTTCTACTCCTCTTTCTTCCATCATTTCAATCTGTCTTTGAGGGTTCTGTGAAATGGGGTCACTGACTCTTACATATCCTACTTTCATCATTATGCCTCCTACTAATTTTACTATTTGTTCGTTTAAACTCAAGAACTTAATATACAATTGTTCATAATTAATAATCTTTCAATTAAACAAACTAATTTAATTTAAAAATGAACTTCATCTATAGCATACCCTATGTGAACTATTTTATCTAATGGATATTATTGGGTATTAAATAAAAATAGAACCTATCAACTGATAAGTTCTATTTCCTCTAATCTACATAATCTATCTAATAATGTCGTATTCTTTTTAGGTGGTAACTTTTTAATACATTCATTAAAAATTTCTTCATTACCTATAATAATCACTTGCTCCTTTGCCCTTGTTACTGCAGTATAAATTAAATTTCTATTTAAGTGTTCTTTATGTTTTTCATCAACCACAAATATAACTATTTTACATTCATCTCCCTGCATTTTATGTACAGTAAGACTATACGACAATTCAATCTCTTTAATTTCATCTCCTTCATATTCAACTATCTCACCATTATATATGACATCTACTTTGATTAAATTTTCTAATTCTATTTCTATACTACCTACTACACCTTGCTGTCCATTATATATACCTTTATGGTAATTATTAGTATTTTGAATCACTTTATCCATACATTCAAATTTATATTTTCTATCTTCTTTTATAACTTTTGAAATTTCATAATTTAATTCATACGAACCATTCATTATCTTTTTATATGGCGATAATATCACAATATCATCGATACTATGTCCTTTATTCAATAATTGTCTAACTTCTTTCTTTACTTTGTCAAGAATTTTATCACTCTTACAATTTTTCATTACAAAATCCGTATTATTAATTATTAATGGGTCTACTTTATCATCAGTTGTTTTTCCTTGGATAATTTTATTGGAATTAAGTATTATGTTACTTTTATTTTTTTGCCTATACACCTTAAATAATTCTGTTTTATGAATTAAATTACTATCAACTAAAGCCTTAAACACTTGTCCGAATCCAATGCTTTCATTTTGATTATAATCACCAATGATTACTATCTTTGTGTCTTGTGATACTCTTTTAAATAATTGGTAGTATAAATCCATATCCACCATACCACCTTCTTCTATTATCAATAAATCCAGATTAATATCTTCTTCTCTATTATCATTTATATATTTATAATCAGCAGATAAATTCAAAAATCTATGAATCGTTTCTGATGGTATTGATTCATTTTTAATTTTACTTACCGATTTACCTGTAAATCCTACTATTTGAATTTTTGCATTTGGATTCAAATATTTAAATAACTTTATTATTCCATAGTATATAGTTGTTGTCTTTCCCACACCTGCACCACCTGTTATTACCGATATATAATTTATAGCAGATTGTTTTATTGCTATTAGCTGTTCTTCATTAAATGATTTTATTTCAGAGTTATCTAATTTTAAGAATTCATCTATTTTAGATATTATTTTTTTATCTTTTATGCCTACTCTTGCTCTTATCATATCTTCAAGTTCATCTTCAATATCGTAATATCTCTTTATATAAATTCTATCATTTTTAATAAGTGCTACTCCACTATTATGCAGGTTTTCCAAATATGTATCTATATTTTTACTTATACTATAATTTAGTTCTTTTGTTCCATATTTCAATTCTTTTAAGTCATGTTTTGTAGCAAATGTATGTCCATTTTTATACATATATTTTAATACTATAAATATACATTTTAGCTCTTCTTCTTTTTTACTCAACTCCTCTATTACTTCAAACTTATCTGTATATTCAAATAAAACATATGGCTTTTCTAAAATAGTATTATAAGTATTTAATCCATATTTCTCAACTATCCTTGAACTAATATTGCTACTTTCTTTTTGTGTCATTCCGTAGCTATTAAGTAGTGACTCTGTTATATCTTCTTCAATCATGTACTCAGCTTCTTTAAGAATTTCACTTTTTTTATGTTCATCTATATTTAGTTTGCTAACTTCGCCCCTTATAAAATACATATATCCACTATCTATATTTAGTTTAAATTTCTTATTTAATCTCTTAATTAGTTTGTTATATCCAATTTTTCTTATATTCTTTATACCTATTTCATTTCCATTTAATTCATTATCTATAACTTCAGCAATATAAACTTCATGCCTTTTAAATGTATAATTTCCTTTATAATGAAGATATTCAATAGCAGTTCCATTATATATTTCCTTTTTAATCTTTACTTTTGTTGTTTTTTTATGTTGGTAAATCACTTCTAATACCTTAAATTCCATACTTGTTATTCCCCCTAATTCTTCTCTTTATCCTCATGTAATTTTTTACTTGTATTATTATCCTGAAATATATTTTTAGCTACTTCTAATCCAAATGCTTTCTCACATGAATTAACATCAAATTTAGACTTCGAAATATTCATATCTAATAAACTTTTTGATTTATAATCTGCATAATTAAATAGTTCATTATCATATTTAGGTACATAAAACGATGTTATATCATTTCGTTTTTTATTTTTATTACTTGCCAACTTTTTCTCTAATAAGCCTAATGCACAAAATAAATTTATATAAGGTGTAACTGTTGATTTTTTTAATCCTACTTCTTGTGCAATAGTTAAATAATCTACCACTATATATACTTTATCTTCATATTTAGCTTGATATACTCTTTCTATTGATAGTTTATTTATTGCTTTTAAAACCTTTTTGGAATCTTTAATTAGTTTAAAAAGATTTGGATACTTACTAAATTGAGTTTCTATCCAACTAATATTTTCATAATATTTTTTTATCTCTCTATTAATATTTGAAATTTGAATATCTAATTTTTTTGATAGTATTTCGATAGCTTCTCCAACCGTGTAATTATATATTGAACAATATATATCAAACACAGAATATTTCCACATATATTTTGTACTATCACTACTATCTGCTATATATAAATACGCTTGTTGACTATTATCGAAATCTATATAATGATATGATTCTTTTTTCAGTATCATATTAATCATTGTTCCATTTTCTTCAATATAAAGTAAGTCAGTTTGTCCCACATTTACATTATATTTATAAAAAAAATTCTTCATTAATTTATCTCTTATATCTTTTTCTGGATGATTAATTTCTTTATAAATATTAATATCTATTATATTTGATTTATAGACTCCCCCTGATTCTATTCCAAAAAGATTAAATATATTTTTTTTATTTATTGTGTTTATAAATTCATTTTTACTTTTTACTATTGTTCCTATATCTTTTCTATATTGTTCTAAGAATAATTTTTCATTATTTTCAAATCTTATTTTATATTTTTTTAGTAGTTCTTTATTTTGCTTAAGTTGTTCAATCATAAATTTGTTTTTATTTGAATAATCTTTATCTATTTGTTTTTTTAAATATTCATCACCTGACAGTATTGCTTTATCCCTATCATTGAATGTACTTTGACTATAGTTCATATTCCCCCCCAAATTTTATATTAGAAGTTAGCTCATAGACTAACTCCTATTTTTTATTTACACATATTCCTAATGTAAGTTACAACTAAAGCTATTATTTGACTTGCTAAATTATTTACATGGTCATATACATCTTTGGATATGTAATTAGATATATAACAAATATCAATTTGAGCTATAGATTCTTTTAAGCTCCCTAAAGCTATGTTATATGAGCTTATTGCTTTTTTATAATATATATCTCCATAACCATGAGCTTCACTAATATTACTTAAAACAGATTGACTACTTCTTCTCAACTGGTCTTTCATAATATATTTTTCATAATTAGGTAGAGAATCAATTATTTTTATACATGCTTGTACATATTCAACTCCAAGTTGATATGCTTTAAGAGATTTCAAGTTTTTTGATGTATAGTTTGTATAATCTACTTCTTCTGTTTTATATTTATTTGATTTACTACTCATTGTTTTTTCCTCTCTTTTTATTAATGTAAATAAAATATTCCTAATTTCTATTAGTTTAGATATGTATTTTTTCTTATTTTCATAGTTTTGCAGTAATGTTTCTAATGTATAAGATTTATAAATAGCAAATTTATAATGTTTTATAGTTTCTTTTAAATAAAACTCTTTTCCATTTGCTAAAGCTATATTATTTATAATATTTATTACTTCATTCTTTACCTTATAAAAATTTGTATCGTATATTTTTATTTCACTTACTATAATTTGATATAGTTCTAAACTTATTTTATATGCTTTTAAATCCTTCATATTTTTTATGTAATACATAATTCCCCCATGTTAGTTATATTTATTTTTCAAAAAAATAGAGTTTATATAAAAGTTCATTAAAAATAAATATTCACACCTAAATAAATAGTTATATAACTTACAACTATTGTTTAGGTACAACGAATTCTATTAATAATAATCACTTCTATATAAACTCTAAAATCAAAATATTCTAATCTAAAAAAATAATTTATAAAAATTTAACTTCTCGCTTTTATTATATAAAAAATACTTTCCATTCGTAAATAGATTTTATGCACTATGATATTGATGTTTACTTTAAATTTAACACTTTTTTATTTTATGTACTTATAATAAGATTTTACTTATTCCTTAATGCTTAATATTACTTATATTATACTTATTTGTATTATTCTTCTTATATATATTTTGAGGCTACGCCTCTTATGTAGTAAGTCCAATTTATATTTTTTAACATTTCAATTTCCGTTAATAAAATATAAATATTTAGTCTTTTTATTAATATTTTATTAACGGCACAATTTTTTATCTGAAAGACAAATCTAAGTATTGATATACATATTATTTATAAAGCCTTATATATATGCAATTGATGCAATAAGTTGAATTAATAAAGACCTACTTTTATTAATCTTATAATATAAAAACTTTTTAGTTTAATAGTATAACGTTCGGTCGAATTTATTAAAAACTATAATACACTTATTGTTAAGCCAACTATTATAATTTTAAGATTGATTTTTCTAATCAACCTACTTAATTATTATCATTGATAGAGATAATAAAATTAATCTTAGTATCTCTATCTGTAATTCTTACTTATTCTTCTTCTATTAACAATTTACTTTCATAAAGCTCTTTTAATCTTTTAAATCTTCCTTGTTCTAATAATTCATAATTATTACTTGATATTATTTCCATCAATGCTTCTTCATCGCTTACAACATATGCATAGTCATCCTTATTTTCCCAATCATAAGTTAAGACTAATACATATTCCCCTTTCTTCAATTTAGTTATACCTTTATGACAACCTACTCCTCCATTACACAAATTTCTTCCATCATAATAATCTAAGTTTGTATTATAATTGACTACTCCTATTATTTCTTCTTTTTCTCTACTACTGTATACTTTTATCATTTTTATTCCTCCTAATTTTTTTATAATGATACCTGAATTAAAATAAATATATAACTAATTTTATTCACTATAATACTTAATAATTATTTAATATCACTTAAGTATTATTTCTTCTACAGTATATATTACATCTGTTATTTTTGTTATCTTAAAACACCTTAAAATCGTAACAAAATTTAAATCATCATCTACACCTGCCATAATTAGTATCTCATTAAACGTATTATTTTTAAAACGTTTCTTTAGAGTAGTTAAACAATGTATCCTCTTATCCCTATTTTTCATATAGTCTATACAACCTTTAGGACTAATCCTATAGTAATCATTTTTTTATTAATTCTAATAGTTCTTTATCACTCATATTTATCATTCCCCTTAATTTTTGCAACAAAAAAGACTTTGCATATTAAACAGTCACATAGAACAAGATAAATAGATATATTTATGTACATAAATATACATAAATATAAAAATATTTTATTCTATCTAACTGGGTAAAATACAAAGCCTTATATTAGACTTATTAATAAAAAACAAAAATTAAATATCCCAAAATAAAATTTTAAATCAAAAAATAAAAAATAATAAAATATTAAAAAAACTTTTATTAAGATAAATAGTAATACTTTTTATTTTATTTTGCAATAAAAAATTTGTTTTCATTTTATTTTTTTACTTTTTATTTTATTTTATATTTATAAAATATATATTCATATTTTTTTATATAATGAAATGAGTTTTTATATAATTCTATAAATATAAAAGAGTATCGTAAAAGATACTCTTCCTAATTGAGCTATTTAGAAAACATAGTTATAAGCATATCCATAAATAATATTCCCATACCAAATGCAACTCCAAAAGTCATATATAGTCTTACTTACTAATTTCTATTTGTTAGTATTATTTGCAGAAAATTTAAATGTACTTTTGGAATCTCATGGTTATTATTTTTAACTATATCTGTCAATGAACTGTTTTAGGGCAGACGTATAAATATCTTTCATAGTTATAAAGTAATTTTTCTTTGCAAATGCTTTTAACTCCTCTGAAACCTGCTTATCAACAACTACACTTCTTGTTATAACTTCAGTAGAACATGCTCCAATACAATCTTGTAAATTAACTTCTTTATTAATACTTTTTTTGAAGCCTTCATAATCTTTCAACAGTTCTTTCATTTGTGATATTTCTATATCCGTTAAATAATTTTCTTTTTCTGCTTTAATAAATTTCTTTAATGATTGAACATAATAAACGCCCTGTTCTTCCATAACTTTTTGTACCCATGTATATGAAAAATCAAATTCGTCAGTTATTCCTTTAGTACCACTAACTTTCAATACATCATTTAATTTTTTTATCTGTTCTTTTAATTCTAATGCTAAAAATTCTTCTTGTGCATTTTTGTTAATCTTTTTTGACATTATTCACTAATCTCCTTTATTATTTTAATGTTAATCTATTATACTGAGATAGTGTATTTTTATAACTTATATTTGTATTTCTACTGTTAATTAACAGTTATTTTAAAAATAAATATAAAAAAAGCTGATTATATCAGCTTTTTTACTTTAACTTATCTCTATAGCATTTTCCTTAATTTCTTTTATCGTATTTAACAACTTAGTTCTTACATCTATATTATCTCCAAAGAGCTCAACTATATTCCCAACACTTCTAAATGGGTCTTCAGTTAAAACTCTATTATCATCAATCATTCCATTTTTAACTATATAGTCAACTATTAGCTTAATAAAATGTATTTGATGTGTATTTAAGTTTTCATTATTTAATATCTCTGAAAAAGCTTCATTGGCCGCTAATCTATCTAATCCAACAATCTTTCTAACCAATTTTGTAACTGGTGTATCCCCAAACTCTTTTTCATAATCAGATGGAGAACCAAGCTTACTAAATAATATATCTTCTAAATTCTCTATATCTTGTTTAGTTAATTTTTTATTATTTCTTAACTTATATATAGATAACTCATCTTTATGTTCATTTAAATAATGCTCTACTTTTTTTCTATAATTTTTTAAATCATTTACATTATATATAGAATCATTCATTTCTTCTGCTACAATTAAATCTTCAAAATGAGTATAGTATATTCTCTGACTTTGCTTTTCTAAATACTTTACAAGCTCTCTTAAAGCCTCTCTAACTACTTCCAATTCAAATATATCTGCACTTTCCCAGAACTCTTCTGTCATTACTTTTTCTATAATATATTTTTGTTCTTGAACTTGTGGTATAGTACCTAATTTAGAAAGTTGTTCTGCTGTATCTATTACAGATTTAATACCTCTTGTAGCATTTGTTCCTTGTAAGTATGCAAGTTGTATATTAAACATAACTAAGTCAAATCTTTTAGCTAATTCATCATCTTTCAAAGGAACTATTAGAGGAGATATATACTCTTTAATTTCATTAACTGATAATGAACCCAATACACTCCATTCATCTTCATTCTTATATTTATGAACATAACTTAAATTCATTCTTACCATAAAATTATCTTCATTTAAAGATTTTACGTTATTTAATAATTCTTCTACTAATGATTTCCTTAAATTAATATACTCTTCTTCTGAGTATTTTAAGTCTTGAAGCTCTTTTATAATATTAGCTTTAACATTGAATAGTTTTTCTGTTAAAGTTTCAATCTTTCCTCCTTCGAACCCTTTTGGATTAACTCTAAAGAATTCAAAGTTATTACAGAAATCAAATATTAAAAACTTTTCTTTATCATATCCTAAGCCTAATAAGTTTTCACAAAGTCTTGTACCTCTACCAATCATCTGCCAAAACTTGGTTTTACTTCTTACCTTCTTAAAAAATACAAGATTTAATATTTCTGGTATATCTATACCTGTATCTAACATATCAACAGATACAGCTATTTGAGGAAGTTTATCTTTCTCTGAAAAATCATCTATTAATGTATCTACATAATTTGTACTATAATCTATTACTTTTGCAAAGTTTCCTCCATACTCTGAATAAATAGTATTAAATCTATCTACTATTGCCTTAGCATGTTTACTATTCTTAGCAAATATAATAGTTTTTCCAAGCTTCTCTCCACCTTCTACTCTTAAACCATCATTTATTAGTTTATTTAATACTAAATCTATTGTATTAGCATTAAAAAGCCACTCGTTAACTGCATTGTTATCTATCTCTTTATCTATATTTTCGTCATCATCAAAAGTATCTTCAAAGGCTTCTTTTTCTTCTTCAGAAAGCTCATCATACTTTATTCCTTCTTCCATTATTTTTGATTTTACTTCTACTGTTGTATAATCAACCAAATACCCATCCTCAACAGCTTTTTCATACTCATAAGCATATGTAGGAACACCATTTTCAAGGTCAAATACAGTATAAGTATTTTTATCTATTTCGTCCTTTGGAGTGGCTGTTAAGCCGATTAAACAAGCGTCAAAGTATTCAAAAATAGCTTTAAACTTCTTATATATAGACCTATGACTTTCATCAATTATTATCAAATCGAAATGTCCCGGAGTAAATAATCTCTTGCCATCTTTAGACTTAGTATCATCAATTGCATTCATCATTGTAGGGTAAGTTGAGAATACCATTCGTGATTCCTCTGGATTATCTTTATTATCTAATAAGTTACATAACGCTAAGTTAGGTAATAGCTTAGAAAAGTTATTTTTAGCTTGTCTTACTAATGCTTTTCTATCTGCTAAAAATAGTACATTTTTAGTCCAATTATGTCTTGATAGTACATCTACCAAAGATATTGCTGTTCTTGTTTTACCTGTACCTGTAGCACATACCAGTAACATCTTTCTTTGCCTTCTCTCTAAAGCCTCACAGACATTTTTTATAGCTTCTTTTTGATAGTATCTATTAGATATTTCATCTTTTATTTCAATTCTATCTAAAGACAATTTGCTACTTCTTCTATCTATCTGTAGTTGTAATTCTGGTTTTTTATAGAAACCATATACTCTTCTTTCTGAATATCCATTATAATCATCCCATATATAAGTTTCAAATCCATTAGTAAAGAATATTACTGGTCTTTGATTATATTGTTTCTCTAAGCAATCAGCATACAATTTAGCTTGTTGTTGACCAACTTTAGGGTCTTTAGAAGTTCTTTTAGCCTCTACAACTGCTATTGGTTTACCATTATCGCCATAAAGAACATAATCAACATATCCTAAACCTGTATCATTAGGCATACCATTAACTTCAATTTCTTCTCCAATATCTTTGTTAAAATCCCATCCTGCAAGTTTTAGTTCTACATCTATGTATCTTTTTCTTGTTTCAAACTCACTTATTTCATCTATTTTAAAATCATAGTTTTCAGTATTAGTTTTTCTCTTTTGAGTTAACTGTTTTATCAGCTCTTCATTCTGTTTTCTTATTTCTTCTATTGTCTTATCTTTTGAGCTTAATTTATCATATAAGTCATTTAGCTCTTCTGGTCTTGTTCTTTTTTCTTCACCGTCAAGCAATACACTTTCATCAAACGCTATTTCTTCATAATCATCACCATAACAATAGTTAATCCAACTTATAAATTGATGTAAATTATGTAGTGATAATATAGCTTCTTCTCTTTTGATATTTGCATTAGTATGAACTGCTACATTACCAAGTTTTATTACATACTTTAATAGCTGTAGCATTTCATAGTTTATTAATTCTATGAAGCTATTGTCATGAATTAATGAACTTATATTATCTTGATATGGTAATGTTAAATCAGAATCAAATGTATATACCCACTTTACTGCAAGTTCCAATGCTCTTCTTGATAATATTGCCGTAGTTGCAGGACTTACTAATATACTTTTTTCTGCTTCTATACAAGCATTACTAAAACTTTTAAAGTTTTCATTGTTTTTTAAGAATTCAAAATTACTCAATGCATCCTCCCCCTCCTCCTAAGTAAACTAATAGTATTTATTATAAGTTGCTTAATGTCTCATACCATATTTTATTTGTATTTAAGTCTATTCTCTCTCTATTTACTGGTATAATATTTAGATTTTTTATGCTATCTAACCTTAATTTATTTTTATATTGATTTTTAATACCTTTTTCATCATAGCTATTACTTTCATGTAAATGTAATATTACTAACTTCTTATCTTCATCTTCTATTAACTCTCTAAACATTCCATTTATATGACCATCATCTGAATTAAACCCAAATCCACAAATACAAATAATATCTGATTCATTAAATTTATTATATAATTCAACATATCTTGATGACATTTTAACTGATGTTAATGGTTTTATACCACTCTGAGTAAATAAAAATGGAACTATAATATGTTTTCTATTCTCATTATCCTCTTCTTTCACAATTTTATTTAAATAAGGGTCATAATAGTCATTGACCGAACCATTTAAGAAGAATACTTCTTTTCCAATTATATCTTCTATAAATGTATTATAATTTGTAGTTCCAATACAATATACTTCGTGACTTTCTTGTAATTTTTTTATATCATGATAATATCCATTTCCTTTATCTATATTATCTTTATTTTCAAGAGCTATATTGCTTATATATCTTCTAACTGTATGTAGAAAAATATTTATTTTGCTAAATTTTCCCCAATCAGTTTTGGGACTGTATATATACCTCCAGTTACTGTCTATAAGTGACTGGTAATCTAATGCTCTCGAATAAATATCCTCCAATATTAACATACCAAAATTAACTATCTTATCCTCATTACAATGAGTTTCTTCTATAGATATAATATCCGACTCTAATAATATCTCAAGACCTTTCATACCTGTATTGTTATAATCTAATGTGAATATAGCTCCTAAATCATCAAATAAGTCCATACTATCAGGACTCTTTTCAAATATACCATCATTTAGTTTATGTGTTAATTCTTCTCCTAATGAACCAATTAGTAGCTCTAATATAGAGCGTGTTATATTCCTAATTCCCTTTTTTAATTCTGGTTCAACATTTTCTAATTCAATAGCTTTTAAAAATGCTGAAAAATACTCTGATTCAAACAGCCCATTATATTCTTTATCTAATAAATTATTTAACTTTATATCTTGTCCATAAGTGAATGAACCTATGGACCTTCCTAAAATCTGTTCAAAAACATCATCAATATCTATACCTTTATTTTTTATATTTTTTACGATATAACTTACATTTTTATCAAAATTCTTTAAATAGTCTAATAGTGCGTGTCTTTTATTCTCTAAACTTCCTTTAACTAAAGTATCATACTGGCCTTTTGTAAATGCTGATAATTTTCTATTTTTAAAATCATCAGGAAGCCACTTTGAATATATAGATTGTGTATCTACATTTTGAATTTGTTCTTTTAATTCTTTTTTGTCTTTTACTGTATCCATCTTAAATATATCTAATGCAAATTTCCCACCTGAAGGTAGTCCGTAAGAACACTCTGCTCCTGCACCAAAAAATAACGATATTTTCTTCATTTGAATTTCCCCCTTTTATAAAAAATTAATTAAATAATTCCCCTTTAAATGCTTTTTGCATAAGTGAATTAAAATTGTCCTCTAATTCTCTTAAACTCTTTTTCATTTCAAATTTCAATTTTTCGACTTGTTTGACGAAGTCTTCAAATTGATTTTGAAGTTCTATTGGTGGTATTGGAACTTCAAAACTTCTAAATTCATTCATAGTTACTCTCGGCATTTTTGCACCTGAAACTTTTTCACTTATATAATCTACAAATGATTTATTTCTTAACATATGTGCTAAATAATATCTATTTAATACTCCTCTTACAGGTTGTAATGGAACCATTTCAGATGTAGCATATCCAATTTCATTTGGTATAACTACTTTATTCAAGTATGGTCTTAGCTTTGAGTATAAAATATTTGTCGTATCAAATGTACAAGTTGAATTTCCTATTTCATCTGTTGTTACATAGTTATATCCAATAATATTTCCTGTATTTGATTCAACCATATCTAAATTTAGTAACCACACTTTGCATTTGTTAAAATCACCTTTATAGTTAACTACAGGTGCTACATCATTCATCTTTCCTGTTTTCCAGCCTTTAACGTTTCTAATTGGGTCACCAAACATCTCGATAAATCTTGATTTA
>NZ_FQWX01000041.1 GCF_900129815.1 Asaccharospora irregularis DSM 2635
AAGTGGACAGAATTACTTTCATTTTATGAAACTCTGTATTCTCAAGGCTTTCCCAGACTTCATTTTTTCGTTATAAATGCCACGCACTCCACATGTAATTATTAGGCTATTTAGGGAATATCTCCACTCTATGCTTAAAACCATTGATTCTACTGACTTTTCATGCGCATCCCGCAAAACTAACATTTAATCAAACTGTAAGTTGGCAAGCTAAAGATTATGCACATAATATTCTCATATGGATATTTAGAAATTCTATGATATCCACCATGTTCCATCTGGGCGTTGGTTCAATGAACCAAGCTCCTCTGATAAAACAGTCCCATTAAAATCTCTCACAATCACTTTCTCATAATAATTGTATTCTTCGCTTGCACAATCGTTTTCATCGTCCCATCCTTCTTCTACCCAAGCAGAGAGATATACTTTTCCGTCTGCTATCATCGTTACACCTTCATGAGAATCCTTGGAAAATCTAAAGCTTTCAGGATAGTAGCAGACAAAATCATCATCTTCGCTTGTGATGTGGACATCCTCCCCAATAATTCGTAGATTATAAGGATCTACATCTGCTATATTAAGTTGTATAATCATTTCTGGGATTTCATCCGGGAGGTATCTGAACAGAGTAATTTTCCCTTTGTTATAATCTCCTTGCAAAAACCAAAAGTAATTTTTCAAATAAGCAGGTTTTCCATATAACACATTCCTCTGTTTTTGAAATGGCTCGTAAATCCTACCGTTATCGTAATCATAAAAAGAAATGATTGATCCTCGATAACCACCTTTTTTTGACCATTCAACCATGTCATAAAAATCCGTTGTATCACTCATTGAATATCCGATACGAAATTGACCAAAAATTTTCTCAACATAAGTTCCAGAAATAATTTCAAATCGGTTTAACTTCGGCATAACATTTCATTCTCCTTTCCCATATTCACAAACCACATTGATATGCGTAATCTACTTCATCAAATTCTAATTTGTCTTTTTCTTCGAACTATATTTCTTATTGCTGCGATGTGTACCATTATCGTCTGTAACAACGTTGCTTCTCTTTTTCTTTGCATCTTGTACCGCTCGAAATTCACTTTCCATTATAATTGGTGAAAAGCATTCTTTCATTTGATAAGCAACTTCATAAGATGCAAATGATAAGTTCACCGTCTTTGTTTTTCTTATAACCATAAAGTTTCTGGTTATATAAGCCAGATGTGCCATTGGCTGCACGATGGGCAAGCCCCCCAGACGAAATATTTTCACTGCGGCTCTCGTTTTCAACTTGAGCAAAGTATTGCATCACGGATATCATAAGCTCGCTGTCCATCTCATCGGTATCTAAATTTTCGCTTTCAAATATCACTCCTACACCAGCGGATTTTAATCGCTTTAAGGCAGAAAGTGTTTCAACCGTATCTCTGCCAAATCAGATAATTCTCTTTGTGAGAACAACGGAGATATTGTGAGCTTCGCATTCCTTTAACAATCGTTCAAATTCTCGGCATGTAATTTTTCCTTTCGCCGATGCAATGTCGATGAACACATCAGCAATCCGCCATTGGCTGATATTCGCCACTACACGAGTTAATGCCGAAATCTGTGCTACAAGGCTATATAACTGCTCTTTTTCATTTGTGCTGACTCTGGCCAGTAGATTCCAACTTCCTTCTCTAAGTAGTCATTCTTTGCCGGAATATACCAGATTTTAGAATCCACAAGCTCACCTCCCTTGTTCAAAGCAAGCCTACTTACAGCTTATATTCTTTATAAATGATAATTAGGCTATTTTCTTATTTCTAACACGAAATTACAATATATAGTATCTTTTATTTTTATTCACCACTACATGTGCGAGACATCAACACTACACACTCCACATGTTTTGAGATGAGTGGATAGCTGTCAAAAATTAGGGACATGAATATAATTCTCTTTGAGGGAACATATCCACTGAGGGCTTGCATATGTGGGAACATATCTACGACTTTACGATTCTCGACAATATATCGAAACCAAATACTACTCTTCTGGAGGAATTTAGCCTTCTTCATAGTTTGGTTAACTGATGTCAGAAAGCAGGACTTTTTGCAATTATTTAAGTGATCCTGCTCTTTTTAATCATCGTTAGATAAATACCATCCGTGCTCACGATGAATACTTGGTGCATGTGGATTTTCATTGCCCCATGCTCTTTTGCTCATCTCTTTATCAAATCTTCCAAGTAAGTTCTGTAGGCTACAAGCCGCTTTAAAATCATCACCTGATGAACAATAGTCTAGTCTTACTTTTTCTCGTGCTGTATCAAGTTCTGCATCTGTTGCATTTTCAAACCATTTACCACTATAAAGATTTGCCTTTTCTATCTCATCTTTCAAATTATCAAATAATTCTTTTATGGCATCTTTATTCTTCGATCCAAGCACGATAGCAATAAGTGTAGGGATGCTTATTCCAATGAGAACAAGCTGCTTTTTATGTGCTTTCACCCAAGTCACAATTCCATTCTTATCATCAGCAATTTCTTCTGATTCCTCTTTATTGTGGATTTCCTTATTCATAAGATTTCGCTCCTTTCAGTTTCTATCCCTCTATAACAGTACTTGTAATTTTCGCGATGATATTATGGTTTTCAACACAACAAACAACGCACCAGATTATTAACTCCATGTCTTGCTTTTTAACAACTCAGCGATTTCCTGTGTTTCAGGTAAATTCTCTGTCTCCAGAACTTGCGTTAAATCAAATACCCTCGTTCCCATAGGAGCTCTTGGTGTGATCTTCTTGAAATCAGTCTCATAGAATTTTTCAACAAAGAAATATCTGTGCTTACTACTTTTTATATCATATCCATGTTGAACACCATCAATAATTGCATCTGCAATTTTCTGTTTTCTTTCCTCGGTCAATTCGCCAAACTCTACTTCATATTGCATACCATTATCAGTATCTACAGCCGTGATACGGGCACTAATCTTGCCAACTGCACGTACGCTTTTATTTTTATACAAGCTCAAATAATCGTGTGCGCGAAAACCTCGGTCGGCATTATCATAGTAAATATCCTGGCTTACATTAAAATCTAGTGTTGTTCCTGCCAATTGCATCCTCATAAATTTCCATGAATCTGAAACAGCAATGAGCCCGTCGTTATAGCAGTAATTCAGATAATCATCCAAAACCTCCTGCATTTCATAATCCCTATCATCAATCACTTCTTGTATTGCATTTGCTATACCTTCAAATGTTGTATTGATATGAATGACTGGTTTACTTTGTGCAGAGTTATATTCCTTTAATTGTTGTTCAAAAATCTTCTTTTTATCTTCTGCCATTATCTCAGGGGCTAGAGTAATCATTACCTTATACTTCTCATCACCAAAAGAATTCAAATGTCTCATAAGCTGTTCAGAATAAAACCAGTCAGACATTTTTGTTTCAACAACAATCTTAAAGCTTTCCTGTGTTATGGTCGCATCAGGAATACTATCAACACTCTTCTCTTGTAAGTTAAATACGATTTCTGGCTCAAAGGAATCAGAGAAAAACTCCGACTTTAAAAAACGAAAAAACTTATCAGAGGAATATTGATATAGGCGAGATAACAGCAACATCGTATTTGCCGTAGCTACATTTTCTTTTGCATGATATCTCTGAAAATAGTGAATCTTCATTTCTACTTGTCTCCTCTCTTTTTCTTTCCATAATTTTTCGGGAAGTAGTCCTTTCCAAGCTGCCAAACATACTGATCAATTTGCTTTAGATTATATGTGCCCAAGCCATAGAACCCACGAAAATCAATCAATATATCTTTAAATCTAACATAATCTTTTAGCTCATCATTTTGGAAATCTGAGAAGTTATCACGATTTCTAAAATATCGTAGCACCTCATCAACGTAGCTATCATATATAGGATAATCAAGTGGATTGTGATGACTACAATATTTGGTGGCAAAAGAGTAAAAACTTCTCTTTTTATTACTAATCGTTACATGCTGGATATCTCTGACTAGAGTAACATCACCAGCATCGAGTCTCGTATCAATATTTAAGGAGCGTATATGCTTAGCTACCGGATAGATTGAGAAAATGTTCGTACTGTAAAAATCATTAAGAGTTGATGCTTTTAACAGAATATCTAGAATGTCTGTATTATTTGGACACAGTTCTAGAAACAGTTTATTTAGAGCATCCTCTTGTAAATGATAATTTTCAAGTCCATCCCATTTTGTAAGATAAAACTCAACTTGCTCAACCGTTGGAGAAGGAATGACAATATCTTTTTTTGTTCTTCGTAAATTTGTGTTTTTTTCTGTTTTTACTTGATTGGTTTCAGATTGCTCCCAAGTACTATCAGAACTTATATACAAACGAAACTTTCTTAGGTGAGACAAATAGCCACTTACCAGAGCATTAACATTACCTGACGAGTGTTCAGAAAGAGTTTTCAATAATCTTGACCTAGCTTCACTCTCAAAATCATTAGATAAGACCGTATCCCAGAAAAGGGTTTTACTATCCTTTCTCCATAAATAGAAGGTATCTACGGAAGCAGTATTTATGGTTGCTTTTGAAATGTTCAAACTATGTAAATGCTGCTTATATAAAACACGCAACTCATCATATGGCATTTCTTTTAATTTGCTTATATCCACTAGTTAACCTCCTTTACTCTATGCTTTGTAATCTTTCAAGCCACTTCAACATGTAGCCATTTTTAAAGAAATCTAGTAATGCACCATCACAGAAACGCTCAGCTCTTACTGCACCCATAAGAAGCGCAAGCACACACTGTGCATTTAAGCTTGAAACGTCAGCATCTTTCATAGAGTCGGTTCTCCATTCAAGACCATTTTCTTTGAGAATATCCCCATAGCGAGTAAGCTCCATATTTTTATTACTTTCTTCAAAGGTATAAACATCGTCAATAAAGTTGCTCACCATTTCGGAATACCCCACAAAAGGCATCTGTATTGGATGTTCCGGTGTTCCATCGTTTTCTTTATCAATAACCCATTCTCCAAAACTGTCTGTCTGAATCATAGGTATATATTTTGTCAAAATATCGAATTTACTCATATTAATCCTCCTCAGTAACATCAATGCCAAATAGTCTCTGGAACTTATCAAAGTTATAAGGGTAAGAATTATCGCCATCAAATCTTACTGGCTTATGGCCATTACTATATTCAAATTCCAACTCCCACTGTGTTCCATCAAGTACCATGTATCCGAAGCGTTTAGTTGTATAATGTCTTCGCCACTCACCGATGTGCAGATCCTTTAGTGCGGCTATAAAGGTATCCTTTGTACATGGCTCCTGGTTATCATCATCCCATAACGATAGAGGTTCTTCATCTTCCCATAATTTTGTATAGGCTTTCAATCCATCTAATAGTTCTACAACATAACTGCGGTAACCACCAAAGTAACCTCCAATGCTAAAGGTGATCTTGCAGATAGCATTTATGTTCGCATCAAAATCGGCTGCCTTTTCTTCAGACTTTGATAAAGTATATGTTCCGCCAGCCTCAACATAGGCTTGCTTGGCTATATCCAAATATTCACGGCTCCAATAAATGCGGGTATCTTCACTTGGATGAATAACAGTTTTCATGCCATCATACGGGTTTTCCATAGAATTTTTGAGGTGACCTATTTCTTGCTTAAGTCCTCGGATGGCGGTCATTATTTCTTCTTTTGTTTTTCCTTTGAGATACTCTTCATAGTAACTTTCCGGACTAATCATCATATTAGACCGCCTCCTTTATTCGTTAGATATTTTTATTTCATCCCCATCGGGTAAAATAAATGCTTGCACAAACTTGACACCTAGCACATCAGCGATGGCTTTCAACTCATCCAAGGTTACCGTTTCTCGTTGTAATTTCTTATTGAAATTCTGTGGAGTCTGGCCAATACGTCTGGCAAGCTCTGATACACTTATATTCATTTGCTCACACAGTTCTTTAATCATTTCTGCCGTAGTCATACAGCACCTCCAAGCTAACGCTAAGAATATTATAAACCATTTGGTTGATAAACACAATAGTTATTAAAATATTATTATAATCAGCAAGCAAAAGAAAACCCACAACTCTACCGCAGAGTCATGGGCTATTTATTTCTGGTTTTCATATTTCCATTTCGATGCCTGATTTGAAGGCTATGACGAAGTGGTCTTCATAGACTGTAACGCTCTGGATTATCTTCCTCACGAGCTTATCATCATACTCTAAGGTGCGGAATTTGTTCTTGCGGATAAATTCAATTAGCTCATTGATTCTCTCATTCTCACCGCTTAGGGAGGCATCTTCTACTAAAAGGATCTGTCGCTTGTCTCTCAGCTCATCAATCTCTTCTGCTAGATATTCATAGTCTTGATCCTTGTTCGCCAGCTTGATAAGTTCTTTTTGCTTTTCCTCCAGTAAGTTGTTAATCTCTGAAATTTGGTATTCTGTCGTTTCACCAATCACAGCATGAATATTCTCTTCCAGAGTCTTTATCATATTGTTCCCACCTGCAAGTAGCTTATTAATCGCAGTCATTACTGCACCATAAAGTTCATCTTCTTTTACGGTTCGGTTCTTACAGACTTCAGGACCCTGCTCGATTCTAGTCACACATCGCCAGACAAATTCTTTTCTGCCATGAATATTCCAATAGGTTCTCCTATAAATATCGCCACAATCTCCACAGAAGGTGATGGCACTTAATGCGTACTTACTACTATAAATTCGTTTGTTCTTACCTTCTCCTGTGTAGATATTGCTTCTTCGATGAATTTCCTCCTGAACCTGCAAGAATAGTTCTTTAGGAATAATCGATTCATGGCTATTTTCAACATAATACTGGGGAAGATGACCTTCGTTCTTCACTCGTTTCTTGGTCAGAAAATCTACTGTGACAGTCTTTTGCAGAAGGGCATCTCCGATGTATTTTTCGTTTTGGAGGATTTTTTTAACTGATTCCGGTCGCCATTTTGGTTTTCCGGCAGCTGTTAAAATTCCATCCTTTTCAAGACCTCGACCAACGCTTACCAGGCTCTGACCTTCAAGGTATTCTCGGTAGATCCGTTTGATAATCTCAGCTTCTTCGGGGACAATGATTAAATTTCCATCTTCATCTTTGGTGTAGCCCATAAACCGTTTGTGGTTGACCTGTACCTTTCCTTGTTGATATCGGTACTGTAGTCCAAGCTTAACGTTTTGTGAAAGGCTCTGGCTTTCTTGCTGCGCTAGAGATGCCATAATGGTAAGTAGCACCTCACCCTTGGCATCCGTGGTGTTGATGTTCTCTTTTTCAAAATAAACGGATATGTTCTTATCCTTGAGCTGTCTAATGTATTGAAGGCAGTCTAGAGTATTACGTGCAAATCGGCTGATGGATTTTGTAATAACCATGTCGATATTACCGTCCATGCACTCCTCAATCATGCGATTAAATTCGTCACGCTTTTTAGTGTTCGTACCAGATATCCCATCATCTGCAAAGATTCCGGCAAACTCCCATTCAGTATTCTTCTTTATAAACTCCGTGTAGTGAGCAACCTGCACTTCATAACTAGAATTTTGTTCTTCTGTTTCTGTAGAAACACGGCAATAGGCAGCAACACGAAGTTTCTTTATCTTTTCTTTTGCGGCTGTACTTCCTACTCTTTTACGAGCAGGAATAACCATTATATTTTTCTCTGTCACTTTATTCCTCGCTTTCTATCAGACTATATAAGTATTCTGCTCGTTCAAAAGGATCAACTGGCATCTTATTATCTGCCTTTTTCATTTTGAATCGTTCTTTGGGAGGGGGAGAGGTGAAAGCGGCAAGCTCTACCACTCGTCCTAAATCCTTTGCACGTTTATCTCTAACTTCTTCAGCTTTATCAAATATCTCTTTATCAATAATTGCTGGATACGTATCATTTCCAAGGTAGTTGACGTTTTTCAAAATGCGTCCCATCACAGAGTGCGTCTTATCAATACCTGCCTGTTCGCCAGCCACTGTAAGGGATAGTCCTGATATGTATTTCTCAAAGAATACCTTTACTTGACCTGCTGCCTTTTCATCGACAGTAACCACTCCATCTTGAATTTTGTATCCATATGGAATATATGCCATTTATCTCACCACCTTTTCTTTCAGGGAAAGACCGCATTTCAAATTGAATGTCAGCTCATCCCTGGAATTTACAATGATGTTCTCTACAAATTCTTCAAATAGTTCTTCCGTGTAGTCACCATTAAAATTATCTGCTGACACGTAATCAATGAGGTCCTTTATATCGTTTGCTCGTAAAACCCCACTCGTAGAGTTCGTTACCAGGTTTGTTTTTTCAGTTGTAAGATTTTTTATCTCACTATCCAAGACATTACGTTCCTGATTAAAAAGAGCTGGCTCAAGGAAACCTTTGGCCATCAGTGTAATAAGGGTGTTGCGTTCTTCCATGAGTTGCTCCATTCGCTTATCAATAGCATCCATTCTTTCACGGTCGCTTTCTTCATCGATTTGGCTAATTGATTTGAAAAGTGGCTCTAGGATTAGTTTGTTACTGAAAGCAAGCTTATTCATCATGGTTGTGAATGTGGCTTTGATTTCCCCATCTCGCAAGAACAACATGGAGCAACTCTCTTTGTCTTCGATATGACCGATGCAACTCCAAGCAATGTAACTCCTACCAACTGAGTAGTTTGTCTTTCTCCTGAAATTGCGACCACACTCTCCACAGACCATCTTGCCACTTAAAGCATATCGATTAAGATAAACGTTCTTTTTCACGCCCTTACACTTCATCTTGGCTCTTTCATCAATGAGATCTTGTGCCTTAGCAAAGTCTTCTCTACTAATAATTGCTTCATGATTGTCCTTGTAATAGTACTGGTCTTTTTCACCTGCATTTGGATGGCGATTGTAGTTACTATCGGTGTAAGTCTTTTGCAGCAAAACATCACCCATATATTTTTCATTTCTAAGCATGTCAATGATCGTGCCTGAACTCCAGTGATTCCCTCGTTTAGCAGGAATCTTATCTTTGTTCAAACCTCTTGCTATGGTACTGCTACCTTTTCCAGATAGGAATTCAGAAAAAATACGTTTGATGATTTCAGCTTCATCTGAAACTATAAACATCTTGCCATCCGCCTTGGAATATCCATACGGTGCAGTACCAACATAACTGCCATTTTGAAATCTCTTTTGAATGGACCATGTTGAGTTTTGTGAAATAGATGCAGACTCTTCTGCAGCAAACCCTGAAAGAATAGAAAGCATCAGTTCACTTTCCATATCACCCGTGTTTAGATTCTCTTTTTCAAAATAAATATAAACACCGATATCAATCAGTTTTCTTACTAACTCTAGATAATCTACTGTATTACGAGCAAAGCGGCTGATTGATTTGGTGATAATAAAATCAATCCGACCTTGCTTACAATCTCGTATCATACGGAGCAGTTCAGTCCGTTTCTCCATCTTGGTGCCGGAGATCCCTTCGTCATAATAAAGACCAGCAAACTCCCATTCTGGGTTAGACTTAATATATCGCTCATATTGTTCACGCTGTGCTTTAAGGCTTTCAAGCTGTTCATCACTATCGGTTGATACCCTCGCATAGGCGGCAACCCTAAGTTTCGTATTAGGTAGTTGTCCCTGGGGCAGTTCATCTATTTTTGTTATCTTTTTCATCATCTCACCTCGCTTTCGCCCATTACATATATCACTCTAAAAGCTATTAATAGCAAGCTTTTTAGAACATAATCTCGGCTAAACGGGGAGAGAATTTCTGCCTGTTCAAGGCTGATATTTTGTGTAATTCATCCGCTGTGATTTTGCCTTCTTTATATAGGTTTGCGACAATGCTCTCCGCTATGTGAAAATCATATTCCTTTTGTAATTCTTCCTCTGTCATCTGCTCGGTCTTGCCCTTTAAAGGACAGCCGTCTTTTACTTTATAAATGTTCATAGAAAAACACCTCCTACCTAGTAGCCACGGCAGGAGGTGAAATCTGATGATTTCTTTAATCTTTTTGATAAAAGTCACATTCATAGCCATCGGCATCAAGGAGCAGCCCTTTTGCCCAAGGTGGCACTTGACTCATCTGTTTACATACTTCAGTAACAGATATTTGAGGATTGACTTCAATAATGACTTCATCATGGACATGAGCCACAATACGATAAGTACTAAGCATCTTCATTGAATACATTAAAATGTCACGAGAGATGGCTTGAACTATATTCTCTACAAATTTAGGACCGTAACTTTCTAGACGCTCCCATTTCTTTGTTCCACCTACTCCTTCATAGGTAACAGACTCACCACCAAACTGATTCTCACCGATTCGAGGTTTTACATAGGCAAGCCTTCTGCCGGAGGGAAGAACGATAAAAAGCATGCCACTAAAACAATGAAACTCGATGCCATGGGTTTCTTGTGATTTATTTTCCTTTACGCATTGTTTAGCCGCCCGATCTACATCCCACCAGAACTGTGTGATGTTGGGATTAGACATTCTCCAGGCATTCACAAGCGGTTTTAATTCTTCCTCTTCAAGCCCCATCTCTAATGCGCCCATGGCTTTTAATGCACCAACAGAACCACCATAGCCAAGTGCCAATTCAGCAATTTTACCCTTCTGTCTCAAGTGACCGTTCACACCATGCTTTTCAACGGAAACACCAAACATCTGTGAGGCAGATGCACAGTAGATATCACCACCACTAGCAAATACATCCGTTCGCCATGTCTCACCTGCAAGCCATGAAAGCACACGGGCCTCAATGGCTGAAAAGTCAGCCACAATAAACTTATGACCTTTTCTTGGTACAAATGATGTACGAATCAGTTCTGAGAGGGTATCTGGTATATCTTCATAGAGCATTTCCAGTGTTTCAACATCACCATTTCTGACAATAATTCGTGCCTCTTTTAAGTCTGGCATATGGTTTTGAGGGAGGTTTTGCAATTGCACCAGCCTTCCGGCAAAGCGACCGGTTCTGTTGGCTCCATAAAACTGAAACATTCCTCTGGCACGAGAATCGCTACAAACTGCATTTTCCATTGCTGTATATTTTTTTACCGATGATTTTGCCAGTTGCTGACGAAGTGAAAGAACTTCATTTAGTTCACCATCTGTTTCCTCAAGTTTCTCAGCGACAGCCTTTTTCCCGAGTGTCTCCATCTCTAGACCGTTTTCAGAAAGCCAGCCTTTCATCTGTTGTACGGAGTTTGGGTTTTCGAGATGTGTTATCTGCTGCATGGCGGTTAGTAGTTTTTCATGAGAGATGTCATCCATAGCGATGGCCTGCTTAACAAAATCCATATCAACCTTTATGCCTCGATCGTTAATTTCTTGGTCGAGATGATACTCATCCCAGATGTCCTCTGGCACTGGAAACTTGATCAATCTTTGTTGTATCTGGATTTCTGCCTCCACATCACGCTTGTTATATGCTTTGAACTTTTGCCACTTATCGATTTCATCAGTGGGTAGGTTACGGGTCCTACCACCATTTGTTTTAGTCGGAGTACATGGAACACAAAAGTATCGTATCAGGTCTTTACCCTCCGTCAGCTTTTGCTTCTCAAGTCCTAGCACTGCACCTACACCTTCTAAAGAAAGAGGAAGTCCCATATAGGCAGACCAAACCATGGAACATTTCCATGAGGAAGGATTTAGATAAGTCCCAGTGGGATAGCCCAAATAACGTGAAAGGCATACTCGCTCAAACTGAGCATTAAATGCCCACTTCGTAATGGTTTCATCGGTTAAGGCATCTAGGATTTCTTTTGGAATCTTTTCTCCATTCATCAAATCGATGACCTTAACTTCATCACCGTCAACCGCATAACCAAACAGCATCACCTCAAAATCATCTGCTTCTACGTAACGATAAACACCACTTTTTTGTAGATTGGTAGAAGAATAGGTTTCGATATCAATTTCTAAGTTCTTCATAGCTACCACCTTTTCTAAATGAAAAAAGGTGGCAGAGGTAAGACCTCCACCACCATCAAGTTTTCTATTCCTTTTAGGCAAGGAAGTCATCATCGACAAGAGTCGTAAAATCATCTACTGCAGAAGTCTTACCGCCTAGAGGTTCTCCGTCTCTAATTTTTTGAATGTTACCAAGACCACAAGCTACACCTTTATTACCATTTGAGTTGAAAGCATAGAAGTTAAGAGAAACCCTACCATAACAACCGCTGTATACCTCGCTACGATCCAGTATCGGCTTAACACTTTTGTCTACAATCTGTGGTGCTGTCTTGCTATTCGCATTGATGAAGTAATGGCCTTTATAAGCCTCATCATCACGCTCTACATCACCATCACGCAGCGGTAGTTTAATGGCTGCCTTATTTGGTTTCTTACCACCAAACTTTGCGATACCTTCCTCAATGGCAGCATCAACTGCTGCATGGATGGCATTAATGGTTTCCTTGTCATCCTTTGGAATAAGGACGGATACGCTGTACTTTTCCGCACCACCATTAATGGATATAGGCTCCCAACCGTGGAAGTAAGAGAATCTTGAGTTTACACCTGTGATAACTTTTGTCTTGTTTTGCATATTTGCCATAATATTTAATCCTCCATAATTTCGTTAAATTCGTTTTTAGCATCTGCTACGTTCATTGCCGGTCTTTTATCTGAGTTTGGAACAAGAGTCGGCTTACCCGGTGGTTTGTAAATGAGGTCACCGAGGAGTTCCTCAAATTTGGATTTACCCATCAGTTTTTGCATCTCTGTCAGCGGAATAAGGCTCTTTCTGTAAATGTCCTTATATCCACCTGCCACGGCTTTTTCTGCAATGGCTCCTTCATCTTTGTACTTGCGAACCGAGCGACCTTCCACAACTTTAAAACCGTTCCACTCTTTACCGTGATTGACTGCTGCATCAGTGGCATAGGCTGTTATTTCATTCGCCCACTTGGTAAGGTCGGGAAGAATAAGTAAGATTTATTCTATCTCAGCATCCGTCAGCAGAGGTGGCATCTTGAATTCTTTCTCTGCAAGTTTTAGCTTTTCTTCGGCTCTGGCCCGACATCTGTTTGCCGCTTTACAGAAGGTACACCATGGACCGGGGATGTATTCACCCTCACCGTTGAAGACCTTGACCGCCCTAGGCTTTAGTTCCTCTTCCGCCCAGCCTTTTAGTTCTTCCACCGGTATTGTCCAGGTGCTGACATTTTCTCTTCTTGGCTGAAAGATTGTCATAGACACTTCTTTGATGTCATACAGGTGATCATAGATTCCAAGTGCTCCGAGGGCATAGAGCTTCATCTGTGGATTGTCCACGGCATCGACTAGCACACCCAGCCCATATTTAAAGTCTACGATGTGAAGTCTGTCATCCGCGATAATCACGCAATCTCCTGTTCCAAAGCCGTCTGGTACATAGCATGAAAAATCAAGATGCTGTTCGATAAGAACGATTGGATCGTTACATTTTGTTTTTGCAAGTTCCACCTGTTCCATAACGAAGTCCACGTAAGCATCTGTACATTCCTCCATCTCATCAGAGTTATACTCAGAGACAGGTCGCTGACTTCTCATATGAAGTGCCTTTTTTAGTTTGTGTTCACACAGGTCATGAGCCGCTGTGCCTTCTTTTGCTGCCTCACCACTTTGGTCTTCAAACTCCAGTTCAAGTCTTGCAGAGGGTAGGCAGTTAAGCCACCTGTGGGATGAGGATGCAGATAATATTGCATGATTACCCATTTCCAAGCTCCTCCGCATCTTTCAAGATGTCAGAATAATAAGCCTTATCAACAGCACTTAACTTGTCTGCACCATACTTCTGAATGAGTCCTCGCACTTCGGCAGTAAACCCAATCTGGCTCTTTTCAGCAAGTACCATACGCACTTTTTCCAGTGGGATATCCGGCTCGTTTGCTGTTTCTGTCTTTGTGGCAGGCACTTCTTTGGGAGCAGAATCACTTTCTGCCATTGCATTACAAACCGCCTGTATGCTGTCAGCAAGACTTCGCATATCATTTACCACTTCAAGCAGTAATTTTATTTTGCTCAAGGTCAGTACCTCCTTTCGTCATTTCACAGATAGAGAGTTCCTCGATGCTATCTCCAGGAATCACAATCGTTACACGCTGTTTACTCCCTAAAAGAAAGCGAAGAATTCGTTCCCTTACGGACACATTACGGTAGGTAACAAGTCCGCCTGTCTGTGGTTTCTTAGAAACACTAATTTTGAGATTGTGTTTCATATCCATCACCTCTTTCCAAAGGGCGATTTTTTTGTTGCCCTCTACCTAGTAGCCACGGGAGGTAATAGAATCTGACGGTTTAGAAAAAAAGAATGCCTACCAAAGAGAAATACTCCTTGATAGGCATTCTTACTAGTTCTTATTTCAAGAGTTCATTTACCCTTTTTTGTACCGAAATGTAGTCATAGCCGGCATTTGTAAGTTTGTTTTTTCGATCTTGTCCGTTACCCCAATCGCCACGAATGACTTCCTTTGCGATGGCATCAATAGACTTTTTACTAGATAGCATTTCATTGACCTTTGATTGCACCACCGCATAATCATAGCCTGCATCTGTTAAGCGTTTCTTTCGTTCTTCACCATTACCCCATAACCCTTGAATGACTTCCTTGGCCAGCGTCTCGACCGATTTCTTTTCTGTAGGAGCAGGTACGTTTTCTTCTTTCCCAAGATGATTAAGCCCTGCACTTTGGATAATCGCTTTGTAATCTTTAAAAGCATAATTCATGTCTAAGTTTCCTGAGTAACCACTTAGTTTACCTTTGCTTGTGTACTGCCAGATACCATGACGAAGTGTCGGTTCTTTACTCGACCACTGAGCGACCCAGAAATCATAAGGTGCTATACGATCCAGTTCTGTTAAATCTTGAAACCAAGAACTAGACGCATAGATACCAGCATAATATCCAGCATTTTCTACGGTTTCACAAAAGCCTACTAAAGCATCGGTAATGGCTTTCTTGCCACTTGGTTGCTGGTGATAATTATCCTCTGTATCAATAAATACGGGATAAGAGATGGTCTTGCCTTTGATAATTTCTAGGCATTTATTCGCTTCTGCTATGCCCTTGGTTTTGGTATTGGCACAGCTGTACCAGTAAACACCGATAGGAATACCTCTCTCGTGAAAGGCTTTGTAGTGTTTTTCAAAGGCATCATCTTTGTGTAAACTCACTCCTGTACCGTGACCGGTGTATCCTGCACGTAGAATGACAAAATCAACCTCTTTCGCAAGTTGGTCATAGTTTATCTGACTTGGTTTTTGCCACGTGCTGATATCGATTCCTTTAGTTTTCATGATTATTCCTCCTCGTCGCTCTTGTTATGAAGCTGTTTTAATACATCTTTTAGTTTTTCTGGGATCGGTAGTCCAAGATGAGCTGAGTTTTCTAACAGCGAGATCCCCTCATTCGATAAGTAGAAGAAAACAATCGCTGTTCTTAGTACGCTCCCATCACCAATCACATAGACATCTAAAATGTTGGCCACACCCACTAAAACAAAAATCAGCACTTTACGGCTGATTCCGATAAATCCCACTTCACTTGATAGGGTCTTATCAGCGATTGCACATAAGACACCTGTTAGATAGTCGATGACTACAAAGACTAGTAGCGCATATAAAAATCCGTCTGCTCCTCCTAAAAACCATCCGAAGAATCCACCGATTGCTGTTATCACAACTTGGATCCAGTTCCATATTTCTTTCATTTAAAATTCCTCCTTTTGATGAAATAAAAAGAACACCCACTTTTGCAGATGTTCCTTTGATTACTCTATTTGTTTTGGTAGCCACTCCCAGAGTCTTAAATCCTCCTGCCCTAGTGACCACATACACATGCCTCGAAGTTTCCACCGATAAGCTGCTTCATTTGCCCAGTACACAAGGCTATCCACATCCTGATAATAAAGAATGGAAAATCCGTCACCATCACCTAAGAAAATACGAGATATCCAGATGTTAATATCTCTTGGAATGATGGTGACACTGTAGTCCTTTCCGCACTGGATGGATGGCATCATATCTGAATGAAAAAAATCATAATCTAGGGAGATGCTTTCACTTCTTGTGGCTGATTCTTCAAGGTCTGCTGTTAAAGTAAACACTTGAAACTTATCTGGATCTATGTCAATATTTTAGACACAAATAATTGAATTTTTAACTTGCTCTAGCTATTTTTTCGCACTGTTCTGGTGATATGAAACCAATACTTCCATGAATTCTTTTTCTATTGTACCAACCTTCTATATATTCAAATAACCTTAGTTTTGCAGACTCAAAATCAAAATACTTAACCCTATAAACTTCTTCTTTCTTTAAAATGGCATGAAAAGATTCTATACAGGCATTGTCATAAGGACACCCCTTTTTACTAAAAGACTGAATTATTTTATTTTTTAATGTATAGTTGCTGAACTCAGAACTAGTGTATTGAGAACCTAAA
>NZ_FQWX01000038.1 GCF_900129815.1 Asaccharospora irregularis DSM 2635
AAATGTAAAAATGATTTCAGAAATGCTATCAAAGGATTTAAAAGACTGTCCTTCATGCTTTAGAACAAGCCTTAAATCTTTGAAGGATAAAAAACAGTACGTATTAAATGCACTAATTACAAAATATACAAATGCTAGAGTTGAGGGTAAGAATAATACCATTAAAGTACTCAAAAGAGTATCCTTTGGATTTAGAAGTTTTAAAAATTTAAGATTAAGAGTATTACTAAGAGAAAAAATACAAGTAATTTAAAAACAGCATCTATACATGAAAACTGTATTAGATGCTGCCTTTAAAAATTAAATATTGACTTCATCAACGTTATTTGACAAAGAGCCTAATTAATTCTTAGGCAATCTTTTTATGTTGTTTATTGCAAACTATGGATTCTTGTAGATATATTTACATAATTTAACATAAAATTAGTACTTAGATTGTAGAAATAGTGACAATATATATTCTATATTTATATATAAACCACACTAATTATCTAAAAAAGATATATATGTTTACTAATCACAGAATATAATATATAATTTTTTATATAAAATGTACTAAGGAGATGAGTTTAATGGATAGAAATTTAGCACTGGAACTTGTTAGAGTAACAGAGGCAGCGGCATTAGTATCTTCAAGATTTATGGGGAGAGGAGATAAAAATGGTGCTGATGGGGCAGCGGTAGAAGCAATGAGAAAAGCTTTTGAGTCAGTTAAGATAAGAGGAGAAGTAGTAATAGGTGAAGGTGAACTAGATGAAGCTCCAATGCTATATATAGGAGAAAAGGTCGGATCTCAAAGTGAAGACTGTATGGAAGTTGATATAGCGGTAGATCCATTAGACGGGACTACATTAATAGCAAAGGGACTTCCTAACTCAATATCAGTAATAGCAATGGGTGCAAAAGGAAGTTTATTAAAAGCTCCGGATACATATATGAAAAAGATAATAGTTGGTCCAAAGGCAAAAGGATGCATAGATTTAAATAAAAGTGCAGAAAAAAATATTTTAAATGTGGCAAGAGCATTAGATAAGAAAACAACGCAAATGACAATTGTTGTCCAAGATAGAGAAAGACACAATCATATAATAGAGGCAGCTAGAAAATTAGGTACTAAAATAAAGATGTTTGGAGATGGAGATGTAGCAGCAGGTATAGCTACATGTTTTGAAGAAACGGGAATAGATATGCTTATGGGAATAGGCGGAGGACCTGAAGGAGTAATAACAGCAGCTGCGATAAAAAGTATGGGTGGAGATATGCAAGCTCAGATATATCCACTAAGCGATGAGGAAAGAAAAAGATGCCATGAAATGGGATATACGGATGAGAGTTTGAATAAAGTCTTAAGTATAGACGATTTGGCAAAAGGTGACGATTTATTTTTTGCAGCTACAGGTATAACAGGAGGAGAACTTTTAAAAGGAGTAACTCCTATAGGAAACAATAGAGCTAGAACTCAATCTGTAGTTATGAGAGCTAAAACAGGAACTATAAGATTTGTTGATGCAATACATAATTTAGATAAGAACCAAATACTAATTGATTTAATGAAAAAATATAATATGGAATAAAAATAGAAATAGGCAGTTCTCAAGATTGGCTGCCTATTTCTATGGATTAAGAAAGAAATACTTTAAAGATGAAAACGAGAAAAATAATTAAATATATTTAAGATAATTTATCTACAGATATTTTAAATTTTGTTTATTGACCATAATATATTAGTAGTGTATTATAAGATATAATTGTTTAAATAAGACTTTTCTTTTTCACACCTTTTATTTCCAAATGATTAGTAAAATAATATAACACATATAGACAAGGAGGATTTGTTTGAGCCTAAATAATATAAATAATATGAAATCGGAAGAAATGAATAAAAAAACGCTATCTGAATTAAGAGATTTAGCCAAGGAATTAGATATAAAAGGAATTAGCAAGTATAAAAAGGGTGAATTACTTGAGATTATAAATGAAAAATTAAATCAACAAAATGATCAAAAAAATGAAATGGATAAGGTCAATAAAGACGAAGAAGAAAAACAAGACTTAAAAAACAGAACTACATATAAACAAGAAAACAGATCGGTTAATAGATACAACAACAAAAATCACTCAGAAGGTAGAACTCAACAAGAAAGTAAGAATAATTATAAAGTAGCAGGTTCAGAACATAAGATTCCTAGAAACAACAAGCCAGTATATACTCCAAAAGTAGTTGAAGAATCACAGATAGTTGATGAGTTTAACACATCAAAAGATGATGAGGTAATGGGGGTATTAGAGATACTACCAGATGGGTTTGGTTTTTTAAGAGGATCTAACTACCTATCTACAGAAGATGATGTATATGTATCGCCTTCACAAATTAGAAGGTTTAATATGAAGACTGGGGATAAGGTAAAGGGAATAAGTAGACACCCAAAAAGTGGAGAAAAGTTTAGAGCGCTTTTATATGTACAAAAGATAAACGATGAAAATCCAGAAACATCGATACACAGAAGAGCTTTTGAAGGTCTTACACCAATATATCCTGAAGAAAGACTGAGTTTAGAAAAAGGTCAAAATGAAATAGGGACAAGACTTATAGACTTGATATCCCCAATAGGTAAGGGTCAGAGAGGTTTGATTGTTGCACCTCCAAAAGCTGGTAAAACGATATTATTGAAAAATATTGCAAATAGTATAGCCAGAAATTATCCGGATATTGAGCTTATAGTATTGCTTATAGACGAGAGACCAGAAGAAGTAACAGACATGAAGGAATCTATAAACGGAGAAGTTATTTACTCTACGTTTGATCAAGTTTCTAGTCATCATGTAAAAGTTGCAGAAATGGTTTTAAATAGGGCACAGAGATTAGTGGAACATGGAAAAGACGTAGTGATTTTATTGGATAGTATAACTAGATTAGCTAGAGCGTATAACTTAACTATATCTCCTACAGGTAGAACTTTATCTGGAGGGTTAGATCCAGGGGCATTATACGGACCAAAAAAAATATTTGGTGCTGCTAGAAATATTAGACAAGGTGGATCTCTTACTATACTTGCTACAGCCCTTATAGAGACAGGATCGAGAATGGACGATGTAATATTCGAGGAATTTAAGGGAACTGGTAATATGGAATTACATTTAGATAGAAAACTTGCAGAAAAGAGAATATTCCCTGCAGTTGATATATACAAATCAGGTACTAGAAGAGAAGATTTACTTCTTAGAGATGAAGAGAAAACAGCCCTTTGGAAATTAAGAAGGGATATGAGTAGTAATTCTGTTTTAGAAGTCACAGATAAAGTAATAGAATTACTAAAAAGAACAAAAGATAATGATGAGTTTGTGAAATCTATAAAGGCACTTTAAGGAATACAAAAACTCCTTGTACCAACAAAAAACATATGTTATAATAGTGTAGTTGATAATGTGAAAACAATAATTAAAATAATTAATTTTATTAGAAATAATAGAGAAGAGGTGACTATAATGCAAAAAGATATACAACCAAAATACAGTCCAGTTGAAGTACGTTGTGCTTGCGGGAACACATTTGTTGCTGGGTCAACTAAGGACGAAATAAAAATAGAAATATGTTCAGAATGCCATCCTTTCTACACAGGAAAACAAAAGAATATAGAAAAAGGTGGAAGAATCGACAAATTCAAGAAGAGATTCAAAATGGACTAATTTTTATGAGACTGGAGTTGGGAAGCCAACTCCTATTTTGTTGGAAATAAAGGAGAGCTGAAGTATGTATAGACCAGTAAATCATGGATATATAGAAGCTATTATAGGTCCTATGTACAGTGGAAAAAGTGAGGAACTTATAAGAAGACTAAAGAGAGCTAAAATAGCTAAACAGAATATTGTGGTTTTTAAACCTACAGTAGATAATAGGTATAGCAAAGAAGATGTAGTTTCTCATAGTGGAGATAGTATAGAGGCAATTCCTATTAATAAATCATCTAGAATATATGACTTGATAGACGAGAAAACTCAAGTTGTAGGTATAGATGAAGTTCAATTCTTTGATGAAAAAATAGTAGATGTAGCTGTTGATTTAGCAGACAAAGGGATAAGGGTCATAGCAGCAGGATTAGATATGGACTTTAGAGGAGAACCGTTTGGACCTACTCCGAAACTTTTGGCTGTTGCAGAATTTGTAGATAAAATACAAGCTATATGCTCTGTTTGTGGTCATCCAGCAACAAGATCCCAGAGGTTAGTTGATGGAGAACCTGCAAATTATAACGATTCTACGATAAAGGTAGGGGCAGTAGAGAGCTATGAAGCTAGATGCAGGAAATGTCATGTAGTTAAAAAGTAACTAAAGTGAATAGTTTCTCCCTTTGGAATAGAAATTAAGTTTTAACGTCTATTTTAAAGGGAGTTTTTTAATATATATTTTAATTTTAATGGATATTTTTAAATATCGATCCTATAAAAATTTTCAATGAAGACTTTTTTATATTATAATGGATATATAAAAATTCAAATCATAATAGGGAGAGGTGAATAGATGGAAAAGCAAAAAGTTGGGGGTCAAGCAGTCATAGAAGGTGTGATGATGCAATCTAAGAAAAAAAGGGCCATTGCTGTAAGGAAAAGTGATGGCGAAATAGTAGTTGAGTCCAAAAAAATAAAGAGTTGGATAAATGATAAAGGAATAGACAAAATACCTTTTATAAGAGGGTCTTTTATATTGATAGAAACTATGATAGAAGGGGTAAAGAGTACAAACTTTTCGTCTGAATTCTTTTTAGAAGAAGAAGAGGAAGATAAGTTTGATATATTTATAAAAAAGATATTTAAAGATAAATCTAATAATGTACTTATTGGGTTTTCATTAGTTTTAGCATTTATATTGTCTATTGGGTTATTTATACTTATACCTACAGCTATTGGTGGGATTTTCTCAAAAATAGTAACAAACAATATAGCCCTTAATTTAATAGAGGGACTTGTTAGAATACTTATCTTATTTATATATATAATTCTTATTTCTAAAAATAGGGATATAGAAAGGGTATTTCAGTACCACGGGGCAGAGCATAAGTCTATATATTGTTATGAAAATGATTTAGAGTTAACAGTTGAAAATGCTAGAAAATTTGGAAGGTTGCATCCAAGATGCGGAACAAATTTTTTATTTATAGTAATGATAACTTCTATAATATTATTTGCATTTTTTGGGTGGCCGACGCCAATACTTAGAATAGTGATGAGATTAATATGTGTACCTATAGTAGCAGGAATATCTTATGAAATAATTAGATTTCTTGGAAAGTATAACAATAGGCTTACTAAAATTATCGCTTATCCAGGACTAATGTTGCAAAAATTCACTACTAAGGAACCTGATGATAGTCAGCTTGAAGTTGCCCTAGAAGCATTGAAGGCAGCATTAGAGTAGAAGGATAAATATTAGGATAGTGAAAAAGGAGAAAGTATGAATATAAGAGATGCAATTGTTGAATACTCAAAACAATTAGACATAATAAGCGACACTCCTAGACTGGATGTTGAAATACTGCTACAGAAGGCTCTTGGAGGAGTAGATAGATTATATATACACTTAAATTTATCAAAAGAATTAGAAATAGAACAAGAAGAAATATTTTTAAGATTTATAGAGGAAAGATTAAAAGGAAGACCTATTGCCTATATTGTGAACAACAGAGAATTTATGGGGTTGGATTTTTATGTAAAGGAAGGCGTATTGATTCCTAGACCAGATACCGAGATATTAGTAGAGGAAATAATTGAACTTTGTAAGGGTAAAGACGATTTAGATATCTTAGATATAGGGACTGGCTCTGGAGCTATAACTGTTAGTTTAGCCAAATATATTGAAAAATCTAGGTTGACTTCTTTAGATATATCAGAGATAGCGCTAGAAATAGCTAAAAAAAATGCGAAAAGTAATGGAGTAATAGATAAGATAAACTTTATAAAATCAGATTTATTTCAACAAATAGTAGGGACAAATTTAAAATTTGATATTATAGTTTCCAATCCTCCATACATAAGGAAAAGAGACATAGATGAACTGCATACACAAGTTAAGGATTATGAGCCATACAATGCGCTAGAAGGTGGTATTGATGGTTTGGACTTTTATAGGAATATAACTGAACAATCAAAGAATTATTTAAAACTAGGTGGAATACTTGCATATGAGGTAGGTCATGATCAAGCTGAAGAAGTTGTGAAGATTATGCAGAATAATGGATATAATAAAGTATATATAAAGAAGGACTTACAAGGAATTGATAGAGTTGTTATAGGATTTAATATATGATATAATGAAAAATTGATATGCTACAATTAAAGAGGTGAAAGTATGCTAAAAAAATTAGAAGTATTAGAGGATACGTATAAAGAATTAAGCGAGAAAATAGGGGATCCGGAAATAATAAATGATCAAAAGGTTTGGCAGAAATATATAAAGGAACATGCTGAGTTAGAACCTATCATAATGAAGTACAGAGAATACAAGGGAGTATTAGATAGTATAAAAGAATCAAAGGACATATTAAAAGAAGAATCAGATGAAGAGTTGAGAGAATTAGCTAAGTTAGAGTTAAGTGAAATGGAAGAGAAATTAGAACCTTTAGAAGACGAAATAAAAATATTGTTATTACCTAAAGACCCTAATGATGACAAGAACGTTATAGTCGAAATTAGAGGTGGAGCAGGTGGAGATGAGGCAGCTCTATTTGCAGGTGATTTATTTAGAATGTATTCAAGATATGCAGAGAGAAGAAGATGGAAAATAGAATTATTAAGTGCAAGTGATACGGGTGTTGGAGGATACAAAGAAGTATCTTTTATGATAAAAGGTAAGGGTGCATATTCAAGACTTAAGTATGAATCTGGAGTTCATAGAGTTCAAAGAATACCATCTACTGAATCAGGAGGAAGAATACACACATCTACAGCAACGGTGGCAGTTTTACCAGAGGTTGAAGGTGTTGAAGTAGAAATAAACCCAAATGATTTAAGAATAGATGTTTTCAGATCTTCAGGAAATGGTGGTCAAAGTGTAAATACTACTGACTCTGCAGTTAGGGTAACCCATGTACCAACGGGAGAAGTAGTATCTTGCCAAGATGGTAAGTCTCAGTTAAAAAACAAAGAACAGGCGCTAAAAATACTTAAGGCTAGACTTTATGATAAAGCATTAGCTGAGCAAAATAAGGATATAGCAGCTGAAAGAAAGAGTCAAGTTGGAACTGGAGATAGATCTGAAAGAATAAGAACTTACAATTTCCCTCAAGGAAGAATAAGTGACCACAGAATAAACCTAACTTTATATAAATTAGATGCTTTCTTAGATGGAGATATAGACGAAATGATAGATGCTTTAATTACTGTTGATCAAACGGAGAAGATGACAGCAATATAGATCCCTACTAAGTTAGGGATTTTTTTCTGAGCATTTCTGAGTATATTAGTGTATTCTGAGTGCATGGTTATATTCTCAGTGTATAGTTGTGTAGGGTTTAGTCCAATTTAAGTAATGTTATTAGTCGGTACTGTATATACTGTATATATAAGTACAAGGAGGTTAACATGATACTTAAAGTAACAATTATCGGGCTTTTAGCGGGCATAATAGGTACAGGTCTTGGAGGAATAATTTCTGTTATATTTAAAAAAGAGGTAGATAAATATTTAAATCTTTTTATGGGACTATCAGGTGGAATAATGCTAGCAGTTGTAGTGTTTGACCTAATGAAAGAGTCTATGAACAATATGGGAGTAATAAATACAGTTATATTTACTTTTTTAGGTGTTCTCATAACTATGTACATAAAAAGTAAAATGAATTTGTCTGGAGATATGAGGTTTGGATATCTTATCTTTATAAGTATATTATTACATAATTTACCTGAAGGACTAGCTATAGGATCTTCTTTTATGTCAACTGAAAAACTAGGAATCACCCTTGCCATAGTAATAGGATTACATAATATCCCAGAGGGATTAGCTATGGCACTAGGATTAATTTGTAGCAAGATGAAGGTTAGTAAAGTTATTCTACTTACTATAGTAGCAGGGATACCTATGGGTATAGGAAGTTTTTTTGGTGTTTATTTTGGAAGCCTTTTTAGCTCTCTCATAGGAGTATTTCTTGCTACGGCAGCTGGAACAATGATGTATGTTGTTTTAGAAGAGATATTTCCTAAATCAAGGAGCATATATTGCATAATTGGTTTTCTATTAGGAACGCTAATAGTAAATTACATCTAAAACTGAATAAAAGGTAGGTATACAAAAGATGAAAACTATAATAACTAGAGTTTTAGACATAGATAATATAAATCTAAATGAATTAGATAAGCAAGCACAGCTTCTAAGAGAAGGAAAAACTGTAATATTTCCAACGGAAACGGTATATGGATTAGGGGCAAATGCACTAGACGAACAAGCAGTTAAAAAAATATATGAAGCTAAGGGGAGACCTAGTGATAACCCCCTAATAGTCCATATTTATAAAAAAGAGGAAGTATACGAGTTGGCAAAAGATATAAGCAAAAAGGCTGAAGATGTTATGCAGAGATTTTGGCCAGGTCCTATAACATTAATTTTAAACAAAAAAAATATAGTACCATATAAAACTAGCGGGGGTTTGGATACAGTTGCTATAAGAATGCCATCTCATAAAATAGCAAGAGAGATAATAAGGATGGCGGGAATTCCTATTGCTGCTCCTTCTGCTAATATATCTGGAAGACCATCACCAACTAAGGCAGAACATGTATACGAAGAAATGAACGAAAGAGTTGATGGTATAGTACTGGGAGGAGATTGTGATTTTGGACTGGAGTCTACAGTAGTGGATTTTACCAGTGAAATACCAATGATATTAAGACCAGGAAGTATAACTAAAGAAGACTTGGAAAAAGTAATAGGAAATGTAATTTTAGATCCATCTTTAGAAAAAAAGGAAGACAATAAAAAAGCAAAAGCTCCTGGAATGAAATATACTCACTACTCTCCAAATGCTGATGTATACATAGTATCAGGCAAAAAAGAAGATGTTTTTCAAAAAATAAATAATCTAGTAGTAGAGAACCAAGAAAAAGGACTTAAAGTAGGTGTAATGTGTTTAAGTCAAAATAAAAAGATGTATTCTGGAGAGGTTATAGGACTAGGTAACACATTGGAAGAAATAGCAAGAAACCTATTTGACGTACTTAGAGAGATGGATAAAATAGGTGTAGATAGAGTATATTCTGAAGCTTTTACGACGGAAGGATTGGGACAAGCTATAATGAATAGACTCGTTAAATCGGCAGGATATAAAATAATAAAAGCCTAAAAACGAAAAAATTTTGAAGGTTAAGCATTTATAGTGTAAAATATAAATATATAAAGTTTAAGGAGAGTCAATATGAGAATAGGATTAGGATGCGATCATGGTGGATATAATTTGAAAATAGAAATTATAAAACACTTAGAATCAAAGGGAATTGAATGTGTAGATTTTGGTACTAACAATGCTTCAGATTCAGTAAACTATCCAGAGTATGGTGAAGCTGTTGCTAATGCTGTTGCAGGAAAAGAAGTAGACTACGGAATAGTATGTTGTGGTACGGGGATAGGAATATCTTTGGCTGCCAATAAAGTTCCTGGGATAAGATGTGCTGTCGTATCAGACGTATTTTCAGCTAAGATGTCAAAAGCACACAACAACGCAAATATGCTATCATTAGGAGAAAGAGTCCTAGGAAGAGGACTAGCATTAGAAATAGTTGAAGCATGGGTTAATACAGAGTTTGAGGGTGGAAGACACTCAAATAGAGTAGACATGATAAAGGCTATAGAAGAAAAACACACAAAATAGAATGTTTTAAAATTAAAAATAATGTAAAAAATCATAGTTTAATTAGAAACAAATAATAACGGTAAACAGGAGGTTATATAATGGCTAAAGTGACAGTAACGGATCATCCATTGATACAACATAAATTAACTATAATGAGAGACAAGAATACAGGATCGAAGGATTTTAGAGAGCTTTTAACAGAGATTACAATGTTAATGGGATATGAAGTAACAAGGGATATACAACTTACAGATATAGAAATCGAAACTCCTGTTGTAAAAACAACAGCTAAAGTTTTAGAGGGTAAGAAATTAGGAATAGTCCCAATACTAAGAGCTGGGTTAGGTATGGTAGATGGATTAGTAAATTTAGTTCCTGCGGCCAAGGTAGGACACTTAGGATTATACAGAGATCCAGAAACATTAAAGCCAGTTGAATATTACTGTAAATTACCTAAGGATATAGAGGAAAGAGAAATGATATTGGTTGACCCTATGCTTGCTACAGGGGGTTCTGCTGTTGCGGCTATAGATGTGCTTAAAGCAAATGGAGCAACAAACATAAAATTAGTTAATTTAGTAGCTGCTCCAGAGGGAATAGCTGAAGTTCAGAAATATCACAATGATGTAGATATATATGTTGCGTCAATAGATGAAAAATTAAATGATCATGGATACATTGTTCCGGGTCTAGGAGACGCTGGAGATAGACTGTTTGGAACTAAGTAGATAGAATAAAAAGAGGGGTTTGTATTATTATGTACAAATTCTCTTTTTATATTAGACAAATATTTAGAAAATAAATATATTATATAAAATTAAAAAATATAATAAAAATCCGTATAACTATAATAATATATATAAAAAATAAGATTAACCTTAATAATATTAAAGAATTTATATTTATTTATGCATGAAAAAAAGGACTTTGTCATGAAATGCAAGAATAGAAATAGAACCAATGAATTATAAGAATAAAAAAGGGGAAGATATTATGAGACCATCGTGGGACGAGTACTTCATGGAAATTGCAGAGGTAGTGAAAAAAAGATCTACATGCATAAGAAGACAAGTAGGAGCAATTATAGTAAAAGACAAACAGATACTTACCACTGGGTATAATGGTTCTCCTAAAAACTTAGAGCATTGTGAGAACATAGGCTGTAAAAGACAGCAACTGAACATACCTTCAGGAGAGAGACATGAATTATGTCGTGCATTACATGCCGAACAAAATGCTATTATACAGGCAGCATATAATGGAGTAAGTATAAATGGAGGGACAATGTACGTCACCACAAGACCTTGCGTATTATGTGCAAAGATGTGTATAAATGCGGGGATATCCAAGATAATTTACAATGGAGAGTACCCAGATGATATGTCTACAGAAATACTAAAAGAAGCTGGAGTTGAACTTGTTAAGTTTAAATAAAAAAGAAAATGTTTTCAAAATAATATAATCCAGAATCTAATTTACAAAAAAATAAAAAATATTTTCAAAAAATATTTTAAAAAAAATTAATTAGTGGTAAAATATATTTTAAATATTTAACTACCGTCAATATATATTTTATGGTAAAATGAAAAAAATAATTTAAAATAAATACATAGACTAATTATTAGTGGTAGTGAGGATGCTAGCCGTGAGTAAAAAAAATACATATGTTGAAATTGTACACATGCTTTCCCTAATAAGCCAGTTGGGCTTAATGATGATAATACCTATATTGGGATGCACATTTATAGGAAAATATTTAGATGATAAATTAAATACAAGACCAGTCTTAGTTTTAATTTTTTTACTGCTAGGAGTAGGTGGAGCTTTTAACGGTGTATACAAGACTTTAAAAGTATATACGAAGAGGAAGTGATTAGATGGATGCTAAATTAGTTAAGCAAATAAGGTATGTAAACAAAGGAGTTTTAATTTTTGATATTATTGTGGTAATATTATTACAACTAACATCAAATTTAAATAAACCTATGTTATTAGGGCTTATATTTGGATCTTTAATAGCATTGTTAAATTTTAGACTATTAGCAATAGCTTTAGAGAAGACTGTAAATTTACCTGTTAGAAAAGCGCAGATATATTCATCGAGTAGATATCTTATAAGAATGACTATAATTTTTATAGTTTTAATGGTGTCTGCAACAGCTTCTCATCTAAATTTACTTGGAACCGTAATAGGTTTGTTAGGTCCTAAGTTTGTTATATTATCAAAAACAGTACTGATAGACAAACTAAAAAGAAAGGAGGCGTAAGTATGAATCAAGCGAAATATATCCTATCTATAGGAGGCCTTAGAATTAGTGAAACAATAGTAGTTAGCTGGGGTATAATAGCCTTCCTAGCTATAGTATCCTATTTTTTAACTAGAAACTTAAAAAAGGTTCCTACTAGTAAAACTCAGATATTTCTAGAATTTGCGATATCTGGATTAGCAAAAATGGTTACAGATATGATGGGTGAAAAAACTCTAAAGAAAATGCCTTACATGATACCTTACATAGGAAGTTTGTTCTTATTTTTTGCATGTTCTAATCTAGTAGGATTATTAGGATTTAGATCACCTACTACTGACTTAGATACAACTTTAGCATGGGCATTAATTACATTCTTCATGATTTATTATGCAGGAGTTAAATTTAATGGATTATCATATTTCAAAGGTTTAATGGAACCAACTCCTATATTATTACCACTTAATATAATAGGAGAGTTAGCTAGACCAATATCACTGAGTTTCCGTCCATTCGGTAACATACTAGGTGGGTCAATAATAATGGCTTTACTTTATCAATTCTTAGGGTATTTATCTACGCTAATACCAGGTGTAACAATACCTATTGGTCAACTTATAATACCAGTCCCATTACATTTATACTTTGATTTATTTGCAGGTGTGTTACAATCATATATATTTATCATGTTAACTATGGTATTTGTTGGAAGTGCTACAGAGTAGTAAATAAGACTATATTATTACAATAAAAAGAATTTTAAATTTAAGGAGGAATTAATTATGGAAACAGCAATAATAGCAGCAGGATCAGCTATAGGAGCAGGATTAGCAGTTATGACAGGTATAGGAGCAGGTATAGGTCAAGGTTATGCAGCAGGTAAAGCAGCTGAGGCAGTTGGTAATCAACCAGAAGCAAAAGGAGATATAACATCTACTATGTTACTTGGAGCAGCAGTTGCAGAGTCTACAGGTATATATGGACTTGTTATTGCCATAATCCTTTTATTCGTAAAACCATTCATGTAATAAACAAATAGAAAGAATATCATTAAAATTTTCATAACAGGAGGTGGTTTACCATCTCCTTATTATGAATTGTGATTGGTAGAAAGGAGGATAATTATGGAAAAAAGTATTATAGGTATAACGTACGAGCTTTTATTTCAGCTTATAAATACTTTTCTAGTATTTGTTCTTTTAAGAAAGCTTTTATTTAAGCCCGTTTTAAATATAATCGAAGCTAGAGAAAAAGATATAAAAAGTGATTTAAACCAAGGAGCTAAAGCAAAAACTGAAGGATTAGCTCTTAAAAAAGAATATGAAGAAAAAGTAGGTTCTGCGAAACTAGAAGGGCAAGAAATAATAAAACAAGCCACTATAAGAGCAGAACAAAAATCACAAGAGATAATAACAACAGCTAAAGAAGAAGCTACAAACCTAAAAGAAAAGGCTAATAGAGATGTAGAGCAAGAAAGACAAAAAGTTATGAATGAAATCAAAGACGATATATCATCAATAGCTTTACTTGCTGCATCTAAAGTTATTGAAAAAGACATCGATAAGAATAAACATGAACAGCTAATAACTAACTTTATAAAAGAGGTAGGCGAGGCTAAATGATAAATTTAATAGCGAATAGATATGCTGAAGCCTTATTTCAAATAGGAGAAGAAGAAAATATAACTACTGAATTACACAGTGAATTAAAAGAAGTAGTTAATATTATAAAAGTTAATAGAGAGTTCTATAATATTTTAAAAGCTCCTTTTATTTCAAAGTCAGAAAAAAAGGATTTAATAGAAGGTGTCTTTGCTGGCAAAATTGATAATAACTTAAAAAACTTCTTAAAGATATTAGTAGATAAGGATAGAGTCACATCTTTAGAAGCTATACAAAAATGTTACAAAGAACTGTTAAATGAAAAGAATAATTTAATAGAGGGAGTTGCTATAACAGCTATTCCTATGGAAACTAAGGAAATAAAAGAGCTTGAAAGTAAACTTTCAAGTAAATACAATAAAAATGTTACTTTAAACAATATAGTTGACGAAACTGTACTAGGAGGAGTTCTAGTTAGACTTGGAAACGAGGAAATAGATGGAACAATAAAAACTCGTTTATCAAACATGAGAGAACAACTATCTCAAGTAATATCTTAGATTGGCGGTGAACCCATGAACTTAAAACCTGAAGAAATAAGTTCTATAATTAAACAACAAATAAAAAATTATGAGAATAAAGTTGAGTTAACTGACACAGGTAGTGTTTTAAAAGTTGGAGACGGTATAGCTAGTGTTTATGGATTAGAGAAAGCTATGTCTGGTGAATTATTACAGTTCCCTGGGGAAGTGTATGGTATGGCTCTTAACTTGGAAGAAGAAGTAGTTGGGGCTGTTATACTTGGAGATGATGACGGTATAAAAGAAGGCGATATCGTTAAGAGAACAGGTAGAATAGTTGAAGTTCCAGTTGGAAATGCATTAATAGGAAGAGTTGTTAACTCATTAGGTCAGCCTATAGATGGGAAAGGACCTATAAACACTGATAAGACTAGACCGGTTGAATCAGAGGCGCCTGGTATAATGGCTAGAAAGTCAGTTCATGAACCATTACAAACTGGTATAAAGTCTATAGACTCAATGATACCAATAGGTAGAGGGCAAAGAGAGCTTATAATAGGGGACAGACAAACTGGTAAAACATCTATAGTTATAGACACTATCTTAAACCAAAAAGATAAAGATGTTATATGTATATATGTTGCCATAGGTCAAAAACGTTCTACTGTAGCTCAATTAGTTAATACTTTAGAAAAAGGTGGAGCAATGGATTATACGATAGTTGTATCAGCTACAGCTTCTGAATCTGCACCACTTCAATACTTAGCACCATATGCAGGAGCTGCTATGGGTGAAGAATTTATGTATAATGGAAAGCATGTATTAATAGTATATGATGATTTAAGTAAGCAGGCAGTTGCGTACAGAGAAATGTCATTACTACTTAGAAGACCACCAGGTCGTGAGGCTTATCCTGGAGACGTATTCTACTTACACTCAAGATTACTTGAAAGAGCAGCTAAGTTATCTGATGAGTTAGGTGGGGGGTCTATGACTGCACTACCTATAATAGAAACACAAGCAGGAGACGTTTCTGCGTATATTCCTACGAATGTTATATCTATAACAGATGGTCAGATATACTTACAACCTGAATTATTCTACTCAGGGGTTAGACCAGCAGTTGACCCTGGTATATCAGTATCAAGGGTTGGTGGATCTGCTCAGATAAAATCAATGAAAAAAGTTGCAGGAACATTAAAACTTGCATACTCTCAATATAGAGAACTTGCAGCATTCTCACAATTCGGTTCTGACTTAGATGAAGATACTAAGAAGAGACTTGCTCAAGGGGAAAGAATAGTTGAGGTATTAAAACAAGGTGAACATCAACCTATAAAGGTAAATAACCAAGTTATGATTATATTTGCTGTTATAAACAACTTCTTAGAAGATATTCCAGTAGATAATATAAATAGATTCGAAAAAGAATTATACGAGTTTGTAGATAATAACTATCCACAAATAAGTGAAAAAATACTTAAAGGAGCGGATTTCGCGCCTGAATTAACAAACGCAATAAATGAATTTAAGAAAAAATTTGTTATAGAAGCGTAATCCTTTTTAACAAAGGAGGTAAAATAATTGGCTGGAGCTAGTATTAAAGCAATCAAGACTCGTATGAATAGTGTTGAAAGTACAAAACAAATAACTAAAGCTATGGAACTTGTTGCATCTTCTAAACTAAGAAGAGCTAAGGAAAAAGCTGAAAGTTCAAGACCGTATTTCTCAACTTTATATGAGTCTGTAAAAGATATAGCGCAAAATACGCGTGGAGTAAAAGACGACTTTTTAAAACAAAGAGAAGTTAAAAATAAATGTTACATAGTGGTAGCTGGAGATAGAGGACTTGCAGGAGGATACAACTCAAATGTTCTAAAAGCTACAGTTACTGATATGGACAATAAAAAAGAAAAAGTTATAACTGTTGGGAAGAAATCTTATGAATTTTTCTCAAAAAGAGGTTACGATTTAGTGAAATCAGTGCCTAGTGTAGAAGACTGTGGATATGATAAAGCATTAGAGATAGCTAATGCTGCAATGGATTTATATAAAAAGGGCGAGGTAGATGAAGTATATATTTCTTATACGAAATTTATATCTCCTTTGGTTCAAGAAGTTAAGTTAGTTAAAATACTTCCTTTAGTTTTCAATAATGACGAAGATGTTGTTGAAACTAAAAAAGAAGGCGAACCTAAAAAAGCTAGAGTTCAATACCTACCATCTCCAGAGGCGGTTTTAAGCTATATAATACCTAAATATGTGTCTGGAACGATTTACGGAGGAGTGATAGAATCTTTTGCATCGGAACAAGGTGCTAGAAGAACAGCTATGGAATCTGCCACAGATAATGCAAATGAAATGCTATCTACATTAGAATTAAGTTACAACAGAGCCAGACAATCAGCTGTAACTCAAGAAATAACAGAAATCGTAGGTGGAGTGGAAGCTCTTAAATAAGGAGGTTAGGAAATGGCAAACGTAGGTAGAATAGTACAGATTGTTGGAGCCGTACTGGATGTTAAATTTGATAGTGAAAAAGGCCTACCTAACTTATTAAACGCGTTAGTTATAAAGTTAGGAGATAAAGAAATAGTTGCAGAGGTTGCACAACATATAGGTGATGATACAGTTAGATGTATATCTATGAGTGCTACAGATGGGCTTATAAGAGGAATGGAAGTTATAGATACAGGAAGACCTATAAGCGTGCCTGTTGGTGACGCTACATTGGGTAGAATATTCAATGTTCTTGGCGAACCTGTTGATGGTAAAGGTAAACCAGAAGGAGCACCTGAGTTACCTATACATAGACCTGCACCAACTTATGATGAACTTGAAACAACTGCTGAAATACTAGAAACAGGTATAAAGGTAGTTGACTTACTTGCACCGTACTTAAAAGGTGGTAAGATAGGTCTATTCGGAGGAGCCGGAGTTGGAAAAACTGTTCTTATACAAGAACTTATAAACAATATAGCAAAACAACATGGTGGTATTTCTGTATTCGCCGGAGTTGGAGAAAGAACTAGAGAAGGTAATGACCTTTACCATGAAATGAGTGACTCTGGTGTTATAAATAAAACAGCACTAGTGTTTGGTCAAATGAATGAGCCACCTGGGGCAAGAATGAGAGTTGCATTAAGTGGACTTACAATGGCAGAGCACTTCAGGGATCAACAAGGTCAAGACGTTTTATTATTCGTTGATAATATATTCCGTTTCACACAAGCAGGTTCAGAAGTTTCTGCACTTCTTGGACGTATGCCATCAGCGGTTGGATACCAACCAACATTGGCTACAGAAATGGGTACCCTTCAAGAGAGAATAACATCAACTAAGAAAGGATCTATAACATCTGTTCAAGCGGTTTATGTACCAGCGGATGACTTGACTGACCCAGCGCCAGCGACAACATTCGCCCACTTGGATGCAAAAACAGTTTTATCTAGACAAATAGCATCTTTAGGTATATACCCAGCAGTTGATCCTCTTGAATCTACTTCAAGAGTACTAGATCCAAATATAGTTGGTAAGGAACACTACGAAGTATCAAGAGGAGTTCAGTCTATACTTCAAAGATATAAAGAATTACAAGATATAATTGCTATCTTAGGTATGGATGAATTATCTGATGAAGATAAATTAATAGTTGCACGTGCTAGAAAAATACAAAGGTTCCTATCTCAATCTTTCACAGTTGCAGAACAATTTACAGGAATTCCTGGTACTTATGTACCGGTAAAAGAAACTATAAGAGGTTTCAAGGAAATCTTAGAAGGTAAGCATGATGACTTACCAGAATCAGCCTTCCTATTCGTAGGGACTATTGAAGAAGCTATTGCGAAAGCAAAGGAGAGTAGATAGTTATGGCTAGTGAGTTTTTATTACAAGTTGTAACTCCTGATAAGATTTTTTATGACGATGAGGTTGAAATGATAATAACTAGAACTACAAAAGGTGATAGAGGGATATTAAAAGACCATATACCATTTGTGGCAGGATTAGTTGAAGGAAACCTAAAGATAAAAAAAGATGGAAATTTTAAAGAAGCAAAAATATCTGGGGGATTTGTTACAGTAGACAAAGAAAAGACTACAATACTTACTGAATCTGCCCAGTGGATATAGTTTCTAAACTTAAAAGCGGTACAGAAGAAATAATATCTTCTGTGCCGCTTTATTTAAGTTAAAGGATTTTGTTTGAGCTGGTATAGAATTTATATGATTGTTAAAGATATACTTAATTATAGAAATTCATATTATAGTTAATTATACAAATTTATAAAAAATTTAAAAAATTAAGAACATTATGTAGTATAATGAATTTATAGAGATAGATTTGAAAGTTGGAGGTCAAATGAATATTTTAGATTTAGGGGTAGATATAATTGAAATTGAAAGAATAAAAAAGGCTGTTGATAAAGGTGGTTTTTTAGATAGAGTATTTACAGACGAAGAAATTGAGTACTTTAAATCAAAAAATTATAGAGCTGAAACTATAGCTGGAAATTTTGCGGCAAAAGAAGCCATAAGTAAATCAATAGGAACAGGCATACGAGAATATAATTTCAAGGATATAGAAATATTAAGAGATAAATTAGGAAAACCGATAGTTAAAACTTATAATAATCTAGAAAAAATTTGCATAGATTATAATGTTTTAGAAATAAAAGTTTCAATATCGCACTGCAAGGAATATGCTATAGCGAATGCCATAACTATTATTAAGGAGTGATAAAATGAATAATAAAAGAGCGAAAGATATAATGACTACAAATGTAGTAGTAGCAAAAAAAGACGATAGTATATCAGATGTAGCGAAAATATTAATTACAGAAAAAATAGGGGGTTTACCTGTAGTAGACGATGAAAATAGGGTTATTGGGGTTATTTCTGAAACTGATATTATAAAAAAGGAAAAATATATAGAGGCACCTAGATTTATTAACTTCTTGCAAGGAATGATTTTTTTAGAGGATATGAACAAGTTAGAGGAAGATATTAAGAAGGTTGCTGCATACAAGGTGGAGGATTTAATGTCTACAGATATAGCAAAGGTATATGAAGATGATGTATTTGATGGTATAGCAAATATTATGATCAAAAAATCAATAAATAGAGTACCTGTAGTGGATAAGGACAATAAATTAAAAGGCATAGTATGTAGATATGACATAATAAAATCTCTATATAATGAATAAGATTAAGTAGACCAGCTAGTTAAAGTCAACAGTTTTTAAAAATATTTTATAATTATGTTTTTTCGTATAGCAAATAAACCATCAAATATACACGAATTTTTGATGGCTTATATGGAAAAATAGTTCATATTAGCCGTTAGGCTATATTAGGTAGACTTTTGTTTTCTAGATACATCTTACAGTGCAATTTAGGGTTACGTACTTCATATGGTTTTTGGTTGCGTAGCACAGAAAAAATATAGTTCATTAGCTTATGCATAATGGCAACTAGTCCAACTTTTTTGCTTTTACCATTCATATTATTTTTATAATAATTAAGCAAAACAGGGT
>NZ_FQWX01000031.1 GCF_900129815.1 Asaccharospora irregularis DSM 2635
GAAGCCAACTTCAAGATAAGATTTCCCACCGCAAGGTTAAGATCCCAGGAAGACTACCTGGTTGATAGGTCAAAGGTGTAAGTGCAGCAATGTATTTAGCTTATTGATACTAATAGATCGAGGACTTGACCAATATATGATTCATTCACTGATATATATACAGTTTTGAAAGTGTTAATATTTAGTTATATAGTTTATAAAATTAAATAATTAATTCTTTTTATAAAAGATTATGTGGTTATTATAGCAAAGAGGATACACCTGTTCCCATTCCGAACACAGAAGTTAAGCTCTTTAGCGCTGATGGTACTTGGTGGGCAACTGCCTGGGAGAGCAGGACGTAGCCACGTAATCTTTTTTTTATTAAATAAATTATGTTTTAACTTGTAAATGCATAAGAAAACTAAGATACATATCAAATGTTACTAGATGATATATTAAAAAATTAAATATTGATTTAATAAGCATTATTTATCAAAGAGTTTATTTTTTTCTGTATATGTATCCTAATAAACAAAATAATAGTGATGTAAATATTAATGACCAACTCCATTTTCTTATCATATAAGTTACCACTGGTTGAAATGATTCATCTGTTAATCCCATAAAAAACATAATAGCTATAAATAGTAATGCTATTAAATAAATTGTGAATACAATCTTTCTTACTTTTTTTAGTTTTGTACCTTTTTTCATATACATAAATATTCCTCCAATAGAGAATTCCTCTTTTTATAACCTATTAAAAATTTATTTTAAACTCAGAGTTTACTTAAACTCTAACACTCCTATGTTAACACAAAATTTATACAACTCAATACTTTTCATATATTTGAACTCAGTTGTCTTATTTTTGTATTTTTTAATGAGATTTAACTTTTTATATCGTACAGAAAAATAGTTAGGTTATTACCACTATCATGTTTATACCTACATAATTTCAATAATTAACTTATATATTAATGATAGAGACTTTTTTAACAGGTTAACTTTCTAAAGCTAGGCTGCAATCTATTCTTAGATAAGGTTGCCTTCTAACTTTTAGATGCTTGTTTTATCTGTGTACCTTGAATCTTTTATTGATGATTTAAAGAGAGATTTTAACAAAACATAAGTAGTATATAAAGGTATAAATTACAAAAGAATTTAAATATGCGAACTATATTAAGGATTATAAAAATTAAGTTCGAAAACATAGGAATTATTATATTTAAAACATAAAAAATATATTTATATCCGATTATAGTTAGAAAACGTACTAAAATCTCCTTAATTTAATTATGGTGAATTTAATTTATATACCCTTAAAGTTATTTATATTTATAAATTTATCTTATTAATTAAGGAACTTGCCTAAACATCTTCAAAAATAAAGTTTTTTAGGCTATAATCTTTAATATTATAAAATATTTATGGAAGAAGGGAATAATATGCTTAAAAAATTTAACAAGGTGCTAGTTGCCAATAGGGGCGAAATTGCTATAAGAATATTTAGAGCATGTTCTGAGTTAGGTATAAAGAGTGTAGGAATATACAGCAAAGAAGATAAATATGGTTTATTTAGAACAAAAGCAGATGAATCCTATTTAATAGGAGAGGATAAAGGACCTATAGATGCTTATTTAGATATAGACGGAATAATAGACTTAGCGAAAAAGAAAAATGTTGATGCTATACACCCTGGGTATGGATTTTTATCAGAAAATCCAGAGTTTGTTCGTAAATGTGAAGAAAATGGAATAGTATTCATAGGACCATCAGCAGACATTATGAATATGATGGGTGACAAAATAAACTCTAAGAAAATAGCTAAAGAGGTTAATGTTGATACTATTCCTGGAGTTGATAAATCGGTAAAATCAGCAGAGGAAGCAAAAGAAGTTGCGAACAAAATAGGCTATCCTATTATGTTAAAAGCTTCTAATGGCGGTGGCGGTAGAGGTATGAGAATAGTTTACCGCGAAGAAGATTTAGATTTAGAATATGAAACTGCATGTAGTGAATCAAGAAAGGCATTTGGTAAGGATATTATATTCGTAGAAAAATATATAGAAAATCCTAAACATATAGAGGTTCAAATACTAGGAGATAAGTATGGTAATATAGTTCATCTATACGAAAGAGATTGCTCTGTTCAGAGAAGACATCAAAAGATAATTGAGTATGCTCCAGCATTCTCTTTAGACGCAAAGGTGAGGGAAGCTATATGTAATGATGCTATAAAGATAGCTAATCATGTAGGATATGTTAACGCAGGTACATTAGAATTCTTAGTTGATGAAAGCGGAGAGCATTACTTTATAGAGATGAACCCAAGAGTACAGGTTGAACATACTGTAACAGAGATGGTTACAGGCATAGATATAGTTCAGAGTCAGATACTAATAGCTCAAGGATATAGATTAGACAGTGAAGAAATAAATATTAAATCTCAAGATGGTGTAGAAGTAAGAGGATATTCTATACAATGTAGAATAACAACTGAAGATCCTAAAAATAAATTTATGCCTGATACAGGGAAGATACAAGTGTATAGAACAGGATCTGGATTTGGGATAAGACTAGATGGAGGTAATGGGTTTACAGGAGCGAATATAAGCCCTCACTATGATAGTTTACTAGTTAAGACTATATCATGGGATAGAACTTTTAAAGGAGCTATAAACAAAACAAAAAGATCAATAAAAGAACTTAGAGTAAGAGGGGTAAAAACAAATATAGGATTTTTAGTAAATGTATTAAATAATCCTATATTTGAAGAAGGTAAATGTAGTACTAAGTTTATAGATGAGAATCCTGATTTATTTGATATAGCAGAGAGCAAGGATAGAGGGACTAAGTTACTTCAATTTATAGGCGATGTTGTTGTAAATGATAATGGATGCAAAGATAAGCCAGTCTTTGAACAATTATACCAACCAAAAATAAAAACTGATATTGCTAAAGTAGAGGGAAGTAAGGTTTTATTTGATAGATTAGGCAAAAAAGATTATATCGAAAGTATAAGAAATGAAAAAAAATTATTGATAACAGATACAACAATGAGAGATGCACACCAATCATTACTAGCAACAAGACTTAGAACTTATGATTTGCTAAAGGTTGCTGAACCAACACAAGAGTATATGAAAGATTTATTCTCTTTAGAGTTATGGGGTGGAGCTACTTACGACGTTGCATATAGATTCTTAAAAGAATCTCCTTGGATTAGACTACAAAAGTTAAGAAAAGCTATACCAGATATAATGTTCCAAATGTTGTTTAGAGCATCTAACGGTGTAGGATATAAGAATTACCCTGACAATGTAATAAGAGAATTTTTAAAGGAATCAGCAGATCAAGGAATAGATGTATTTAGAATATTTGACTCTTTAAACTGGGTAGAAAATATGAAACCATCTATAGAAACTGCTCTAGAAACAGGTAAAATAGTTGAAGCAACTATGTGTTATACAGGGGATATATTAGACAGTAGTAAAACTAAGTATGACATAGATTACTATGTAAGAATGGCGAAAGAATTAGAATCACTAGGATCTGATATTATATGTATAAAGGATATGGCTGGTCTACTTAAACCATATGCTGCGTATACATTAATTAAAGAGCTAAAGAGAAATGTAAAAGCACCAATACACTTACACACTCATGATACTAGTGGAAATGGAGTTGCTACTTGTTTAATGGCTGCTGAGGCTGGCGTGGATATAGTAGATGGGGCTTTAGAAACAATGGCAGGGCTTACAAGTCAACCTTCAATAAACGCAATAGTTGAGGCTCTTAAAAATACAGAAAGAGACACAAATATAGATTTATACGGATACGAAGAAATAGGAGCTTATTATAGAGATTTAAGAAAAGTTTATAGTAAGTTTGAAAGTGAATTACGTAATCCTTCAGCTGAAATATACAAATATGAAATACCTGGAGGACAGTATACAAACCTAAAACCACAACTTGATAGTTTAGGTTTAAGTAATAAATTTGAAGAAGTAAAAGTAAAATACAAAGAAGCAAATGATTTATTGGGAGATATAATAAAAGTTACTCCATCTTCTAAGGTTGTTGGAGATTTAGCTATATTTATGACAAAGAACAAACTTGATAAAAACAATATATTCGTAGAAGGTAAAAATCACTCTTTCCCTGATTCAGTAGTGGATTATTGCAAGGGTATGATAGGTCAACCAGAGGGTGGAATTCCAAAAAACATGCAAGAAATTGTTTTAAAAGGAGAAAAAGCTATCACAGAAAGACCAGGTTTATTAATACCTAACGAAGATTTTGATCAAGTAAAATCTTACTTAGATGAAAAGTTTGGAATAAATGCAAACATAAGAAATATACTTAGCTATACTTTATATCCAAAGGTATACGAAGACTATATAAAACATCTGCAAGAGTATAATGATATATCTAAGCTTGAAAGTGATGTTTACTTCTATGGATTGGCTAAAGGTGAAGAATGCGAAGTTGAAATAGAAGAAGGAAAAATACTTACTATTAAACTAGTAGATATAGGTGAGCCTAAAGAAAATGGACATAGAACGATAGGTTTTGAACTTAATGGCATGATAAGAGAAGTGGAAGTAAAAGACAAGAACTTCTCAGGAAAAATAAAAGATATAGTAAAAGCTGATATGAATGACCCACTGCAAATAGGAGCAAGTATACCAGGAAAAGTTGTTAAGATAATGGTAGAAGAGGGTCAAGAGGTAAAAGCAAACCAACCGCTGATAGTTATAGAGGCTATGAAGATGGAAACTAATATAGTGGCTAAGGCTGATGGTATAGTTAAATCAATTAAGGTTAGTGAAGATGAGGTAGTTGGAGATAAGCAATTGCTAATAAGAATGAAAAATAAATAAAAAATGAAAAAATAAATATATTATAACAAAAAGTGGCTGCTTCAAAGTAAATTGTATTTTGGGGCAGTCATTTTAATTTTACTTTAATAATATGTTTTAGGACTAAGTTTATAAGTTAAATTTTTAATTAAAAAAGAAGGAGAATATAAATATATGTAGAACTTGTACCTTAAATAGGAATATATCTAAAAAACTAGAATATATTAAGATATATAAATGTGTATCAATTCAAATGTAACATATGTTTGTATGATATAAGCACAGAATATTTCTTGGGAAATATCAGAAATACATTCGCGATACAAATGAAGAATAGCGGGAATGTCATATCAATATAACCACTTCAACACCTGCACTTACATATAAAAGGAGTTTACGGTTTTAAAGGCAATTGTAAAACTAGATATTAGCTTAAAGTTAATATAAATTTATTTATTAAAGTTTGTATAAATTTTAAAAGGTAGGTGCTTATATGAATGTCTATGATAGTAACAGAGTAAGGAATATAGTAGTACTAGGACATAGTGGATGTGGAAAAACAAATCTAATAGAAGCAATATCTTACACAGCAAATCTTACTAATAAGACACCAAAATTGACTGACAAAACGAATATGACGTATAGTATGGAATTAAAACCTGTAGAACATAATGGATACAAATTTAATTTACTAGATACTCCAGGTTATTTTGATTTTAGTGGCGATGTATTATCTTCAATACAAGCCAGTGATGCTGCTGTAATAGTAATAGATGCAACATCACCTATACAGGTAGGTACAGAAAAAGCATTAGAACTAACAGAAAATGTTCCTAAAGTTATGTTTATAAATAAAATAGATAATGATAAGGCTAGATATAAAGATGCAATAGCTATGTTAAGGGAAAAATATAATAATAAAATAGTGCCAATGATTAGCCCTATGTACAAGGACAAAAAGTTTATAAAGCTTCACAACGTATTTGAAAATATAGATGACCTAGAAGGTGAATTTAAAGAACAAATTATCCATATAAAAGAGGCTTTGATGGAGCTAGTAGCAGAGACTGACGATCAGATACTTGATAAATACTTTAGTGGAGAGGAATTAACCAAAGAAGAAATACAAAAAGGAATTATTATAGGTATACAAAGAGGAGACATTATTCCTGTAATATGTGGATCTACTATAAATAATATAGGAACCAAAGAAATATTAGACACAATATCTAAGTATGTAGAGTCAAAACAAGTTGATGAATTAGATAAAAAAGATCAATTTAAGGGATTTGTATTTAAAACGAAAATTGATCCATTTATAGGGAAAATATCATATCTAAAAATAACTCAGGGTGAGCTAACAAAAGATGTAGATGTATTTAACTTAAACAAGTCAGTAAAAGAAAAGATATTAAATATATATATTCCTAGAAATGGTGAAATGCTAGAAGTGAATAAAGCTAAAGCAGGAGATATAGTTGTGTTGACAAAGCTAAATTCTCTTAATACCGGTGATACTATAGCTAAAGATAAAGGTGAAAGTTTATTACAAGCAATAGATTTGCCTAAACCACAGATATACTATGCACTATATCCTAAAAATAAGGGAGACGAAGAAAAAATAGGATTAGTATTAAATAAATTAGTTGAGGAAGATCCTACATTACACTGGTATAGAAATACAGAAACAAAACAAGCCTTGGTAGGTGGACAAGGGGAGTTACATATCAAAAATATGAAAAATAAAATGAAAGAAAAGTTTGGTGTTGATGTAGAACTAAGTGACTTAAAGGTAGCATATAGAGAAACTGTAAAAGGAAAATCAGATGTACAAGGAAGGCATAAAAAGCAATCTGGAGGACATGGACAATATGGAGATGTAAAAATAAAGTTTGAAAGAAGCGACGATGACTTTGAGTTTGCCGAGGAGATATTTGGAGGTTCAGTTCCAAAACAGTATATTCCAGCAGTCGAAAAGGGGCTGAAGGAATCTATGTCTAAGGGTATACTAGCTGGTTATCCTGTAACAAATATAAGGGCTACTCTTTATGATGGATCATATCATGACGTAGATTCATCAGAAATGGCATTTAAACTTGCAGCTAATATAGCGTTTAAAAAGGGAATGGAACAGGCTGAGCCAATATTATTAGAACCTATAATGAAGCTTAAAATAACAGTTCCTGAGGAATATACAGGAGATGTAATGGGGGATATAAACAAGAGAAGAGGAAAAATACTTGGGGTAGAACCAGATGATAAAGGTAAACAAGTAATATATGCTCAAGCTCCTCAAAGTGAAACATTTAAATATGCTATAGATTTAAGATCAATGACACAGGGAAGAGGAAGTTTTGAAATGGAATTAGATAAATATGAAGAAGTTCCAGAATATATAGCAAAAAAAATAATAGAAGATGCAAAATAATATAAATACACTTTCTCAAAGTGTATATAGTTAGAATCTGTTTAAATAAAATTTATTAAGAATTATAAAAATACAGGCTGTCTCTAAGTAGAGTCAAATCTTTAATGAGGATTTAATTTCTAAATAGAGACAGTTTTTATATTCTATAACATTAAATAGAGATTAAGTACATACCTGGAGATATTTAAATAATCATATTGTATAAAATTTAGTAATATAGTTGAAAAATAAAAAATAAATATAAAGTAAGTAAGGTTTAAATTATTCGATATGAGAAATAATAGGAATAATAGAAAAATTATACAATACAATATAAGGTATGTAATCTATAAACTGTGTTAAAAACAGGAGGAATATATGATGTATTTAAACAGATTTACCCAGAGAGCTAGAAAGGCAATCGATTTAAGTTTATCATCTGCAAAAGAATTAGGTAACAGTGTTGCAGGAAGTGAGCATATATTGCTTGGATTAATTAAAGAAAAAGAAGGGATTGCTTTTAAAGTACTAACAAAAATAGGATTAACAGAAGAGTATACACAAGATAAAATAGTTGAGATAAATGGTAGTAGTTCAATTACACCAGAAAACATTACATTAAGTCAGAGAAGTAAAAAAATATTAGAGTTAGCAGGAATTTTTGCTAACAAATTAAAGACAGATTACATAGGAACAGAGCATATACTACTTGCTATGATACAAGAGGGAGAAGGACAGGGAATTAAAATACTAAAAAATGCAGGAATAGATAGTAAATTAGTAGTTCAATTCATAATAGATATGATTGGACTAGAAGTTTACTCCCAAGATAATTTCTCAAAAGAGAGTTACTCTAGAGATAGTTATTATACAAATATAGAACCTGAGACAAAGTCAAAACCTACATCAAAGTTACTAGATAAATATGGAGTAAATTTAACCCTATATGCAGAGGGAAATAATATAGATCCAGTTATAGGAAGAGATAAGGAAATAAAGAGAGTTATACAGATTTTAAGTAGAAGAACAAAGAACAACCCTATACTTATAGGAGACCCTGGTGTAGGTAAAACATCGGTAATAGAAGGGTTAGCATTAAATATAGTATCAGGGAATGTACCGGATACCCTTAAAAATAAATCTATATATACATTAGAAATGGGATCTTTATTAGCGGGTTCTAAGTATAGAGGAGAGTTTGAAGATAGAGTAAAAGATGTTATAAAGGAAGTATCTAAAAATAAAGATATAATATTATTTATAGATGAAGTTCATACAATGATAGGAACTGGAAGCACAGGAGAGAACTCAATGGATGCCTCTAATATACTAAAACCTGCATTAGCAAGAGGCGAAATAAAAATCATAGGTGCGACAACTATAAATGAATACAGAAAGTACTTCGGGAAAGATCCTGCGCTAGAGAGAAGATTTCAGCCAGTTAAAATAAAAGAGCCAAGCAAGGAGGATACAAAAAAGATACTTGCAGGTTTAAGAAGTAAGTATGAAGAACATCATAAGGTAAAAATAAGTGATGAAGCTATAAATTCAGCAGTTGAATTATCCGTAAGATATATAAGTGATAGATATCTACCAGACAAAGCAATAGATTTAATAGATGAGGCATCTTCAATGGTCAAATTAAGTAAGGTCGGTGCCTTAGAGGAGATAGACTTAATAGAGGAAAAACTTAGAAAAATAATAAAAGAAAAAGAAGATGCAATCAGAGTTCAAAACTTTGAAAAAGCAGCTAGGCTAAGAAATTCTCAAATAAAAGCAAAAGAAGAGTTAGAATATATAAAAAGTAAACAAGACAGCCCACTTGTAAATAGAAGGGTGGTGGATAGAGAGTCGATAGCTCGAGTGGTAGAGTTATGGACAGGAATACCTGTAAACAAGATAGTAGAGGAAGAAGCTGAGAGACTATTGAATCTTGAGGAGATACTTCACAATAGGGTTGTAGGTCAGGATCAGGCAATAAAGTCCATATCAAGGGCAGTAAGAAGGTCTAGGGCTGGGATTAGTGATCCAAATAGACCTATAGGTTCGTTTTTATTTTTGGGACCAACAGGAGTAGGTAAAACAGAATTATCTAAAGCTCTTGCAGAAGCACAGTTTGGAAGTGAGAATAAGATAATAAGAATAGATATGTCAGAATATATGGAAAAACATTCGGTATCGAGAATGGTAGGTTCGCCACCTGGTTATATCGGTCATGAAGAAGGCGGACAATTAACAGAGGCGGTTAGAAGAAATCCATATTCTGTAATATTATTTGATGAAGTTGAAAAAGCTCATCCTGATGTGTTTAATATATTGTTACAAGTTCTAGATGATGGTATTTTAACGGACTCAAAAGGAAGAACTATTGACTTTAAAAATACAATCATAATAATGACATCTAATGTAGGGGCTAGCCTTATTAAAAAAAGAAATACATTAGGTTTTGCAGTAGAAAATAAGGATGAAATAGCTATTAATAAATACGAAATGATGAAAAAAAATATAATGACAGATTTAAAGCAAAAGTTTAGGCCTGAATTTTTAAACAGGATAGACGATATAATAGTATTCCATTCGTTAACTGAGAGGGATATACAAAAAATAGTAGAGCTAATGTGTAGAAATTTAAAAAATAGATTAAAGAGTATGGATATCGACCTGGAGATAAGGGAAGAAGCTATAAAGCTTATTACTAAATCGGGGTTAGACTTAGAATATGGGGCAAGACCACTAAAGAGAGCAGTACAAAAAGAACTAGAGGATAAGCTTTCAGATATAATACTTATGGGAAAATTAAAGAGAGGTAAAAAAGCTATAGTAACAAGGGATTTAGATGAAATAGTAATTGAAGTTGAAAATAATAGAGAAAAATTACTTAAAAAGGTATAAATTTCACATATTATTCCACACATATGCTAAAATTATTATAGTAGATTAGTGAATTAAGGGTGATTTTTTAATGGCAAAAGTAAAAACTAAATATGTGTGCCAATCATGTGGATATGAAACAGTGAAATGGCTTGGGAAATGTCCTGAGTGCATGAGATGGAACACGCTTGTAGAAGAGGTAGAAGAGAAGAACTCAAAAAAAGAAGTTTTCTTTATAGATAAAGGGTCTGCGAAACCGATTAGTATAAATTCGATAGAAACTAAAGAAGAGGAACGCTTTACAACCCAGATAAAGGAATTGGATAGAGTTCTTGGGGGTGGAATTGTAAAGGGTTCATTGGTTCTTGTAGGAGGGGATCCTGGTATCGGTAAATCCACACTACTGATACAGGTATCGAGTAATGTATCTAACTCCGGAAAAAAAGTACTATACATATCAGGAGAAGAGTCTGAATCTCAGATAAAAATGAGGGCGAGAAGATTAGGTATTAATTCAGAAAACCTATATATATTTGCAGAAAATAATTTAAGCATAATAGAAGCTCATTTAGAAAATATAAATCCAAATCTTATAATTTTAGATTCCATTCAAACCGTATATAGCCCAGAAATATCGTCGGCACCAGGCACTGTGAGTCAAATTAAAGAAGGAACATCCAAGTTTATGAAAATTTCAAAGAAGATGGGGATATCAACCTTTATCGTCGGTCATGTAACAAAGGAAGGATCCTTAGCAGGACCAAAGTTATTAGAACATATGGTTGACACTGTTCTTTACTTTGAAGGAGAAAGATTCAATACTTATAGACTAGTAAGGGCAGTAAAAAATAGATTTGGATCGACTAATGAATTAGGTGTATTTGAGATGAGAGATACTGGATTAATTGAACTCGAAAATCCTTCAAAAATCTTAATATCGGAAAAGCCTAAAGATGTAGCGGGTTCGGTTATAATCTCCACTGTAGAAGGAACAAGACCTATGCTTTTGGAACTGCAAGCACTGGTATCACCAACTAGTTTTGGAATACCAAAAAGGACGGCGACAGGTGTAGACTATAACAGAGTAGCACTATTGCTGGCGGTACTAGAAAAGCGTGTTGGACTTCAAATACAAAACCAGGATGTTTATATAAATATAGTTGGAGGAATAAAAATAAATGAACCCTCTATTGATTTAGGTATAGCTATTTCAGTAGCTTCCAGTTTTAAGAACATACCTGTAGATGAGACGATAGTGGTTACAGGAGAGGTGGGACTGACAGGAGAAATAAGGGCAGTTAGCTTTATAGAAAAAAGAATTTCTGAATGTAGAAAACTTGGATTTACCAAAATGGTTATTCCAAGAAGTAATTATGAAGTAGTAAAAGATGTTAAGGGAATAGAAATTTTACCTGTAGACAATCTAAGACAGGCTATAAATATAGTACTAGGGGGTAAAAAATAGCGATGGATGACTTTTTAAGTAATAAAAGTAGTATAGCGGCATTGAAAATGATATCCCCTGGGACTCAGCTTAGACAAGGGCTTGATAATGTACTAAAAGCAAAGACAGGGGGGCTTATAGTAATAGCCACAAGTGAAGAAATTATGAAGGTTGTTGATGGAGGATTTAGTATAAATGCTGAATACTCTCCAGCATATTTATATGAGTTAGCTAAAATGGATGGAGCTATAGTTCTTAGCGGTGATATAAAAAAAATACTCGTTGCAAATGCACAACTTATACCAGATTATTCTATTGAAACATCAGAAACAGGAACTAGACATAGAACTGCTGAAAGGGTAGCAAAGCAAACGGGAGCTATTGTAATAGCAATTTCTCAAAGAAGAAATGTTATATCTGTATACAGAGGAGAAAATAAATATGTTGTAGAGGATATATCAAAAATATTTACAAAAGCTAACCAGGCTTTGCAGACATTAGAAAAGTATAAGAAAGTTTTGGACCAGGCTATTATAAGCTTAAATGCTTTAGAGTTTAATGATTTGGTGACAATTTATGATGTTGCACTTGTTATGCAAAAGATGGAAATGGTAATGAGGGTGACAAATATCATAGAAAAGTATGTAATAGAACTAGGAAATGAAGGAACATTAGTAAGTATGCAGTTAGAGGAGCTAATGGGAACAACTAAAGAGGACATAAAGTTAATATTTAAGGATTATAGCAAGAGTGACGAAGATGTAGGTGAATTTAGAAAAAAAGTAAAAAATTTAACACCAGATGAATTAATTGATCTTATAAATATGGCAAAACTTTTAGGTTATAGTGGATTCTCGGAAAATATGGACATGCCTATAAGACCAAGAGGTCATAGGGTTTTAAGTAAGATTCATAGACTACCGTCTACAATAATAGAAAATTTAGTAAATTATTTTGAAAACTTCCAGGATATTTTAGATGCGTCAATAGAAGAACTAGATGACGTAGAAGGAATAGGTGAAATAAGGGCAACATATATAAAAAATGGTCTTATAAAAATGAAACAATTGGTATTATTAGATAGACATATATGATGAATTTTAGATGAAATTTACAACTTTGTCCTTGAACATAACATAACATTTAGTCTATAATAAGAAAATATCGACTATATAAAATAGGGGGTGGAATATTGATAAGAAAAGTAATAAGAGTGTGCGTAGGGATGCTTGGGCTTATACTAGGATCGACTACTTACCTAAAACTGATGAAAGATATTAAACAACTTACCTTTGGAAGAGAGATATATGGATTTGCAGCAGCCATAGCAGTAGGGATAGTTATAGGTTTACTATTTTATGTTATAGAGCCTTGGGTTGTAAAAAAGGTTAAAGAAGCAGCTAAAATTATGGATAAGGAAATTTCGAAATATCCCCAAACAGATGTATTGTTAGGGTCTATAGGACTTATAGTAGGATTTGTTATAGCATATTTATTAAGTGGTCTAATAAATCAGATACCAATTATAGGGGGGCTATTATCTTTAATAACATACATATTTATGGGATACTTAGGAATAAGAATAGCTCTTAAGAGTAAAGATGATTTATTCAATATCAGCAAACTGAGTAGATTATCTAACACAATCAAAGAAAAAGGAAGTAAAAAAGAAGTAAAAGGGATTTCTCCAAAAGTTTTAGATACGAGCGTAATAATAGACGGTAGGATAGCGGATATATGTAAAACCGGGTTTATAGAAGGAAAGCTTATAATCCCAGCATTTGTTTTAGAAGAGTTAAGACATATCGCGGATTCTTCTGATGACTTAAAAAGAGTAAGAGGAAGAAGAGGGCTTGATATATTAAATATAATACAAAAAGAATTAAAGATAGAAGTAGAGATAAGCGAAAGAGATTTTGAAGATATTTCTGAGGTTGATAGTAAATTACTGAAACTTGCCCAGACTATAAATGGGAAGGTAGTTACAAACGACTACAACTTAAATAAAGTGGCACAGTTCCAGGGAGTAGAGGTTTTAAATATAAACGAACTTGCAAATGCAATAAAGCCTGTAGCTATACCAGGTGAAGATATGGTGGTTCAAGTAGTTAAAGAAGGAAAAGAAATGAACCAAGGTATTGCATATCTTGATGATGGTACTATGATAGTTGTCGATGGAGGTAGAAAATATATGGGTGAAACAATAAAGGTATTGGTTACATCTGTACTACAAACTCCAGCAGGTAGAATGATATTTGGTAAACCTAAAAATTAATAATAGTGTTGTTTGCAGGAGGATGGTGATTTATATAGATTATCATCCTCTATTTGATATAACTTAAAACGGGAGGATGAATGATGAACAGTGTCATAATCGTTGCTGCTGGAAGTGGAAAAAGAATGAATACAGATATAAACAAGCAATTTATAAAATTAAATGGCAAGGAAATGATAGCCCGTACTATAGAGGTATTCATAAACAATAAAAACATAGATGAAATAGTAGTTTGCATAAGGGAAGAAGAAAAAGATTTTTTTATTAAAAATATAGTAGATAAATATAACTTCAATAATATAAAAATTGCGTACGGAGGAAAGGAAAGACAAGACTCTATATATAATGGATTAAAGGAAGTAAGCACATCTTGTAATATAGTACTTATACACGATGGCGCAAGACCATTTGTAGATAGTCAAACGATAGATAAATCTATACAAGTTGCTAGGGAGAAAAAGGCAGTAGTTGTAGGTGTTCCGGCAAAAGACACTATAAAAGTTGTAGAAGATGGAGTTATAAAAGAGACACCGAAGAGAAGTAAACTTTGGCTAGCTCAGACTCCTCAGGTGTTTGATTACAACATAATAATGAGGGCTTATCAGGAAGCATACAAAAATAATTATTATGGTACAGATGATTCTATGTTAGTTGAATATATAGGTCAAAGTGTTTCGATGGTTATGGGAAGTTATGAAAATATAAAAATAACATGCCCGGAGGATTTAGATTTTGCTAAAGAAATAATAAATAAGAGAGCTTAGTTTTACATAGTTTTAGATTTATACTAATGCATGAGTTTTTATAAATATAAAAGGAAAGAGGTTATTATATGAGAGTAGGGTTAGGCTATGATGTACATAAACTAGTTGAAGGAAGGAAGTTAATAATAGGAGGGGTAGATATTCCTCATGAAAAAGGCCTGTTGGGTCATTCAGACGCTGATGTACTGACGCACGCCGTTATGGATTCAATACTAGGAGCATTAGGCTTGGGTGATATTGGTAAACATTTCCCTGATACAGATTCAAAATATAAAGGAATAGACAGTATAATATTACTGGAAAATGTATATAATTTAATAATATCTAATGGATATGAAATAGGGAATATAGACTGTACTATTATAGCGCAAATTCCGAAAATGGCTCCCTTTATAGATAATATGAGAAAAAATATCTCAAATGCACTAAAAACAGACCTAAAAAATGTGAATGTCAAGGCGACTACTGAAGAGGGGCTTGGATTTACTGGTGCCAAGGAGGGCATATCCGCACAGAGTATATGTTTGTTAGTTAAGGTTGACAACTAATATTAAATGATATATTATTAATAATAATATAAAAAATACTAACAATTTTGATAATTTGTTTTATAAATTATTAGAATAAATCTAAAAGCTACAATAAGGAAATAGTAAAAGATGAAATCTTTACAGAGAGGAAACAGTGGTGAGAGTTTCCAAGGGGAAGTCTTTGAACCAATCTTTTAGCTTAAAGACGGTAACAAGTTTTTACGGGAAGGACCGTTATATCCTATAAAGAGAGCTTTTAAGCTAACTAGAGTGGTACCGCGGAAGTAGAACCTTTCGTCTCTATATTGATATCAATATAGAGACGAAAGGTTTTTTTAATACCTAATAAAGTAAATTTAGTGTTGTTGAGTAGGTTACCTAGATATCACTCAAAATAAATAAAATTTTAACAATAAATACACTCAATAATCAAAATTTTAGGAGGAAAAGTAAAATGAGAATGTCAAAAATGTTACTACCTACATTAAGAGAAGTTCCTGCAGATGCAGAAATTACAAGTCATCAGCTTATGTTAAGAGCTGGTATGATCAAAAAAATGGCATCTGGGGTATATAATCAATTACCAATGGGAATAAGGGTTTTTAGAAAAATAGAAAATATAATTAGAGAAGAATTAGAAGCTAAAGGATGTCAAGAAATACTGTGTTCAGCATTAATACCTTCAGAACTTTGGAAAGAATCAGGTAGATGGATTGCAATGGGAGAAGAGATGTTTAGATTAAAAGACAGAAATGAGAGAGATTACTGTCTAGGGCCAACACATGAGGAAGTATTTACAGATATAATAAGACAAGAAATTAGTTCATACAAGCAACTTCCATTAAATCTTTATCAAATACAAGTAAAGTATAGAGATGAAAGAAGACCAAGATTTGGTGTTATGAGAACAAAATCTTTTACAATGAAGGATGCATATAGTTTCGATGTTGATGAAGCAGGATTAGATAAATCATATCAGGATATGTATGAAGCATATACAAACATATTTGCTAGATGTGATTTAAACAATAGACCTGTTGAGGCGGACTCAGGAGCTATAGGAGGATCTACTTCAGCAGAATTCATGGTTAAATCAGAAGTTGGAGAAGATGAAATAGTATTCTGTGATAGTTGTAGCTATGCAGTAAATATGGAAAAGGCTGTTTCTGAGAGTATTATACCTGAAAAAGAAGAGATGAAGGAGTTAAACCCAGTTCATACTCCAGGGGTAGTTACTATAGCTGACTTAGAGAAGTTTTTAGATGTAAAAGCAAATAAGCTTGCTAAAACATTGATATATGAGGCAGATGGAAAAACAGTGGTAGTCGTTGTAAGAGGAGATAGAGAAGTAAACGAAGTGAAGGTATGTAATGCAATAGGTGAAGTTGTTGAATTCGACCTAGCAAGAGAAGAAATAGTAAAACAAGTTACAGGTGCAGCGGTTGGATTTGCAGGACCAATAGGAATAAAAGCAGACTATGTATTTATAGATAAAGAAGTTGCTAATCAAAACAATATAGGAGTTGGTGGAAACAAAACTGATTACCATATAAAGAACGCTAACTATGGAAGAGACTTTGACGGTATAGTTGGAGACTTCAGAAATGTTCAAGAAGGAGATAAGTGTTCTTGTGGAGGAAGCTTGGAAATAGCAAGAGGTGTAGAGGTTGGGCACATATTCAAGCTAGGAACTAAATATTCAAAATCTATGGGGGCAACTTATATAGATAAAGAGGGAAAAGAAAAACCTATAGTTATGGGTTGTTATGGAATAGGAGTAGAGAGAACTGCAGCAGCTATAATAGAACAACACAACGATGAGAACGGTATATCATGGCCATTATCTGTAGCTCCATATCATGTTGTGGTTGTGCCAGTAAACATGAAGAAAGAAGAACATATAGAAGCTGCTGAAAAAATATACAATGAATTAAATAATATGGGTGTAGAAGTGTTATTAGATGACAGAGATGAAAGAGTAGGAGTTAAATTCAAAGATTCAGAATTGATAGGTATACCAATGAGAATAACTATAGGTAAGGATATATCTGAAGGTCAAGTAGAATTTAAGCTAAGAAACAGTGAAGAAAAAGAACTGATCAAACTAGAAGATATAAAAGACAGAGTAAAATCAGAATTTGAAAAGAACAACGTAAGATTAGGATAATTTAGAAAAGTAATATTTAAATAGGAATACTACAATTTCTAAGTAGAATACTGATTTAGATTAATTTAAAGAGTAAATAGTATATATAATCCACATAATTAATAGTAATTAGGTTTATATGTGGATATATATACTATTTTAATTTCTAAAGATACTAATTTATCAACAGTTAAATTAGTATCTGAGAAATTATATTTAACTACAAACTTAGGTATAAAAAAGAATATAATTTAGGTATAAAAAAGGATATGAAAATTAAAAAAAGTAATGTATATATAACTAAGTAAAAAGATATGCTTTGCGTTTTGTCAAATTGGACAAAATAATATTGGATATAGTAGAATTATTTTGGTATTATAAGCAAAGGAATATTATTAGGAGGTAAGGTTATGAGTGTAAGAGTAAGATTTGCTCCAAGTCCAACTGGATTTGTTCATATAGGTAGTTTAAGAACAGCTTTATACAACTACTTATTTGCAAAAAGAATGGGCGGAGAGTATATATTAAGGGTAGAAGATACAGATCAAACGAGACTAGTAGATGGAGCTATAGAAAATATGCTTGAGGCCATGAATTGGGCAGGCGTTAACCATAGCGAGGGTGTTATATTAGGCGAAGATGGAAAAGTAACACAATCAGGGGAATATGGACCTTATGTTCAATCTCAAAGACTTGATATATACCAAAAGTATATAAAACAATTATTAGATAATGGACAGGCATACTACTGTTTCTGTACTAAAGAGAGACTGGATAAAGTAAGAGAAGAACAAAAAGAAGCAGGAGAAACACCAAAATATGATGGTCACTGTAGAGAACTTTCTAAAGAGGAAGTAAAAGCTAAAATAGATGCAGGAGAACCGTATGTTATAAGATTAAAATTACCAGAAAACCATGTTATAAAGTTTACTGACTTGGTTAGAGGGGAAACAGAATTTAATACTAATGATTTAGATGATCAAGTATTAATAAAAACAGACGGATTCCCAACATATCACTTTGCAGTTGTTGTAGATGATTATCTAATGAAAATAACTCATATAATAAGAGGTGAGGAGTGGGTATCATCAACTCCAAAACATGTTTATTTATATGAGGCATTTGGATGGGACGCTCCTGTATTTGTACATTTACCTAATATTCTTAATAAAGAAAAGAAAAAATTAAGTAAGAGACAAGGTGATGTTGCAGTAGAAGACTTCAAGAAAAAAGGGTATTTACCAGAGGGATTAGTAAACTATGTGGCATTAGTTGGTTGGTCTCCAGAAGATAATCAGGAAATATTCAATATGAAAGAATTAGAAGAAGCCTTTTCTATAGAGAGAGTATCCAAAAGTGGTGGAGTATTCGATACAGAAAAATTAAATTGGGTTAACCAACATTATATAAAAGATGCAGATGATGAGTATTTAACAGATTTAGCGATACCATTCTTAATAGAGGGTGGATTTATAACAGAAGAAGAAGCATCAACTAAATACGATTTCTTGACAAAAATGATATCTGTAATAAAAGAAAAGCTACAATATGTAAAAGAAATACAAGATCATGCAAATATATTCTTTGGTGATAAGGTAGAGTTAGAAACAGAAGAATGTAGAGATTTCTTAAAATTAGAACACATACCTACACTAATTAATGCATTAGAAGAAAAAACAAATAATGCCGAAGTAGTAGATGAAGCCTTTGTAAAAGCAATGTTTAAAGAAATACAAAAAGAACATGGGATAAAGGGCAAAAACTTATTCATGGGATCAAGAATAATACTTACAGGGCAAATGCATGGTCCAGATCTTCCAAAAACAATGGAAGTCTTAGGAAAAGAAAATTGTTTAAATAGAATAATTTATGTAAAAAATAATATTTTATAGTTGTAAAAAGTCCACTACTTGAGGGTGGGCTTTTTTTTATGTTAATTTTTGTTGAAAACATTTATCACTAAAAGTGGAGGATTTTCAAAGTTTATAGTTAATATATATTTATAAGACTGTTAAATAACAGGTATTTTTCCTGCGTAAAAATACTAATAAGTAAAAAGTAAAATTTAAAATTTTAGAGGGAGTTTCAAAATGAAAAATAATTAACTTTAAATTAGTGATAAGTTAATTTATATAAATTGTATTGAAATTGCATACTCGGAATTTTAAAAAATTACCTTTTATATAAAATTATATAGTTTAAAGCACGATATTAAATGAATCTTAGATATATATTTAAAAATTCAAGCCTCAAAAATAGTGTAGGAAGAAGTTTTATTATCTATCCAAGAATTTTAGGATATCAAAGTTTTAGATTATTATGATTTTTTAAGAATAGATTGATAAATTAGTTAACACTAGTTTATATTTATAGTTAAAAATTTAGAATAAGAATTTTATAGGAATTATTAAATATAGATGCGACTCTAGAGAAATGTTATTCAAAACTAAAAATATATCTATTTTAGAATAGGTATATTTTAAAATAACTAAATATGGGTAAATAAGATAATGAGTTATCTGTTGTCTGTTTTAAAATTGGGGAGGAATCACTTTGTATACTAATATAGATGATTTAAAGAAAGAATTAAAAGAACTATGCTCAGAATACGTGATTATCTTAGAGAGATTGAAAGAGGAAGAAGTAATAACTCAGGATACATTTGAAAAATGTACATCTAAAAAGATTTTGTTCTTACAGGAGTAAATAGATATATATATCTAGATGCTACTCTATGGTATGATTAATATATATTTTTCAATATTTTGCAGATATAATAGTAATACTATTAATTATCGGGTATTTAAACTATAATATATTATATAATTCTTAGTGGAAAGTTATAACAATACAGTGAGGTGATGAGTATGAAATTATATAATACACTGACTAGAACAAAGGAAGAATTTGTTCCGTTAGAAGAAGGAAAGGTAAAAATGTACGTATGTGGACCAACTGTCTACAATTATATTCATATAGGTAATGCTAGACCATTTATTATATTTGATACCCTGAGAAGGTATTTTGAATATAGAGGATATGACGTAACTTATGTTCAAAACTTTACAGATGTAGATGATAAAATAATAAAAAGAGGACATGAGGAAGGTATATCTCCAGAAGAAGTTGCAAGTAAATATATAAATGAATACTTTGTCGACTGTGATGGACTAGGTATAAAAAGAGCTAGTGTTCACCCTAGAGTAACTGACAATATACAACAAATTATAAAGTTTATAACTGACTTAGAAGACAAAGGATACGCGTATGAAGTAAATGGAGATGTATACTTTGATACTAATAAGTTTGAAGGTTATGGAAAGCTTTCAAAACAAAAAAGAGACGAATTAGAAGCTGGAGCAAGAATTGAGATAAACGACCAAAAAAGACATCCTATGGATTTTGTACTTTGGAAGGCTAAAAAGGAAGGAGAACCAGGATGGGAAAGTCCTTGGGGAGAAGGTAGACCAGGGTGGCATATAGAGTGTTCAGTTATGTCTAATAGATATTTAGGAGAAACTATAGACATACATGCTGGAGGTCAGGACTTAACGTTCCCTCATCATGAAAATGAAATAGCTCAAAGTGAAGCTAGAAGTGGAAAACCATTCTCAAGATATTGGATGCACAATGGTTATATAAATATAAATAATGAGAAAATGAGTAAATCAAAGGGTAATTTCTTTACAGTTAGAGATATATCTAAGTTATATGATTTAGAGATAGTGAGATTTTTCATGTTATCAGCTCATTATAGAAACCCGGTAAACTTTAGTGATGAGATGTTAAATCAAGCTAAGGCTGGCTTAGAAAGATTATACAATACAAAAGAAAAATTACAATTTACAATAGATAATTTAGAACAATCAGGTGTAAGTGAAAAGGAAAAAGAGCTTCTTACTGAATTAGACGGATTTAGACAGAAGTTTATAGAGGCTATGGATGATGACTTAAACACAGCTGATGGTATAAGTATAATATTTGAATTAGCAAAATTTGTAAATTCTAATGTCGATGAAAACTCTTCTTTAGAGTTCGCTAAGAAATGTTTAGAAGAATTCAATGAATTGACAGGAGTTTTAAACATAGTTAATAAAAGTAACAATAACTCAGTAGATGCTGAAATAGAAGATTTGATTAATCAAAGAACGGAAGCTAAGAAAAATAAAGACTTCCAATTAGCAGATGAAATAAGACAAAAACTATTAGACAAAGGAATAGTACTAGAAGATACTAGACAGGGTGTTAAGTGGAAAAGGATATAATAATGGATAAATCAGAATTAATTACTTTATCTCCGTTAGTTTTAGCTTACTTAGGAGATACGGTTTATGAATCATATATAAGAGAATATTTGATAAAGCAAAACAATCAAAGAAAAGTTAATGATCTTCATAAACGTGCTATAAAATACGTTAAGGCCAAAGCTCAAGCTGATATAATACATGAAATAGAAAAAGATTTGACAGATGAAGAACGTAGAATTTATAAAAGAGGAAGAAACCAAAAATCAAATACATCGCCTAAAAATGCAGATATAATAGACTACAAGCATGCTACAGGATTTGAAGCACTAATTGGATATTTATATTTGAACAATGAAAGTGATAGGCTAAAATATATAATTGAAAAAGGAATAGAAATTATAGAAAAATCGATATAAAAACTAATCGGGGTTGTCTTAAAATTAAGCTTTATATACAATTTTGCAATTGTTTGAAAACTTAGTGTATATTTTAAGACAACCTATTTTTAACTCTATATCTATTATTTCTATAGATATATTTTAATTATAGAAATTATATTGCTAGGAGATTTAAAGGTAAGTATAATTTCCGCTTATCAACTAAATAATGTATAATAGACTTATAAAGTAATGACAGGAGGTACAAAGATATGAAAGTTAAGTTATTAGCTTATACACCTGAACCAGAAAAGGTCATATCTATGGCAGCGAAACTATGCTATTCTCAAGTTGGAATAGAAGAAATAGAAAGCAATTTAACAGCAGAAAATGTAGAAAGATTTCTAAATATGTTAATAAGTTTAGGACATGCATCCCCATTAGAACATGTTTCATTTACCTTTGGTATAGAGGGAATATCAAGAAGTTGTTCTCATCAATTAGTGAGACACCGTATAGCTAGTTATTCACAGCAAAGTCAAAGATATGTTAAATTAGACCAGTTTGAATACATAATCCCCCCGGAAATAAATAAGATTAAAAAAGCTAGAGAGGTATTTATAGAATCTATGCAAAAAGATCAAGAAGCTTATAATGAGTTGGTAGAAATTTTGTTTAAAGAAACTTATGATGAGCTAGTAAATTCGGGAGATAGTGAAAAAGAGGCTTCTAGAAAAGCAGAAAAAAAAGCTATAGAAGATGCTAGGTATGTATTCCCTAATGCATGTGAAACAAAAATAGTAGTTACTATGAATATAAGAAGTCTATATAACTTCTTTGAACATAGATGCTGTGAAAGAGCTCAGTGGGAGATAAGAGAAGTAGCTACAGAGATGTTAAAGCAGGTTAGAGAAGTTGCTCCTATATTATTCAAGAGCAAAGGGCCAAAGTGTGTGAATGGAAGTTGCCCAGAAGGTAAGATGACTTGTGGGAGAATAGTAGAAGTAAGGGAAAAATTCAAAAATCTGTAGGTGGTGGAAAGTTTGACAAGCATAGAAGGGAGAAATCCCGTAATAGAAGCGATAAAAAATGATAGACAAATAGAAAAAATAATGATAGCTTCCTCAGCAAAGGAAGGTTCCATAAAGAAAATAATAGCTATGGCTAAAGAAAAAAATATAATAATACAATATGTAGACAAACACAAACTAGACGAAATAAGTACAAGTCATTCGCATCAAGGCGTTATTGCCAATGTAAGCGAGCATAAGTATTATGAATTAGACGAATTAATAGAATTGACTAAAGAAAAAAAAGAAGATCCATTTTTTATTATTCTAGATGAAATAACTGATCCTCATAATCTTGGTTCTATAATAAGGACTGCTGATGCAGTGGGTGCACATGGTGTAATAATACCAAAGAGAAGATCAGTACATATAACACCTGTTGTAACAAAGGCATCTGCAGGAGCAGTAGAATATGTACCAGTTTGTAAGGTAACCAATATAGTCAATACAATAAAAAGATTAAAAGAAGAAGGACTTTGGATTGCAGCAGCTGATATGGATGGACAAACTTTTTATGAACAAAATTTAACAGGACCATTAGGTTTGGTTATTGGGAGTGAAGGGTTTGGTATATCTAGATTAGTAAAACAAAATTGCGATTTTACTGTAAAGATGCCTATGATAGGAAAGGTTACTTCCCTAAATGCATCTGTTGCAGGAGGAATTCTTCTATATGAAATCTTCAAACAAAGATCAGGTAGAGTAAATAAATAAACATGAAGAGGAAAATAAACTCTTATTTAATTGTAGATGGTTACAATATTATAAACGCATGGGACGATTTAAAGGAATTGGCAAAAGAGGATTTAGAAGGCTCGAGAGAAAAATTAATAGGCGATATTATTGAATACTCAGAGTTTACTGGGCATAAGGCAATAATAGTTTTCGATGCATACAACGTAAAAAACTCAAGAGAAAAGGTTGAAAAAAGAAAACATATAACTGTAGTGTACACAAAGGAACATCAGACAGCTGATAGTTATATAGAGAAATTTATGGACTCTATATCTAGATATGATAGTGTAAAGGTAGCTACTAATGATTACGCCGAGCAACAAATAGTTTTAGGGAAAGGGGCTGCTAGGATTACAGCTAGAGAACTAAAGCTAGATCTAGATCAAGCTAAGAGTCGATTAAAGGATAAAAATAGCAGTTCCAGGAAAAAAATAGATAGAAATTGGTTAGAAGATAGGTTAGATAAAGAGACTTTGTCGAAACTTGAGAACATTCGTAGAAAGCGTTGAAAATACTAGATTTGTTAGACTATAATATAGCTATAAACTGTTTTATATGGGGGAGATTTACATGTTATTAGCTAAAGATAAGGATTATGATTTTTTAGATGAGTGCCAGCAAGATGAATATAATATAGTATTAAAAGCAAATAAAGGGGATAAAATAGCTTTAGAATATATTATTATGAAGTACAAAAATTTTGTGAAAGCAAAAGCTAAATCATATTTTTTGGTAGGTGCAGATAAAGAAGACATAATTCAAGAGGGAATGATAGGCCTTTATAAGGCAATAAGAGATTTTGATGGGACAAAAACAAATTCGTTCAAATGTTTTGCAGAAATATGTATAACAAGACAAATAATAACTGCAATAAAGACAGCAACAAGACAAAAACATATACCGTTAAACTCGTATGTTTCTTTAAATAAACCGATATACGATGAAGAATCAGATAGAACACTTTTGGATATTATAGCTACTACTATAGTTACGGATCCAGAAGAGCTTATAATAAGCAAAGAAGAGTTAAGACGTATAGAAACTAAGATGCATGAGCTATTAAGTGATTTAGAATTAGAGGTTTTAGAATTATATCTAAATGGTAAGTCATATCAGTACATAGCTAACAAACTTGAAAGAGATGTTAAATCAATTGACAATGCCCTTCAAAGGGTCAAGAGAAAATTAGAAAAACATCTTGAAAACAGAAATGATTAATAGTAAAATACTTACCATAAGCTTATTGTAAGCGTAATTAAATTAATGATAACCTAAGGGAGGTATTTCAAATGGCTAAGGCTAAATACGAAAGAAGTAAACCACACGTTAATATAGGAACAATAGGTCACGTTGACCACGGTAAAACTACATTAACAGCTGCTATAACAAGAACATTACATGATAGATATCAATTAGGAGAAGCAGTAGATTTTGCTAACATAGATAAAGCTCCAGAGGAAAGAGAAAGAGGAATCACAATATCAACATCTCACGTTGAGTATGAAACACCAAACAGACACTACGCTCACGTTGACTGCCCAGGACATGCTGACTACGTTAAAAACATGATAACAGGAGCAGCTCAAATGGACGGTGCTATATTAGTTTGTTCAGCAACTGATGGACCAATGCCACAAACAAGAGAGCATATACTATTATCAAGACAAGTTGGTGTACCATACATAGTAGTATTCTTAAACAAATGTGATATGGTAGATGACGAAGAACTATTAGAATTAGTTGAAATGGAAATAAGAGATTTATTAAATGAATATGAATTCCCAGGAGATGACACTCCAATAGTAAGAGGATCAGCATTAATGGCATTAGAAGATCCAAAATCAGCATGGGGAGATAAAATAGTAGAATTATTCGAGCAAATAGATGCATACATCCCAGAACCAGAAA
>NZ_FQWX01000023.1 GCF_900129815.1 Asaccharospora irregularis DSM 2635
TGCTATCAAAGGATTTAAAAGACTGTCCTTCATGCTTTAGAACAAGCCTTAAATCTTTGAAGGATAAAAAACAGTACGTATTAAATGCACTAATTACAAAATATACAAATGCTAGAGTTGAGGGTAAGAATAATACCATTAAAGTACTCAAAAGAGTATCCTTTGGATTTAGAAGTTTTAAAAATTTAAGATTAAGAGTATTACTAAGAGAAAAAATACAAGTAATTTAAAAACAGCATCTATACATGAAAACTGTATTAGATGCTGCCTTTAAAAATTAAATATTGACTTCATCAACGTTATTTGACAAAGAGCCAGTTTTTCAAAGCACTATGATTTTTGGTGAATATTTAAGCAGTGAAAGGGGTGAATAGTATACAAATTGTATACGATAATATGAAAAAAATAGGTGTTATAGGTGCTATGGAAGAGGAAGTAAAAGAACTTACTTCTATGCTTGAGGGCAGAGAGATGAAAACAGTTGCTGGGCTTTCTTTTTATGAAGGTAAAATAGAGGGCAAGGATATAGTAGTTGTTGAATGTGGTATTGCAAAGGTAAATGCCGCAATGTGTACTCAAATATTAATAAGTGAATTTAAAGTAGACGCTGTTATTAATACAGGCGTTGCTGGAGCTTTATACGAAAAACTTGATATCAATGATATCGTTATATCTACAGATGCAGTAGAGTATGATGTAGATGCTTCACCTCTTGGAGATCCAAAAGGAACAATACCTAGAATGGAAACTTCTATATTCACTGCCGATTCAAGACTGATAGATGCTGCATATGATGCTTTTAAAGAAGAAAAGTTAAAATTTAATGCATATAAGGGAAGAGTTGTTACGGGAGATCAGTTTGTAGCTGACAATGAAACAAAAAATGCATTAAGAAGTGATTTTGACGGATATTGCTGTGAGATGGAAGGTGGAGCTATAGCACACGTTGCTTATTTAAATAATACTCCATTTGTAATAATTAGAGCTATATCCGACAAAGCAGATAATTCAGCGGAAATGACTTATGATGAATTTGTAAAGATAGCCGCTATAAACTCTAAAGAGATGGTAGTAAATATGTTAAAAAGAATATAACAGAATAAAATAGATTCTGTTTCCTGAATGTTGATGTTAAATGGATAAGTAATTTTTATAAAATAAGAAGATATTAAATAGTGGTCTTATATAGAAAAGTATGAGAAATAAGTATAGAGTAAAAGAAGATTTAACTGTTAAACTTGATAGTTTGTATGATGAAATATATTTGCAATAATTGCTAACTGTAAGTGGATAAACAGTAAGCGATTTAAATGTTTTATTATTTATATATAAAAGTGCTTATTTTTCAGGAATTAATGTATATTATTGTCTGGAGATGATTAAAAAATTAACAAATAGGGGAAGGTATAAAATGATAAGAGTATTACAGATATTACTGTACGTTGCAGTAGTAGGATTTGGAATCGTATTTTTTAAGGATCAGATATCTGCAAAGAAAAACGGCAGATTAGAAAAAGAAAAGGCTTGGAAGCCTGCATTAATAGGTTTTTCAACTAACTTTTTCGATACATTAGGAATAGGTGCATTTGCTCCTACAGTGTTTTTATTCAAAGCTTTTAAAAGTAATATAACAGATAAGCAGATACCTGCAACACTTAATGTTGCTTGTACGCTACCTGTTTTATGTGAAGCAATTATATTTATACAGGCTACAAAAGTTGAGCCGATAACTTTAGTATCTTTGATAGCAGCAGCTGTTGTAGGTTCATATCTTGGAGCTGGAGTTATAGCTAGAACTGATGAAAAGAAGATACAAATAATAATGGGAGTAGCACTTTTTATATCAGCAGTAATGCTACTACTATCTACTTTAAAAGTATTACCAATAGGTGGTACTGCTTTAGGACTACATGGTGCTAAGCTTATAGTTGCAATAGTGATATTCTTTATACTAGGAGCTTTGATGACAGCAGGCATAGGTCTATATGCCCCTGCAATGGTTGTAGTTTATTCAATGGGTGATGTGATTGACGTTTTGATTCCATTCCAAATGGATGTCGTTACGGACTTGATACTGTTGAACACCGAAGATACAGTATTTTTCACTGAATTAAACACGGTCGATATGGTACTCTTCGCAGCATTGATTGGTGTTGTGATTGCTGTTTTAATCGCATTCCACACCGTTGTCGCTGTATTTTTGATTGCGTTGAATACTGTAGTAATCACTGTATTGATAGCATTTACAACCGTAGTAACTACCGTTTTTATCGCATTCCATACAGTTGTGAATACGGTTTTAATAGCATTTAGCACTGTTTTTATCACGGTAGCTACAACATTGATGACCGTAGTAACCTTTGACTTGATTGCATCCCAAACTGCAATAATGATTTCCTTACAGTTCTCCCAAATGAATCGAAACGGCAAAGTAATGATATCAAAAGCTGACTCAAAGAGTGCTGCTATGAACATAATCGCAGTCTTTACTGTATTCTTAATCCCCTCCCACAGATTTGTAAAGAAGGTTGTGATGCCTGTCCACAGATTTACGAAGAAATCTTTTATACCAGTCCATACTTCATTCCATGATGTACCGAACCATCCAAGCACGACATTTGCCACATTCTTAATAACGTTCATATAGTTGGTAAATGTATTCTTGATAAAATCCCATACCGAACCAAAGATTCCTTTGACACCTTCCCATACTTGTGACCAGTTGCCCGTGAAGATTCCAATAAATACATCTAAAATTCCTGTGATTACCCCAAGAACAGCTACTAGGATATTAGCGATCTGCGTGAACACTCCTTCAAAAACCGGAGCAAGGAAGTTACAAAGTCCGTTCCAAATGGCAGATACTACTTCCTTGAAATTCTGGAAATCGAATCCTAATGCGTTCAGCCTGTCTGTAATGCCCTGTGCAAAGCCACTGAATACAGATTTGATTCTCTCCCAGATGGCAATAATGCTGTTTCTGAAATCCTCATTCGTTCTCAACAGATGCACAAAAGCTGCAACGAGTACTGCTAGGATAGCCACAACTGCAACCACGGGAGCAGAGATACCTCCAATAGCAGCACCAACTTTTCCCATGATACCAGATACTCCTCCGGCATTACTCACAAGACTTGTCAGTTTCAGTCCCAGCTTGCTAAATGCCTGCATGGCCACACCGACTTTGGATATGACCGTGCCAAGGATCACAAGAAAAGGACCTAAAGCTGCAACAAAAAGTCCAACTTTTACAATGACCTGTCTTGTACCCTCATCAAGATTATTCAGCCAATCCACGAAGGACTGAATCTTTGCTACGATGGTTTTAATCATTGGCACAAGTGCATCACCAATGGAAATTGCAAAACCTTCTATTGCAGACTTTAAGATTGTAAGCTGGCCAGATAAGTTATCAAGCTGAGTATCCGCCATCTGCTGTGCTGCTCCACCACTGTTTTCAATAGCAGTCTGCAAATCTGTCCAGGTATCACCTGTGTTTGCGAGCAGAGCATTTACGGAAGAAAGGTCTGTTTTATTAAAGATTTTGCTGACGATATTTGCCTTTTCCTCTGCTGTCATACCGTCCATGCTCTTATTCAGTTCACCTAAGATGTCGTTCAGGCTTCTCATATTTCCTTCCGAATCAAATACAGAAACGCCCAAGGCATCCATCTGTTGGGCTGCCTTATCTGTAGGATTCTGCAATGACAGAATGACGTTACGAAGATGCGTACCGCCTTCCGCTCCCTTGATACCATTATTCGCCAAGATACCAAGTGCTGTATTTAATTCTGCAGTTCCACCTTTGACTGTCTTTGCTGTTGCACCAATAGTTAAGATTCCTTCACCAAGCTGTCCTACCGATGTATTTGTGCTTGATGCGGTCTTCGCCATTTGATCCACCATCTTGTTTGCATCAGAGGTTTTCATTCCAAGGGCAGACATCGCGTCAGTGACCATGTCGGATGCTGATGCAAGATCAAGTCCTCCGGCTGCCGCAAGGTTAAGTACAGTCGGGAGTGTATCAGCCATCTCTTGCGTATCATATCCGGCAAGAGCAAGGTAGTTTAGAGCCTCCGCACATTCGCTAGCAGAAAACGCAGTTTTAGCTCCCATCTCTTTTGCAAGATTGGACAGTGCATCCATTGTATTTACGGACTGTCCATCAAGTTTTGACATGGAATCTTTTGTAATTCCCATAGTAGCCTGAACTTGGCTCATGGAACTTTCAAAGTCTGCTGCTGTCTTTACAGAAGCAACACCTAAACCCGTTACCGCAGCAGATGCTACAGATACTTTCTTTCCTGCATTCGTAATACCATTACCAAAGGATTCTACTTTTGATCCCGCTTCTCCGATTTTTGTAAGTGTCTGATTGGTCTTGGATGCCTGTGACTCCAGCTTTTTAAGTTCTACTTCCGTCTCGGCAATCTCACGTTGAAGAGCATCATACTGCTCCTTTGAAATCTCACCCTTCTGCAATTGTTCATTTGCCTGTTGTGCTGCTGTCTTAAGGCTTGCTAATTTTTCCTTGGTTTCTCCAATTGCCTGTGTCAGAAGTTTCTGCTTCTGCGCAAGAAGTGTTGTATTAGTCGGATCAAGTTTTAACAGCTTTTCTACATCTTTTAATGCAGATTGCGTATTTTTAATCTGACCGTTAACTCCTTTAAGAGCTGTCTGTAGCTTGGTAGTATCACCGCCAATTTCGACAGTGATACCCTTGATTCTGTTTGCCATTGGCGTCTACCTCCTTCAAAAATTGCATAAGAAAAGCTCGGTATCTTCCGAGCCATTAAAACTTATCAAAATCCTCCTGCGTTGCAAGATTATCATATTTTAGAGAATCGTTTCCTTTCTCTGTCCAAATATCCATTACCATACCAATGGTCAGATAATCCAAGTCTTGGATGGAAAGACCGATTTCTAAGCAACGCAAAAGGAACAAGGGTGTTGTCATCTCCCTGCTACTTTTTTTAAGTTTTTTTTAGAGTCAATGTCCGTGATAAGGTTCGTTCCCCAAAGAGCAAGAATCTCTGGCAGTACTTCATAAATAGAAAACATCTCAAACTGGTCAAGCCAATCATCGATATTATCCGGGATAGTGTTATCCGCATGATATGCCATGATATATGCAACATTCTCGAAGATTTCCAAATCATCAATAGCAAACTCTTCTCCCTCTTCCTTACTACCTTTATAGGAACTTTCCAACTTTGCTAAGTCTTTGAAGATATCTCGTTTGAACTTTGCACGATATAATCTTGGAACAGTGGCAGAGGAACGGAATGCAACTTCTTTACCACCAACATTAATTACTTTCTTCAGCATAATTATTTACCTCCTGTCGAAGCAGATGATGCAGAAGCGGTCTTTGCTACTGGAACATAGACTGCCTTGTACCAATCGTTGTAGGTTGCATCCGTAGTTGTATCTCCGGTTCTACTCTTTACAAGACCGTCTTCTCTTGGATCCGCCGTCAGTGAAAGTTTCTCTGTTCCCGGTTCAATTGTATCCTCTTTAGTTTCAGATTCAATGGATGGACGAGATGCTGTGCAGTTATACATGACATGACGGATGCACTTCGCATCACCATCAAATTCAAATAACAAGGCAAACTTCTCCATCTCAGCAATCTTAGAGTTCTCAACAAGAACACCATTCTTATCAAGTTCTTCCTTAAGTATGTCAGTTCTAAACCATTCTGGAATAAGAGCAATCTCTAAATCTCCGCTATAACCGTTGTTAGATACAGAACGGAAATACACGATACCATCTGCATAGAACGGAGAAGTATCACCTTCTGCATCCAAGCTGATACTTACTGCACCAGGAATTGCTCTTGGTGTTTCATAGGAATAGCCACCTTCTTCTGTCCTTGTCAGCTTTGCTGCATGGACGTTTTTAAGGTTATATTTTACTTTATTCGCCATAATCTAAGCCTCCATTTCAAATGAATACAGGACTTCATACATCTTTTCACTCTCAATCCATGTTTCCAAACGGTCATAAAAAATGCCGTGACTGTCAAGCACAGATTCAACTTTCTGTTCTACCGACAAGTCCTTCAAATCGGTATACAGTTCTATATGAACTTCGTTTACCTTCAGATACACTCTTCCGTCAGCTGCGAAGTTATCACTGCTGGGCAAGAGATAACAGATAAACGGTGGATCTGGACTTTCTCCCTCTGCAAAATGGTCATATGCAAACGGAATGTCCATCTCCTTAATGATTTGTAACAGTTCTTCCATCACATACCTCCAAGTGCTCTTGCGATTTCTGTTTCCAATGTTTCAATCGCATTCTCTTCTGCCTGGGCAATGTGAGGTCTTGCAGCCACTCTTCCGCCGCCACGTTTTGCGTGACCGTGCTCAAGAAGGTGGGCAAGCTGATATCTGTTCTTGGAATGCACTGTCAGTTCAAGTGAATTTGAAGTTTCCTTCGTTTTCTTGACCGACCAGCTCTTCGCATAGGCACCCGTATCCTTTGGAGCAGATGCAGCGATATCTTTCCTTACTGTATTTCCTGCCTTCCTTACAGATTTCTTCAAATCATCTGTGGCCAGATCAGCATACTCCTTGAGGCCGTTCATGATTTCATCTGCAAGGTTATCAATCTTTACATTTGCCATCACTATCTCCTCACTTTCTCACATTTCAGTTTCAGGCATTTCTTCTTGTAGTTCATGTGGTCAACAGACACGATATTATATAAATAGCCTTCAAAAAGAACTCTATACTTTGTAATATCCAGGTCTGCGAGTGCTTTGCAGTATCTGACCGTAAATGAAATATCAGAATCATCTACGATAAGACCAGCCACACTCTTTTTAGAACCACCTTCGCCACTTATGGTTGCAAAGCAGGTGTGATAGTCAGTCCAGTTATTCTTATGATTGCCGATGTCATCTACAACAGTTTCATTCTTTTGTATTGTAATCTTCACATTGATAAGCGCTATATTCATCAGAACACACTCCTTCTTACACCCTCAAGCAGAGAGCGAAGGGAAATGGTCAGCTGATGATGATCTGCATCTTCTCTGTGTTCATACAGATAGGCAACTGCGTACATGACAGCAATCTTGGATGATGGAATTTCATCCAATTCATCATTGGTTAACCTAGCAATATCTGCACAGAGATTCTGCCCGGTTGTAATAAAACTTTCGATAAGAGCATCATCGTCATCAAAGTCCACTCGAAGGTAACCCTTCATCTCATCAAGATTTACAATCATATCTATCACCACCTAATAAACAGTGACACCTTATGACTGGCATTCTCTATATCTATATATAGGCTTTAATTTTTATACCTATAGAAAAGGATAGTAAATAGCCGTCATAGGGTGTCACACTTAATTATTCTTAACCCTTAGCAGATGCAGTTTCTTCCTTAAGCTTTAAGATCTGTACTGCTTCAGGAAGGATAAGCTTACCATCGACTCTTTCCTTGGCTACATAACCAACCATGCCGTTACCAGCGAAAAGTTCACGAAGTTCTGCAAAAGAACGAGAACCACGGTCACCGATGTTGTAGTAGCTGTAATCACCGAATGCAATCGCATTTGTAGGTGCAAAAGCAGAAGTGTGAACAGCATAGCCAAGCACCCTGTCAGGTTCTCCTTCCTTGTAAGAAGGCTGCCAGATATATGCTCCGTTGTTATCCTTAAGCTTTCTGATAGAAGCAAGTGTTGCATCATTCATGATGAAAGATGCGTTCTTACGATAAGGTCTCTTAAGGCCATATACCAAATCGATAAGGTCATCGGACTTGATAGCTGCAGTAAGAGTTGCTGCAATCTGACCACCACCGTTTGCTGCGAAGATACCAGTAGGCTTTCCAGTACCGTTACCGTTAAGGAATGCATCCTCTTCGGCATTTGCTAAAGCCTTACCGAACTGAGTGATGATGTAGTTTTCAAGACCGAAGGCATTGTCATAAAGCAACTCTTCAGTAACCTTGATTGCTACATGAAGCTTGTAGGCATCAAGATAAATCTGGTCGAATGTTGCATCACCAAAAGATAATGCTCCACCTTCCTCAATCCATGCTGCTGCAGGCTTGGTAGCTGCGATGTTGATTTTGTGCTGACCTGCAGTAGTAATCTTTGTAGCAAGGCTACGCATGATGTTCTCACCATCAAGCACATCAATAAGTCTGCGGTCATACTCTTCCGGCACAAGGTAGCCACCATCGGCATCTACACCTTCCTGAAGTACATTGCTTACATTACGGAAATTAGAACGCATTGCAGAAAGCATCGCATCCTTATAAGCATCGGAAGCACGACCCTTCTTTACTTCCTTGGCATCACCCATAAAAGGCTTACCGGTAATCGGAGAATTAACAGGCTTTGCAAGTTCTGCTTCTCTGCGTTCTGCTCTCTGCTGACGGTCGATAGCAGCTGTCAAATCCTCAATTTCCTTCTCCATCTTGTTGTAGGTTGTTGTATCCTCATCGGAAAGCACACCATTCTTGTCTTCGTGAGTTTCCACAAAGTTCTTTGCAGTTTCCCACACTTTTGCTCTTTTTTCGATTAAATCCTTAATAGTCATAATAGAATTCCTCCTTAAATGAATTTCTTAATAAAGTCCAGACGCTCCTTAATCTCTTTAGCAGGAGTGCCATGGTTTGCAGGCGAAGAAATCTCTGCCTGCTTTGTTACTGTTTCTTTAGGCTGGACATAGTATTTTTCCAGTTTGTTCATAAGAGCGTTGTTAACTGCCTTGCGTGAAAAAAGCATCGAGTCAGAAGGTTTCTTTTCCTTCTCTTCGGTGCTTTCTTCTTGATCCGCTTCTTCGGGATTGATATTCGGTTTTGTTTCTGCTCTCATAATGATGTCATCAGCAAAGCCAAGCTCAACGGCCTTGTTGGCATCCATCCAGGTTTCGGCATCCATCAAGTGACTAAGCTTTGATCTTGAAAGACCAGTCTTAATCACATAGGCATTGATGATGGACTCTTTCACTTCTGCAAGCATATCGATAGCCTTCTGCATTTCTGCATGGTCACCGAATGCTACGGTTGCAGGGTTATGAATCATCATCATGGAAACAGGTGACATAAGCACTGTGTTTCCTGCCATCGCAATAACCGATGCTGCCGATGCTGCAATACCATCAATCTTCACTGTGACATTTCCTTTGTACTGTGTGAGCATATTGTAGATTTGAGCCGCAGCCACACAGTCTCCACCCGGAGAATTAATCCATACAGTAATATCTCCACTTCCGGCATTTAACTCATCCTTGAAAAGCTGTGGTGTGACATCATCATCAAACCAACTTTCTTCGGCAATTGTTCCGTGCAACTCAAGTACTCGTTCTGCGACTTCTTCGTTTGCCTGGTTCAGAGTTTTTCGACTCTTCCAGTTCCAGAACTTCTTGTTCTTCATCTGTCTTCTCCTCTCCGTCTGATGTATCCGGGCTTGTAGCAAAGATACCTGCATCTTCAAGCTTGGTCATGTTACCGTTGATAAGGTAAAGGTCACCACCGAGTTCAGTAGGAATCCTGTCGAGATTCTCAAGTTCCCTTATATCATTGGCAGACATCCATCCGTTCTGTCTTGCAGTGGCATATCCGTTCATACGGCTTTGATAGTCACCACGAAGAAGTCCGTCTACATTAAACTTGATAAAATAATTCTGTTTCTCCTCTGCTGTTAACAGAGAACGAGCCATATTCTGTTCCCATCTTGAAACCCAAGGATCAAGAGTGTATTTCACAAATTCAAGTGACTGTTGCTCAATATTAGAAAAGCTCGACTTCTCAAGGTCACCTACCATGTGTGGAGGTACTCTGAAAATTCGAGCAATCTCGTCTATCTGAAATTTTCTTGTTTCTAAAAACTGTGCTTCGTTCGGAGAAATGGAAATCGGTGTATACTTCATTCCTTCTTCCAAAACAGCCACTTTATGCGAATTTGAGCTACCACCAAAAGTTTGTGACCAACTATCCCTTACCTTTGATGGGTCTTTCAGTGTTCCCGGATGCTCAAGCACCCCACTTGGAGCAGCACCATTAGCATAAAACTTACTACCGTACTCTTCAGCTGCGATTGCAAGACCGATAGCATTCTTGGCCATAGCAATAGGTGAGTACCCTACCAAGCCATCAAAGCCAAGTCCAGGAATATGCATAACTTCATCAGGTGCAAGTCTTACTGAAGAACCCTTGTTAGTAGGTGCATCATCCTGACTTACCTGATATTCGTAATACAGATATCCGTGTTCATCTCGGTCAACTCTCATACGGTTCGGCATCAATGGATAGATTGCGATAATCTCACCCTTACCATTCCTTATGATTTGCGCATAGGCATTACCCCACAAAAGGAGATGTGTCATGAGTGTTTCCCTGAAAACAAAGCTTGTCATTTCAGGGTTCGGTTCATCGTGCAGCAAATGATAGAGATTATGATTTAATGCTTTTTCTTTTCCACCATCATCGTTATAATGATAGACATGAAGTGGCAATCCTGCGATAGCCTCCGAAAGGATACGGACGCAGGCATAAACCGCTGTCATCTGCATGGCACTTCGCTCATTTACATTCTTCCCGGCAGTACTTCCACCCATGAAGAATGAATAAGCACTACCGCTTGTTCGGTTGGTAGGAGCATCTCTTGTCCTAAATAATCCCGAAAAAATACTCATCGTTTTTTCCTCCATTGTTTTTATAATTTCCCAAAAGAAAGGAGTTGATTGCTAATGTATACATATGATGTTGATTTTGTCAAAACCCGTGGTGCAGATAAAACACCTAGAAAACGTCCATTCAAAGCAGAACGAAATCTTACTGTTTCATCTGTAGGTGGGTACAACAATAAAGAAGTACCAGCACTTCGTATCAACGGTATGTGGCTTGAAAATCTAGGCTTTCATACTGGAGATAAAGTTACTATCCATTGTGAAAACGGTAAGCTTGTCATCGAAAAATCAGAAGACAAGTAAACCTCTTGTATCGTAGACCGATTCAGTGTTTACATTTCCACATCGGATTGCTCTATCAAGTGCCATAATAGTTGCTATCGCACCATCAATTTTTTCCGTAGACTTTTCCTTGTCAGCCTTAATATTTCCTGCCGGGTCTGTACGAATAAAGATGTTGTCCATATTCCATCTGAGAACCGGATGCCCACCATGGGCTATTTTCTTTTCAAGCACAAGTTTCATCAGTTCCTTGGTTGGTGGACTCATATCCTTAAATCCCTGTCCGAATGGAACAACTGTGTATCCCATACCTTCAAGGTTCTGAACCATCTGTACAGCACCCCAACGGTCAAATGCGATTTCTTTGATATTGAACCTTTCACCAAGTTTCTCAATGAACTGTTCTATATATCCGTAATGAACCACATTTCCTTCTGTGGTTTGAAGATATCCCTGTCGTTCCCAAAGGTCATACTGAACATGGTCCCTTCGGACTCGCAAGTCCAGCGTGTCTTCCGGTACCCAGAAGTATGGCAGAACCACAAACTTGTCATCCTCATCCATTGGCGGGAATACAAGTACAAAAGCCGTGATGTCGGTTGTGCTTGATAAGTCCAAGCCACCATAACAAACACGTCCTTCAAGGTCATCTTCACTGAATTTGAAATTGCAGGCATCCCATTTTTCCATAGGCATCCACCTGATGGACTGTTTTACCCATTGGTTAAGCCTAAGCTGTCGGAATGCATTCTCTTCGCCAGGATTCTGCTTTGCAGAGTCACAGGCTGCTATTACCTTATCCATCTGAATTGTTTCACCAAGACTCGGATTGGCTTTGAGCCACACATTGGGATCTGTCCAATCCTCATCAACACTTGCACCATAGATTACGGGGTAGAATGTAGTATCATGTTTTCTACCCTCCATAATATCAAGTGCCTTCTGATGTACTTCATAGCAGATACTCTCTGTATTATTTCCTGCTGTTGTAATAATGAAAAACAGAGGTTGCATTCTTGCATCTCCTGACCCTTGCACCATCACATCATATAATTTACGATTAGGCTGGGTATGAAGTTCATCAAAAATAACACCGTGTGTATTAAAGCCATGCTTGTTTGAAACATCTGCCGACAACACCTGGTAGGTACTGTTGGTTGGATAATAAATAAGTTTTTTCTGTGATTCCAGAATCTTAATTCTCTTATTCAGAGATGGCGAGAAACGAACCATATCAGCTGCAACATCGAATACGATTTTTGCCTGGTTTTTATCAGCAGCACATGAATAAATCTCTCCACGCTCTTCTCCTTCACAAAGTAGGAGCAGGGCAATGGCTGCTGCAAGTTCACTCTTGCCATTCTTTTTGGGAATCTCAACATAAGCCGTATTGAACTGTCTGTATCCATTAGGCTTGATGACACCGAACACATCTCTTATAATCTGTTCCTGCCAGTCCATAAGCTTGAATTTCTTTCTTGCCCATGTACCCTTGGTGTGACACAGTTCTTCGATAAAGGCTACAGCAAAATTGGCCTCATACTCATCGTAGTGAGAATCTTCTGCCATAAACCTTGTCGGCTTATAATTCTTAAGCTTTCGCACTTGTCTCACCTCCACGAAAAAAGGACCCCTGTGGAGCCCTGAAAAAGCTTATATTCTTTTCTCTGTTATCTTGTGTGACTATGGATTGTAGCAATAATCTCGTCCTGCTCGTCCCTGGCAACACCGATGCTCTCAAGAGCCTCTCTCGTGCCACAGTCGGGGCAGATGTAAGTGGTGTTGTCTGTTCTTGAAAGAGCCGGATGCCCGTGATATTCCTTGCCACACTTAGGGCATATAGCTGTTCTTGTTTTTTCAGTCTTCATGTGAATCCCTCCTGCTTACTTCGATTGCATCAAAAAGGTACTGTTCTTCAAATCCGAATGCTCGGTATCCATCAAGGCAGGTGTTCACATAGAACCAGCTTGGTATTCCGAGTTCTCGTTCTTCATGCATGATGTAGACAAAGGCTTGTCTTCTGCGAATCTTTCCGGTTCTGATACCTTTGATATCCAGGGTCATTTCCGTTTTGTAATAGAAGTTCGGATATCCTTCGTATCGATCAAGTGACAATTCGTCCTGCTCGGTTACTTCCCATACAGCAACAGGAACTGTCGCACCTTCCTTTGGTTCAATGGTAAGGTAAGAACCTGTCTTGCTGCCTTTGAACAAAAGCTGATAGTCTTCAATGACTGATGTTCCAATTATCCTTGCTCCAGGACATCGCATTCGCATCTGTGGAATGTTGAGGTTACTGCCATAGGCAATGTAGTATCGTTTTCTCATATGGTTTCCATCCTTTCTGAAGGGGACACCCTTCTACCACCTTAAGACCACCGAAGTGGTCGACTTTGTTTATTAAGGTGTTACAAGGCTATCTCCTTGCAGTTCTGAATGCTGTATCTCCTGCAAGTCTTCTTGTAAGCAGGTCTCTTGCTGTTTTGAATTCATCCCCGATGAACCCAAGTCTTAAGAGCCATGTTCTCATTGCGTATTTTGGATTTTCATTCTGCTGTGGTTTTGGACTTGCTGTTCTCATTTCCTTTGCAAGCTGGCTAAGTGCAAGGCAAAGCTGAATGTAGCTTTTAAGCTGTCCGGCATGAAGTCCGTTCTGCTTTCCGTCAGCAGGTGCATCAAATTGGAAAAGTCTGAACTCGATTGTTCCTTTGGTAAAGGTTGCATGGTAGTTAAGCATATGGTATCGGCTATCGTTGTAATGTTGGCTACGTCCGTAGTTGCAACCCTGTGTGCCGTACCAAATGTCTGCAAGCTTGCTCATAGTCTTTGGTTTCTTCTTATTGAGCTGCTCTAAAAATCTTGGGTCAACTGTTCTGCAGTATCTGTTCATTCTTCCTCTGTCAAGGTCAAGTGCATCAGCTATTAGACTTTCGTGGCTTGCCATGATGTTTGCAAGGTTTCTCATGGTCTGTGGCGTGTGGCCGTTTGCTCCGATATGGATGTGAACACCACATCCTCTTGTTGCATCGCTCTTGGCTCCTGCCTTGCGAAGCTTTCTAATCAGCTCCTGCAAGATTTCCATGTCCTCGTATTTAAGGATTGGGGTTACCATTTCGCATTTATGTGCATCGTCCCCGGCAATGCTTACGTCCTTCTGGAATTTCCATTCTCTGCCTTGTCCATCCCATGCTGACCAGGTCATGTAGCCGTTTCTTGATGCTGTGTTTTCATAGCGTCCAGTTCCGAAGTATTCGGCAGCAAGCTTTGCAGCTCGCTCTCTTGTGATATTGTTCATCTCAACCTCAACTCCGATGGTCTGCTTTTTCATTTCTTCAATCTGATGTGTGATTTTTTCGTTCATTCTATGTACCTCCGTTTGGTGTGTATTCCCTTTTCGTAGTACTATATATCACTCTAAAAGCACACTATATCAAGTTAATTAGCACTATATTCTACACAATCTTTTAATATAAAATCTGTGTATTTCTGTGCTTTATTCTTTAGTGATCTTACGGCATTTATCCTCACCGTAGACCACATTCAAACTGCTGCCGTTATCCCATGCAACCATAATGCTTGCAGTATCATCAACACCTCTGACCGTACCCTTCGTTCCAATCGGTGGTGCTTGGAAATCATCCATTCTTACAAGTTCAACTCTTGTTCCAGCCGGATATTCCTTTTTCACTCTTTCAACGATATCTCTGCTTGGAAAGAACATTATTCTTCGCCTCCCTTCGTACCGTTCTTGAATGCTGCAGAGCCTTGAAGATTCTTAAGCAGAATCTTTCTATCTGCCTTGTATTCGTTACCGATAAATCCAAGTCTTAAAAGGAAACATCTGAATGCATATATCTCGTTGTCGACTTTCTTATCCTTAGCTTGGATTCTTTTCTGATTCACACTCATCTTACAAAGTGCTGCAATGAATCTGGTGTAGGTCTGCAGTGTTTCAGGTTCTATCTCTGTGGAGAACCAAGGGAAGGAAACCTTATCCTCATCAATGCTGATGCCAAGATCAGCAATGCCAAGTGCCTTCTTAATAAGTCCGGCTTTGGAATCAATAAGTGCCGTAAGGTTTCCGACCTTAACCTTGTCAATCGGCATTGCCACCGTAACCCCCGTAATTTCGCCCTGTGGCTCGCTTTCCGGTTCGTCCGTATTGTTTTCCCATTCTTTGGGTGAAACCCCTGTAGCCATCACGCAGGCATCAATGATGCCCGATGTTTCTTCCATACCTAAGTCATCAGCAAATTCAAGTTCTCCGTTCTTTCCTACGATGTAGTTTCCTACTTCATAAGAGCAGCTTGGAACTCCAAGGTATCTGGCTTTTACACCGAGTTCCTTTTCAATTGCCTTGACCATTGCTTTTCGGCTTTCGCCCTTTACATTAAAATGTAGTACCATCTGATGTACCTCCTTTGTTTTTTGGTAGTACCATATATCACTCTAAAAGGTACATATATCAAGTTGTTTGTGTAAAGAGTATCTGCCGATTATTCTGTAGGAAACTGTGAGTAATACACAATGCCTGAAAGCACAAATACTACGTTAGGAAGTGCCACACCGTTGCCCCACATCTTGTATTCTGCAAAATCGGAGTGGGGATTTATTAACCACTTTCTAATCTGTGAATCAGTCTTTGGTTTTATATCCTTACCGAGTGCTTTTGCATGAGTTTCAAAGATACCCTTCCACAGTGCAATCTCCTCATCGGTAGGTTCTTCTGTTCCAAGGTCATCACACCACCAGTCAGGAAAACCTTGTAGCCTTGCACATTCCGTTGGAGTAAGTCTTCTAACGATATAGTCCTGCTCAAGAATACCGTTCTGAAATCCGGGATTTGTTCCATTTACAAGACAGCCACTTTTTTCTTCCGTGAATGTGATGCATTCGGCTTTCATCTGTGGGTAAAATCCATAGTTTGGACTGTCATTTACAATCGGTGGGTCCTTGTAGTCAGTAGCCACGAGTGTATTTGCAAGTTCCTCTTCAGCTGTTGTAAAGAATGATGCCTTACTTGAACTGAATACCGGATGAGCAACACCACTTGCTCCTGCTGCCACAAGAGTAGGTTCAACTTCTTCTTCAACCTGAAAGCTGAACTTAGCATTGTATCCCTGGTTCATAGCAGGTCTTCCAATACCATATGCAACTCCGTGCTGTTCGGTTGCATTTAAGGTGTACATCACATCGGATTCCTTGTAGCCATAACCTTTGTGGGATGGTCTTGAACCATTGCCCTCAATAACAGCCATGCCACCCTGATTGCATGATGGATTGCCACCATTTCCATCAAGGCATCTGCTCGTTTGAGCCTCATAGAAACCACTGTTAGGGTTTGGTGATTTCATCGCATTGCTGTCCTTGGCACAGATGCCATACACCTTTGGTACAAACAATGTCTGATCATTGTTGCATCCAAGGGTAGCTGATTTGTTATCCTGTATCAAAGCACCTTTGCCACCACCTTCGCAGCCACTTCTTATTTTGAGTGTCTTTGGTGTATGAACCACGAACGGCTGATTATTGCCTCCCGTTCCAAAAGTTGATGAAACTGTCTGTGCCACATCAAGAGGCCCCGTATACCTTGAGTCCTGTGAGTGGTTCTCAAACATTAAGCTGTCAAAGCCTGTTTCTTCAGTGCCTTCTCCAGAACTTCTGGCAGTTTCTTTCCACGGGCAGATGCTCTTCGAAGAATACCCAGACAAGCCTTCTGACTCAAATAGTATTTTTCCGGCACACCAGCCTGCAAAATCTGCGACAAGGTAGATACGTTTTCTTCTCTGGGGTACTCCCCAAAATTGAGCATCAAGCTGTCTCCAAGCGACTGAGAAACCATCTCCCAGGATTTTTCCTGCGTTCTGCCATTTTGAAGATCTAGGCACTGACAACTGTTCGTCTTTGATTTTGCAGATTTCTTCAAGGACGCATCGGAAGTCTTCACCTTTGTTGCTTGAGAATGCTCCGGGGACATTTTCCCAGACGATAAATCTTGGATATTTTCCATTGGTTTTGCACCTCATTTCTTTAATGATTCTGACTGCCTCATAGAACAGACTTGAACGAGAACCATCAAGACCATTTCTTTTGCCGGCCACGGACATATCCTGGCATGGACTTCCAAATGTGATGATATCCACGGGTGGTATCTCTGAACCATTCATGGCAGAAATATCTCCATAGTGTTTCATCTGTGGCAGTCTTTTCGTTGTTACACGAATAGGAAAAGGCTCGATTTCCGATGCCCAGAGTGGGGTGATACCGGAAAGCAAGCCTCCTAAAGGAAACCCTGCAGAGCCATCAAACAGACTCCCAAGGGTCAAATTATTCTGTTGTGTCATCCAATCCCTCCACTTCCTTAACTAAAGCAGAGTATGGAATCTTCTCTCCATCTCTGATTACAAATACACCATTAGCATCTCCCGTGTCTTCCACATATCTTCGAAGAATAACGGATGCGTACTTTTCATCAAGTTCCATCGTGTGGCAGATACGATTTGTCTGCTCACAGGTCATAAGAGTTGAACCACTGCCACCAAAGGTATCAACAACGATTGCATTTTCCTGACTTGAATTACCGATTGGGTAGGCAAGCAAATCAAGAGGCTTTGATGTTGGATGGTTCTTATTCTTTTTAGGCTTATCAAAGTTCCAAATGGTAGTCTGACTTCTTCCTGCCTTTGAACTCCAGTAGTGTTTTCCGTTTTGAAGGAAACCATAAAGCACAGGTTCATGCTGCCACTGATAATCCGAGCGTCCAAGAACAAGTGAGTTCTTTACCCAGATACAGCAGCCGGACAAATGAAAGCCTGCATCGATGAAAGCCTTTCTGAAATTAAGACCTTCTGTGTCTGCATGGAACACATAAGCCGAGCCACCTTTTTCAAGATGCTCGGCCATGTTCCTGAAAGCAGAAAGGAGAAACTCATAGAATTTGTCATTTGCCATTTTATCGTTCTTGATGGATAAGCCATCGGAACTTTCAAATGCTACATTATACGGTGGATCGGTTACGATAAGGTTGGCTTTCTTTCCGTCCATAAGTGTAGCCACATCTTCTTTTGATGTTGCATCACCACACATCAGTCTGTGTCTGCCAACCGTCCATACATCTCCACGCTTAACAAATGCTGCCTTTTCAAGTGCAGCTGATAAATCATAATCATCGTCTTTCACACCGGAAGTATCATCAGAACCAAAAAGGTCTGCGATTTCACTTTCATCAAATCCGGTAAGACCGATATCGAAGTCCTCGCCTTGGAGCACCTCGATTTCAATACGAAGTAACTCTTCGTCCCAGCCTGCATCCATTGCCATTCTGTTGTCGGCAAGGATGTAGGCTTTTTTCTGTGCATCAGTTAAGTAATCAACGAACACACACGGTACTTCAAGAATGCCTTCTTCCTTTGCTGCAAGAATTCTTCCGTGACCTGCGATGACATTGAACTCTCGGTCAATGATTACAGGATTGATAAAACCGAACTCACGAAGAGAAGAACGAAGTTTCATCACCTGTTCAGCAGAGTGGGTTCTTGCATTATTTACATAAGGAATAAGTTTTGAAACAGCTACAAGCTGCATTTCAGTTGTTGTCTTTCCCATACGCCACCTCTAAAAAAGACCCCATTCGGCAAACTTCTCAAAGCCACCGATTGAGGTGATATATTCTCTAGCCTGGGCAACAATCTCTTCATAAGGAATACCATCAACAGAACTGTCACCAATCGCACATACAAGTTCCACAGGCTTTCCGGTTCTCTGTGCTTTAAGGAAAGCATAGATGTTTACAGATACATCTGCCTTGGATAAGTCCTTTCCATGAAGACCACCACCTGTAACGGAGTCTGCCATATCAGAACCAAGCTTACGGTTGGTTGCACCTGTATCCACATCTGTGCCACCAGTCCAGTCACCCAGAGGATTGATTTCTGCCTCACGGTAGATTTTCTTTAAGTGTACTTTTTTCGCATTGCTCTGACAGATGATAAGTCTTGCCTCATCAAGAATGTACTTTCCATCGTATGGATACACCTTGTAGATATCTCTTGCAATCTGGGACAATGCCTTCTGTTCATCAGTAAGTGGCATCCCACGAAAGACACCATTATCTCCACAATGAATGCTCTCTGCCTGATTTCTGGCAAGATGACTATCCTGTGGAACAATCACAATATCTGGTTTCACATTGCCTGCAATACGAGCAATTGCTTTTTCAATATCAGTTTCATCAAGTACAGCTGATGTTTCGATAATCGCATGGCAAATGCCATGTCCAATTAATACTTCAACAGCAATCTTTGGATTTTCTTCTGTCGCATATGCCAAGTCAACAATGGCACCTGCAATTCTGTCTGCCACCTTGTCCGGGTGACCAGAGTTTACTTTTTCAATCATTTTTATTTGCCCTCCCTTGCTCTTAAGAGTCTTTCCATCAGATCATTCTGTGGAGCTGCATCATCATAATCCGTACTGCAGTTTTCCTTAACAATCTGAAATATTTCATTCCAAAGCCTTACGGCCTGGTTCATATAGTTGATGCCAATGTTAATGAACGGAGATGGGATTGGTTTCTGTGTGGTTGGATGCTTAGAAAGAAAACCTAGCTTATTGGTCATCTCCTCACACTGTATCCAACGAGCAGAGCACATCGCATATCTTTCCAATAGCTGTGGGGATACCTTCGATGAGCATCCGATTTTGTTTAGCCAGTTCCATGTTTCCGTATAGATTTCATGAGCCTGCAGTTCGCTTCCGTCTCTCTGTTCTGCAGACAGGAAGTCGTGCGGCTTTGGCATCTCCACACCTTCCACTTCAGGAATATTCAGGACTTCTAATTTTCTGCCACCCGGATTTCCGTTCTTTGCTTTCTCGGATACAGCCGTTTTCTTGCGACCTGCACCAGGTCTTGCACCACCACGGCCACCGATGTTATTCGATTTTGTAGGCACGTCTGCATTCCTCCTTTAATTACCCTTTTGATTTCGCATTTTTCACACGCAAGACCCCACGCCGTTCCACGTTGGTCCCGGTGTTAGAGATTTTGACCGCCCCTGGGGTACTTTTTCATTCATCAATTCGCAGTGTGACACCCTATGACCAGCATTTCCTTTATTATATATATAGGATAAAATTTTTATCTCTATAGAAAAGGATAGTAAATAGCCGTCATAGACCGACACACTTAATACTTATACACATGATGTTTTTTACTTCCGTGATAATCACCGCGTTCGGCATGTATCTTGGCATGACAGCTTTTGCAAAGAGAAATCAGATTGCTTCTGTCATGCGTTCCACCTTCTGACAGTGGTAACTTGTGATGAACCTCATCCACCGGAACGATGATTCCTTTCTCAAAACACAGCTCACAGAATGGATGCGTCTTAACATAGCTGTCACGGATTCGTTTCCAAGCTCGTCCGTACCTGCGGCGTACAGCTTTATCTCTGCCATACTTCTCGTAGGATTGGTTTATTTGTTTTTCATGTTCCTTGCAGTATCTACCTTCTGTTAAATTAGGACAGCCAGAATAACCACACGGTTTCTTTGGTTTTCTTGGCATCTTTTTCACCTCCATCTGGACATAACAAAAGCCTCTGCGGGATTGCTCCTACAAAGGCTTAGTTGTTTTATATATTTTTCTACAATACCATTCTACATCATTTCAATATGAACGGGGAGTGGCCTAGGGGTGATCTAGTGGTGTCCTCTTTCAAAGCTGTCCAATGCACGTCTATGTAGTTTCTTTGTCCAACGCAGTGAGTAATGCATTCGAACAGAAATATCCGGCATTGATAAAAATTCCAAGTACCTATATCTTAGGATCATCTGTTCCATTGGATCTTCCACAACATCAATTGCATTGTCCACTTCGGTTTTAATCTCATCAAGCTTTTTATAATCTTCAACAATCTCTCGCTCTAGATCATCTATCTTTTCTAAGTAGCGGACAAATGGTGCTTTTGTATTTGGATTGCTTGAGAAATGCTCTTCGAACCCCGGTGACGATGGACTGCACGACAATTCTCTGTAAAATCCAAGCTTAATCTTCTTGTCGTTGATTTTATTATTCAGAATAAAAGGTCTGTTTAAAAACTCATTGCCTTGCATACACACCACCTCCGATTCTCGCCTTAACCGCATCGATAAGATCTGTCTGTGTTTTCTCTTTGAGCCTTAGTGCCTTCATCACATCTTCATCAATGGTATCCTTTGAAATAATGTGGTGTATGACAACTGTGGATTTCTGTCCCTGTCTCCATAACCTTGCATTGGTCTGCTGATAGAGTTCCAATGACCAAGTAAGACCAAACCATATAAGGGTCGAACCACCGCTTTGCAAATTTAAGCCATGTCCGGCACTCGCAGGATGAATTACGGCAATCGGTATATCACCGTTATTCCAATCTCTGATATCCTTTGAAGTCTTGATTTCACGAACCTTGAACCTTTCCCTGATTCGCTCCAAATCGTGGTTATACCAGTAAGCCACAAGTACAGGTTTGCCATTTGCACCTTCAATTAAGTCCTCAAGTGCATCAAGCTTACGGTCATGAATATGGAAGACCTCTTTTTCTTCGTTATAGATAGCACCATTAGCCATCTGCAGAAGTTTGCCTGAAAGAGCAGTTGCATTTGCAGCATCAATCTCTTCATCTTCTAGAGACACCACCATTTCCTGTCTTAATTCGTCATATACAGACCATTCCTTTTCTGAAAGCTTTACTTCCACTTCGTTCATAATGCATTCAGGCATTTTTAGGAAATCTGCTGACTTCATGGAAATCGTAATATCCGATATCAGTCTGTAGATGGCATCTTCCGCACCAGGTCTTGGTTTATAGAAAAATATCATCTGCTGATTTCGTTTATCCGGCACAAAGAAATTCATACGATAATGTGTGATGTATCTTCCGAGCCTTTCTCCCATGTCAAGGATTCTGAACTCTGCCCATAAATCCATAAGTCCATTACTGCTTGGAGTTCCTGTAAGACCCACGATTCTTTTTACCTTTGGTCTTACTTTAAGAAGGCTCTTGAATCGTTTAGCCGATGCCGACTTGAATGACGATAATTCATCTATTACAACCATATCAAAATCGAATGGAAAGCCACTCTTGTTGATAAGCCAGTCCACATTTTCTCTGTTGATAAGAAAAATACCTGCACTTTTTCTTAATGCCTCTTTTCGCTCCGACTCTGTACCTATAACCACCGAATAGGTCAGTCCCTTTAAGTGATCCCACTTTTCTATTTCAGCAGGCCATGTATCTCTTGCTACTCGGAGGGGTGCAATGACCAGAACCTTTCCAACTTCAAATCGGTTATAGAGAAGTTCAAATACAGCCGTTAAGGTAATCACACTCTTTCCGAGTCCCATTTCTAAAAGGACTGCTGCCACAGGATGTTCCAGTACAAAGTTTGTTGCATAAGTCTGATAATCATGAGGATTGTATTTCATCAATGACACCCCCAATCACATCAGTGTTATCAACCACATAGCAGGTAAACCCCAAAGCTGATAACTGTTTCATTCTTCTTTTTTGTAAGGCTCTCGGTTTCTTGCCAGGAGCCTTGAGTTCTATAAAAGCCATTCTCCCTTTTGGAAGAAGAACCAGTCTGTCCGGCACTCCGTCAAATCCGGGAGATGTAAATTTGATGCAGAAACCACCTGCAAGCTTTACAGCCTTTACAAGTTTCTGCTCTACTTCTTTTTCACGCATTCGTGCCACCTCCATCAATGCTGAATTTGATGGTGTGACAGGGTAAGACTGTCATTTCCTATACTTTATATATAGACTTAATTTTTTTACTCTATAGAAAAGGATAGTAAATAGCCGTCATTAACTGTCACACCTACTGTCATTAGTCCTCTTCCATAAATTCTGTCTTGAGTCTTAAACCTTTAATGTATCTTCCCTTACGGTCACGGTATCTTTCAAATCCGACCGTTTCCAAAGCTGTGTAGAAATCAGTTGTACTTCTTGTAAACTCACCCACCTGGGTACAGAAAATTCGATACTCGTTATATACCTCGCTCGACTTTGCCACATAGGCAGGGTCAAGTTCGCAGCGTTCACTTAAAAAGTAGGAAAGCCAGTCATTACTTTCCTTATAATGCTCAATAGCATCACGCACCTTCTGTGGCAGGTCAATCTTATAGTTGTCTGCGATTACCTTTCTTGCACCTTCGATAACCCATGTAAGGATTGCACCACCTGCCTTTTCAAACAGATAATCTGCGAAGTTTTTGATATCAGCACTTCCTTCAATCTTGGCATCAAATGGGATAACTATAAGTCTTCTCCAGGTACCCTTGTCGATAGCACCGACCTTTGGCAGGTGGTTGGTATAAAGCACAAGTGTATGTGTCGGAGTATATGAGAACGGATCTTTATACTTCTTTTCAGCATAGATTTCATCTGTAGAACAGAGCTGCTTAACATTGGCAGTATTCAATCTCATACCTTCTTCAAGTTCTGCTGCAATGAGCATTCTCTTACCCTTTGCCTCGGCAAGTTCTGGCTTGACATTTCTTCTGCATCCAACGGTAAGCATATCGGCAGAGATGTTTCCTGAATATGTACCAAGAACCCTTGCGATAACATTCCAGAATGTAGACTTACCATTGCGGCCTTCTCCATATGCGATAATGAGTGCCTCCACATACACCTTGCCGATTGCAGAAAGACCAACCATTCTCTGAACATAATCGATAAGGTCTGTATCCTTTAAAAAGAATGTATCAAGTGCAGCTGCCCAAATATCGGCTCCATCACTTGATGGGTCAACGATTGTCTGTTTTGTGATGAAATGCTCCGGTCTGTGTTCCATTGGGAACTTGGTGCCCTGTCTTAAATCATAGGTAAGAGTCGGTGTGTTCAGCATAAACTCATCGGCATCAAGGTTTCTCTGTTCCACTTCAAGCATCGGACGAGCCTCTTTTAATGTGGCAGCAATGTTCTTCGTATCTCTTCTCTTAATGGCATACTTCTTATAGACAGAAGCATCTTCATACATCTCATAAGCATGAGCCTGCTGTTTATTGAACATCTGCACAGCTTTTTTCGGACCCACGGATACAAGAATTTCCATGCCACCATTCTTTACAAGTTCATCCATAGCCTTCTTCATTTCGGTTTCAGCCTCTGCAAGCTGTCTTTCCGTCAAGTCTTGGGAAACACCCTGGGACTTTGGTTTTGACTCTTCCCAGAAACTGCCGTTGTAGACCATGTAATCAGTCGATGGGGAATAGCGAAGGATATCCTTATACTCAGTTGCAAGAACAGTAGCCTGTCCCACATCCGAGAAATCATTCGGCTTTAATCTGCAGTCAGAGTTGTACTGTTCAGGAGGAATGTAGCCTTCCTGGTTTGACACCTTGTTACCGAACTTCGATGCACTTCTCCATATCACCTTGAGTTCACTTTCAGGAAGTGGTGGATTACAGAGTTCTGCCTTCTTAAGGAATATCTGATAAGCATCTTCTGTATTTCCATATCTCTTGATAATCTTTCCGGCAATGTGACTCATAGTACTGTTACGCTGACCTTCCGGCACTTGCTCAAGGCTTGCATCGAAATCAGCAAAATCATCCTCTTCCAGGTAATCAATAATAGTCTTGTCACCCTCATAGAACTCCACTTCATCAGAGTCATTTCCATAAAGGAAACGAGCCGAATCAAGTGCGTTGGTATCGTAATAAGGAAAAGTGTCTGCAATCCTGCGTTTCATATCTGCATACTCCTGTTCATCCGATACAATCTCAATAGGGAAGAAGATATGAAATCTTGGTCTAGCAGACTTATCTCCCTTTGGAAGGTTGTTGTGTCTGCTGTAAGATACAGCGAAAGCAACACCCGGTATTTCAAGTGCTATATCAAGAGGGGTTACCCATTCATTTGGGTTATCCGAATGGTCATTGTCACAGTCAAGCGGAATACAGTCGGAGGACTCGAAATTATCCTTACTTCGATAATTTCCTTTATACTTTGCAGTTACATGATCCATCTTCGTTGCTTTGATAAAGGACTCTTTATCCGTCACAATATTCTTATTGGGATACAGACAGTTACCGCTGTTGCCGACACAGTCTGCTGAATAAACAGTGAAATTAATCATATTCTCCGACCTCCTTCAAATCCTGAGTAAACCATCTGATCTTCATTCTTCTTTTCTTTGCAACACTAATCTCACGAGCCATGCCTCGGCTTATCACACCACCGAATACCCAGACCTCTGTGCATTTGCCAAGAAGTACATAATTGAAATGCATAGCCATCTCTCTTTCCGATGCATTCCCATCATCCATGAACTGCGGATATAAAAGATGAGGTGTTACCGGGATAGCATTTTCATCAACAGCAAATCTGCTGTATCGTTTTGCATTCTTTACATTAGTTTCAATATCACCTGCATACGGACTGCACACATACACCAAAGGAAGATAGGCAGCCTTTTTATCAGCTGCCATTTCCTCACGATGAATGTTGGTAAGAGCCTCATATGTAGTCAGGTCGGAATAACCCTCATGATTAAACTTATCAATGCCCATATCTTTTAATCCTCCTGTTCAATGACTGGTAAGATGCCTTCGTTCTTCAGAAGGTCATAAAGGAAAAGTCTGCCCTTCTGTGTCCAATAGGTATGCATCACACTTCTGCTCTCATCAATTGCATAGGTACGTGATTGTGTGTATCCGCATTCTGCATACTGCTGATATAAAAGCCATGTCTTTCTGAACTTGTACTGAACTCCAAGTTCATGAAGAAGTTCATTGAACTTGCGGCCGCTCATACCGTAGTCCTTTGCAATCTGTGTAATAGGAACTGTGTTCTTGTTCTGTAAAATAAGGTCATAGTAGCTTGCCTTTGGCTGCATCTCTGCAATCTGCTGACGCTGAATAAGCGTCTGACATTCAAGCTGTTTTCTTCTCTCACGCTCTTCTTTAAGCTGTGTAAGTGCTGCAATCGCAAGATCAGGATTTTCCAAAATCTCATCGATGGCATACATTCCATGCTTACGGATAGCCGGAAGAACCTCTGCCGTTACCCAATGTTTGAACTTCTTCGCATTAGGCATTTTGCTTGAAAGGATAAGACTGTAAAGACCTGACTCATTGATCATGACTAAATTCTGCGTTCCACCAGGGGTGTCGCATTTTGCTACCCCCTTGTCTTCATCATCAACGTGCTTGTTAATAGCATCTCTCGGATTGCTGTATCCAAGAATTGTTGCTATATCCTTTGCAACAAACATAACCTCACCGTTTACAGTTGCTGTTCTTACAGAGCCAAACTCTGTGCTGTTAAATACTTGTAATTCCATACGAATTACCTCCTTAAATTAATTTCTCGGAGGTGTTACCCTTCTACCTGGTAGCCTTGGGAGAAGGGTTAAAAGGACGTTTTTGAAAATATTTTTTTTAATTTGTTGATTGCACGTCTGTAACGATGACTGACATTATTGGCATCATCACCAATTTCTGCTGCATACTCACCAACGGTGTAACCGTCAAGGGCAATAGCAATTACCATATCTGCCTGCGCAGGTTTAAGAAGACTTCTCAAAGTTTCACAGCACTCTTCGTATTCAAGCTGGTTATGTACTCCATCAATTGAACTGTTAAAGGCTGACTTATCAGTTGCTCTGAACATGATTGCCTCTTCTGTGTTGACCTCAACTGTCCCGTCCTTGCTCTTCATATAAGCGTTGCCAGTATGACGGTCATGCTTGTGCCAACTGTTGTAATCGGGTCTGTTAAATCTCTCTTCGATTACATCTTGGATTCTCTTTTCGTAGTCTTCCTGACTTTCTTCTTCTGAAATGGAGATATTTAACCATTTCTCCAATTCCATGTTTTCGACCTCAAGTGTCTGATACTCGTTCTCGTAACGAATCTTGATTTTCATAAAGTTCCTGCCTTTCTGCCTGGTTCTTGCAGAAGGGCATAGGAAACAAATAGGGTTGTTGCTTATAGAAGTACCGACCCATGAAATGCCTGAAAAAGAGCATAAGGAAATAAGGGTACTTCTATCGCACCTTTCACAGGTTGTCCTGTGATTGATGCCGATATCTGTATCCCAATGCCCTTATAGCTAATCAGGCCTTGTGATATTTATTTTTAAGTGCCTCTGGCACTTAGTTGAATTCACCTAATGAACTCAACTAAAGGTCAGAGAGGTAAAATAACTACATTTGTAAATTTTCTCTGTGAACGCATATTAACAAACTGTGAAAGTGTAGATTTTTGCGTTCTTTTCTGATATAATATTGAGTAGAACAATTTCCCAATACAGCCTTACAAGTAGCAAGCGCTCGCTGTTTGCTTTTTACACTTCACATTATAGATAAGTGGGTCGGTAGAACTTGGTAGTGGCTGGTAGGCTTCGGTAGTCTTGGGTGTAATGAAGAAAGAGGTGGATTATGGAATTCACAGAATTTGCAGAAATACTAAAACCCATCATCGGTGGTTCATACAGCACTCATGTTTTTACCAAAACACTGTTTGAATCAATCATCACTGAAGAGGGTTTATTACAAATTGAAGATATAAGTGAAAACACTTTTAAGGCCTATTACAATGGCAATACTAAAATTACAAATATAGCAAAGCGTGTTTTACCACACATTGAGCCGGAACAGTTCATTTCGTATTTAGATAATTTTCAAGAAGCAACAACGCAAAGGTTGTGCGATGCTTTTCAAACTCATATAGAAGATATAAACCTGTACAATGCTTCAGAGAAAATCGCATATTTGTTTGAAGAGATTCTTACAACGACTGCTGTGCAAAAAAGAAAAAGCACTCCGAAGAGTGCTAAAAAAGACAGTGAAAAAACGCCACATGATATTCTTACCGAGAAAGTCTTGGCTTCAGGACAGGCTATTGCGGATGTATGGGGTAATGCTATTTCAAATTTAGTTGGTCCCACTACTTCAACTGACACGCTTGACGAGAATAGACTAAATCCAAAAGATTATGCCTTTCTTGAACGATTCAAAAGTCAGGTTGAACCCCTTCTCACATATTGTATGGATCATGACCCTACAGGAGAAGGAACAAAGTTATCACTTGCTGACGAAATTAATGATTTTCTTCAATCATGGAAATATGATGTGCGAAAAATTCAAGATGCCTGTTTAAGAAAGCTTGTAGTTGATGCAATGCAGGTACTTGGAGATTACACTTACTACATTTCAGATAAGTTTTTACGATGGATTCCTGATACTGATATTCTTTGGTTTAGGAACGAATCCATTGAAGAAGGTAATCAGCTACGTGATGTCCTTCGGCCAGAGACTATAAAAAAGCGAACTGAAATGAAAGATATTTATGTGCGTTTATATCCAATCCCCGAGGATAATACAGATACGAACGCACTTGAGATTCCGAGTAAGCAAACTACAAATGAGTCTCCATACTCTTCGGCGGACATTTTACTGCTTGAAGAATTCACTGCAGATTATGACGAAATCATGGTTACTCTCATCGGAGAAAACTATGCTGAGTCATTAATCGACATGACTCTGCCATCTAAAATAAAAGACTTGTATGAAGCCAAATGGATGTCAAAAGCAGATACATTTGCTGATCCATCTTTAAAATCATATGTTTTTGGGTTACTTGGAGAATTAAACAATGTAAGCAATAGCTTCTTAGCTAGTGGTTCTGCAACTCCTTTTTTAGGAAGTTCCAGAACCAAAATACGCAATTTGTATGTAAAGCTTCATCCCGACCAGTTTGCCGGAACATTTCCGTATGATGCATTTATCGATGACTGGGACGATGGAGAAAATTATTAATCGGAAAGGAGGATGTTGATGCCATCGATTGATGAATCCATCCGTAAAATAGACAACGTCATATGTAGGCATTTAGATGAAATAGAAAACAATTCTCGTGGTGCTATTTCTCAAGATATTTTAGAGCAGCTGACAAAGTTCGTAAATCATGTCATGCTCAAGTTTTATGCCAACGGCAGAGAAATACCTATCACTGCCGAAAACATAGCAAAGGCCACAGAGTTTGCACAGATAAACAGTGAACTGTACACTTTATATAAATTCCATAATTACCTGGAAGTAGTCACCACACAATATACATTGGATGAAGACGGCTCCGAACGATTAATGCTTAAGTATTATCAATACCTGTTAGAAGCAAAGAATCTTATCTGGCACTACTTTGGTATTGAGGTACTGCATAATTTAGATAAGTTTCCTCTTCATCTAGATGATACCTTACAGGAATACTATAAAAAGATTTCTGAAAAAATAGAACGATATCCAGTGGAATTCAAAGCTGAAAAAAATGACAAATACTATATTCAGAAAATTAAGCCACTGTTTGTTAACAGACACATATATTATGAAATCACATTTACACCAATAGATGATAGAAAAAACAAGTCCAAATCTAATAGGGTAATTGCTTTTACTAAACTACCAATCAAAAGCAATTACGCATCAAAGTTTCATCTCGTACATGAGACTATCGAGATATTAGGAAAAACAATGCCTATCATTATTATTGACGGCTGGGAGGTCTCCATTCGTGACTGTGAATTTCAAAATTTTATTAAACTGATAAAAGGAGAGAAAAAAAGAGTACCATATCCAGAGCAACGCTTAATCTGTGAGTTCCTTACCAGAACAAAATACACTTTGACTGCTCTAATGGACTTCCCGGATAAAGCATATGATAGGCTTACTCTTGAATGGAAAAATAGCCTTAAGTCTATGGTATTTATTCCTATTTTAGATTACTGCAGAGAACTTATTCGAAATGGTCGTAACGGAAAGAATGTGCTGCGATACCTTCTCTATAACATGAACAATGTTATTATTAAAGGTCAATATTCGGACGGCTACTATAGCAAATATTATGAAGAATGGGTACACGCCGGAAACAGTCATCTTTCTAATTTATATTTATCAAACGGTTGCAGGCAGTTTGATTCTTTACCATTTAACAGATCTCCTGTTGGACATAATCCAAAACTAGGTGCTGTTTTTGATTGTATTCCGTGTAAAGACAAACGCCCAGAATTGTTCGCAAGATTTATAAGGAACAACACTGAAGGTAGAGGACAACTCTTTACTGATGTTGATGAACTAGGTAATTTTCCTGATTACCCAAGACTCATCGAACAGTATAACGATAGCCTTTATTCAGGGCACAGACCTGAAAGTGATTTAATGCTTGAACATAATCAAGTATTTATAAACGATTACAAACTCGATACTTGCACTGTAATTGAAAAATTACAAGAGTTGGCAGAATCAGGTATTGAGAACTACAGTGCCGATGTTGAAATTTGGCTGATGTTCGATGATTACGAAATTGACTGCGATGAAAAGAAAGACATCATTACCCGTATATTTTCGGAATCAAAGGTTGGTGTGATATACGGTTCAGCAGGTGTAGGAAAATCTACGCTAATAAACCATGTTTCTCACTACTTAAATGATGATTCCAAGCTATACCTTACACAAACAAATCCAGCAAAAGAGAACCTGATGCGAAAGATTGATGCAGAAAATACAACTTTCTCAACAATTGAAAGTTTCAAACGTCAAGGGTCTGCTTTTGCGAAGTATAAATTATTGGTTATTGATGAGTGTAGTACCGTCAGCAACAAAGATATGGTTGAGGTTCTTCAAAAGGCAAATTTTGAAATGCTTTTATTGGTTGGAGATACTTATCAGATTGATGCGATTCAATTTGGAAATTGGTTCTCGGTATTAAAAGCATTTTTACCAGAAAGTGCTGTATTTGAACTAACCCAGCCCCATCGAACAAAGGATGAACGATTACTTGAACTGTGGGATAAGGTCAGACAGATGGATGATACTGCAAAAGAAGTCATCGAAAGAGAAAGCTACTCCTTAAAAGTAGATGAATCCCTTCTCTCTTCTCTTGAACCCGGAGAGGCTATCCTCTGCCTAAACTACGATGGTTTATATGGAATCAACAACATCAATAGATTCCTACAGGAAAGCAATCCTAATCCTGCTGTTCAATGGGACATTCAACAGTATAAAGTTGGAGACCCGATTCTCTTCCTTGATTCAGATAGGTTCTTCCCTGTCATACACAATAATATGAAGGGAATAATCAAGGGAATAGAAATCTTAGACCCCGGCACTCATGAAGAACGCATTCAGTTTGATGTTGAGATACCTAAGGCAGTAGATGAAAGTGATCTCCGGCGTATTAATCTCGAACTACTTGAATGTTGGGAAAGCAAAGGAAAATCGTTAGTTAGATTTTGTGTTCACAAATTAAAGAGTGCTGACGAAGATGGAGATGAAAGTACCTCATTCACTGTTGTACCATTCCAAATTGCTTATGCTGTATCAATACACAAAGCACAAGGTCTTGAATATGACTCTGTAAAGATAGTTATTACCGATGAGGTGGAAGAATTAGTAACTCACAATATCTTCTACACTGCTATCACAAGAGCCAGAGAAAAATTAAAAATCTACTGGACTCCTGAAGTCGAGGAAAAGGTTATTAACCGAATCAGACCACGAGATATCAGTAAAGATGTAGAACTCTTAAAAAACTATCTCACAGAAAAACAGCAAGAAGAATCATTTGATTTTTGGTTGTAAAGCAAGGAGGTTAATTATGCGAATCAGTTATAACAAATTGTGGAAAATGTTAATCGACAAAGAAATGAATAAAAATGATCTTAAGGATGCTGCTGGAATCAGTGCAGCTTCCATAGCCAAACTTGGCAAAGGTGCAAACATCACAACTGATGTTCTTCTCAAAATCTGTGAGGCTATGGATTGTAAGTTGGAAGACATCATGGAAACGATAAAGGATTAAACCAAGGAGGAAATAAACTATGTCAAAAGCTTCAGACGCATTTGAAAATGAAATAGTCACAATGGTTAGTAAACACATTGGAGAAAGTCTACCATCAACTCTACCTGATTGGATGCTTAAGGAAGGAATTATTCCTGGTGCTAAAATAGTATCCGTTGATGGAATTGGTAGTAAAAGCAAAGATAATAAAACTGATGTTATTATCAAATTAAGCGAGGGAGAGCCAATTAAAATTTCTGCCAAACTTAGAAATGCAGATTATTTCGGAAATTGGTATGGACATAAAAGATTCATAGCTGAGTTTGGAACGGCAGCTTTTGAAAGAATGACAAAGGCATCTACCGTTTGGGCTAACGAATGGGCAAAAACTGCAACTGCACCTTATGTTGGCGTAAGTATATGCTTTGGAAGAAGATCTGGAAAAACCGGGCAAGACTTTCTAGATATATTTACTGCTGATGATATTCTCACAGTTGCTCGTGGTTTTGGAAGCGGAGACCACGTTGCTAACTGTATGTATATTTCAAACAATAGTGCAAGTACTATTCAGTCTTTGATTAACAACATCGAGGAAATTACAACTGAATCTGTTAATGCAGCAACTGAAAGTTTCAAGGTTGCTCATAGACCTATAAATCCAATTACAGAAGGCACAAACCGTGGAAAGAACGTGTATATTCGATTCAAACCGTACCAAAAATTAGCCACCAAAACAGTAATACGCAATCCAAAAGAACTCTTTAAGTTAGGTGAGTTTGTTGAAGTAGAACCTAGTGCATTAAATCATAATCATATACTTGATGATTTAGAAGCAAATTACAATATCGTAATTCCAAGAAAAGGAAGATAGAAAATAAGGAGACTGTTCACTCATATGTAAGCGTCAAAGAAAGTACGTCTACAATAAAAAATTTAGTTCTGATACAATAAAGCCAATAGCATAATATAACTCTTATGCTATTGGCTAAAATTTCATATTTATTTACTTTGAACTTTAAGATCTTCTGGTAGCGATTTGGACCATGGCATAATATCTTCTATTGAAGTTGTTTCATTTGATAATCCATTCATTAAATACACTAAGTACTTTTCTACAGAAAGGCCATAACTTTTAGCAGTTTCAATTATGCTGTAAATAGTTGCGCTTGCTTGTGCACCTTTGCCAGTGTTG
>NZ_FQWX01000034.1 GCF_900129815.1 Asaccharospora irregularis DSM 2635
GAAAAAATACAAGTAATTTAAAAACAGCATCTATACATGAAAACTGTATTAGATGCTGCCTTTAAAAATTAAATATTGACTTCATCAACGTTATTTGACAAAGAGCCCTTTTTTGACTTTTAAATCATTTAAAGTAACTCCTTTTATTAATATTATAAATTTATTTTCAAACTAATTACTAAGCTCTTGCTGCAAATTTTTCCGCTATTCTAACTACTAATTGGGAAGCCTTTTCCATAGTGCTTACTGGTATACATTCATTTTTACCGTGGAAGTTTAATCCTCCAGTAAATATGTTTGGACAAGGTAATCCTTTATAAGATAACATTGCTCCGTCTGTTCCACCTCTTATAGGTATTATAAGTGGCTCTATTTCTAATTCTTTCATAGCTTCTTCTACCATATCAACTATAAACTTAACTGGTAAAACTTGCTCTTTCATACTATAGTATTGATCTTTTAGTTCTAAGCTTACTCTTCCATCATATTTTTCATTTATTTTTTCTATAGCCGCTTTGAAGAATTCTTTTTTAGCTTCAAACTTCTCTCTATCATGATCTCTTATTATGTAATCCATTCTAGCACTTTCAACATTTCCATTTAAGTCATTTAGATGATAGAAACCTTCATATCCTTCTGTAGTTTCAGGTCTTTCATCACATGGGAATGTCTGAGCTATTTCTGCTGCTATGTATAATGCATTTACCATTTTGTTTTTTGCAGAACCTGGGTGTACATTTCTTCCTTGTATGTTTATAGTAGCTGATGCTGCATTAAAGTTTTCATATTGAAGTTCACCTATTATTCCACCATCTAGAGTATATGCATATTTTGCTCCGAATTTTTCAACATCAAAATGCTCTGTTCCTCTACCTAATTCTTCATCTGGTGTAAATCCTATTTTTATATCCCCATGTTTTATTTCTGGATGGTTTACTAAGTACTCTATTCCTGTTATTATTTCAGCTATTCCAGCCTTATCATCTGCACCAAGTAATGTTGTTCCATCAGTAACTATTATATCATCACCTACAAATTTAGTAAGTTCTGGATACTCACTTACACGAGTTACTATATCTAATTCTTTATTTAATACTATATCTTTTCCATCATAGTCTTTAACTATTCTTGGTTTTATATCCTTACCACTAAGGTCTGGAGCTGTATCTAAGTGAGATATAAATCCTATAGTTTCTACACCTTCAGTATTTCCTTTTAATGTAGCCATTACATAACTATTTTCATCTACACTTGCCTCTAAACCTAACCCTTTTAATTCTTCAACTAAATATTTAGCGAATACTCTTTGTCCTTCTGATGATGGGCAGTTATCATTTTTAGGATCTGCCTTTGTATCAAAAGTAACATATTTTAGAAATCTCTCTACTACTTTTTCTCTCATATTAATCCCCTCTCCCGAAAATATTAATTAGATAACTCTTATTTTTTAGTAGAAACTCTACATTAAATTTTATGTAAAAATATATGTCATTAAAGTATATCTACCTTCTTTAGTATATCACGCATACACACTAAACCCAAACAAAAAATTATTCCTATTATACCTTTAACTTGTACACCAATAAATATAGCTGCTAACGTGGACAATGGGCTCAACCCTACGTTTACAGAGACCAATTTAGGTTCAAGAACTTGTCTTAATAAAGATAATGCTATAAATAAAACAAGTATTGATACTGCTGCAAAGTAATTCTTTATAATAAAATAATACGCTATTACAGGAAGATATATAACTATGATACCCAAAAATGGTATAAGGTCTAAAATAGCACCTATAATACCAAGTGGCATTGCATAAGGAACTTTAAATAAGCTAAAACTTATCCAAATAGCAACAAAAGTTATACCCATAAGTATCGTGTATGCCTTTATATATCCAACTATTGATAATATAGTTTCTTTTTTTATACCTTTAACTTTTTGTCTAGCCGTTTGAGTAAACATATTATAGAAGTTATCTTCTATTTTATCTATATCCTTAGCTATAAAGTAAGTTGATATAAAAAGTGTTATAATAAAAATCATTATATATGGTATTGATGTAGCTAAATTTACTACACTATACAGTAAATTTTTAAGGATATTTATTATATTTCCACTATATTTAGTCACGACTTCATCTATATTAAAGTTAGATATATCCTGAAAGTGTTCAATATATACGCTTATATGATTTATTATATTTGTCATAATAGCATTAATATTTTGTGGGTTATCAGAAATATTGTTTAATATAGTCATCGATTGTTTAGTTATGTTTATAACAAAAAATGATGTAAGAGTTATCACTAATGCCACAGCTAAAAAGCTTAATATTAGGGTAGATACACCTTTATCTATATTAAACTTGTTCTTCAATTTTTCTGAAACAGGACTAATAATAAACGCTATTATACCCCCTATAAAAAACGGTGCTATATATGGAAATGTCTTATAAATAAATACAAATAGTACCGTATATATAAGTACAAAAATAACGTTGTTTTTGGCCTTTTCTAAAAAGGCCCTTTCAAGTACACTCATTTACCATGCCTCCTAATTATCCAGATACAAAGCTAAAATTTCTCTATATAGTCTCAAAACTTCTCTATATTTTGAAAATAAAACACTGCTTTTAGCAGTGCTTTATCTAAGTGAAAATTCTTATCTTTTTTATTCTATTTTTATCTATACTCTCTATACAGAATCTTATTTCGTCGACTTCAACAACCTCTTCTTCCTCAGGGAGCCTATTTAAATGCCCTATTATAAAACCTCCAATAGAATCAAATTCTTCTGATTCTAGTCTTACACCTATAAGCTCATTTACATCAGTAATTTTTGTACTACCTTCTACTATATACTCATCCTCTTTTATTACCTGGATTTCATCATCTTCATCATCATATTCGTCATCTATATCTCCAACTATTACTTCTATTAAGTCTTCAACAGTTATCAAACCAGATGTTCCACCATATTCATCTACTACTATCGCCATCTGAGTCTTTTCTATTTTCATCTCTTCTAATAGCTGAGCTATTTTTTTGAATTCATGTGTGAAGAATGGTTCTCTTATATATTTCTTTATATCGAAATTTTCTATTTCCTCATCGTCTAAGAATATTACATCTTTTATATTAAGAATACCGATTATATCGTCTATATTTTCTTCATATACAGGCATTCTACTTAATTTTTCATTTTTAAATAACTCTATTATCTCATCGTAACTATCCTCTACATCTATAGCTACCATGTCTATTCTTTGTATCATGGCATTTTTAGCTTGCATATCCCCAAATTGGAATACATTATTTATAATTTCTCTTTCCTCAATTTCTAGAACTCCCTCTTCATGACTCACATTAACCATAGTTCTTAACTCTTCTTCAGTTATATATGGTTGTACTCCTTTGTTTTCTAAACCTAGAATTTTAAATATAAATCCTGTAATTAGATTAAATATCCATACAATAGGTGACAGTATAAATATAATAAATTTAATTGGTCTGGCTACAAGAAGTGCTACCTTTTCTGAGTTATTTGCAGCTATACTTTTCGGTGTAATTTCTCCGAATATAAGTACCAATATTGTCATTACTGCCGTTGCAACAGCTACTCCTTCGCTTCCTTTCATTAATCCTATGAACAACGATGTAGATATCGATGTTGCAGCTATGTTAACAACATTGTTACCAACTAGTATAGAACTTAATAATTTGTTTGGGTTTTCTATTAATGAACTTACCAATTTAGCTCCCTTTACACCTTCTTGTTGCATATACCTTATTCTTATTTTGCTTAGTGACATTAGAGCTGTTTCTGATGCTGAAAAAAATCCAGATCCTATAAGCAATATTACTAAGATTATAACCTGAATCGAACTACCGGGTGATTCCAACCTTTACCACACTCCTAATTTATTCTTTTTATTATTTTTTGTATTACCATTAATTATATCACAACTATTTTTAATTTAAAATGATACAATGCTTTTATATACAATATATACTAATACCTATTTATATATTCTTGTCCATGATTATAACTATATATAATATATTTTTAATTTTTTTAATATATCAATATGTTTATCATATATATAGGGTTATATGTACCCTATTTTTAGACATATTTAGTCATTAAGTATTTTTTTATATTATATTGTGTCACATTTATCTATATTTTCATACTATATATTAAGAGAGGCGATAAGCTTCTCTTAGCATAGAATATAATGCATATGTCAAAACCCCTGTTGATATTTTAATTTAAATGATCGGAAAATAAATTTAATCCCCTTAATTATCTCTGGGTGCCTATCCTATCCCAGTATAGGTGACCAGTTATTTAGTAAATACCTTAATAGTATATACATTTTAGTGGTTTGAAATTATCCTACAATAAAAAAATTTCTACCTAAAACCTTTAAAGGATAATTTTTTGAATAATAAACGTAAAACGGTTAATAATTATATATGAGAGTACTAATTCTCCCCCTAATAAGTATATATTGAACGGCGTCTACAATTCTCCCCCTTGTAGACGCCAATTTTTTTGCCCTTTTTCTTAGGTATAATTATTAATTTTGAATTGTTTGTAGATTAACCTTAACTATACTCTATATCCACTCTTGATCCAACTCCAGCTTCACTAGGTGTAACCAATAATTTTATAGGTACTCTACTTTTTAACTCGTCCACATGGCTTATTATTCCTACACTTAACTTATCGCTTTGTAACCTTTCTAATGATTGGATAACAATTTCTAAAAGATCACTATCCAATGATCCAAATCCTTCGTCTAAGAAGAAAAATTCTAATGGTGCGTTTCCTTTTAGCTGTATTTGAGAAGAAAGCGCTAATGATAAAGAAAGTGAAGTTAAGAATATTTCTCCTCCAGATAGAGTGTCGACACTTCTTCTTTGACCTCCACTAAAATTATCTCTCATAACAAAGTTTAATGTAGAATCAATTTCAAGTGCATATCTGCCTTTAGTTATGGTGTCTAATCTCTTTGATGCGTCAAGTGCTATATATCTTAGCTGATTAGTAGCCACATACTCAACAAATTTATTTCCTTGAATACTTTTATCTAACTCTTCTAGTAAGTCGAATTTATGTTGTCTTTTTTTAAGCTCCTTATTTAAAATTTTTATCTTGTCCAAAGAACTTTTTAGTGTAAAAAGCTCATTTTGCTTAGACCCTATTTCTTTAGATATATTTCCTATCTCAGTTTTTAGCTTATATATGTTATTTTTTAATTCTTCAAACTCTTCTTTTTTTATTCTTTTATCTCCCAATTTTTCTTTTAGTTCTGATATTTTAAAATCTAATAGTTTTTGTTCTTCCTCATATTCTGATATTTCTTCTCTAAGTGCCTTAATTTCGTATTCATCTAGTAGTGACTTTTTGACTGCATATATACTTTCAAATTTATTCTCTGATAGTAGTTGATTTAATGTTTTAATCTGATCTTTGTATTCCTCTCTTAATCTTTTTAATGTACCTTCTATACTATTTTTGTTAGATAAATTAGATTCGTACTCTTTTCTTTGTTCTTCAAGTTTGTTTTTTGTAACTTGTTCTAACTCGATTATTTTTTTTATTTCTTCTTCTACATTTTCTAATAATCTATCCGCTGACTCGCCTTTTGTTATAACTACTAATTCATTGTATTTGTTATCTCTATATTTCTTTTTCTCCAAATACAATTCTCTAGTACTATTTAGGCTCATTTCAACCTTGTATAATTCCTCTTGGTATTTCTTTATTTGTTCCTCTGCAATATCCCTATCCTTGCAGACTTTAGAATAATTATCATTTAAGTTGTCTATAACTTTTTCATTTTCTCTTATCTCTTCTACTTTAGATTCTAAATCAGATACCTTAGTTATACTCTTTAAATTTAAATACTCTTGTTTTACTTTAATATATTTACTTTCTAACTCTTCTAAATCTTGTTTTAGTTCATGTATTAATTTCTTATTAGATTTAATACTTTCTAGTAGCTTTATCTCTTCTTTTTCTGTATTGTTTTTTTCTTCTTTGAATTTTGTTATTCTTTTTTCTGTATCAGCCTTATCTTCTAACCACGTTTCTACGCTAACTTTTAGTATCTCTAGTTTCTTTTGCTCATCTTCTAATTCTTTTGTAAGATAACTAGATGACTTATCTCCTATTTTTTCTTTTAGTTCTTCTAATTCTTTATTTTTTATTTTTTCTATAGATATATACTCTCCACTTTTTGTTCCTGATTCATCTAATTCTTTTCTTAACTTAGATTCCTCTTTTTCTAATTTTTCTAACTTTGATTCTATAAATGCTATATTTTCATCGTATTTACCCAACTTATCTGTAGTATCTGTCTCATGTTCTCTGGAACCGCATACAGGACATGGACTATTCTCTTTTAATCCTCTTCTAAGTTCTATAGCCAAGTTCAGATACTTTAGTTCTTCTATCTCAGATTTATATTTATTTATATCTTTTTTTATTGACTCTATCTTTTGTGTAGTAGAATTAATTTCTCTTTCTAGTTCATATTTCTTTTCAAGTAGCAAGCTAAGTTCTTTTTGAATGTCGTCTTTCTTAGTTTCATATTCTTTTATATTTTCAATTTTTGATTTTAACTCTGTAACATACTCTGTCTTAGATACTATATCCTTATTTTCTCCGGGACATCTCTTTTCTAAAATCTTCATATGTAAGATGCATTTATCTAACTCAGAGTTTGCAGCTATTTTATCTCTCTCTGAATATCTATGTTTTATATTTAGTTCCTCTAGATTTTTATTTAATTGTTTTAGTTTTTCAAGCTTTTGGTTTTTGTCTAATAAAATCCTATTGTATTCTCTCTCTTGTTCATATGCTAAAAATATTTTTTGTTTTAAACCGGCACTTATCTTTATGTTGTTTATGCTTTGTTCTAATTCCTTTACAGATTTAATTAGTTCATCTCTTTTATATTCAATTTCCTTTTTTGACTTTTCCTCATTTTCTTTTAATTTTGCTAAATTAAGCCCCTCTGCTTTCATATCCCTAAGTTCTTTATCCGCTATAATTATCTCATTTTCTAACTTTATAGCCGTTTGAAGTTTTATTCTTTCCTCACTCAGTTTAGGTAAGTTTTCACTTTGAGATTTGATCGCTTCTTCATGCTTATTTTTTATTATTATAAGCTCTTGATTTAATATGTTTAATTTTTTCTCTAGATTTTCTATATTAAGCGAATCCTTCTCTATTTGATTGTCTAAGTTTTGCAATCTCGTTATATATGGATTTATATTATCAGCTTTTACTGCATTTTCTAGTTCACTACTTTTCTCTTTTATTTCTCTATCTTTTTTGTCTAATTCTTTTTTTCTAAGTTCCTTTTGTTCTAATAATTCCTGGTTTGCATATATTTCCTTGCTCTTAGCATATTCTTTCTCAGTTAAATCCAATTCTTTGGTCTTGCTCTTTTCTAAATCTTTTAAAATTATTAGTTCTTTTTCCGTATTTTCATATGATTCTTCTGTAACTTCATCATATTGACTTAATTTAGATTTTATATCTTTTAAGTATTCCATCTCTATATTTTTTCTTTTTCTTACTCTTTCAATAAGACCCCTTCCATACTTTTCAAGGCCAAATATTCTCTCAAGCATGTCTCTTCTATCAGATCCCGTTAGTTTCAAAAACTCATTAAATTTACCTTGTGGTAAAACTACCGATCTGGTAAAGTCATTTGCTGTTAGTCCTACAACCTGGGCTACCTTCTCATTCACCTCTCCAACCTTGTCCGCCAAAACATTTTTTTCACCTTGTCCGTTTATCTCAACCAATCTAGCATGTGAAGTTTTAGTCCCTGTTTTGCTTCTGACAATAGTCCTATCTACAAGATATCTTCTTCTATTGTTTTTGCTTCCCATCTCAAATTCGTATGATATAACTGCTTTATCACATGAACTATTTATATACTCTTTTGTATTTCTAGAGATGTTTCCATACATAGCAATAGTAATTGCATCTAAGATGGTAGACTTACCACTACCTGTATTTCCAAAAATACCAAATAGACCTCTTTCAGTTAATTTTTCAAAGTCAACTTCCTGCCTATCTATATAACTATTTAATCCACTTAACTCTAATTTAATTGGCCTCATCTTCTATTTCACCTTCTTCATTTATTATATCTAAAAATAAGTCCATCAGCTCTCCTTTTGGTTCTACACCTCTACTATGTATATAAAATTCCTTAAATAGCTCTACCATAGACTTTTCTTTTATATCAACCTGTTCTTGTTCATAATTAGAGGTTATTATTGGTTTTATTTCTATAATATCATCTAATAAGTCCTTCATTTTTCTTATATCTGACTGTGCTATTACTTCTTCTGTTTTTATTTCAAAATAAGACCATATATTTCTTTCTTTGTTTTCTTCACATATAGAAAGAGCCTCTTCTATTCCATTGCACTTAAACACTTCTATAGGCTTATAATTTTTAAAATAAATCTCATTTATACTTGGTTTTTCACCTGCTTTTATATCTACTATATAGGCACCTTTTGTATATACTCTCTCGTCCTTGCTGTATTGGAGTGGAGAACCAGAATAATAAGCATTTAAACGCGTAGATGCTTTTTGCGGCTTATGTAAATGTCCTAGTGCTATATACTGGGCCTTACTCGGTAAATCTTTCTTTTCTACGAGCAAACTTCCTCCTAGTTGTATATTTCTCTCAGAGTCTGTACTTTCACCCCCTGCAACAAACAAATGGGATACAGCTAAGTTTATACTACCCTCATCAAAATTATCTTCTAAGCTTCTAAATATATTTCCTACTTTCTCAGAGTAACTTTTTTGTCTTTCATTATCATCTTCTATACTGCCAATCACTTCATTTAATCTTTTTTCACTAGGGTAAGGTAGTGTGATTATACCTACTTCCTCATTTTTTATTTTTAACTTTATAAACCCGTCTTTTGCCTCAGAGATTTCAAAACTATCGTACTTTGCCTTTTCTGTTGAACTAAGAGGATACCCTAGTATTATTATGCCCTGCTCATGAGCAAGTGGTGTTATGGCAGCTAGCCTCTCTGGATTGTCATGATTTCCCGAAATTATTAACACACATCTTTTACCATTTTCAGCTAAACGAGAAACTGTTTTATAAAAAAGTTTCTCTGCTTTAGCTTGGGGATTTGATGTATCATAAATATCCCCAGCTATTATTACTAAATCAATATTATTTTCTCTTACTGTTTCTATAAAATCCTCACAAAACTTCTCTTGTTCCTCAAGCCTTGAATGACCTTCTAGATTTTTACCTAAATGCCAATCTGATGTATGGATAAACCTCATTTTTATTCTCCTTGTACAATTAATAAATTTTTAGTATGATACACTCTCATCTATACTAAATAGGTATACATATTTTTCTTTTACCTTTTTTCCTGTAAGATTCTGTAATACCTCTGAATATAATTCTAATTGTTTTTTGTATCTTTGTATTACTTCTTCTTTATTTTCATCATTTACAAAATCTGTTTTATAATCTACTAAAACTATTTCTCCATCTTCTTCAAAATAAGCATCTATTATACCCCTAAGCATCAAGTTCTCACTATCATATATTTCCTTGTCAATAATCTCATCTTCATAGAAATATACATCTTTCATTTTTATTTGAGCATAAATTGTCTGCTCTCTTTTTGGTAGGTGGGACTTTAACATTCTAGTCCCTAGTTCTGATTTAAAGAATTTATATATCTTATATGGATTTATAACACTGCTTTGCTTTTCTGTTATTATTCCTTTTTTTATAAATCCTTGTATTTGAGACTTTATATCGTCTATAGTGCCTACATTATCCAGATCTATAACTTCCATAATCAAGTGTACTATCGTCCCTCTTTCCGATGGACTTATTTTTTCTTTATCCTCATTTTCTTGTATAAAGAGAGGAGTTTTTATATTTATTTTCTCGACAAATATATCATCAGAGTAGTCTTCCTCATAAGTATTTTGTATTTTTTTTATTTCAGTAACCGATATACTAGCTGGTTTTTTTGTGCTAAATCTAAATGGATATTGATAGTCTAGCTTGTCTTTTATTACATCATAGTATTTACTAAATGATTTGTCATTTTCTATATTCTCTAGTGACTTTTCTATACTTTGAGTGTCTTCTTCTTTCTTGTTTACAGTCACATTTTCTTTATACCATATCTTGGCATTCCATAGTGATTTGTGATCTTCTACTTCATCTAATTGTATATCTGCCATATCCCTTAAATTCTCTAAGTCTCTGTGCTTTAGTACAGAGGGCATTATCCAGTCTAGAAAACTCTTACCCTTTAGGATTTCATATTGGGAAACTGGCCCCAACCCATCTATACCTGATGCCCATTTTTTTATACTCTCATCTGCATTTTTAGTAGAACCCGTTATTATTAGTTTTTCTTTGGGTCTTGTAAATGCTACATATAAAACTCTCATCTCCTCTGATAGATTTTCTATATTTATTCTAGATTTTAACGCTTCTTTTGCTATACTCGGATAAGAAATTCTTCTATCAAAATCTACCACCTGAGGTCCATATCCTAGTCTATGATGATAAAGTATATTGTTCATTAAGTCCTGAGTATTAAATCTTTTTCCCATCCCTGAGCAGATTACTATAGGGAATTCTAAACCCTTACTTTTATGTATACTCATTATTCTAACAACATTAGCATTTTCTCCAAGAGTTTTGGCACTCCCCATATCTGTACTCGATCTTTTTAATTTTTTTATGAAATTTATAAAGTTAAATATTCCCTTAAAGCTAGTTTCTTCAAATTGTTTTGCTCTCTCAAACAAAACTTTTAAGTTGGCTTGTCTTTGAGATCCACCAGGTAAGGCACCTACATATGCGTAATATCCTGTTTTAGTATAAAGATACCAAATAAATTCGTCCGTACTCATATACAAAGACTTTTCTTTATATATATTTATTTTGTCCATAAAATCTTTGCATTTTGCTATAAGTTTTTCTTGTGTACCTTCTAAACCTTCTATAACATCAGAACTCGCTACATTTTGTAATGCCTCATAAAAACTTTTTTCCTTTTGAGCTAGTCTAATATCTATCAAATCTTCTGGGGTAAACCCAAATAGAGGTGATTTTAGTACTGCAATAATAGGAATATCCTGCATAGGGTTATCTATTATCTCTAGTAATGCTATCATTGTTTTTATTTCTATTGTATCAAAATAACCTACCCCTACATCTGCATAAGTTGGTATATCCATATTCATTAATTCATCTACAAATACTGGTGCCCATGCCGATGTTGCCCTAAGCAATATAACTATATCCTTGTATTGTACTGGTCTATATCCGTCAAGTTTTTTATCATATATTTTCTGTACTTTTCCATTTTCATCACAAGTCATAAGGTCCTTAATTATTTTTCCTACCATCCTTGCCTCAAGCTGAATATTATCCACTTCTTCTTCAGCCTCTTCATCTATATTTTCTTTAGATGACTTTGGTTTTTCCTTGATATCTTGGTCGTCTTCTTTAGTAGATGATTTTTGCATTATATGTATTTCTGTAGGTCCACCTACAATAGCCTCATCATCTGTATTTTCCTTAAATATAGCCCCTAGATTTAACCTCTCTTTTTCTGTGTATTCAATTTCTCCTATATTTTTACTCATTATATTTTCAAATATATAGTTTGCAGAATTTATCACTTCTTCTCTACTTCTAAAGTTTTTATAAAGCATTATTTTTCTGTTCTTATGGCCTTTTTCAGATTCATAATCATTATATTTTTTTAAAAATATCTCAGGCTTAGCTTGTCTAAACCTATATATACTTTGCTTTACATCCCCAACCATAAACCTGTTTGGATTCTCTACCTTAGCAATCTGGCTCAGTAAAACCTCTTGTACTAAGTTACTATCCTGATATTCATCTATAAATATTTCATAAAACTTTTCTCTATATCCCGCTGCTATATCTTCTGATGATGTCAGTATTCTCAAAGCAAAATGCTCTATGTCATTGAAGTCTATTATTCCCTTTTCTCTCTTCTTTTCACTATATTTTAACTCAAACTCTAATACTAGGTTTGAAATTGCCCTTACTACAGGATGTAAAAACCTAATTTCTTCTTTTATACTTTCCGTATCCTTATTAAAAGTAGAACCTATTATACCTTCTAAACTTTTTTTGCATTTATCTCTTATAGCTTTTGCCCTATCCTTAGCTTCTTTTATATATGATGGAGAATCTTTTGGTATTCTTTTTACCCCTTTTGCATAGTTTTCAAATTCTATAGATAGCATTTTCTCATAAACTTCATCCCACGATCTATTACAAGCATTTAGTATACTGTTTATCCCTATATACTCGCTATTTAATTTTTCTGTAAATGTATCAAGTTCTTCTATACCTTTAACTTCTTCTATCGCTTTTCTCATCTTTAGTTCTATACCATCTATCTCTATTCTTAGAGTATCTAGTATTACTTCGGCCCATATTGACTTTGAAAACTCAAAATTATCATCTATATTAAAAAGTTCTACAGAATCATTTAACCACTCACTAGGATATGGTGAAGCCATAGCAAATGAGTATATTCCAAGTATTATATTTTGAAGGGTTGTATCACCTTTTCTCTCTGCATAACTCTCTACTAGATTTAAAAATTCGCTATCTCCTTTTTCATATAGTTCTTCAAAAACTTCATCTATAGCTTCTAGTTTTAATAGTGAACACTCTGTCTGATCGCCTATTCTAAAATTAGGATCTAAGTCTATCTTATGGAAATTAGACTTTATAACATCCAAACAAAAAGAGTGTATCGTTGTTATACTCGCCTTATTTAAAAGTACTAGTTGATTTTGTAAATGTTGGTTTTCAGGATTTAAATCCAATGCCTTTCCTATTGCATCTCCTATTCTTTCTCTCATTTCAGATGCTGCTGCGTTTGTAAATGTTACGACCAATAATTTATCTATGTCAATAGGGTTTTCCCGATCTGTTATCATCTGTATAATACGCTCCACTAGTACAGCTGTTTTTCCCGACCCAGCAGCTGCAGCTACAAGTAAATTACAGTTTCTACTATCTATAACCTCTTTTTGCTCTTGTGTCCATTTAGGAGAACTCATTACTCTATCTCCTCCTTCATTATATTTATTATTTCTTCATTTTCTTTGTTATTTAGGATTTTGTACTTATTGTCCTTTAAACTTGAATCAAACTGACATATAACTGAATAACTACAGAAATCACATGAAGTTGCATTTTTGTTTTTGTAAGGGGCTATCATTATATTTCCACCTAACATATCCTCACATAAATTCTTTATGGTCTGTTTTACATACTTTCTAAGTATATCAAACTCTTCGTATGTTACTCCTGAAGTATTTTTGCCTATTTTCCCATCCTTGGTTAGATTTGCCGGTATTACCAGTGATGAACTTCTCTCTCCATTTTCAAGAGATTTGTCCATCTCCTTTATAATATGAGAGTCTTTTATTACAAGTCCCTTCATTCTAAGTTCTTTTAATATGGACTCTTTTACTATATCATCTTCTTGATCTTCACTAAATTTTGCTATAGGATCGTCAATTCTGCAGTATAATATTGCAGCTGGTTTTAGATTGATTTCTCCTTCAGTACAACTCTCAAGTATCGCATCTAAATAAACCATTAACTGTAGCTGTAGTCCGTAGTATATATCGGTTAAACTTATAGATTTATTACCTGATTTATAGTCTATAATCCTTATATACTTGTCTTCTCCTTCTTCTAGTTCGTCTACCCTGTCTATCTTACCAACTAGATTTATTTCCTCGCCGTTATTTAAAATTATTTTTATAGGAGGATATTTTCCTTTTATTCCAAAGTCCACTTCATAGCCCTTTGGTTCAAATGATCCCTGGCTTATTTGTTCGCTTATTATTTTTATCGCTGTTACTAACATATTTTTTAGTCTATAAGCGAGGTATTTATATCTCTCAGAGCTGTTTAATATATATCCTGGTATTTTAGATACTATTTCATCTACCAACATTCCTATTTTTTTGTCTATATAATCTTCATTTATATCACGCCAGTCCAAATTATCCTTTGATAACTCTTTTGAGAATTTATCTAGTATGTTGTGTATAAAAGTCCCCAAATCCGGTGCCGTAAAAGAGTATTCTCTTCTTTCCTTTGCTTTTAATCCATATTGTATAAAATATGCAAATGGACATTGGGCGTACTTTTCAAGTCTAGACACACTCAGCAAATTCCCCTGATAAAGACTCTTTATTTTATTTTCTTCTAGTTTTTGAACCTGGTTAGTGTAACTCAGTCCTTTGATAACTTTTCTTGCAATATTTTTGTACTCTTCATCATTTATATAATATCTATATAAATCTAGCCATATAGCGTTTATTTCATCTATAGACAAGTTATTATTATCAAACTCTTTTATATTATTTATAAGTTCACTAAAAGTAGGTGATTTAGAGGTTACTTTTTTTAGTATATCTTCATCAGTTTTAATTTCTTCATCAACTATATAACTAGTATTTTTTATATTAGGAAATATTTTTTTTAGTCTAGATACAATAATGGATGATCTAAGTGTCTTTCCTTCATAGTCTGATATAGGATAAGTAATAATTAAGTTTTCAGTAGTTGATGTCAATGCTTTATACACTAAAAATTGTTCTTCAAATGTCTTAGTTTTGCTATCAATGTCTACCTCTACTCCACTTTTTTCTAATCTTTTTCTATCATCGTCATTTAATAATCCACCATCTTTTGATATAAGAGGAAATATTCCATCAGTAGTTCCTATTAAGTATAAGTATTTTGTATCTGTATTTTTCATTCTATCAACACTACTTACTAAAACCTGGTCTATACTAGGAGGTACCAATCCTAACTCGTATTCATCAAACCCTAGACTTATAAGCTTTATAAATTTATCTAAGGATATGCTTTCGTCTCCCATAATTTCAACCATCTGATCTAGGATATCAACTACAATATTCCAAACCTGAGAATATTGACTAGCTATATCAAGTTCTCCCTTGTCTTTGAAATTCAGTATTAGGCCTTCTATAGTATTTGGCATATTTATATCTAGTAAAAATTCATATATATACTTACAAATATCCACAGTCTTATTTCTACCCTTTAATTTATCTTGCAATATTTCTATAGGTTGTATTACTCTATTTTTTATTTCATTTATTCTATCCTTGGTCTGCAACTCCAACTCTGTCTCATCTTCAGAAAAATTAGAGTTAACTCTGTAATTCCATTTCTCTTCAAACCATTTTTTACCCTTTATGCCATTTGCAAGGACATAGTTCTCAAGTAAACTTATATCGTCATTATCAATGCCTATAAGTCCACTTTTTAGATATCTAAACATAGATTCATAGCTGTATCTTCTATTTTTCATTTCTAGTGCCGATATAATTAGTACTACTATAGGATTGCTTTTTGCCTCTCTTTTTTTATCTATAAAGTTTGGTATATTGTACTCATTAAATATAGATTGTACTAAAAAATCGTATCTATTTAAATCTCTAGTAGCTACAGTTATATCTTTATATCTAATATTTTTATCTCTTACTAAAGAAACTATTTCTTTAGCTATTTGTTCAACTTCAGAATATAGGTTATTAAATTCTTTTATCTGTATATTTTTAGTTTCTTTATCATAGGTCTTATATGGATATGAATTATAATACTTTTCTAAATGTAATAATTCTTCATTTCCTCTAAATCTCTTTATATCCCCATCATTTAAATTTACAGATGGTAAAACTTTTATACCTTCTTCTTCACAAATTTTAACTAATCTTTCATATGTAAACTTTGTTCTAGAAAATACGTCAGCTTTATTGTAATTACCTTTATTTATATTATCTAGTGTGAGAGATATATTTACCTCTTTTGCTTTTTTAAGTAATGCTTTTAAAACTCTGTACTGATTTGGGGTAAACCCTGTAAATTCATCTATATAAATATACGCACCATTAAAATAATCACATTTCTCTATTTTATCGGCTAGTGAATTAAGAATATCTTGGGAATCTACATAGTTTTCATGTAGCTTTTCCTCAAATTCCTTGTATATTTTGCTTATATCCCTAAGCTTTAATTTTAATGCCTCGTTCTCTATGTCATTTGCTACATTTTCTAACATATCAGGATCTATATTGTACTGCTTTAGTTCTGATATAATTTCTGAAATAGAGCTTACAAAACCAGACTGAGATGTCGCCTTTGAAAAAACATCTAGTTCTTTGCTTACACTCTCTATGGCCTTGTATGTCATCATAGCTTTTCCGCTAGAATTTATATTTATATCCGTAAGACCACCTACTTGTGAAAAAACTATACTAGCCATAGTTTTAAAACTAAGTATCCTAGATCTTAAAAATCTATCCTTGTCATCTCCTACGAATAGTTTACTTATTCTTTTTTCCGTTTCAAATGTATACTGTTCTGGAACCAGCATTATTACCGGGGTAGTGTCCTCACTTTTAACATTTTTCTTTATTTCATCTAGTATATATGTAGATTTTCCACTACCACCTCTACCTAAAATAAATCTAAGTCCCATAGACTTCATCCTCCAAATTTTTATAATCTACTTCTTGTCCATTACATAGTTTGTTGAACTCACAAAATTTACAGTTATCTTTATTTTTTATAAGATCTATTTTATTTTCACATATGTCTTTGTAGTCCTCTTCTTCAAAAACCGTCCTTTGCACTATATCCATAAGACTGAGTATTTTATTTTTGTTTATATTGTGTTTTTCCTCACTATAATTTATAGTTATTGGATCAACATAAAATTCAGGCTGATAATAGTTCATTTTTATATTTTTATAATCTACCTCAACATCTAATAACTTTGGAATTACTTCTTTTGCTAAAAACATATACACTATTGTCTGCATCCTATTTTCTAGGTTTCTATGTTCTATTTTTTTTGCCTCTGTCTTCCAATCCCATATACTTATTGTATTTTTTCCTATTACAACTAAATCATACTTTGCTTGTATATTGTTTTCTCCAAGTCTAAGCCTTACCTCATATTCAGGTAGATAGATATTCTCATCTTTTATCGGAACAACCTTTTTTATTTTTTTTATCCATCTTTCAAATTTTTCATTGCCAGAAGAAAGTCCTGTAGGAATTTTTCTAAAATATCTTTCGCATACTAGGTGAAAATCTCTTCCTAATTTTAGACTTTCATAGTAATCCCTGTTTTCGACCTCTCCAATATTTAAGCTTATATTGTCAATGTATTTATACTTAAACTTAGTGGGACATACCTTGTACGTATTTAGTGAATTTTGACTATATGTAAAGTTCTTTAATTTTTTATTCAATCAGTATCACCTCTCTCTTTTTTCTTTAATGTATTTACTAATCTCTGATATGTATATACAAGGATTTTGTAATTTATTTTTTTTACCAAAATCTGACTCGCTTTTATATGAACTTCCCGATAGTATCAGTATCTCCTTAGCCCTAGTTATACCTACATAAAGTAATCTTATTTTCTCTTTTATTAAATCTACTTTTGTGTTGTAGGCATAGTTTCTAGATATATTCCCTGTCAATACGCTATCTATTTCGGCTTTTACTATAGCTATAGGATTTTTATATTTTTCTTTTAAATACCATTTATCATATTGAAATTTTTGATTTGTATTATCTGGGAAATTATACTCGGTTAGACCTAGTAAAAATACACAATCCCACTCCATTCCCTTTGATTTATGATAATTACACACTGTTATACTCCCTGGCTCAGGCTCATACCCATTAATTTCATAGACTACATCTATAATATGTTTAAATACTTTATTGTTAGGATTTGATAGTATATCATAAATATCTTCAATTGTGGTGTTTATCTTTTCCATGCATAAATACTTTATATAAAATACAGCATAATCAACTAGTGCCTTGTCCTCTTTTTCTATATTTAAATTTTCAGCTATAAATAAAATCAATAAATCTAATCTTACCAGTGGATACCCTAGGATATTTCTTATTGAAATTATTCCATTTTTAAATTCTATATATAAATCACTTTCTGTATCAATTATTAATTGTTTTATTTTTTGATCATCAAACTCGTATATTACTTCTTCTGTAGAATAGTTTTTTAGCAACTGGAAAAAATCTTCTTTTCCCAATTCATTATCAGTACAGATAAATACTTTATCTAATACAGTTATTAGCTTTTCTATATCATCACAATTTATAATAAAGTCTATTATCGCTGCAATGTTGTCTAAAACTTTTCTCTTGCTAAGAGAATTAGGACCTAACTCTTCAAACTCCAGTGAGTTTTCACTAAGAACCTTTGCGACCTCAGTGATATGTTCATTAAAAGGTACTAAAATACCTATACTTTTTTCTGGGTATTTATTGTTTATTCCTTTTGTATATCTTACTGTGTTTTCTATTTCATCCTTCCAAGTCTTGTACCACTTTACATTTATATTGTAACTATCAGGTCTTGGATTTTCCTTGTATCCCATATCTTCAGGTACAGTCTTTATCTCCATATCCTCAAGTGCATCCTTGCAATCTTCCTGATCAAATTCTTTTGTAACATAATTTACAAGTTTATTAGCCAAATCTAAAATATCCTTAGAACTTCTATTTGACATGTTCATCCTATAACAATAATTAGCTTCATCTATAAACTCCTTGAAATACTTTGGATCAGATGAAGAAAATGTACCTGTAATACTTTGATTTATATCGCCCACTCTAACTAAGTTGTTGCTTTGTGATGATATTATTTTTATTATTTTACCCTGTATTTCATTAGAGTCCTGGCACTCATCCTCAAATATGTACTTGTACCTTTTTTGAAATTTTTCCCTTAAACCCTCATCCATTATAAGTGCTTTATGGGCCAAAATAAGTATATCGTCATAATCTAGTAGACCATTTTGTTTTAATTTTTTATCGTACTCTCTATATATTGGGGCTATTATCTTTAACATCCCTCGATATCCACTAGAAACTATATTTTCTAATTTATCAGGAGAAATTTCTTTATATTTTAGTTCACTTATAGAGTTTACTACAAGATCATAAAACCCTTTCTCCCATGAATCAAGAGTTATATCTCTCCATCTTTCTTCCTTTTGTTCTTTTAAAAACCATCTAAAAGCTTTTTCTCCGCCATTGAATCTAAAGTTACTTATACACTCATTTAATATTATTCCCTTTTGCAAATCATCAGCTATATTAAATTCGTCACTTAACATTACAATTTCCGGCTTTTCTTTTATTATTTTTACTGCTAAGCTATGAATTGTCATTACCTCATAGGAGTTTTCCTCTTGGATTTCATTTTCTTCAAGTATTTTCTTTATTCTTCCCTTGAAGTTATTTACCGCACTATTCATAAATGTAAGTATTAGAATTTTTGATTCTTTATGTTTTTGTTCAAGAAGAAGCTTAGCTACCAGATTTGTAACTATAAATGTCTTGCCCGCTCCTGGAACTGCAGGTACTGCCATTGTTCCATTTTCATAATTTATTATAGGTATTTGATCTTCTCTGTAGTTTATGTTGTTCATATCCGCCCTCCTTGATATAGATTTTTATAAAGGCTACGGGCTAGCTCGAAGTAAGCTATCCCTCAACTTAATAATATATTCATACTTATCGGCATCGATACGTGATACTTCTTATTTAGATATTGTCTAGGTATTCAGTAATTATTTGATGTTTTTTATTTGTTCCTATATTACTATTATATACAAGTTCTCTATATATTTGAAATTAATATGATCCCTTATATTAAAAAACGACACATTATTAAATGCATCGTTCCTTATTGTTTTAATCTTCAATTTGATTGTTAATAATATCTAATATTTCATCTTTAATAGAAAAATACTTATCATCATATTTTATATGCTCTGATTTATTATAAAACATAGAATTAGTAAAGTTTATATCAAACTCTTTTAATATCTTTCCCGGACGCTTTGACATTACAATAATACGAGTACCTAGTGATAGTACCTCATCGATATCATGTGTAATTAAAAAGATTGTACTTTTATTTTCTCTCCATATCTTATTTATTAATAATACTAATACTATTATTTAATTAGTTAACTGTTTGATTGATAAATTTATATTAATTATAGCATAACCCAAATTACTCTGCACATATAAAGCTCTTTGCTGTAATTAAAATATAAAAATAAACTAATAAGCCAAATTATGTAACTTTTAATAATATACCGTAAAGCATACTCTCTTGCATATACCCATTTACTGTATACTCACTTTTGTATGCATATACTTCTTTTGCTTTTATCAGTAAATTATATATGGTATTATACAAATAATATTTCTTATAATAATCCTCAAAATCGTCCGTATAAATTCTTTTTTCCTCAAACGATTTTCGAAGGACTATCATGTTACTTATATCCTTTTCTATTTTCATATTCCATGCATTGCTTCCTATATCTACCCATATTTGTATAGGTCTTTTCATATTTGTTGAGATATAAGAGTATGGAGTGGTTATTACTATACTATTTTCTTCTTTTGAGTATTCAAGTTCCATAGTTGTATAAAAATCATTTATAGTACTTTTTAATGCATCTATAAATATCTTTTCTTTTTCATTTTGTTTATCTAATCCTAATAAACTTATACTCTTTGTAAATGTATCACTTTCCTGTATTATTTTTTTGCATATACTAACATTGTCTCTTCCATCACTTAAACTCAGCATTTGGTCTATATAAAACTGCATTAAAAATTCATCTATTTTTAGGTTATCATTTCTTTTTTCTTTTATATATTTTAATATTTTTTTGTATTCTATAATTTTCTTTTCTAGTTTAGATTTACAATCAAGGTCTTTAAGATTTTCTATACTATTTTGAATATCTTCTATACTATTTTGAATATTTAACTCAGTTTTATCTTTAAAGTTATCCTTATTTTTAAATATTTTGTATGCCTGTATCCTATTTACACTTAGGATAGTTTCTATAAAATTAATATAATCTTCTTCCCTTATAAATTCTAAGTATTCATAAAAAATACAAGCCGCCACAATCAACGCATTTGCATATGGATAATCGATTACCTTTCCATCTTTTTTGGTATTAAACACTTTAATATTATTTTTAGAAAGCGTATTCTCTAAAGAATAATCTAGTATACTATTGTTTATAGGAGAAATCACTGCAATATCCTTCGGATTTACGCCGTTATTTACTAGATTTAGAACCTTATTACAAACCTCTCCAACCATCTCACTATAGAGCTGGCTAGACTGATTTAAATAAATTTTAGCAGGTAATAAATATATATCTTCCATTTGAACATTGGTGTATTTATCGCTATTTAGTGATTCTGTATTAGCGATATTATTTTCCAAATCTTTTTCAATATCCATTACTATATTTTTCTGTATATACTTCATATCTACATTGTTAAACGCAGAGTAATCTCTTTTTTTATTAAAATAAATATATGTATCATCTAAATATGGAGAAACCGACCTTATAAATTCACACTCAGCCACACTAGAGTTTTCTAAACTCTCTATAATTAAATATTTTGTTTGTCTCTTAAAATCCTCTATGTATCTTCTATCATTTAAAAGATAATTATTGTATAAATAGACACTTAAGGAATTGTCCAACATAGAATTTTCTAATAGTAAATCTATATAATAATTTATTATTTCATCCATCTGAGTAAATGAAAACCTCAATAATTTATCTCTATTCTTTTTAGATAAATATATTTTCTCCCAAATACTGCTAAACTCTATTAAATTTAAAGAGGCCTTGCTGATATTATTTATAATACTCTTGGCTATGCTCCTATTAGTGCCTGTTAAATCTTCAAAATATCCTTCTAAATTTCTTTTTCTTTCTACTTCTCTGGTTATTATGTATTCAGTCAGACTATTTTGTATAAAAACAGGTGATATAAATGATTTCTTTATAAGATTGCAATTTTCCATAACAATAGGCCAATATTTTACTAGTTCCTTTTTCAAAAATCCGATATATGTATTTATATTTATTTCCTCACTATAATCTAAATTTACATTTCGTTCATATTTCAATTTAGTATTATTGTTTGGAACTATAATCATTATACTCTGGGATTTATTTTTGTTTTGATTTAATATCTTCGTATATGTATCTAATAAGCTATCAAACTTTTTATTTTCATCAATTTCATTGATTAAATACTTCACATAATCACCTTCTCCCATATTTTTTTATTTGAGTTTACTATTATAATTATATCACAATACAATTTTAAAGCTTAATTGTGTATTTAAATCTAATTATACAAAAACATCAAAAAGATATAGCCTATTATAAGACCATATCTTTTTAATCTAGTAGATAATTATCAAAACAGTGTATTAAATATAAAAATAGTTATATAGAAATATTATTATAATAAATTAAATAATTCTATATTTATACTTAAAAAGGGATTATGTATACAAGTATTTATATGACACTTTTATCCCTAGCTAATCTTCTCAATAAATTTCCTAATACAACAAGACCCGTATTTATAGCTGCAATAATTATTGGGTAGTTTATATCAACCTTTTTGAAGAACACTTTAATTATTGACATAGTCGGAGAAAAATATGGTTCAACTAACATGGCAGCATCCTTTGGATCATTCATAATAAAGTGGATATACATCGAAAGTAAATATAAAAATATTCCAAGACCACACCCCATAACCCCAACAATCAATGATTCTTTTAACAATAACTCTGTATCGTATCCTGTATATAAATTAACCCCAAAAAACAATATTGAAAAAATAAATCCAAATAGAAGTGTTATTTTATTTATTGGCATTATATTAAAATATATATACGACAATAGACAGATTAAAATATTATTAAAAAACAGCCTCTCTCCGATGTCAAATATCTTTTGCATATAATTTCACCTCAGCTTCTCTTTATTCTATTATATGTAAAATATCTAGTTTTGTGAAAATGAAATTTTTAAGTCAATACTCAAAAAGGAACCCTTATTTGGATTCCTTTAATTGTATATTATTATAAATAAAAAAAGATTACGTGGCTACGTCCTACTCTCCCAGGCAGTTGCCCACCAAGTACCATCAGCGCTAAAGAGCTTAACTTCTGTGTTCGGAATG
>NZ_FQWX01000036.1 GCF_900129815.1 Asaccharospora irregularis DSM 2635
AGCCAACTTCAAGATAAGATTTCCCACCGTAAGGTTAAGATCCCAGGAAGACTACCTGGTTGATAGGTCAAAGGTGTAAGTGCAGCAATGTATTTAGCTTATTGATACTAATAGATCGAGGACTTGACCAATATATGATTCATTCACTTATATATACAGTTTTGAAAGTGTTAATATTTAGTTATATAGTTTATAAAATTAAATAATTAATTCTTTTTATAAAAGATTATGTGGTTATTATAGCAAAGAGGATACACCTGTTCCCATTCCGAACACAGAAGTTAAGCTCTTTAGCGCTGATGGTACTTGGTGGGCAACTGCCTGGGAGAGTAGGACGTAGCCACGTAGTCTTTTTTGCGTATAAGAAAATTATAATATCTAAACAAGGGAATCTAAACAAAGATTCTTTTTTTTTCGATAAAATATATAATAATTTGAAATAGATAGACAATTACATATATAATAGTAATTGTGAGTATAAAGATAAAACAAAATTTTAGTATATTTCTATTTATATAGATTGAGAGGGGAAAGAAATGAGTTTATTAGAAAATATCTCTAGGAATATATATCCTTTAGATAAATCTTCTATGGAGAAGGCTAAAAAGAGGTTGGACAGATTAATAAAACCAAAGGGTAGCTTGGGAAAGATGGAAGATATTTGTATGCAATTAGCAGGAATATATGAGCAAAAAGAATTTGACACATCAAAAAAAGTTATAATAGCATTTGCTGGAGATCATGGAGTTTATGAAGAAGGAGTAGCCCCAGATCCACAAGATATAACTGTACTTCAATTTCCTAACTTTACAAAGGGTCTTTGTGGGGTAGGGGTGATAAGTAAATTTGTAGGCGCTGATGTAGTAGCTGTAGATGTGGGAATAAATTGTGATAAAAGATTAGAAGGTGTTTTAGACTATAAGATAAGAAAAGGAACTTCTAATATGGCAAAGGGCCCAGCTATGAGTAGAGAAGAAGCTATAAGATCTTTAGAAATAGGGATAGAGGTATCCGAAGAATGTATAAAGAAAGACTACAAAATTATAGGTATTGGGGAAATGGGAATAGCAAATACAACTCCAAGTACTGCCATAGTATCTGTTATTTGTGGTTGCAAACCAGAAGAGATAACAGGAATAGGAGCGGGTCTAAAAAAAGAGAGACTAGAACATAAAGCACAAGTAATAAAAAGAGCTATAGAATTAAATAATCCAAATCCTACAGATGGAATAGATGTGTTGGCTAAAGTCGGAGGCTTTGAGATAGGAGCTATGGCGGGTGTGATTTTGGGATGTAGTGCAAATAGAATACCTGTTGTTATAGATGGATTTATATCTTATGCAGCTGCACTTATAGCATACAAGATAAACCCTAAGTGCAAGGAATATATGATTGCATCTCATATGTCTGCTGAACAGGGTACTCAGAAAGCATTAGAAATTTTAAAATTAAGCCCTATTTTAAATATGGATATGAGGCTAGGAGAAGGTAGCGGTGCAGCTCTAGCGTTCAATATAATAGAAGCATCAAATTATACTTATAAGAATATGGCAACTTTTGACGAAATTGATATGGGTAGATAATAGTAAACAGGAAAAGAAGGAGAATTAATATGAGCAGAATTATCTTGGTTACAGGAGGAGCTAGGTCTGGAAAGAGTAATTTTGCAGAAAATCTTTGTAGGGATAGAAATAACTCCACAGCATATATAGCAACATCAATAGCGTTTGATGATGAAATGAAAAACAGAGTGAAAAAGCATCAAGAGGTTAGACCAAAGAATTGGAATACATATGAAATTTATAGAGATATTTATAAAATCATTAATGATATATCAATAAAACATCAAACTGTTATATTAGATTGTGTAACTCTACTCGTAAATAACCTGATGTTTAATTATGATGTAGATATAGATAAAGCTAATCAAGAAGAAATAAACGAGTTAGAACTTTATATAAAAAGTCAGGTAAATAATCTAATAGAAGAAATAAAAAAGACGGATTTATACTTTGTCTTGGTAACAAATGAACTAGGAATGGGAATTGTTCCAGCAAACAAGCTTAGTAGAGTGTACTCTGACATTGCAGGAAGAATAAATCAACAAATAGCATTAAGTAGTGATGAAGTCTACTTTGTAGTAAGTGGAATACCTATGAAGATAAAGGGGTAAACATATGAAGAAACATATAAAGAGATTTATTTTAATACTGCAGTTTTTGACTAGAATACCTATAAATATAGACCTTGGTTTTGATGAGGAATTTCATAAGACAATAGCCTATTTTCCACTTGTCGGATTTATTTTAGGGGTAATAATTTTTTTAGTGGGAAAAGTATCTATATTAGTTTTTGACCCTTTTTTAACTGCAATTATTATTACTTTAATTCATGTAATACTTACAGGTGGAATTCATATTGATGGATTAGGTGATACATTTGATGCTTTATACAGCTATAGAGATAAAGAAAAAATGTTGGAAATAATGAAAGACTCAAGGCTGGGAATAAACTCACTTTTAGCAATCCTATTTTTGATTTTACTTAAAATAGGATTTATATATAATCTAATAAATAATAATCTAATGTGGACTATAGTGTTTATGCCAGTTTATGCAAGGTTAGGCTTAATGGTATTGACATACAAAACAGTAAGCCCTAGGGAAAGAGGAATGGGTAATCTGTTTATAGGGCACGGTACTTTAGGAATGCTTATTATAGCGACAATATACAGTGCGGCGATAGTTTTATTAGTAGGAAAATTAATATTTTTTGCTTCATACATAGAAATTATAAAGGTTATAAGCTCTACCATAGTAGTAATGTTATTTGCAAAATTAGTAAAACAAATATCATATAAAAAAATTGATGGAATAACGGGAGATATTCTAGGTTGTAACGCAGAACTTTCAGAGTTAGTTTATTTAGTATATATTTATTTGGTAAGCCTTATTTAAATACAACCTAGGTAGTTAGTTATTTACACAGTGTGGTTTACCTCATGGAGGAAGTTTATGATTAAATTAATATTAGTTAGACATGCACTAACAGATGACAATAAAAACAATAAATTATCTGGAAGTATAGATAGTTCTGTGAGCAAAGAGGGGATAGTACAAATCCAACATCTTACAAAATTTTTAAATGAAATGACTATAGATAAAATATATACAACGACATCCTCTAGAACAAAAGATACAATAAAAGATTTGGCAAAAGCTAAATCAATAGATATAATAGAGAGTAGTAATTTAAAGGAAATAAACTTTGGAGACTTTGAGGGTATGGACTTTAGAAGTATAAAATCCAAGTACCCGAGAGAGTTTGAGAAGATGGTATCAAAGGGATATGAATATAGATATCCAAATGGAGAAAGTTTAATAGATACTTATGAAAGAGTAAAAAGAGAAGTAGACAAGATAGTACTTGAAGATAGAGATGAGAATATCTCTAATAAAGATAAAAATATACTTATATGCTCACACGGAGGAACTATAAGGAATATAATAGCCTATTTAATAGGTAATAGTTACAAATTTCATTGGAACTTTAAAATTGATAACGCATCAGTTAGTATTTTAGAGATTGACAATGGATTTACTGTGATGACGATGATGAACAACACGAGTTTTATTAACATAAAAAGTGAATATTAGATTAAAATAGGTGATATGAAAATATATTAAAAGGGAAAAAGGTTAAAAGCCTTTGCAGCCCCCGCTACTGTAAAACTGACGAAACTATAATAAAACCACTGTTATTTGACGGGAAGGAATAGGACTAGGATGAAGTTAAGCCAGGATACCTGCCTATATTAATTTAAAGATGAATTCTTCGGGGTGAAAGATATTTATTGTATATTTTATGAAATTTATATGTAGGTTAATATAAATTTGAATATTATGGACAAAATTATTAGAATCTCAGCTCATGAAGGGTTGGGATTTTTTTAATACTAAGTAAACTTTTACTAGGAGGACTAATGTCATGAGTAAAAAAATAATGTTGCAAGGAACGGCCTCTAATGTGGGAAAAAGTATTTTAGCAGCTGGATTATGTAGGATATTTAAACAAGATGGATATAGTGTTGCCCCATTTAAGTCGCAAAACATGGCTCTAAACTCCTTTATAACAAAAGAAGGACTTGAGATGGGACGAGCTCAAGTTTTTCAAGCTGAAGCTGCAAAAACAGAGCCTACGGTAGAGATGAATCCAATACTTTTAAAACCATCTGGAAATCATAAATGTCAAGTCATTGTAAATGGGAAGGTAAGAGAAGAGATGTCATCAGCCAATTACCATGAATATAAATGCGAGTTAGTAGATACATTAAGGGATATATTTGAAAGCCTAAGCAGTAAACACGATATAATAGTAATGGAAGGGGCAGGAAGTGCCGCAGAGATAAATCTAAAAGATAGAGACATTGCTAATATGGGTATGGCAGATATTGCAGATGCACCAGTAATAATAGTGGGAGATATAGATCGAGGAGGGGTGTTTGCCTCTATAGCAGGGACAATACTTTTGTTAGAAGAACACGAAAAAAAGAGGGTCAAAGGAGTAATAATAAACAAATTTAGAGGGAAAAAAGAGCTTTTTGAAGATGGAGTAAAAATGCTAGAAGACATTATAAAGGTACCTGTTTTAGGAGTAGTCCCTTACACAGATATAAAAATAGAAGATGAAGACAGCGTAACTACTAAATTTAAAAATAAAATGAAAAAAAATGATATAAATATAGAAATAGTCAGACTTCCTCATATGTCTAACTTTACAGACTTTGATATATTTGAGACTCAAGAAGATGTAAGTGTTAGATATGTAGATTACGGAGAAACAATAGGGAATCCTGATATAGTAATACTGCCAGGAACGAAGAGCACAATAAATGATTTAAAGTATATAAGAGACAATGGATTAGAAAACCAAATAAAAGAACTGCAAAAAAGAGGGAAATTGGTAATAGGAATATGTGGCGGATACCAAATGTTAGGCAAAAAATTAAGAGATCCATATCATGTAGAAGGAGAAATTGGAGAAATAGATGGAATAGGTCTTTTGGATATAGAAACTACCTTTGAAAAGGGAAAAACTACAACTCAGGTAGAGGCCAAAATAAATGATGACTTACCAGGATATATGAAAAACCTTGGTAAAAAAGTAGTAAAAGGATATGAAATACATATGGGTACTAGTAGGATAGGAAATCAAACTCAAAGTCTAGGAAGAATAATTAAAAGATTAGATGAAAATGTAGATTATGAAGAAGGAAGTATAAATACTGGTGGCAACGTATTAGGGACTTATATACATGGCATATTTGATGATATAGATTTTACTAGACATCTTTTAAACAACGTAAGAGAGAACAGAGGATTACAAAAACTAGAAAGTAAAGTTGCCTCATTTGATGAGTTTAAGGACAAGGAATACGATAAGTTAGCAGATTTTCTAAGAGAACATTTAGATATAGAAAAAATATATGAGATTATGGGTTAGGTGAAATTAATGAAAAAGATTTTGATAGCAGGGACTAGTAGCGGGGTTGGAAAGACGACAATATCCCTTGGAATAATGCAAGCATTATCAAAAAGAAAAATGAAGGTACAGTCGTACAAGGTAGGCCCTGATTATATAGATCCGTCTTATCATACATTTATAACTGGGAGGCACTCAAGAAATTTAGATTCATATATGTTAGATGATGAAAAAATAAAATATATAGTCAATAAGTCCTCAAGTGATGCTGACATATCTGTTATAGAGGGAGTAATGGGTTTATATGATGGATTTGGGATAGATTTAGATGATTGCACCAGTTCTTATACATCAAAAATACTAAAAGCACCAGTTATATTAGTTATAAATGGAAAAGCGATGGCTGCATCTAGTGCAGCAATGGTACTAGGTTACAAGGAAATTGATAAAGATGTAAACATAAAAGGTGTGATAGTAAATAATGTAAAGACAAAAAGGCATTATGAAATAATAAAGAGTGCAGTAGAAAAGTACTGTGATGTAGAGGTGCTAGGGTATTTTCCACCAAATAGTGAATTTTCCTTGGATTCTAGACATTTAGGATTGATACCGAGTGTGGAATTAGATTCCCTAAACGAAAAATTTAATAATTTAGCGAGTGAGATAGAGAAATATATAGATATAGATAGAATAATAGAAATATCAGAGAGTGAAGATATAAAATCAGATTTTAATTTAGATGAGTTTATAAAAACTAATAGAGTATTTAAAAAGAAAGTAGCAGTTGCATACGACAAAGCATTTAACTTTTATTATAGAGAGAATATAGAACTCTTAGAACAGCTTGGTTTAGATATTGAGTACTTCAGCCCATTAGAAGACAGTCAAGTTCCAAAATGTGAATACATATATATTGGAGGAGGTTTCCCGGAGATATTTGCTAAAAACCTACACAACAATAAATCCATGAGAAACTCTATATTAGAGGCGCATAATAAAAAAATACCGATATATGCAGAGTGTGGAGGACTTATGTATCTAGGAGAAAGGCTTTTAGATACAGATGATAAAAATTATGATATGATTGGTATCTTTAGAGGAACGAGTAGAATGACTTCATCATTAAAAAGATTTGGCTATTGCTATGGAGTTGCAAAGAAAGACACGATTTTATCCAAAAAGGGCGATATTATAAAGGGACATGAATTTCACCACTCAGTATTTGAAAGCGATGAAAATTGTGCGTATACAATGAGAAAAGAAAGAGAAGGAAAAGTGGTAGATGAATGGGATGGCGGCTATAGCAAAGAAAACACTTTGGCTACATATTTACACACACACTTTTTTAATAACTTAGAGTGTTTAGTAAACTTCTTGGAAAGGGGAAAGGAGTAATATGAATATAGTATCTATTTATCTAGTATCTATTTATATAGGATATATACTAGATTTAATAATTGGAGATCCGTACTCTTTTCCTCATCCTGTTAGATTTATAGGAAGTCTAATAAAATTAGTTGAAAAGCAAATAAGAAAACTAGCAAAAACTGACAAGGCTTTAAAGCTTGGAGGGTTCATATTATGGATTATAACTGTAGGAACCACATACCTTGTAACTTATTGTATCTTGAAGGTATTTAGCTTTAATAGAGTAGCTTTTATGGTTATGAATTCAATAATAATTTATACTACATTAGCTACAAAATGTCTAAAAGATGAGGCCATAAAAATATATAATGTATTAAAAACTAAGGATATAAAAAAGTCTAGAAAACAGTTATCCTATATTGTCGGAAGGGATACAACCAATTTAAGTGAGGCAGAAATTATTAGAGCCACAGTAGAAACAGTCGCAGAGAATACTGTTGATGGAATAGTTGCACCTATGTTTTATGCATTTTTAGGAGGAGCTCCTCTTGCTATGGCATACAAGGCAGTTAACACATTAGATTCCACAGTTGGGTACAAAAATGATAAATACAAAGACTTAGGATTTGCTTCTGCAAAGATTGATGATATAGCAAATTATATACCAGCGAGAATTTCGGTAGTTCTAATGACTATAGGAAGTCTTTTGGTTGGATACGATTATAAAAATTGCATGAAAATTTCAATCAGGGATAGAAAGAACCATAAAAGCCCTAACTGTGCCTATTCAGAAGGAGCAGTAGCAGGAGCACTAGGTATACAGCTTGGAGGTACAAATATTTATTTTGGAAAGGCAGTATATAAGCCTACAATAGGTGATAAAACTAGAGAAATAGAGACAGAAGATATAAAAAGGACAAATAGAATAATGTATGCCACATCAATAACTTCTCTATTATTGTTTACATTAGGATATATAGTAATATTGTAACTGAGGAGGACTTAGATGAAAGATTTAGGACACGGGGCTAATGTGGAAAGTATGGCAAAAAAGTATGGGAAAAATCCACAAGATATAGTTGATTTTAGTTCAAATATAAACTCTAAATTAGTAAATGACCTAGAGGATTATATACTAGAGGGGTTAAAAAATTGCACTAAATACCCAGATATAAATTATTGGAGCCTAAGAAACAACATTTCGGAGTATATAAGTGTAGATCCTAGCTTTATAATTCCAGGAAATGGAGCGACAGAGATTATATACTTGTTGATGAAAAGTATAGGTAAAAAGCTTGCGATTTTAAATCCTACATTCTCAGAGTATAAGAGAAGTGCAGATTTAAATGGATTAGAGATAATAAATTTAGAATTAGATGAAAAAAACAACTTTACAATAGACTTAGATAATATAAATAAAAATATAGATAAATTTGAGAGCCTATTTATTTGTAATCCAAATAACCCAAATGGGAAGGTTCAAGATATAAAGCCTCTCATGAAGTTGATGATAGAAAATAACAAACTACTTATAATAGATGAGACGTTTATGGAGTTTGTAGAACATGAAAAAGACTATAGCTTGGTTGGCTACGTAGAAGAACATAAAAACATATTTATACTAAAAGCAGTCACAAAATTCTTTGGAATGCCAGGGTTGAGGTTAGGATATGGAGTAACAAGTAATAAGAAAATCATAGATAGTATTTATAGATATAAGGAACCTTGGACAGTAAACTCTTTTGCAGACACACTTTCAAACTATATTTTTAAGGATAAAAAATATATACATGATAGTAAAAATTACTATATAGAAGAAAGAAATTATATGATAGATCAGTTGAGAAAAATAAAAAATATAAGTGTATATGAAACGGACGCAAATTTTATACTTATCAAACTTCACAACACAACATCAGGTCAACTAAAAGAAAAATTATTTAAGGAGAGCTCTATACTAATAAGGGACGCTTCAAATTTTATAGGCTTAGACGATAGGTTTATAAGGGTAGCCATAAAATCTCGTGAATATAATGAACTTTTAATAAAGAACCTTAGAAAGCTTGTGGGAAATTAAAATGAAAGCTTATGGAATATGTCCAGCCTCATGCGGGGAGTTTGTCCAGGGGATACTAGATGAAAATAAAGAATATCTATGTTCATATGCTGTAAATATGTACTCGACAGTGAAAGTTGAGGAAAAGTTAAAAAATATAGATATAGGTCCAAAAAAATCTAGACGAGCTATTGAAAAAGTATTTGAAAAGTTTAATTTACCAGTTAAGGAAACAAAAAATATATCTCTTAATATATGTAGTAACATACCTATTGGAAAGGGTATGGCAAGTTCAACAGCAGATATAGGGGCCACTATAAAGGCGACTCTTTGTCTTATAGACAAGAGTCTAACCAATGAAGAAATATCGGTACTAGCTGCTGAGATAGAACCAACGGACTCCATATTTATAGAAGAGGGCAATGTATTTAATCCACTAAATGGTAAAGTAAAGAAGAATTTGGGCAATATAACAAACTCTAGAGTAGTGGTGTTAGAGCCTAATAGAACCTTGGACACTATAGAGCTTAGAAAAATTTCAAATTACAATGAACTAAAACTAAAAAATGCTGATATAACAAAAGAAGCTTTTCGACTTTTGGAACAAGGGATAAAAAATAATGATTTAACTATGGTTGGTAATGCATGTACAATGAGTAGTTTGGCCAACGAAAGCATAGTAAAAAAGCAGTACCTAAGAGAAATAATAGAGATATCTAAACAATATGGAGCATACGGAGTGAATATCGCCCATAGCGGTACAGTAGTCGGAATTTTAATAGACCAGTTTATGAATGACATAAGATTGATAGAAATGCTAACAGAAAAAAAGATAAACCTTGCTTACAATAACATTTATACACTTGATATTGTACATGGTGGAATTAGGGGGGAAAAGGATGGAATACATAAAAAATCCTATGAAGATAGAAGAAAGAAGCTTTGAGATAATTCAAGATATAATAGATGAAATTAGACCAGACTATAAATTTAAAGATGAAATAGAAGAAAAGATAATAAAAAGGGCAATACACACTACGGCGGACTTTGATTATTTGGATATTTTAAAAATTTCTGATTCTGCAGTTGATGTTATATTAGAAGCTCTAAAAAATGAGGCTACGATATATACAGACACGAATATGGCATTAAGTGGAATAAACAAAAAGAGATTAGATATGTTAGGATGTAAATATAAATGCTTAGTGGCAGATGAAGAAACAGCATCATTAGCCAAAGAAAAGTCTATTACTAGATCTATGGCAGCGGTTGAAATTGCTGCAAGAGAAGACGGAAGGAAAATATTTGTACTTGGGAATGCACCAACTGCATTGTATAAAGTTATTGAGATGAAACATGAAGGTAAATTAGATGTAGATGCAGTAGTAGGTGTACCTGTTGGATTTGTGGGAGCATCAGAATCTAAATATGAGTTAGAAAATACAGAGATACCCTATATAATTTCAAAGGGAAGAAAAGGTGGTAGCAACTTAGCAGCAGCAATAATAAATGCCATTTTATATACTATTTAGGAGTGTTTATGGAAGAATATGTATATATAGATGGTAAAAAGTATAGAAGAGGATATACAACAGGATCCTGTGCAGCGGGGGCGGCCAAGGCAGCGTCTCATATGTTACTAACCAAAAAGAAACTAGAAACAGTAAATATAGATACTCCAAAGGGAATCCCACTATTCCTAAAAGTTGAAAACATAGATATAGGTGAAAAGTATGTTGAGTGTTCAATCAAAAAAGATGGTGGAGACGATATAGATGCGACACATGGAATTGATATTTATGCAAGGGCAGAAGTTACAGATAGTTTCGTAACTATAGATACATACAATGAAAAAAGTTTAGATTATACTGAAGGTATTGTCTTGTGTGGAGGAAAGGGAGTAGGGATAGTAACCAAAAAAGGTTTGAGTGTAGAGGTAGGACAAGCAGCAATAAATCCGACTCCAGTTAAGATGATAAAATCTGAGGTAATAAAAGTAATTGGTCAAGACATAGAAAAAAGCCTTGGAAAAAACAAAGTTTTGAAGATAACGATATTTGTACCACAAGGCGAGGAAATTGCTAAGAAGACATTTAATCCAAAACTAGGAATAGTAGGTGGGATATCTATTATAGGTACAACAGGTATAGTAGAACCGATGAGTGATGAGGGATGGAAAAAGTCCATATCCATAGAACTTCAAATGAAAAAAGAACAGGGGTTGGATAAGATAATCTTAGTACCTGGAAATCACGGAGAGCAATTCATAAAAGAAAAGCTAGAGTTAGATACAAAATATGTAGTGAGAACTAGTAATTTTATAGGATATATTATAAAAGAAGCTCAAAGAATGGGATACAAAAAAATATTTATGGCAGGTCATATAGGCAAATTTATAAAACTTTCAGCCGGAATATTCAATACTCATAGTAGGGTGGCAGATGCTAGGAGTGAAATTTTGGTTTCAAATCTTGCTCTAATGAAAGCTCCCTATAGTATTTTAGAAGAGATAAGCAAGTGTTTAACTGCAGAAGAAGCTGTAGATATAATAATAAGAAATGGTTATGAAGATTTATTTAATATAATAAGTAATAAGTGTAGGGATAGAATTATCCAGCATTTAAATGAAGATAAAAGAAAAATAGATGTAGAGGTTATGATTTTTTCAATGGATAAAACCTTGTTAGGTAAATCTAATAATGCAGACTTACTTGTGGAGGAATTTAGATGATAAATATAATAGGGTTGGGGCCTGGGAATTTAGATTATACAACAAAGATAGGAGAGAATCTAATATATAAATCAGAGGTACTAATAGGCGGAAAGAGAAACTTAGATTCTATAAAGAATTTTAGAGGGAGTAAAATTGAATTAAACTCCAATTTAAAAGAAGTTTTAGAATATATAAACTCCAACAAAGAAAAACAAATATCTGTAATTGCTTCAGGAGACCCCTCTATCTATGGAATAGGCAGATATTTGTCCCAAAATATTGATAAAAAAGATTTAAACATAGTGTCTGGTATAAGCTCGTTACAATATATATTCTCAAAAATATATATAGATATGAATGACCTATATATAACAAGCAGCCATGGTAAAATACCTGATTTTGATTATATACTTTCTCACAAAAAAGTGTGTATGGTAACAGATGATAAAATAGGACCTAAGGAGATAAGCTTAGAAATAATAAATAGAAACCTAAATAAAACTATTGTTGTTGGAGAAAACCTATCTTACTTAGATGAAAAAATAACAGTAGGAAGGCCAGAGGATATATTGAAGATAGAAAAATTTGATATGAATGTAGTGGTGATATTAGATGAGAAATAGCGAGTTTATAACAGGGAAGGTGCCTATTACAAAAGAAGAAGTCAGAGCTATATCTATAAACAAACTAGACTTAATAAATGCAAAAAGATTTTTGGATATAGGAGCGGGTACTGGGACTATAAGCGTGGAGGCTGCATATCACTATCCAAACTTAGAAGTCACATCAATAGAATTTAAGAGTGAGGCAATAGATTTAATAAATAAAAACATAGATAAGTTTAAGCTAAAAAATGTAGAAGTTAAAAAAGGCTATGCTCCAATAGATTTAGATGGAGGATTTGACGCAATATTTATTGGTGGTAGTGGGGAAAATCTTGAAGAAATTATAAATTGGTCAAAGTCTCTTTTAAATATAGGAGGAAAACTTGTAGCCAACTTTATAATAGTTGATAGCTTTAATAAGACTTTAAGATTACTAAGAGAAAGTGGATTTTTGAATATAGACGTGTGTGTACTAAATGTATCAAAGTTGGAAAGCTTAGGAAGTGGAGAATATTTTAAACCTCTAAATCCAATTTATATAATATCATGTGAGCGAGGGGGAAATTAAATTGAATAAAGTACATTTCGTAGGGGCAGGGCCTGGAGACAAAGAATTGATAACGTTAAAGGGATATAACTTACTAAAGAATGCAGATGTAGTTATATATGCAGGGTCTTTAGTAAACCCAGAACTTTTAGAGTATTGCAAAGAGGGCTGTGAAATACATAATAGCGCTCACATGGATTTGCAAGAAATAATAGATGTTATGAAAAATGGAATACAAAATAATAAGTGTGTAGTTAGACTTCAAACAGGAGATTTTTCAATATATGGATCAATAAGGGAACAAGTAGAGGACTTAAATAAATTAGGTATAGATTATGATTGTACACCGGGAGTAAGTTCTTTTTTAGGAGCAGCATCATCCCTAGGTGTTGAATACACAGTTCCTGAAATATCCCAAAGTGTAATTATAACTAGAATGGAAGGAAGAACTCCAGTTCCTAAGAAGGAATCAATAGAGTCTTTTGCAGCTCATCAAACCTCAATGGTAATATTTTTGTCTGTACAAGAGATAGAAAAAGTAGTTGATAAGCTTATTGAAGGCGGTTATCCAGAAAACACACCTGTATCAGTAATTTATAAGGCCACATGGACAGATGAGAAAGTTGTAAAGGGAGTACTTAGTGATATAGCTGCTAAAGTTAGAAAAAACAATATAAACAAGACAGCACTAATAATGGTAGGAAGATTCTTAGGAGAAGAGTATAATAACTCTAAATTATACGATAAGGATTTTAAACATGAGTATAGAGGATAAAATAGCTCTAATTGCTATAACTAAAAACGGGCAAGAATTAGCATACAGGATAAGTAAGAACTTAATAAATAGCAAGGTTTATATAGTAAATAAAAATTTAGATGAAATAGTAAAAAATACATTTAAAGAGTACGATTATATAATTTTTATAATGGCGACAGGCATAGTAGTTAGATCTATAGCGAAACACATAAAAAATAAATTTGAAGACCCCGCGATTTTAGTTATGGATGATAGAGGTCAAAATGTTATAAGTCTTCTTAGTGGTCATATAGGTGGAGCAAATGAAATGACCATAAATATAAGTGAGATGATAGAGGCAAATCCTGTAATAACAACTGCGACAGATGTAAATAAAAAAGCTTCACTTGATATGATAGCAAAAACATTAAACGCACATATCGAAGATTTTAGGGAAAATGTTAAAAATGTAAATTCTCTTTTGGTAAATGCTAAAGAAGTCCTAATGTATATAGACGGAGATTACAAAGTAGATACAAGAGGCTTTAAAGTTATAAACTCTTTAGATAACTCTAGATTTGAAATAGAAGAGTTTAAAACACTAGTTGTTATAAGCAATAAAAATAAAATTGAAGCTTTAGATGCAAGTATTGCTAACATGAGAAAATTTATAAAAGTAATACCTAGGGATATAGTTGTAGGAATAGGATGTAGAAAAGAAACAGACACTCAGCTACTATATAGATCATTAATAGATTTATTTGATACAGAAAATATAGACATAAAATCCATAAATAAAATCGGCAGTATAGATATAAAAAAAGATGAGAAGGCGATAAATGACTTAGCAGAAAAACTATCTGTGCCTTTTGAACTAATAAGCTCTAAAGAAATATCAAAAGTAGAGCATTTATTTGATAAGTCTGATTTTGTGAAAAAAAATGTAGGAGTATCTTCTGTATCAGAACCAGTGGCATATATTCTAAGTGGTGGAAATTTAATAGTAAAAAAAAGAAAGTACAGAGGAATAACTTTTTCTATAGGTAAGATTAATTGGCATAGATAGTTTGAGATATAGATAATTTTGAGTTTTATAAGGAGATAAACTATGATATATGTAATAGGTATTGGACCTGGAAGCAAGGAAATGATGACTTTAGAAGCAATAAATGCTATAGAAAATTCAGAGGTAATAGTTGGATACAAAACTTATATAAACTTGATACATGAATTTATAAAAGATAAAGAAGTAGTTCAAAATGGAATGAGACAGGAGATAGATAGATGCACAGAAGCTGTAAAAATAGCTAAAACAGGGAAGAATGTAGCTGTAATAAGTAGTGGGGATGCAGGAATTTATGGAATGGCAGGTCTTGTTTTGGAATTAGTATCTAAAGAAGAACAAAAAGTAGAGGTAAAAATAGTTCCAGGGGTTACTGCTAGTATAGGAGCAGCAGCAATACTTGGAGCGCCTATTATGCATGATTTTTGTCATATAAGTTTAAGTGACTTACTTACACCATGGGAAGTAATAGAAAAAAGGTTAAAACTAGCTGCCGATGCAGACTTTGTAATTTGCCTATATAATCCTAGAAGTAAAGGTAGAAGTGAACACTTAAGCAAAGCGTTTAAAATAATGTCAGAGTTCAAAGATGGAAAAACTCCAGTAGGTATAGTCAAGGATGCTGGTAGAGAAAACGAAGAAAAATTTATTTGCACATTTGATAATATGGATTTTGATAGGGTAGATATGACTACTATGGTTATAGTTGGGAATAAATCAACGTTTATACATGAAGATTTAATTATAACACCTAGAGGATACACAGTATGATTTTAGTTTTAGGAGGGACATCTGATAGTTTAGCTATTTGTGATAAGTTAAATAAATACCCTAATTTGTCATATATTGTTTCAGTTACAACCGAGTATGGAAAAACTATTACAAAAAAGCATACAACTGATGTTTTGTTAGGAAAATTAGGGCAAGAGGATATGATAAACCTTATAAAAACCAAATCTATAAGTATTATAATAGATGCTACTCATCCGTATGCTGTGGAAGTATCTAAAAATGCTATTAGTTCTGCAAAATTAACCGGCATAAAATACATAAGATATGAAAGAAAGTCTTTGATTGAAGGTATATCTTATGAAAATAAATTTATAGTGAATAGTATAGATGAAGCTTGTGAGATTGCAAATAACAAAGGCAAGAATATATTTATAGGGACAGGAAGTAAAAATTTAGATGTATATGTAGATAAGATAAAAAACAAAAATTTAGTGGCAAGAGTTTTGCCAACTAGCGAAGTTTTATTAATCTGTGAGAAGCTTGGACTAAATGCAGATAATATAATAGCAATGAAAGGTCCGTTTAGCGTATCAATGAATAAAGAAACTTATGAACACTATAATATAGATTTAGTAATCACCAAAGAAAGTGGTGCACAGGGTGGATTTTTAGAAAAAGTATCGGCATGTGAGCAGCTAAATATACCTATAGTGATTATAGCTAGGGAAAAGTTAAATTACCCAAAAGTAATAACTGATTTAGATGAATTAGAGAGTTTGATATAAAAAAGTAACACATGAAACATACAATAAATTTATTAGGGAGAATGATATGAAAAAAGCCGTTTTAGTCGTAAGTTTTGGTACAAGTTATGAACAAACAAGAAAAAAAACAATTGAAGCTTGTGAAAATAAAATAAAAGAAGGTTTAAAAGAATATGATTTCTTTAGGGCTTATACATCAAATATGATAATAAATAAAATAAAGAGAAGAGACAATATTTGCATAGAAAATCCGATACAAGCACTAGATAGAATTTTTGAAGAAGGATATGAAGAGGTAATAGTACAGACACTTCATATAATATGTGGAGAAGAATACAATAAGCTAAAAGACCAAGTTAATAGCTATAAAGATAAGTTTAGAAAAATAGTTCTTGGTAGACCTCTTTTAAAATATATAGATGACTACAAAGAAACAGTAGAAATAGTAAGACACCAAATTCCACAAATGGAAGAAGACGAGACTGTAGTATTTATGGGACATGGTACATCACATGAACTACATTCTGCATACCCTACTTTGGAATATATGATGAGAGATGCGGGGATAAATGCATATGTAGGAACTGTTGAAGGGTATCCAGAGCTAGAGAATGTAATAAAAAGATTAAAACAAGACAATATAAAGAAAGTAAACTTAATGCCTTTTATGCTAGTTGCAGGTGATCATGCTATAAATGATATGGCTAGTGATGATGAGGATTCTTGGAAGAGTGTATTAACTAGTGAGGGATTTAATGTAAAAGTTTATATGAGCGGACTAGGAGAGAACCCTAAAATACAAGAAAAGTTTTTAAATCATGCATTTGATTGCAAAACAATTCATGAAGAACTGGAGATAACAAGTTAATTATTGAGGAGAGAATTTGATATGGCAAAATTTTATGGAATAGGTACAGGACCTGGAGATAGTTCTTTAATAACCCTTAAGGCAGTAGAAACATTAAAAAAGATAGACATTTTATATACTCCGGAATCAAAAAAAGGAGGGGATAGTCTCGCTTTATCTATTGTTAAAGATTATCTTCCTGAATCATTGGAGATAAAATCGAGACATTTTCCAATGAACTTTGATAGTGGGGAAAAGATAGTAGCTTGGAATAAAATATCAGAGGAAATAATTGATGACGTAAAGTTAGGAAAAAATGTAGGATTTGTTACTCTAGGAGATCCTATGATTTATAGCACATACGTATATATAATGGAGAGACTTATGGGAAGTGTAGACATAGAGACTATACCTGGTATTTCTTCATTTTCTAATATAGCATCAAATCATAATTTCCCACTTGTAATGGACAGAGAAGCCTTGGTAATAATACCATGTACAATGGACGAAGAAAAGATTGATTATGCTTTAGAGAATTATAGTTCAATAGTGCTGATGAAAGTTTATAAGAACTTTAAAAAGATAATAGAAAAATTAGAAAAAAATAATCTATTAGATTATTCTATTTTAGTAAGTAATTCTTCTCAAAATAATGAAGCCGTATATGAGAATCTAAGAGATGTACATCTAGAGGATAAAATATCGTACTTCTCTACAATATTAGTAAACAAAGAAAGACTAGCAAAAAGTGAAGGCGAGGTTTGCTAAGAGATAATATCTAAAGGAGAAGTAGTATGAATATAAAAGTTGGGACAAGGGGAAGTAAGTTAGCCTTGATACAAACAAACTGGGTAATAGATGTGTTAAAACAAAGATATCCAGAGATTGATTTTGAGGTAAAGGTTATAAAAACAAAAGGAGATATAATTCAGCATATTTCCCTTGATAAAATAGGAGACAAGGGTTTATTTGTAAAGGAAATAGAAAAACAATTAATAGAAGGCGAAATAGATATGGCGGTACACAGTATGAAGGATATGCCGTCGTATTTGCCGGATGAACTGAAGTTTGCAAGTATACCTGAGAGAGAAGATCCAAGAGATGTTTTGATATTAAAAAAAGAATATAAAAGCTTAGAAGATTTACCAAAAGGAGCTAAAATTGGGACAGGGAGTAAGAGAAGAAAATTCCAGTTACTTAAATACAGACCTGATTTAAACGTAGTTCCGATAAGAGGAAATATAGATACCAGGATAAGAAAGATAGAAGAGGAAAACTTAGATGGAATAGTCTTGGCAGCAGCAGGAGTTTTAAGGGCCAATTTAAAACATAGGATAAGTTGTTATTTACCAATAGAGGTAGTTATACCGGCACCAGCCCAAGGAGCATTGGCAATAGAGATAAGAAAAGATGATGTAGAACTAGAAAAGTTAATAGACTCTATTAGGGATGAAAACACTGAGTTACAGGTTGCTGCAGAGAGAGCCTTCTTGGAGGGAATAGAGGGAAGTTGTCACATACCTATTGGTGCATACTGCAATATTGATGGAGAGTCTATAAAACTTACTGGATTATTTGGTGATGAAGATGGTGAGCGTTTAATTGTAAAATCAATTGATGGAGATATTTACAACCCTAGAGAATTAGGTCTTAAATTATCTAAGGTTATACTGGAGGAATATGAAAACTATGGAAGGTAAGGTTTATTTAGTAGGAGCGGGACCCGGGGATTATAAATTAATCACATTAAAGGGGTTAGAGTGTATAAGAAAGTCAGATGTTATAGTCTATGATAGATTAGCTAATAGCAATTATTTAAAGGAAGCTAAGCCTGATTGCGAATTTATATATGCAGGAAAAGAATCTAGTAACCACGTATTAAGCCAAGAAGATATAAATAAAATAATATCTGACAAGGCTAAAGAAGGAAAAGTAGTTACTAGGTTAAAAGGTGGAGATCCATATGTATTTGGTAGAGGTGGAGAAGAGGCTGAGATACTTGTAAATGAGGGGATAGATTTTGAGGTTATTCCCGGCATAACCTCTGCTATAGGAGGGTTGTGCTATGCAGGTATACCTATAACACATAGAGACCATGCTTCTTCATTTCATGTAATAACGGGGCATTTAAGGGATGATCAGAGCAAAACAATTAATTGGAATGCACTAGCTAACAATAAAGGAACACTTGTGTTTTTAATGGGTGTTTCTAATTTAGAGAGTATAAGTAATAACTTAATTAAAGAAGGAAAAGACAAAAATACACCAGTAGCTTTAATAAGTTGGGCGACTAGGCATAACCAACGAGTGGTAACAACAAATCTTGAGAATGTATATGAAGTAGCTAAAAACGAAAATGTAAAATCACCAACATTAATTGTAGTCGGCTCTGTAGTTGAATTAAGAGAGAAGTTAAATTTCTTTGAAAAGAAACCTTTATTTGGCAAAAATATAATTGTCACTAGATCTAGAACTCAAAACAGCATTTTAGTAGAGAAAATCAACGACTTAGGTGGAAATCCCATAGAGATTCCTACTATAAAAACAGAAAAAATAGAAAATAATCTAGTTCTTGAGACTGAAATTAAGGAAATATCTAAGTATACATATTTAATTTTAACTAGTAAAAATGGTGTAGATATATTTTTTGATAAATTAAGTGAGATGGGACTAGATTGTAGAGTATTATCTAATTTAAAAATATGTGCAGTGGGATCCTCTACTTCAGATGAATTGAAAAAAAGAGGGATTATAGCTGATATAGTTCCTAAGAGATTTGTAGCAGAGTCTTTATATGAAGAATTGGAGAAAAAGATAAATAAAGAAGACAAAGTTTTAATACCAAGGGCTCAAAATGCAAGAGACTATTTGGTAAATAAACTAAGTGAAATTTGTACTGTAAAAGAGGTACATACATATAGAACTGTAGTTGATACTAACAGAAAAGAAAAGATTTTAGATATATTAAATTCTAAAGAGATAGATTATATTACCTTTACAAGTTCTTCTACTGTGAAAAATTTTATAGAGATAATTGGTAGAGAAAATATAAATCTGTTAGGAGGCATAAAAGTAATATCTATAGGACCTATAACTGGAGATACTATTAATGATTTGGGTATCGGTTGTTATAAGGAGTCGGATGTATGCACAGTTAATGGTGTTGTTGATACGATTATAAGAGATTGCTAGTAATTAGTAATTAGTATTTTATATTTTGTATTTAAATTGGCCTAATCTGCAGTTTTAATTGGCTGCATTTAATATAAATTTATGAATTATTTGGAGGAAATGGTATGTTAAGAAGACCTAGAAGATTAAGAGCTAGTAACTCAATAAGAAATTTAGTGAGGGAAACTAAAGTAAATATAGAAGATCTAATTTACCCACTATTTGTTGTAGAGGGAGAAAATATAAAAGAAGAGATTAAATCTTTACCAGATGTATATCACTTATCTGTAGATAGATTGGAAGAAGAAATTAAGGAATTAAACGAATTAGGAATAGAGCATATACTACTGTTTGGTATTCCGGACGAAAAGGATTGTTGTGGATCAGAGGCATTCAATGATAATGGTATAGTTCAAAAAGCTATTAGAAAAGTAAAGGAAATAGACCCTAATATGAATGTAATAACTGATGTTTGTATGTGTCAATATACAAGTCATGGCCATTGTGGAATATTAACAGAAGAAGGATATGTAGACAATGATCAGACTTTAGAGTACTTGGCGAAAATATCAGTAAGCCACGCAAAGGCAGGAGCAGATATGGTAGCACCTTCAGATATGATGGATGGTAGAATAGAAGCTATAAGAGAAGCTCTAGATGAAAATGGGCTAGAAACTGTTGGGATAATGGCTTATAGTGTAAAATATGCATCTAATTTCTATGGACCATTTAGGGAAGCAGCCCACTCAGCACCATCATTTGGAGATAGAAAAACATATCAAATGGACCCAGCTAATGTTAATGAGGCAGTTTTAGAGGCTGAACTTGATATGCTAGAAGGTGCAGATATACTAATGGTAAAACCGGCTTTATCTTATTTAGATGTAATAAGAAGAGTAAAGGATAACTTTAATCTACCACTTGCAGCCTATAACGTTAGTGGAGAATATTCTATGCTTAAGCTAGCAGTTAAAGAAGGGTTATTAGATGAAAAGGCTATATATGAATCTGTAATGTCAATAAAAAGAGCAGGTGCAGATATAATAATAACTTACTTTGCAAAAGATATAGCAAAAATGTTAAAGAAATAAAATATCATTTATAATACAAATGGCTACGTTTGGTAGGGGAAATTTTTATACCAAAGTAGCCATCACTTTAGGGGACCTATTTAGGTAAAGTAAGTGGATTGTATTTTTACTATAATGAGGGGAGTTACTGTTAAATATGATTTATCCAATTAATATAAAAACAGAGGACATGGGAGTAGTAATAATAGGTGGAGGAGAAGTTGGGTACAGAAAGTGTGTAAACTTCATAAACTTTAAAACCAATGTAACTGTAATATCTCCAGAATTTATAGATGAATTCTATAAGCTAGATAGAAATTTAGTGAAATTAGTCAAGGACAACTATAAAGAAGAGTACATAAATGACAGTTTTATAGTTGTAGCTGCTACAAATAACAAAGAAATAAATAAAGAGATAGGGCTATATTGCAGAAACAATTCTAAATTAGTAAATGTAGTAGATAGTATAGAAATGTCTAATTTCACAACACCATCCTATGTAAAAAGAGGAGATTTATTGATTAGTATATCAACAGGAGGTAAAAGTCCTTCTCTATCATCGAAGATAAAAAAAGAATTAGAAGATAAATATGATGAAAGTTATGAAGAGTATACGAGGGTTTTAGGTGAAGTTAGAAAAGATATTATAAGAAAATACGAAAAAAAATCAGAAAAGAAAGAGATGCTCAACAGATTGGTAGAACTTAGTTTAGAAGAATTAAAGGCAATAAGTGAAAATCATATAAAATAAAAAAGTGAAAAAAAGCATTGACCTTATATTTTAAAGGTGATATAGTATTACTTGTCCTTAAGAAAAGGGCAAACGAGAAAAAGAAAAAATAAAGACAACAACAAAAAGCTTGACAACATATAAAAACTTTGTTAAACTTAAGAAGTTGTAAAAATGGTGACTCAGTCACTAGACTTGAACTTTGAAAATTAAACAGTAGGTTAATTTATAGAATTGAAACAACACAAACCAAGCCAGATATTCAGATAATGATTAGTCTGAGCAAGGAAAACAAAACTTTTATTTGAGAGTTTGATCCTGGCTCAGGATGAACGCTGGCGGCGTGCCTAACACATGCAAGTCGAGCGATCTTCTTCGGAAGAGAGCGGCGGACGGGTGAGTAACGCGTGGGTAACCTGCCTCATACACATGGATAACATACCGAAAGGTATGCTAATACAGGATAA
>NZ_FQWX01000072.1 GCF_900129815.1 Asaccharospora irregularis DSM 2635
GAAAACTGTATTAGATGCTGCCTTTAAAAATTAAATATTGACTTCATCAACGTTATTTGACAAAGAGCCCAAATAATAAAAGGATTTGCTCTATAGGGTATATTTTATATAATAAAAAATTTATTTAGGGGTGAGGGTAGGTATGAGTAAAAAATGGGGAATTTTAATCGTAGCCTTGAGTTTAGCTACAATGTTTGGATGTGCAAAAAAATCTAATAGTAATGCATCGCAAGAGGAAAAAATAACTTCAGCTAATAGTACAGTACAAGATACAAATGAGGGTCAAGAAAAAGCTAAAGGCAGTGAAGAATCTGAAGACAATGAAAAATTGGATTTAGAAGATGAGATATTAGCTAAAAAACAACAATACATAGATAGAATGGAAAAAATTCATGAAGAGTATACAAGAGTATTAGGGGAGTATGATGTTGGAAATCTGCCAACATCAGAACTAGGAGCTATTTCGGTAAAAACATATCAGAAATATGATGAAGTGTTAAATGATATATATCAAGATTTGAAAAAGTATTTACCAGCGGATGAAATGAGAGATATAAAACAAGAGCAACTGGCATGGATAAAGGAAAAAGAAAGAAAAGAAAAAGAAATGAAGAAAATAGGAACATACATACATGTAAACCAAAATTTAGGGGCGATTACAAGAACACGCTGTGAGGAATTACTGGGATATTTAACAGGTGAGAAGGTAGAGGTACAGTCGAGTGATAAATCCATAGATGATATAATAAATGGTATCTATCGAGTATTAGGAGAATCAAGAGATGAGATAGATTATGTTTATAGCGCTGATGACAATTATGTATTATATGATGATTTGAAAAATGATTATTATATATTTCAAGTAGATTCATATATAGATGAAGGAGATTTTGTGACTTTAGATTATAACATATTGGTTGATAAGAAAAATTATGAAATATATACTTATTATCCAGATGGAACTATGAGCAAAATAGGGAAAATTAAATAGATAGATTGGGTTTGACTTTTTTGGAGTTATTATTTTTTGTTATAAATATTAATTCTAAAATAATGTTTTAATAATATTTAAACTGAAGATTTAGTATAGATAGTTATAAGCATAATGTTATAATTAATGAGAGATATATTTAAATTTAATTATTTAGGAGGAGAATTAATGGAAGATGGAAGAGATTTTTCAAACTACGGAGTTCCGCATGAAATAAAAAAATGGAACTGGGGAGCTTTTATGTTCAATATATTGTGGGGAATAGGTAATAATTGCTATATAGCATTGTTATGCTTAATACCATTTTTCAATATAATCTGGATGTTTGTTTGTGGTGCAAAAGGAAATCAATGGGCTTGGGAAAAGGGAAATTACAAAGATGTAGAGACATTTATGGCGGTACAAAAAACATGGAACAAGGCAGGATTAGCATGGTTTATATTAGCAATAGTAATGATAGTCTTTTATATTGTGGTAGGAGTATCCGCAATTTCATCAGTTTTAAATACATACTAAAATTAGGAGAGTGTAAATTGATTTGTGCTTTAGAGTAATTTCGCTCCTCTATAGCAATGTAATTTAATAATAATATTTGTAAGTTTGAATTAATTATTCAT
>NZ_FQWX01000021.1 GCF_900129815.1 Asaccharospora irregularis DSM 2635
TCCCATTCCGAACACAGAAGTTAAGCTCTTTAGCGCTGATGGTACTTGGTGGGCAACTGCCTGGGAGAGTAGGACGTAGCCACGTAATCTTTTTTATATTTTTTAAAAACTTGGTTAAACTAAGGATATCTTAAACCAAGGAGAGATGTATATGAGAAAATTTGCATTAATACTAGCTATAATAGGAGCCCTTAACTGGGGTGGTATAGGAATATTTGGAATAGATTTATTAGGAAGTATATTTGGTGGTACATACCAACTTATAAGTAGAGTTATATATTCAATTGTTGGTTTAGCTGGTATCTATCTAATTCCAAGCTTAATGTCAGATGATAGAAAATAGAATATTAAACTATAAAAGCCGTTGATAATTATTTTCTAATCAGCGGCTTTTATAACATATATCATATAGATAAAATATTATTAAAAATTTAGATTAAATTATTTTTACTATGGTTATATATTTATAATGGGGAGGAGTATATGAAAAAATTTATTGTAGACGAGTTAAAAGGAATTTTAGAAAGTGATTTAATATCGTTTCATATGCCTGGACATAAATCAGGTAAGATTTATAATCAACTAGGTTATGAGGATATATTAAAAGAAATTTACAAAATGGATATCACAGAAATACCTGGAACAGATAATCTACATTCTCCTGATGGAATAATAAAGAAATCCCAAGAGAGAGCTGCAAAGGTATTTAAATCTAAAAACACATATTATTTAGTAAATGGAAGCACTTGTGGTATACAATCGGCTATAATGTCAGTATGTAATCCAGGAGACAAGATTATAGTTAATAGAGACTGCCATCAGTCAGTAATAAACTCTTGTATATTAGGAAATATAGAACCGGTATATGTGAAACCTATTATATGCAAAAAAACAAGTATACTATGTGGGTTAGACCCTTTAAAAGTAAAAAATGCTATAGATAAAAATTTAGATGCTAAAGCTATAGTTATAACATACCCTACATATTATGGAATGACCTATGATCTAAAAGATATATGTGAGTATGCCCATAATAATGGAATAGTTGTAATTGTTGATGAGGCACATGGAGCACATTTAGGTTTAAGTGATAGGTTACCTGATACAGCTATTGAGTGTGGAGCGGATATAATCGTACAGAGTACACACAAAACACTTCCATCTTTTACCCAATCATCTATGATTCATATGCAGGGAGATTTAGTAGATAAAAATAAGCTTACTAATATGCTAAGTATGATAGAATCATCAAGTCCATCTTATATACTATTGTCTTCTTTAGAGATAGCTGTAGATATATATGATAAATATGGTAAAAGTCTTATGGAAAATCTCCTAAAAAACATAGATACATTCAAAGAAAATATTAATCATAATAAATGTATAGAGGTATATGATTTAGATGATTCAACAAAAATATTTATATCTTTAAAGAATTTAGGGATAACAGGATATTATATGGAAAAACTTCTTAGAGAAAATTATAATATACAAGTTGAGCTATCCAACTACTATGGGGTTTTACTAATATGCACAATAGCCAATCAAACTGATGATTTCATTAGTTTAGAAATGGCGTTAAATGATATAGAAAAAAATATTAAAAATAAAGATGCTATAGAATTTATAGAATATCCCACTGCCATTCCAATAAAAAAATTAACTCCAAGAGAAGCATTTTATATAGAAAAGATAAACATAAGAATACAGGATAGCGTAGATAAAATATGCGGCGAGTACATAATCCCATATCCACCAGGGATAAGTTTATTATCACCAGGGGAAGTAATTACAAAAGAAGTGATTGATTATATATTGTTATGTAATAAAAAAGGAATGAATATAAGTGGAATAAAAGATAGAAATTTAGAGTTTATACAGGTCCTATTATAATTATAGACCAAGATTATATTATATAAGAAATTTTACATTCTATGAGAATGGATTTTATGATACTATTAAAATACTGTATGTGTAAAATAAAGCATATATTATTTTGAATTTATTTATATGAAAGTAATATCATTGGAGGATATAAAATGAAAGGCAAGTTAATAATTATAGAGAGTGGCTCAGATGCAAGTGGAAAAGCAACTCAGACAAAAAGATTATACGATAGACTATTAGAAGAGGGATATAATATAAGACAAGTAGAGTATCCTAATTATAAATCACAATCATCTGCACTAGTAAAAATGTATCTGAGAGGGGATTTCGGCAAAAACCCATCAGATGTAGATCCATATATAGCATCTACATTTTTTACACTAGATAGATATGCGTCCTTTAAAACCGAGTGGGAGGATTTCTATAATGAAGGTGGAATAGTTATCGCTGATAGGTATACAACATCTAATATGGTGCATCAGGCATGTAAAATGGATATAAAAGACAGGGATGAGTACTTAGATTGGTTAGTAAATCAAGAATTCGAATTATATAAAATACCTAAGCCAGACTGTGTGATATTTTTAGATGTGCCGATTGAATTTAGTAAAAAGCTTATGGAGAACAGAAAAAATAAGATTACCGGTGACGAAAAGAAAGATATACATGAAAGCGACATGAAGTACTTACAAAAATCATATGACAATTCGCTTTACATAGTGGACAAGTATAATTGGAAGAAAATAAATTGTGTCAAAAATAATAACCTGAGAAGCATAGAAGATATTCATGAGGAAGTATATGAATTGGTTAAAAATATAATAGAACCTATGGAGAGGTAGATATGTATTTTGAAAATATTATAGGACAAGAATTTGCGAAGAAATATATGACAAATTCCATAAAAAACAATAAGATTAGCCACGCATATATATTTGAGGGAATGGACGGAATAGGGAAAAAGAAATTTGCAGAAGAATTCTCTAAAATACTGTTCAAAGGGACAAGTATAGACGTTAATCCAGACTGCATAAGTATAAATCCAGATGGAAACAGCATAAAGATAGCTCAGATAAGAAAACTACAATCAGATATAATAATAAAACCACATAAAGATTATAAGATATATATAATTAATCAAAGTGAAAAAATGACTATGGAGGCCCAAAATACACTTTTAAAGACTTTAGAGGAGCCACCTAGATACGCTATAATAATTCTTATAACAAACAATAAGGAACGATTATTAGATACAGTAAAATCTAGATGTGAAACAATAAAATTCACACCTATATCCCAATCTGACCTAAAGTTATACCTAATGAATACTAAAGGAATCGATGAACAAAGGGCAACATTACTGGCAACATTTTCAAGGGGAAGTATGGAAAAGGCCTTGGAGTTGTCTGATTCAGCTGAGTTTTCAATTATTAGGGAAGACATACAGAAATATATTGAGATAATAATGGATAAGAATATGTCGGAAGTTTTAAATATAGCAAGTGATTTAGAAAAGTATAAAACGAGTATTATAAGTCTATTGGATATGATGCTAAATTATTTTAGAGATATGATGTTTCTAAAAGAAGGTTTTGGTAAAAATATGATAATAAACATAGATAAAATAATATTTATACAAAATATGAGCAATAAAATTACCTATTCGCAATTGTCTAAAATTATTGATATAATAGAAGAAACGAAAAAAAGGATAAAAAGTAACTGTAATTTTAATACAAATATGCAGGTTATGGCTTTGAATATATATGAGGTGATTAAATGATAAATATAGTAGGCGTTAGATTTAAAAGTGCAGGGAAAATATATTATTTTGACCCGACAGACCTTAATATAGAGAAGGGTATGGACGTAGTAGTAGAGACTGCAAGAGGACTAGAGTATGGATCTGTAGTAGTAGGAATCAAAGAAATAGAGGAAAGCAAGTTAGTATCACCACTAAAACCAATAATTAGAATAGCTACAAAAGAGGATACTGAGGTATATTTGGAAAATAAGGAAAAAGCTAAGGAAACCTTTGAAATATGCCAGCAGAAAATAAAAGAACATGATTTGACTATGTTTTTAATTGATTGTGAATACACATTTGATAGAAATAAATTAATATTCTATTTTACAGCAGAAGGAAGAATAGACTTTAGAGAACTGGTAAAAGACTTGGCAGCTATATTTAAAACTAGAATAGAGTTAAGACAAATTGGAGTTAGAGATGAGGCAAAATCTATAGGTGGTTTAGGACCATGTGGAAGAAGACTTTGCTGTTCATCGTGGCTTGGAGACTTCCAGCCAGTATCTATAAAAATGGCAAAAGACCAAAGTTTATCACTTAATCCAACAAAAATATCGGGAATATGCGGAAGGTTGTTTTGTTGTTTGAAATATGAGCACGATGTATATAGCGAGGCAATAGAACAACTTCCAGTAGTAGGGGCATTGGTAAAAGTCGATGAGGTAAAAGGTAAAGTAATAGAAATAAACCCTCTATTAGGCCAAATTAAAGTAGAATTTAATGATAAAACTATAAAGATATGCGAAAAAGAGGATATAAAGGTGCTTCAAGAGCCTAAGAAGTGCGGAGGATGTTGTGGTTCAGGTTGCAAGGATCATGAATTAGACCCAGATACATTAAAAGAGCTAAAGAAACTAGAGGACTAAAAAAATAGGACTAAAAAATAGGACTAAAAAATAAGAAGACTAAAGAATACTAAAAAGGTAGGGTTTCTCCTACCTTTTTTCGGGATAATAACTAAGCCTATATTGAAAGGAGACACTTATGGAAATACCATTAAAAGAGACAGAGAGAATAGATGATTTACAGCTAAAGGGCTTAAAATTAATACAGGACAAGAACGGGTTTTGTTTTGGAGTAGATGCAGTTCTTTTAGCGAACTTTGCTAAAGTAAAAAAGGGAGCCAATGTTGCCGATTTGGGAACAGGAACAGGGATAATACCAATATTAATTGCAGGCAAGAGTGAAGCAAAAAATATAGTAGGAGTAGAAATACAGGAAGATGTATATGAAATGGCTACCCGTTCGGTAAAATTAAACAGCTTAGAAGATAGAGTAAAAATAATAAACACAGATATAAAAACAGTAGACAAAGAACTAGAAATAAACAATTATCATGTTGTGACTTCTAATCCTCCGTATATGCATGCAGATGGTATAAAAAATCCGAACGACAAAAAGGCTATATCAAGACATGAAGTAAAATGTAACCTAGAAGATGTTATAAAAGCAGCATCTAGACTAGTTATGCCTAGAGGAAAATTCTTTATGATACATAGACCGACAAGATTAGTGGATATAATAACTTTGGGAAGAAAGTATAGGTTAGAGCCAAAAGTTATTCAATTTGTACATCCAAAGCCTAAAAAGGCACCAAATTTAGTATTAGTAGAGTTTGTAAAGGATGGAAAACCAGAGTTAAAAATTTTGGATCCACTTTATGTATACGGAGAAGATGGAGAGTATACAAAAGAACTAAAAGATATTTATTCAAACGAGGATATAGGAGAGATTTAGATGAGTGGAAAATTATATATATGTCCAACACCTATAGGTAATTTAGAGGATATAACATACAGAACATTGAGAATATTAAATGAAGTAGATTTAATAGCTGCTGAGGATACTAGACATAGTATAAAACTTTTAAATCATTTTGAAATATCAAAACCGCTGACAAGTTATCATGAACATAATAAGGATTCAAAGGGCGGTTATCTAATAGATAAACTTATTAGCGGAGAAAATATAGCTTTGATAAGTGATGCAGGAATGCCGGGAATATCAGACCCAGGGGAAGATATAATAAGACAAGCTATAGATAATGATATAGAGATAGAGGTTTTGCCAGGAGCAACTGCATTTGTAACGGCACTAGTCGGATCAGGATTAGACACACATAAATTTGTATTTGAAGGTTTTTTAGATAGAGATAAAAAGACAAGAAGAAGACAGCTAGAGGATGTAAAAGAAGAGTCAAAAACAATGATATTTTATGAATCTCCTCATAGATTAAAAGATACATTAAAGGATATGAGAAAAATTTTAGGCAATAGGAAAATATCAGTAAATAGAGAGCTTACAAAGAAATATCAAGAGATAATAAGACAGGATATTGATACAGTAATAAATATATTTGATGATAGAGAAGTAAAAGGCGAGTTTGTGCTAATAGTAGAAGGATTTAAGGGAGAAAAAACATCAAATTGCACATATGAAAATCTTAATGAAAGAGAATACGTAATAACATTAATTGAAGAAGGCATGAGCAAAAAAGATGCAATAAAGGCAGTATGTAAAGAGAGAAAATTAAAGAAAGATTTAGTTTACAAACAAGTACTAGATTTATAAAGGATAAAAATTTTGGTGGTGATTTTATGAAAGTTACAAAAATCCTATTAGAAAGTTTAGCGTCTGAAAAGACATATAAAGTATTAGAAGATTTAGACAAAAATGGAGAATTAGAAAAAATAATTCCTAAAATAGTGGATATGAAGTCGGCCGGTGAGTGTAAATATCACGTGTTAAACTGTTTTGATCATTCTTTAAAAGCATTAGAGGAATTAGAGAATATTATAGGTCTAGATAATGGATTTTCAGGTCATTTAGATACACATATTAGAAAATATTTAAGTACTCCAGTATCGGGACAGATAACGAAATTTCATATTCTAAAACTAGGAGTATTTTTACACGATATAGGAAAGTACGATAGCAAGACAATAGATGAAACGGGTAGGGTACATTTTACTAATCATGAGAATGTAGGAGCTGAAATAGTTAAAGGATTATGTACAAATCTTGAATTAGATAAAGAGGTATCAGAACTTTTATATAAATATGTAAAACACCATATGACACTTTTGAGTTTCTATAAAAAAAATAGCATAGAAAAAAAGGAGTTATTTGGTATATTTGATATATTAAAAGATGATGTTATAGGTGTTATAATACTAGGTTATGCGGATATAGTCGCAACTAGAAAATTATTAAATCCAAAAGAAGATATGGGTGTTGTAGCTACGTATATGGAGTATATACTGACAAATTATTTGTATCGTTACCTTAAAAATTAAATATAAATTTAAGAAATAAAATTAAGTAAAATTAGAAGAAATCGCATAAAAAAAAGCTGGCTCTAAATCTAGAGTCAGCTTTTTAAAATTTTAAGGAAATCATAATACTTTTAACTATAGTATAGACTTAGATTGTATAGGTGTTGATAGTATTACAGAAGTCTTTGTAGATCCTATTTCCTTTATAGTATCGATAACATTTTCTAATTCATACATATCTTTAACGATTACCTTTAAAAGAGAGCAATCATCTCCTGTAATATGATGACATTCCACAATTCTTGGATCTTTACGAGCTGCCTCAATAAAGCTATCATAACTGTTACTTGGGAGAGATATATGTATAAAAGCCTTTATGACTCTTCCTAATGCATCAGGGTTTACAATTGCCTTGTAACCCTCTATAATTTTGGCTTCTTCCAATCTTTTAACTCTTTCAGAAACAGCAGGAGAAGTTAGTCCAACTATTTTCCCTAAATCTTTCATAGAAATTCTTCCGTCGTTTTGTAATATTTCTATTATTCTGTAATCTGTAACATCCATATTTCAATCCCCCTTAACTAAAATAAAAATTATTATAAAATCAAGTAAATTATAAAAACTTCTTAGAGTCTATCAAATTTTTCTTTAAATCCCAAAGGTTCTGAGATAAGTCTACTTTGTAAACCTGAGGATTTAAAATTCTTTTGTACTGTGTCCAAATAGTGTTTAATTCAGACTTCACGTAATCTTTTATTTCTAGGACACTTCTCCTATTATACTGACATTCCCCGTTTAAATATAAAGGTTCAAGAAGTTCTCTTATTTTATATTTTCTAAAAGTTTTAGTTTTCCAAGTATAAGTTTGATGGAAAACAGTTAGAGGATTAGTGTCGTCTATTTTTTCGTCGTGAAGCATAATTAGATCTGCTTCTGCTTTATTGTTTTCATTATATATTCTAACAACTTTTTTGTAACCTGGGTTATTTATTTTTTCTGGATCTTCAGAAACCTTTATTTTTGGTTCTAAAATATCTCCTTTATAGGATGCAGCTAACTTATAAACACCTCCAAGAGACGGTGAATCGGCCGATGTAATTAGTTTAGTACCTACCCCCCAAGAGTTTATAGTTGCACCTTCTGATTTTAGGTTTGATATAGTGTACTCATCAAGGTCATTAGATGCTGTAATTCGAAGATCTGTATATCCTGCTTTATCTAATATTTTTTTTGCTTCCTTAGACAGATACTCTAAGTCTCCAGAGTCAATTCTTATACCTAAAGGTTTGTACCCTTTTTTGGATATTTCATCAAATACTTTTATAGCATTAGGTATACCGCTTTCTAATACATTGTAAGTATCTACAAGTAATAAGCATTTATCAGGATATATATCAGAATAAGCCTGGAATGCCTCTAGTTCTGTATCAAATTTTTGGACCCAGCTGTGTGCGTGTGTACCTATTACAGGTATGTCAAACATTTTCCCGGCTAATACATTGGCAGTTGCAGAACATCCACCAATTACAGCAGCTCTTGCACCATATGTACCAGCATCTGGCCCTTGAGCACGTCTCAATCCAAATTCAAATACTGGATCACCTTGAGCAGCAAAACATACTCTAGATGCTTTTGAAGCTATAAGTGATTGGAAGTTTACTATTGTAAGTAAAGCTGTTTCTATGAGTTGCGCCTGATATAAAGGTGCTTTAACAGTAACTATCGGTTCGTTAGGGAACATAACTGTTCCTTCAGGAACTGCATAAATGTCGCCTGTAAACTTAAAGTCTTTTAAAAATTCTAAGAATTTATCTGAAAACAAGTTTAAGCTTTTTAGATACTCTAAATCTTCATCTGAGAAGTGAAGATTATTTATATAGTCGACAAATTGATCTATCCCGCAAACTATAGTATATCCACCATTGCATGCATTTTTTCTAAAGAACATATCAAACACCACTATATCTTCATGGATGTTTTTTTCAAAGTAGCCATTTAGCATAGTAAGTTGATATAGGTCAGTAAGAAGTGTCAAATTTCTCATTGTTAATCTCCTTGAATATTTATTTTATAACGTATAGGAAATCATATTCATTTTAAATTTATTGATAAATAAGTTTCCTTTTTAATATAAATTATTATTAACTAAAAATCTAAAATTATAAGAACTCCCACTATTATAATAAAGCACAATATAGTACAACTTTCAAGTATAAAGTATATACCAATTAACATAAAATTATTTTAGGGAGGGGGAGATTTACATAGGGAAAATATGGTTTTATATGATATCGATAGGAATAATAGGAAGTTTACTTTCCAATAACCTGGGTGAGCTAAATAAGGTTATATTAAATGAAACTTCAAAGGGAGTCGAGTTTGCAATAAGTTTAGCTGGAGTGATGGCTTTATGGATGGGTATAATGAATATAGCAAAGGACTCAGGATTGATTGAGAAAATAGGGGAGAAGTTAAATCCAATCATGAAAAAATTATTTCCATCCATACCAAAGGGGCATAAAGCAATGGCTTATATTGTTATGAATATGGCTCTAAATATGTTAGGAGCAGGAAACGGAGCAACTGCATTTGGATTAAAGGCAATGAATGAACTTCAGACATTAAATCGTAAAAAGGATACAGCAACAAATGATATGGTTATGTTCTTGGTAATAAATATATCATCTGTGCAATTGGTGCCATTTACAATGTTAAAGGTAAGGATGGATATGGGATCAACTAATCCAAGTGAGATAATTATAACTACATTATTTGCTACGGCAGTATCCACGGTAATAGCAATATTATCATGTAAATTACTTCAGGGGAGGTATAAATAATGCTGGACATATTTTCAAATGCACTCGTACCTATAATAATACTGTATATAATAATTTATGGAAGGCGTAAAAACATAGATATATATGACAGCTTTGTAAGAGGTGCAGTGGAAGGATTAAAGGCAGCATGGGCTATACTACCCTATATAATAGGTATATTTTTAGCTATAGGTGTATTTAAAACTGGAAATGGTATCAAAATTTTAGAGTGGATGTTTACACCAATAGCGAGACTTATGAGTATACCTAGGGAATTAATAGGACTGATAATAGTAAAGCCTCTATCAGGTAGTGGAGCGCTTGGAATGTATACTGAACTTGCACAGAGAGTAGGAATAGATAATATTATTGAGAAGATGGGGGCTACTATAGTAGGTGCATCAGAAACAGTTTTTTATACAATGGCTATATATTATGGAAGTTTAAAAATAAAAAATACAAGACATACCCTAAGTTGTGCCATGTTAAGCCATATTGCGGGGGTTATAGCATCAGTTTTTATATGTTATTTATTATTCACATAATGGCATAAAAAGTTAAAAATAAAAATATAAGTTGACATTAATACATAAATTTTATAGAATGAAGCTAATAATATTACGATAAATAATATAATTAAAGTATAAATTATAACGTTTTAGATAATATTAAAGATATATTAATTATATAAAGACACATAGTATATAATATATACATATATTAATTAAAAATATATAGAAAGCTAAGAAGAGAAGAGTAGATAATGATTTTTTCTACAGAGAGCTAGGTTAGGTGAAAGCTAGTGTAAAATGAGTTGTTGAAGATGGCCTTGGAGCTTTTTATCTGAGTACCTAAAATTATAGGTATAAGGATAAAACGTTTAGACACGTTATAGTCTACTGAGATATCTATAATTAAATTATAGATAAATTAGGGTGGTACCGCGTATATAATCTCGCCCCTATGTATATTCATAGGAGGCGAGTTTTTTAATATAACGATATAATATTCCAATTTATACATGGAAAAATACAAGGAGGTAACAATTATGAGCAAGCCAAGTTTTTATGTAACAACACCGATATACTATCCAAGTGGAAACCTTCATATAGGACACACATATACAACAGTTGCAGCAGATGCTATAGCAAGGTTTAAACGTTTTTGTGGATATGATGTAAAGTTCTTGACAGGTACTGATGAACATGGAGAGAAAATACAAAAGAAAGCTATAGAACAAGGCATAACAGAAATAGAGTACTTAGACGGAATGATATCAGGAATAAAAGACTTATGGAAAACTATGGATATATCATATGATGATTTTATAAGAACTACAGAAGAAAGACACAAGGTTATAATACAAAAAATATTTACTAAGTTATATGAACAAGGTGATATATACAAGGGTTCATACGAAGGAAGATATTGTACTCCGTGTGAAAGTTTCTGGACTGAATCTCAGTTATTAGAAGGGGAAAAATGCCCGGACTGTGGAAGAGAGACATATCTAGCGAAAGAAGAAGCTTATTTCTTTAAATTATCTAAATATGAAGATAGACTAAAGGAATTATTCAAGGATGATAGTTTCTGTTTCCCAGCAGCTAGAAAAAATGAAATGGTTGCAAACTTCTTAGAAAAAGGGTTAGATGATTTATGCGTAACTAGAACTACTTTTGACTGGGGTATAAAAGTTCCTTTCGATGAAAAACACGTAATATATGTTTGGGTAGATGCACTATGTAACTATATAACAGCTTTAGGATATATGACTGAAAATGAAGAAGAGTTAAAAAAATATTGGCCAGCTAATGTACAAATAGTGGGTAAAGAAATAGTGAGATTCCATACTATAATATGGCCAGCACTTCTTATGGCATTAGGCTTAGAAGTTCCAAAGCAAGTATACGGACACGGATGGATATTATTTGCCAACGATAAAATGAGTAAGTCAAAAGGAAATATAGTTTATCCAGAGCCTATGATAGAAAGATATGGAATAGATGCACTTAAATATTTCTTATTAAGAGAGTTTGCTTTTGGACAAGACGGAAGTTATACTCATAGAAACTTTGTTACAAGAATAAACTCAGACTTAGCAAATGATCTAGGGAACTTAGTAAGTAGAACTGTTGCAATGGTAGAAAAATATAACGGTGGAATAATACCAATACCTAAGGTTGAAACTAAATTTGATGCGGACTTAAAAGCACAGGCAAAACAATCAAGAGAAAACTTTGAAATAGAAATGGATAAAATGCAGTTCCATGAAGCATTAGAAAATGCTTGGAGATTAATCAGAAGAACTAACAAATATATAGATGAAACTATGCCTTGGGCTTTAGCTAAAGATGAAGCTAAAAAAGATGAATTGGATGCTGTTTTATACAACTTATGTGAATCTATAAGAATAGTAGCAACACTGATAAACCCTATAATGCATACAACAGCCAATAAAATATATGAACAAATAGGTATAGCAGGACAAGAAAATTTAACTAATTGGGAAAGTACAAGTAAATTTGGTCTTATAGGAGAAAATACTAAAGTATTCAAAGGAGAATCTTTATTCCCAAGATTAGACATTGACAAGGAGGTAGCAGAATTGGAAGAATTATTCTCAGGAGGACCAGAAGTTAAAGAAGAACCTTTAACTCACAAAGAAGAAATAACTATAGACGATGTAGATAAAGTAGAACTAAGAGTAGGTAAGATATTAAGTTGTGAAAAACATCCAAAAGCTGATAGATTATTAGTATCACAAATAAAAGTTGGACCAGAAACAAGACAAATAGTATCTGGAATAGCTAAGTGGTATAAGCCAGAAGATTTAGTAGGAAAAGAAGTTATAGTAGTTTGCAACTTAAAACCTGTAAAATTAAGAGGAGTAGAATCCCAAGGTATGGTATTAGCAGCAGGAGATGATGGAGACGATTTAGTATTACCACTTGCAACTGGTGCTAAAGATGGATGCGAAGTTCGTTAAGGAGATAAAAAATGTTATTTGACTCACACGCTCATTTAAATGATGAAAGATTTGAAGAAGATAGAGAAGAATTAATAAATTCTCTAAGAGAAAAACAGGTAGATTTTGTTGTAAACCCTGGAGCTGACATAGAATCATCTATAACTAGCATAGAGCTTGCTAAAAAGTATGACTTTATATATGCAGCAGTTGGAGTTCATCCTCATGATGTTGGTGAACTAGATGAAACATCTATAGATACTCTAAGAAAGCTTGCAGTGGAAAATGAAAAAGTTGTTGCGATAGGGGAAATTGGATTAGATTACTACTATGACACTTACCCTAAAGAAGTTCAAAAAGAGTGGTTTAAAAAGCAGATTGAATTAGCTAATGAATTAAAACTACCAATTATAATACATGACAGAGATGCACATGGAGACACTTTTGATATAATAAAAAACACAAAAAGCTCAGAAATAGGCTGTGTTCTTCACTGTTATAGTGGAAACGTAGAATTAGCTAAAGAATATATCAAGATGGGATGTTATATTTCTATACCGGGAACAGTAACTTTCAAAAACAATAAAAAAACTAGAGAAGTAGTTAGAGAAATTCCTCTAGAACATTTATTGATAGAAACTGACTCCCCATATATGGCACCAGAGCCACATAGAGGGAAAAGAAACGATCCATCACTAGTACAGTTTGTAGCTGATAGAATAGCCCAAGAAAAAGGAATATCTTACGAAGAAGTCTGCAGGGTGACAAACGAAAACGCTAAAAGATTTTTTGGAATAAAATAAGATGCTAAATTATATAAATTGATTTTAGATAATTATATAATGAAACTTAAAAAAGCCTACTAGAAAGATGATTTCTAGTAGGCTTTTTAATTGTGTATAAATTATTTTTATAAAATTGACAAGAAAGAAATAACATGATAAAATTTAGCAAACCGAGAGTCGGTTTGCTAAGACTGTTATAAAATAAAAAAAGGAGTTATTTATGGGAAGAAGTAAAGATGCAGAAAAAACAAAAAATCTTATTTTACAGACAGCATCTACAATAATGATGGATGTTGGGTATGAGAATATGACTATAAAAAATATACTGGATGAAACAGGATTGTCTAAGGGAGCATTATATCATCACTTTAAGTCCAAGGATGAAATTATTGATGCTCTTTGGGATTTTGAGCTAGACGAAAATGATAAAGATTTAGATTTTATTAATTCATCTAAAAATGGGAAGGAAAAACTTTATAATATATTTTTATATTTATTTTCAGATGAGGAAAAAATTCATAGAGATACAGTTACAAAAGGACTATTAAAAAATCCTAGACATTTTATTAAATATTTTAAATCAACATTTGAGACAGGAGCTATAAAGATTGAAAATATTATAATTGAAGGTAATGAGGATGGTTCTTTAAATGTAATAGAGACAAAGCAGGCAGCTGAAATAGTAGCTATGATGTTGAATTTTTGGATTAACCCATTGTTATCAGCTACATCAAATGAAGATTATTTAAAAAGAATAAATGTATTTATAAAGGTTATGAAGTCGTTAGGACTCGATATATTTGATGATAAAATTACTTCACTAGCTAATAAATTTGCTAGCAAATATTATGAGAATATCGATAGTGCTAATATTAAATAATCTAAACGATACCAAGAAGATGTTACAAAATATATCTATGTTACAATAATAATTATTTTGGTAGTATATAGTAAAAAAGGAGAGTATTTAAGGGGGATAAACATGGGGACTTCGGTTAAATTAGATGAGAAATATAACGATTTACAATATATATCTGTGAACAATAAAAATATCTGTGTACAAAAAATAGGATCGGGAGAAGAAGTCATTGTATTATTACATGGAGGTGGAGTTTCAGCACCAATCATGGAGTATAGAGGTTTAACAAAGCTATTATCTGAAAAATATACTTGTTTTTCTATAGAGTTTTTAGGCTATGGATTTAGTGAAGGTACACAAGTACCTAGAACAATTGAAAATATAGTAGAGGAATTACATTGTATTATAGGACAGATAGGATGCAAGCAATTTACACTTATAGCACACTCTATAGCAGGTGTATATGCACTTTATTATTTGAATAAATATAAAAATGATGTTGCTAGTTTTGTTGGAATAGATTCTTCTGTGCCAAAACAAAATGATTTTGTTAATGTAGAGAAAGCGACAGTTGTATCATGGCATGTTACAAATTTTTTGAGCAAAGTTGGTATAATGAAGCTTATTTCTAAACTTGGCGATACATTTATTCCTAAAATTAATGGGATTACATGGACAAAAGAAGAAAGAATACTTTTAAAAGAAATGTTTTTAGAAAGTTGTACGAATAAAACTGTACTTAATGAATTTAAAAACATAACTAAAAACTTTGAAAAAGCTAGAAATCTTTCATATCCACCTAATATCCCTGTTCTATTTATATTAGCAACAGGGACTTTAAAACAGATAAAACCTTGGAAAGAGATCCATCAGTATATTATAGGAGATAAAGTAAATAGCAAAATAGTATTTTTAGAAGGAACCCATTTTTTACATTATAAATGTTCTGAGCAAATAGTAGAGGAACTTGAAGTGTGGAAAAGCGAAATTCTTTCCTCGTGCATACGCAGATAAGAATGACTAGTATCATCCCAGCGAGGGGTGGTAAAGATATAAGTCATACCGACAGTGCAACTTGATTGCTTAAATAAGGAATAACCTATCAAATAAAAATGTTTTTTGCGAACTGACGCAGATAATGTTTAGCCGAGTTATCCAGCGAGGGATGGCGTATAGATAAACTTTAGCGACATTGCAGCTTGACTGTCTGGAGCAAAGTTTATCTATAGCCAGCCCGAGCGACCAACTCAAAAAAATTATCAAGAAAGAGTGATTTTATCAGGAAACGCTTGTTTTATACTAATATTCCACATTTTATCAATATAAGCAGTAGTATAAGCCTGCTCCACATAATGATAATAATATGCTCCCTTATCAGTTAGATAATAAACACCATCATCAAACTTAAGTAGACCGAGCATTTGACCAACACATAATTCAAACCCATACATACTTTTAAGAGATTTGCCAAAATAATTCTCGAATTTTCTAGAATTGATTTTCATAGAGTAAGAATTCCAAAATAGATAATAACAAGCCCTTTGTCTTAATGTAAAATCTAAAGTAAGAGAAGTCGGGAGCTCTCCGTTATTCACTCTATTTATATATTTATCAATAGAAAAAGTATTAATTTTAAATTCATTTTTCAGTAAAGTAGTAGCAGATACTCCAAAACCTAGGAAATTATCTCTTGTAACAGAAGAATATTTATCAGTATTATGATTAGCAAAAGTCCACACAGAAGTTCTATCTCTATCAGTATCTTTACAGTATTTAGAGACAGATTTTAACATTTCCTTCTTTGTATTTTCAGATAATGGCTTATAAAGGTTATTAGCAAAAGTAAAATCAATAAAAGGGTAAGTAGATATTTGAGTAGCCCCATTACTGAAAGCTTTCTCAATATCCTCTAATAAAATATTCTCATTCTGCCCAGGAATAGCAAAAATCAAGTCCATATCTACCACATCAAAATTAACAGCTTTAATAGATTTAAAAATCTTACTATAATCAGTAGATTTTCTTCCAATAGAAGACAGACAAGTCTCATCAAATGACTGTATTCCAATACTTATCATATTAACACTTGCATTTTTAAGCTTCAGTAAAACCTCATCATTTATATCTGTCGGGTGAAGCTCTACGCCTATACCTTGTTTTATGATAAAATATTTTTCAAGAGCTTTTATAATATCAGATAAATCATCGACCATAAGAGCAGGAGACCCACCACCAAAATAAAGGCTAGTTATTTCCTTTTTATAATCAATATCTTCTTTATTAGTTAATTTAGAGCCAACTAAATCTATTTCCTTTATTAAAGCATCTTTGTACTTTGCGGCAGTAGATTCATTGTATATTTCCTTACAGTATGGGCAAAAAGAGCATATACTTTTACAAAAAGGAATATGCACGTACAGCCCTAGCTCATTTATTGCTTCAAAATCTAAATCATTTGTATATTTATTTGTAAATTCAAAAGGCTTAAAAGACCTTGTAAGCCATGTAGTAAGAATGTTAGTTAAAATCATAGTTCCCCCTAAATATATTTCAAGTAAGTTGATAGCATATCAAAAATAATTTTCAAATTTCCTTTAAAAACGAGTGAGTATTCAGCAGCAAAAAAGTAGCCGCATTTTGAACATAGATCTTCAATTTCAACACACCTACCGCAGATTGATTGTTTACCATTTTCCATCACAATACATTGATGACAAGGTGTAGGAAATTTAATGTGAACGATATAAGGAAAAGCACTCCTTAAATTAAAAATAGGATAATCTTTGTCAATAAGAGAGCTAATAGTATCGCAGCACTTCTGCTTTTCATCTACAGTAAGAGAAAGGTGCTCTGTACCTGGGTATGGAGTGTGAAAATTAAATGAAACTGCTCTTATATTTGGTTCATTTTTAGCTACTGAACACACATCAATAATATCTGTTTTATTAAGTTTATTTATTGCCATGTAAAGGCATATATTAGATGATTGGGAGCTTCTTATATTTTCTAATATCTTGTCATATGTATCTCCGCGAATTAGATTGTGGTTTTCTTTGGCACCATCCAAACTAAGTAGAATAAGGTCTGCCTCAGGCAAATCAATTTGTAACGTTCCATTTGTAACGATATTTACAATTAGAAAACCGATTTTTTTTGCTTCATTTACAAGGTCACGTAGATTTTTCCCTTCACTTTCCCACAGAAAAGTTTCTCCGCCACAAAAAAATAGAATACGGATACCTTGATTGTATAGCTCTATCATCTCGCTTTTGATTTCACAGTAAGGGTGTATAATAGAATTAATATTATTTACGGCACAATGTTTGCAAGAGAGGTTACACTTATCTGTAAGAATTATTGTACCTAGAATTGGTTTTTTCCTTTTGAAAATAATAGTAATCATTCCGAATAAAGACAACTTTATCAAAGAGCTAGTTTTCATATAGGTTATTCACATCCTCTTTATGTAATACTTATCTTTTATTTATAACTTTATTTAATTGTAAATTTTAGTGCTATGATTCTAGTCATAATGGTTAAATTATATCACAACAAAAAGGTTTATTATATAAAGACAATCGATTAATATATGGGTTGATTAAATTCATTAAAAACTTTAAAATATAAAGATGTAAGTAAAACAGAATTTTTTTAATAATAGAGAATGACAACAATTTAAATAGATAAAAGGTGAAATTATAATGATAAAAGAGATAATCGTAGTAGAAGGAAGAGACGACGTAACAGCAGTAAAAAGAGCACTAGATGCAGAAATGATAACTACGGGAGGATTTGGATTTCCTAAAGGTGTTATGGAACGTATAAAAGAGGCTCAAAAAAGAAGGGGTGTAATAATCTTTACAGACCCAGATTTTGCTGGTGAGAAGATAAGAAAAAAGATAGCAGCAGAAGTTCCAGGTTGCAAACACGCATTTCTGCCTAGAGAGGAAGCAAAAAAAGATGGAGACATAGGTATAGAAAATGCTACTCCCAAAAGTATACTTGCGGCTCTTAACAAAGTTAGAACGGAAAGTGTTGAGAAAAGAGAAGAATTTGGACAGGTTGATTTAATAAGAAATGGACTTATAGGAAATGAGGACGCATCGATTAGACGTGATGAGTTAGGAAAAATACTAGGAATAGGATATGGAAATGCTAAACAATTTTTAAATAGACTAAACAACTACGGTGTTAGTAGAGAAGAGTTTATAAAGGCAGTAGAAAGTATAGACTAAATAAATTAAAATGATAAAACTAGTATAGAGAGAGATAGATACGCAAAAAACTAGAGTATAAGTATGTAAGGTGTTAATCATATAAGATTTAGCACAATAAAATTTAAATAGATGAAGGAGATACATATATGGATAGACTTTCTTCCCATAAAGCAACAAAAGAAGTAGTGCAAAAACATAACTTCAAGTTTTCAAAGTCTTTGGGACAAAATTTTCTAATAGATGATAATGTAATAGATAAAATATTATCTGGAGCTAGGGTTTCAGAGGAAGACAACATAATAGAAGTAGGACCAGGGATAGGGACGCTTACTCGTGAAATGGGTAAGACGGCAAAAAAGGTAGTTGCAATAGAAATAGACAAAAGTCTAATACCGATATTGAAGGAAACTTTAGAGGAATTCGATAATGTAGAAGTAATAAATAAAGATATTTTAAAAGTTGATATACAAGAGCTAGTAAAAGAAAAATTAAATGGAGGACCAGTAAAATTAATAGCAAATCTTCCATACTACATAACTACACCCATAGTTATGAAATTTTTAGAAGAAGACATTCCAGTTACAGATATAGTAGTTATGGTTCAAAAAGAAGTAGCTGATAGGATGAATGCCTTACCTGGTTCAAAAGATTATGGGGCACTATCTATAGCTGTACAATACTATTGTGAAACTGAAATAGTTGCAAAAGCTCCAAGACATATGTTTGTACCACAGCCAAACGTAGATTCAACAGTTATAGGCCTTCATGTAAGAGAAGAGAAAAAATATAAAGTAGATAATGAAGAAATATTCTTTAAAACAGTAAAAGCATCATTTGGTCAAAGAAGAAAGACTCTACTTAATTCTTTAGGTGGATTAGGATTTTTAAACAAAGATGAAATAAGAGAAGTACTACAAGAAGCCAACATTGATGAAAAAAGAAGAGGAGAAACTCTTAGCATAGAAGAGTTTGCAAACCTAGCTAATAAAGTAACAGAATACCAAAATAGAAAATAAATGAAAAATCAAAACGGCATGTGTTGGCATAAACCAAACCCATGCCGTTTTAATTTTATCGAAATGACGCAGACAAATTGAGCAGCATAATCCAGCGAGGGTAGGTGAAAATATAAGTCGTACTGACATTGCAGCTTGTCTGCTTGGAAACCAGCTCTACAACCCACCTCGATAAAAAAACACCAAATGACGCAGATAAGAATATTAGATATGGTTTATGAACAGATGATGTGAAGATATTAGGCTGCACCGACATTGCAGCTTGACTGCCTGGAAGCTAGCTATACAATCCCCCTCGATAAAAAAACACCAAATGACGCAGATAAGAATATTAGATATGGTTTATGAACAGATGATGTGAAGATATTAGGCTGCACCGACATTGCAGCTTGACTGCCTGGAGGAAAGCCTAATTCGAACATCATCTGTTCAGCTATTATATCTATATTTATCAAGGAATATTTTATTTCACCGACACATATAATGTTTAGAGAACTTGTGTTAAGGGGGGATTAGAGTGGGCTCTAAAAGAAAATTCAAGAGAGATTATATAATACTTGAATCTAAAGATGCAAACTTTAGATATAAAGAACGCGTATTACCTAAAGCCTTTGCAAAAGTCGAAGTAAATGATGAAAAATCTGTAGTAGCATTGTATGTAGAAAATCTTAAATACATGAAAGATGGATATAAAGTAGTAGCAATAAGAAGTGATTATGAAACAATAGATTTAGGGAAAATAGTATTAAGTGAGCAGGGAAAAGGAGAGTTTATATTAGATTTAGGAGAAGATAACTCTGATATAAAGGGAATAGCTCTTTTATACGAAAGAACGGTACCACTGATAGGATTTAAGGGAAGCAAGATTGACAACTATGAAGAAATATTACTTATGGCAGAAGAAGATGATTTAGAAGAAGGTTTAGACGAATTTGAAGAGTACGAAGAGTACGAAGAGTATGAAGAAATAGAGTATATAGAAACTGATGAGGTAGATGAAATAGATAATATGGATGACATAGACAGTGAAGATGATGTAGATAATGACATAGACAATCTAGACGGGTTTTATGAAGAAATGGATTATATAGAAGACACAGACAACGAATCAATAGATTATTATGATAACACAGACGGTACTGAAGAAGTAGATGATTATAATGATACAACTGATTATAAAGAAATAGATAACTATGAGAAAATAGAAGAATATAATATTAAAAATCCAAAGCAACCTCAAAATGATAATATTCAGCCACGAAGAACTAATAACAAACCAAAAACTAATAACAAGCCAAATACAGCTCAAAAACAGACAGGATCATTACTTATGCCGAGACAGATAAAAAAAGGACTTAAAAACTTCAAAGAGGTAAAGCCTTTTGTATGTGACTATATAGAGGATACAAGATGGTGGAAGATAGAGGTTAATCCTACCACATTATGCGGATGCGTAATGCCTTATCTAGGATATGTAAACACGCTAAACTATACTATGTATAGTGATGCCGTAATGAACTCTTACAAGTATAGACACTACTTATTTGGGGTACAGTACGATGAATATAACAAGAGAAAGAATTATATATATGCAGTTCCTGGAAGCCGTGATGACCAGCCTGATAGGGGTAGCACAGGATTTAATACTTTCCAATCTTGTGATAATAGAAGTAATAGTTTAGGCTATTGGTTGTGTTTTATAGATTCTAGATATAGAAGAATAGTGAAGTGATAGAAATTTAATGGCTTTTGCTATTGATAATGTTATTATAATAAATTAGAATATAATTGAAGTCAAAGCTATTCTAAAGGAGAAGGTTATTATGATAAATGAACAAAGAATATTAGATGAATTCCTTGAATTAGTACAAATAGACAGTTTGTCACTTAAGGAAGCAGAAGTAGCAAAAGTATTAGTTAAAAAGCTAGAAGAGATAGGGTTCTCCGTTGAAATAGACAATGCAGGGGAAAAGGCAAATGGAGAAACAGGAAACATAATAGCTACATTAAAAGGAAACAAAGAAGGTAAAAAGTTATTATTTAGCTCACATATGGATACAGTTGTTCCAGGCTTAGGAATAAAACCGATAGTAGATGAAGAAAAGGGAATAATAAGAACTGATGGAACTACTATATTAGGATCTGACGACAAGGCTGGTATAGCAGCTATATTAGAAGCTATAAGAACAGTTAAAGAAAACAACGTAGATCACACAGATATACAAGTTGTATTCTCTATGTGTGAAGAGTGTGGAATGGTAGGGGCTAAAAACTTAGACTACTCTAAAATAAACTCAGACTATGCATTTGTATTAGATAGTGGTGGTTCACCAGGTGAAATAGTAATAGAGGCTCCAGCACAAGATGTTATAAAGGTGAAAATAACAGGAAAAGCAGCTCATGCAGGTATTGAGCCAGAAGCAGGAATAAGTGCAATAATGGTAGCAGCTAGAGCGATAGAAAACATGAACTTATTGAGAATAGACAAAGAAACTACTGCAAACGTAGGTATAGTTAATGGTGGAACAGCAACAAACATAGTTATGAAAGAATTAGATATATTAGCTGAAGCTAGAAGTTTAAATGAAGAAAAATTAGATGTTCAAACTAACCATATGGTAGAAACATTTAAAAAGGCTGCTGAAGAATTTGGTGCTGAAATCGAAATAGATGTTAATAGAGTGTACACTCCATTAAACACAGATAAAAATTCTGATATAGTTAAACTTGCTAAGAAAGCCTTTGCTAACATGGGAATAGAAGGCTATACAGCAGCTAGTGGTGGAGGAAGTGACACTAATATACTATACAAAAACGGATTTTCTGCTATAAACCTAGGAGTAGGCATGAAAAATGCTCACACTGTAAATGAGTATATAGCAATAAAAGACTTGTACAATAGTGCTAGAATGTTGATAGAAATAATAAAAGAAGCATAATATATAATAATAGTGTATAATATATAAATCGCCTAGTTAAATACTAGGTGATTTTTTACTTTATAGGGTATTGATAATCTGTATTGAAGGTAAAATATAATTACTTGAGTTTAATAGTGATTTATAATAGCTTTCCAAATTGCTAAGTATAATGTATATTAACAAAATTATAGAAAGTAGAATAAACCGTACAATATAAGGGTAAATATTTACCGTTGAAAACTTAATAATATTTTTAAATAGGAGGACAATAAATGGAAACAAGATATGAAGAAGCGAATAAAGTAACTATCCAGTCGATAGTGTGGAATATCATATTGACAGTTATAAAACTAATAGCAGGGATATTTGGAAATTCTAAGGCAATGATTGCAGATGGACTTCACTCGGCATCTGATATAGTCAGTTCAATAGGTGTTTTGATAGGCAACTATGTATCTTCAAGACCAAACGACAGAGAACATAATTATGGACATGAAAAGGCAGAAACGTTGGTGTCATTTGTATTATCAGTACTTCTTATATTTGTATCTCTGACAATAGGGACAGAATCTATAAAGTCTATATTTAATCTAGATCTATTGAAGGTTCCTACCATGCTACCACTAGTGGTGTCTATAATATCCATTTTAATAAAAGAGTATCAATATAGAATTACAATTAAAATTGCAAATAAAATAAACTCTCCAGCATTAAAAGCGGATGCATGGCATCACAGATCGGACTCACTATCATCTATAGCTGCTTTTGTGGGTATAGGAGGGTCTATGCTAGGATTTAAAGTACTAGATCCAATAGCATCGATTATAGTTGCTCTAATTGTTCTTAAAGTAGGTGTGCAAATATTGATGAGCTCGGTAAATGAACTTATGGATGTATCTATAGACGACTCAGAAGAGGACAAAATAAAGGAAATAGCAGAAATAACAGATGGGGTAAGAAATTTAGGACAATTAAGGACAAGAAAACATGGTGCAACTGCATATGTCGACCTGACTATATGTGTAGATGGATCGCTTACAGTAGAAGAAGGTCATGATATAGCTACTAAATTAGAAAAACAAATAATAGAGAAGATTGATTTTGTAAAAGGAATAACTGTCCATGTAGAACCGTGTAAAAATTGCCCGAGAAATATATGTAAAAAATAATTACTTCTTAAAAAAAGAGCAGAAAAGTAATATAATGAGTCTATAGAATAATTTATAGGGGGCGACAAATGGCTAAAACGAGGAAACTAAAGAAAAATGTAGCAGTGATACTTGGAATAATTGCTTTTTTTATAGTATATTTGATATTTTTTAAAATAGGTACGACATTAGATAAAAAAACGGACGGGGTTTCTACAAAAATACAAGAAGAAGTAGAAGATACTAGACCGTTATTAACTCAATTAAAAGAAAAAGATAAGATATATTTATCTGATAAAAATGTAAAAAATATAAAAATAGAAGAAGATAATTGGAACGAAATAAAATACTTTCTTAGTGATTTGAGAAAAATAAGGAAAGTTGAAGGCTATAAGTCGGTATACGAAGGGTATACTGACGATGGTATAAAATTTTCTACAGACTCTAATTTTTTTAGAATATATACAGTAGATAAAGAAGAGTATTATAAGGTTCCGGTTTCATCTAAAGATAGTCTAAAAAAGATTCTTACAGATAGTATGTACACTTCCTTTGAGTTCTTAAAGCAGTATAAAACTTGGGAGAGTGTTACAGTAAGTTATAAAGGAGAAGTCAAAAAGATAAAGAAATGGAAGTATGACGATTTATCTTATAAGATGATCTCCAAGAGAACAGTCGGTAAAGTCCAACCTGAGAAGAGCAAAGAAAGAAGTAAGTATAATTTCGTAATCGATTTAGTAGGAGAGAATTATAATGCTAAAGTAGAGGTTATGGGAGAAGACTATATAAAAATAATAGCGAAAGATTCTATAGCTTATTATGAAGTACATGATACTTTATTTTACTACCTTAAGGATGAAGTCTTTAAAATAAACTAACAAGCCATTAAAAAAGGAAGTGTCTTAAATATACGATTATTTAAGATACTTCCTTTTTGTGATTAATTTTCTTGACTTTCAACCAAAGCCTCAGCAACCTTGTAAACTGGTCCAGCTCCAGCAGTTATTACTAAATCATTTTCATTTGTGTGTTCACTAAGATACTTAACAATATCTTCAAACTCGCTTATATATATTGCATCCACATTGTTTTGGTATAATTTTTCTACTAAATCCTTTGAATGTATATCCCCAGGATCAGATTCTCTAGCCGCGTAAATATCTGTGATAATTACCTTGTCAGCAGAATAGAATGCCTCTGAGAACTCATTTAAAAGTGATTTGGTTCTTGTATAAGTATGAGGTTGGAAAACACACCATAATGTTGATTTTTTTAGTTTTTTGGCAGCAGCAAGCGTTGCCTTTAATTCAGTTGGATGGTGTGCATAGTCATCTATAACCAAGACATCTTTATAGTTTCCTTTTACTTCGAATCTTCTTCCAACACCATTATAAGATTTTATATTCTTTCTTATAGTATCTAAATTTATTCCTGAAACTATAGATGCAATTATTGCAGCAGTAGCATTGTATATATTATGAAGCCCAGGAACTGAAAGTTCAAACTTACCTAAGTTTTCCCCTTTATATTCAATTTCGAAGATTCCATACCCATTTGGATCAAAGTCTATATTTTTTATTATTGCATCATTGTCCGTGTTTCTTCCGTATCTAATAATATTTGCTTTAACATCATGAAGTATATCAGATGTATTTTCGTCATCTCCATTTATTATGAAATATCCGTCTTTAGGAAGTAATTTACCAAATTTGTTAAACGAAGCTTTTATTTCGGTTATACCTGAGAAGTAATCAAGATGGTCTTCCTCTATATTTAAAACTATAGATATTTTAGGATTAAAGCTAAGGAAACTATCCACGTACTCACAAGCCTCAGTTATAAAATGATCAGAATTTCCTATCTTAACATTACCACCAATAATACTTAAATTACCTCCAACAAGGATAGTTGGGTCTAAATTAGCGTATTCAAATATAGCTGATAACATAGATGTCGTCGATGTCTTCCCGTGTGTACCAGAAACAGCTATAGAGTTTTTATACTCCCTCATTATTTGACCTAAAAAAGCGGCTCTATTCATAACTAGTTTATTTTTTTCTTTAGCTGCGATAAGTTCTTCATTGTCAGGATGAACAGCAGCCGTGTAAACAACCATATCTATATCATCAGATATGTTCTCTTTCTTTTGAGTTATAAATATTTTAGCACCTTGTGATCTAAGACTATCAAGTAGATAAGATTCATTCGAATCTGAACCAGAAACCTTATAACCTTTATTAAGGCAAATTTCAGCCAATGCACTCATGCTTATACCGCCAATTCCAATGAAATGTATATTCACAACAAAACCACCTTTCTTTTTAATAAGCTCTACAATATGAATTATTTTTGTGGTATAATAATATAATGTTCAATATTTTATGTTAGACTTACACATACTAGATTTAATAGTATATATAGAATATATTTTAAAATCCAATAAAACATAACTAATATTATATCATAACTAATATTTATGTGCATTATTTAGTTTATTGGAGTACAGTGGTAACTAGAGGAGGGTACTTTAATGAAGTTTAAGAGAACGGAAAGAATTGGAGCGATAGTTAAGATATTATCTGACAATCCAAATAAAACATATACATTAAGTTATTTTACGAACCAATTTAACGCGGCGAAGTCTACAATAAGTGAGGATTTATTAGTTGTTAAGAATGTTTTTGAAAAGTTACAATTAGGTAAAGTAATAACTATATCAGGAGCGGCCGGAGGAGTTAAGTATATACCTAAAACGTCAAAAGCTGAAAATGAAGAACTTTTAATGGAATTATGTGAAAAGATAAGTGATAAAACAAGAATACTATCAGGAGGGTTCCTGTATTTAATAGATTTAATTTACGATCCGACAGTAGTATCTAAAATAGGTAAAATATTTGCATCAAATATAGATTACACAGATGCTGATTATGTTGTAACTATGGAGACTAAGGGTATACCGATGGCTCTAATGACTTCAAAAGCTATGAACTTGCCACTAGTTATAATAAGAAAGGATATAAAGGTATCTGAAGGACCTACGCTTAGTATGACGTATCTAAGTGGACACAGTTCAAAAGTAGAAAGCATGAGTTTACCAAGAAAAGCCTTGAAGCCAAATAGTAAGGTTATAATTATAGATGACTTCATGAGGGGCGGAGGAACTATAAAAGGTATGGTAGACCTTATGAATGAGTTTGGTGCAGAAGTAATAGGTACAGGTGTATTTATATCTACAATGAAACCAACTGAAAAAATGGTTAAAGATTATATATCACTTATAGAATTAGACGTAGTTGGAGATGAGATAATAGTAGAACCAAATTTAAAAACATTTAGAAATGAATATAGAAATGAAAATATAGAAGAATACAATATAGAGGATATATTGGAAGAGAGTGACGAAGAATAATATTAAAAATAAAAAAGGGGAGAAGTTACTCTTTGTTGTCAGAAAATGTATGGGAAATTAAAATAGAAGATTCAAGAATTATTTGTTTCTTAATATGCAGTACTTATAGATTATAATTATTACATATTAGAAAATAAAAGAAAATTTCTATTAATATATAAATAATATGTAAAAAATAAAAAAATATGGAAATAAAAAAAGGATATTTTTAAAATTAATAGAATTACTACTTAGAAAATATAGTTTATATATTAATTTTATTAATAATAAATAATTTTTGTCAAAATCAAAGGGGGATATTTAGGTATGAAGATTACTGACGTAAGAGTAAGAAAAATAACAGATGAGGGGAAAATGAAATGTATCGTTTCATTAACATTTGATAATTTATTTGTAGTACACGACATAAAGGTTATAGAAGGTCACAATGGATTATTTATAGCTATGCCGAGTAGAAAAGTAGGAGAAGGCAACTTTAGAGATATAGCGCATCCTATAAACGCAGAAATGAGAGAAGTTTTAGAAGATGCTGTATTAAAGGCATATGAAGAGGCAGTATCTCAGTTAGAAGTTGCAGCAGAATAAGATATTTAATATAGATTTTTTTAAAGAGCCGAATAATTAGGCTCTTTTTTATATTCAAATTTCACTTAAGTTGTATACATTTTATATAAAAAGTGCTATATTATTAGTGGTAATGAAGGTTTGTATACAGAATATAATATATTTTGTTGAACCGTGTATATAAAGCAGTAAATATGAATATATGTAAATTGTATTTATATATAAACGAAAAAGGAGTATAATTTTATATATATTGCAAAAAATCTTCATTTAAAATTTGAGGATAATTTTGAAGTGCATTTATGGAAGCTATACTTATAAACAATTCTATAGCTAGTATAATTTCCAATGTATTATAAAAAGATATAAATAAAATTATGTTGAATGGAGTGTAGAAATGAACTTTAAAGCTATAATCCTTGCTGCAGGCAAAGGAACGAGAATGAAGTCTAAATATCCGAAAGTTGTGCATAAAGTATGCGGTAAAGAAATGGTTAATCATATTATAGATGTTTCAAAAAAATCAGGTGTCAAAGATATAGTTGCAATTTTAGGTCACGAATCGGATATAGTAAAATCTAGATTACCAGAAAATACAGTTATAGCAATGCAAACAGAACAATTGGGAACTGGTCATGCAGTAATAATGGCTAAAGATCACATAAAGGATGAGGACACAATACTTGTTTTATGCGGAGATACGCCATTAATTAAAGAAGATACATTGAAAAGATTATTTAACTATCATATAGAAAATTCTTATCATGCCACTGTTCTTACAACAGAGGTAGAAAATCCAACAGGATATGGAAGAATAATTAGAGATAAAAACTTAGATTTACTTAAAATAGTAGAACAAAAAGATGCAACAGAATATGAAAAGTTAGTAAAAGAGATAAATTCAGGAATATATTGTTTTAATGGAAAAAGTTTAAGAGAGTCACTAGATTTGTTGGATAATAATAACGCACAAGGAGAGTATTATCTTACAGATACAATAAAAATAATTAGAGAAAAAGGCAACAAGGTAGGAGCTTTCAATGGTTCAACAATAGAAGAGCTTATGGGTGTAAATTCAAGGGTAGAATTATCAAAGGCTGAAGAGATAATGAGAAGAAGAATTAATGAGTCACATATGGTAAATGGTGTTACTATAATTGATACTAATTCGACGTATATAGAGGCAGATGTTGAAATAGGAAATGATACTATTATATACCCTGGTGTTATGTTGAGAGGAAATACAAAAATAGGATCAGGATGTACTATAGAAATTAACTCTTGCATAACAAATTCAGTTGTAGGGGATAATTCAAAAGTAATGAATTCTACAGTTATTGACAGTGTTATTGGTGAGAATACAACAGTTGGACCTTATGCATATCTAAGACCGAAGAGTAAGTTAGGAAACAACGTAAAAATAGGGGACTTTGTAGAGGTAAAGAATGCAACTATAGAGGATAATTCTAAAGCGTCCCATTTATCATACATAGGAGATGCTCATGTAGGCAAAGATGTGAATATTGGATGTGGAGTTGTTTTTGTAAATTACGATGGTAAAAATAAATTTAAATCAGTGGTTAAGGACGGAGCTTTTATAGGATCTAACTCTAACTTAGTAGCTCCAGTTACTGTAGAGAAAAAGGGATATATAGCGACAGGATCTACTATAACTGATGATGTACCTGAGGGTTCTTTAGCAATAGCGAGAGAAAGACAGGTGGTTAAAGAAGGCTGGGTAGAAAAGAAAGACCAAAAAGATAATAAATAAAATTGGATTACTATTCTAGACTAATTAAAGTTAGTTTAGTATTATTAATAAATTACTTACAACAGTTTTAAAAATTTTCGGGAGGTTACATATGAATACTAGCGGAAGCGAAATCAAAATACTTGCAGGTAATTCATCGAAAGAGTTAGCTAAAAAAATAGCTGACTATATAGGTGTGACATTAGCAGATTGCGAAGTAGGAACTTTTAGCGATGGTGAGATATGCCTAAATGTGAATGAAACAGTAAGAGGATGCGATGTGTTTGTAGTTCAGTCTACTAATAGTCCAGTAAATGACAATTTAATGGAATTATTAATAATGATAGATGCCCTAAAAAGAGCATCAGCAGGAAGAATAACAGCGGTTATACCTTACTATGGATATGCAAGACAAGACAGAAAAGCTAAAGCAAGAGATCCAATCACAGCTAAGTTAGTTGCTAACTTAATAACTGCAGCAGGGGCAGATAGAGTGCTTACAATGGACTTACATGCCGCTCAAATACAAGGATACTTTGATATACCACTAGATCACCTATTAGGTGGAACTATATTAGCAAATTACTTTAACGAAAAAGGAATAGAAGACCTAGTAGTAGTTTCTCCAGACTTAGGAAGTGTTACTAGATCAAGAAAATTTGCAAATTCTCTAAAAGGAGAAGTTCCAATAGCTATAATAGACAAGAGAAGACCAAAAGCAAATGTATGTGAGGTTATGAATATTATAGGCGACGTTAAAGGTAAGAACGTTATATTGTTAGATGATATGATAGATACAGCTGGAACTATAGTTAATGCTGCCAATGCACTTAAAGAATTTGGAGCAAAGGATGTTTATGCATGTTGTACTCACGGAGTTTTATCAGGACCAGCGATAGAGAGAATTTCTAATTCTGCAATTACTGAATTAATAGTACTTGATACTATACAACTTCCTGAAGAAAAGAGAATAGACAAGATAAAAACTATGACAGTAGCACCTCTATTTGGTGATGCTATAAAGAAAATATTCTCTAATGAATCAGTTAGTATGTTATTTTAATTAAAGTAAGACACTATGAGTCAGGATTTTGGAATATTTCCTGTCAAAAATATAGTGTAGATAGTAACAATTAAGCTACTAAGACCTAAGTTTGGTACTCAGTTAAACTTAGGTCTTTTTATGTTTTTGTTGTTGTTAAAAATAACCAAAAATGATACTATGTAACATATAAAAGTATTTTTGATTATTATAGAATAATACATTAACATAAAATCATATATAAGATCACATAGAAATGTAGAAGTATACCCATATTTGGGTGCCTAGGGTATATGGAGTTAGTGGTGCAACCGGCTATGAGTTATTTTTAACCATAGCCTTTTTTGTATACCTAATTAAAATATATGCTATAAGAAATAATCAAACAATACATTAGGAGGAGTATTAAGTTGAGGAGAAATATTAAAAATAATCAAGACGGTTTCACTTTGACAGAATTATTAGTGGTAATAGCTATAATTGGGATATTAGCTGCTGCAGGAGTTCCGTTATTATTTAGCAATATAAACAAGGCTAGAATATCAGACTTTGAATCAGACTTCCAAACAGTAAAGATGGCGTCTATAGCATATTATTCGGACCATGATAGCGTGGCTACAGAATTTAACCAGCTGGATCCTTATATAGAGAATATGAGCAAATCTCCGCTTGGAGGAAATTATAAACTAAGGTCTAAAAAGGCTGTGGATGGGTATCAGATTATATCTGAGGGATCATATCCCATTGAAGCATTTTCTATAGATTCTAATGGAAAAGTCAAGGAAGAAGTAAGGTTAGACTCTAAAGGGGATGTTTTCTTCAGTGTTCAAGGGGTAGGTGGAAATGAAATATATCTAACTAATAAGCAGTTTAAAAAGCTTATAGATGATATAGGTGCTGAAAATATTTATATAAGTTCAGAGCCAGAAGCTTCTAAATACCAGTTCGTAGAACTTTATATTAGGGTGATGAATAATGTTTTACCAGAACCAAGTACAAATTAATGTTTTAATTTAGACTACTTAAGTCTACAAAATATGTATTTATAGTATATACATTTAATATAAATAATTATATAAATTATGAGAAATTTAGGGGGTAAGAAAATGAAGAATATTAAAAAAATAAAAAAGGTTTTACTTTAGTAGAACTACTAGTAGTAATAGCTATAATAGGGATTCTAGCAGTAGTAGCAGTTCCAGCACTATTTAAAAATATAAATAAAGCAAAAGTTGCAGATGTAGAAGCAGATTATAGCGCAATAAAGAGTTCAGTACTTTCATATTACTCAGAAGAGAATAAGTTACCTGCGGGTCTTGAAGATAGCAATGACGGAAAGGGATTATCTGATTTTATGGATACAGTTCCTAAAAAAAGTGCATTGGGTGGAAATTACGAACTTATAAACCCAAAAGATATTGATAAAGCATTATACTTACAAATAAATGGTGCTAAGATAACGCATGAACAACTATCTAAGTTAGCAGCAGATATAGGATTTGGTAATATTCAAATTGGGGCTACAGGAGCTACAACTTTAACTACAGTATCAAGCTCTAGTGATACTAAATCATTGGCAGGAGAAAATAAGGTAATAAGATTAATGCTTATAAAAAATACAGATATGTAATAGTTGCTATTCTATAAATAAAAACTTAAAAAGTATTAAATAAAAAGTATTATAAAAATTGATTTAAAGTAGCTGACTTCTGTATTAGATAGGAGTCAGCTATTTTGGGTTTAAAAACCTATATCAATAAAGATTTATAAATTATTAAGACTAATATTCAAAGGATGAGTTGCAGTTCTTTAGGTCAAAAACACCATTAATTTGTATATATTAGTGATATAATTATTATTAAGAAAAGAGGTGTAGAGATGCCAAAAAAAGTAAGGATAGGGGATAAGCTAGTAGAACATGGATACATAACAAATGAACAGCTGGATTGGGGATTATCGGTTCAAAAATCTAGTGGAAAAAGGTTAGGGGAATTCTTGGTAGATGAGGGTTTGATAACAGAAACCTTATTAATAGACGTTTTAAAGGAGTTACTCAATATAGAGAGTACCTCACTTTATGATATAGATGAAATAGCTTCTAGGGTAATACCTGAAAATATATGTAAAAGATATAATGTATTTGCATTTAAAATAGACAAAGATAAAATATATGTTGCAATGTCAGATCCGCAGGACAGAGAAGCAATCCAGGATATTAGACGTATATCTAAAAGAGAGGTTGAAGTTTATATAGCTTCAACAAAAGATATAAATAGATGTATTAGTAAGGTATATGCTAATTCAGAGATAGATCGGGCTATTAACGAATACAGCCAAGTCAAAAGGGATGTCAATGAGGAATCTTTGCCTATGGATGGAGAAGAAAATTCAGCACCTGTGGTAAGGTTTGTCAACAATATACTAGAAAATGCAGTTAGGATGGAAGCTAGTGATATACATATAGAGCAGTTTAATGATTATATGCGTGTTAGATTTAGAATAGATGGTATGCTAACTGAATATCTAAGGGGTAATACCAATCCTTACAAGGCTATAGTTAGCCGTATAAAACTAATGTCGAATATAAATATTTCAGAGACAAGACTTCCTCAAGATGGAAGGATATATTTTAAAGTTGATAATAGAGATATAGATTTTAGGGTATCTACTATGCCTACTAATAAATACGAGAAGGTTGTAATGAGGGTTTTAGACAAAAGTGCTTTTATGGCAAAAAAGGAAAATTTGGGTATAGATGAACATGGATCGAGGTTGTATGATGATTTAATATCAAATCCATATGGTCTTATATTAGTTGTTGGACCTACAGGAAGTGGTAAAACAACAACACTTTATTCAATGTTAAATCAGTTAAATACAATAGAAAGAAATATACTTACGATAGAAGATCCTATAGAGTATGAGTTGTCCGGAATAAACCAATCCCAGATAAATTTTAAGGCAGGCCTTACATTTGCAAGTGGACTTAGGGCTTTTATGAGACAAGACCCAGATATAATAATGGTGGGAGAAATCAGGGATACAGAAACAGCTGAAATAAGTATTAGGGCATCTTTGACAGGACATTTGGTTTTAAGTACATTACACGCAAATACAGCTGTCGGTTCTATATCAAGACTTTTGGATATGGGTGTAGATGGATTTAAGGTTGCATCATCCTTAATAGGAGTTATATCACAGAGATTGGCCAGAAAAGTATGTGACAAGTGCAAAAAGGCATATGAAGCGGATAGTATGGAAAAAAGTATTTTAGGATTTGATCAAAGTGAAAAATTGGAGTTATATAGAGGCGAAGGATGTAAAGAATGTAATCATACAGGATACATTTGTTTCTACGGGATGCCCTATACTACAAGGGGTAGAACATATAATAGACAGTATAGGGAACTCATTGGCTGAGAGGGCTTTAATAAAAGCTAGAGACGGTATTGTAAAAGGTGAAAGTTTAGGTTCGAGTTTGGCAGAATCGAAGTATTTTGATTCTCTACTTGTTCAAATGGTGTCTATAGGAGAGCAGACAGGTGAATTAGAATCAATAACTAATCAAATGGCAGAGTTTTATGAACAAGAGTCGGAGGTCTACTTAAATAGACTGGTTGCTATGGTTGAGCCGACTATGATAATACTAGTAGGAATATTAGTAGGTATTTTGGTAGCATCGATATTCTTACCAATGATAAGCATGTATGATGCATTATAGGGGGAAAAATTATGATGAAGTTGTATATATCATACTATGAAGATTATGTATCAGTAGTTGAGGGAGAATATAAGCCTGGAAAGGGTAAATATCACATAAAAAGTGCTGATTTTTTCTCTATGCATGATATTGATGAAAATTACAAGGATAGTAAGTATGGTTTGTTAAGGTATGCATTAGGCGAAATATCATCTAAATCTAAAAATGTTGTCCTGTGTTTAAATACTAAAGATATAATGTTGAAATCATGGAGAGTACCTAAGGTTGGCAAGAAAGATTTAGACGGGATGATATCTCTAGAGATAGAAGATATAATATCACTAGATGAAGAGGAATATGTATTTTCATATGAGGTTGTTAATAAAAGCAAGAAAGTTTTAGAACAAAATAAGGACTCCCTAGATATCGTGGTTGGAGCTATAAAAAAGGAAGAAATTGAAGAAATTGTTGATCTTTTTAGTGAATTTGACTTAGATATACTAAGAATAGATACACTTACAACTTCCTACCTAAGAATATTGAGAAATATAGAATATGAAGACATGATGATAGCTAATATTGGAGACAGTAGTACAATTATAAATATATATAAAGAAGATTCATTGTTTATATGTGATAACATACCGATAAAAATAAGTGTTGAAGATATGGAAAATGAGTTGAATAATATTGCAGTAGAAATCAAAGGGTTAATGGATTATTATTCATCTAGAAATTTCGGTAAAAATATAGAAACTATATTGATTCTAGGGAATAGGTATAATAATAAACTTATTTATAAAGAATTTAATCTTATATTTCCCGGGGAAATAGCAAGAGGAATAACACAGATAACAGATATAGATGATTTGGTGATTGGCGATATAGATACCCAGGATATAAATTTAATAGTTGAAAATTTGGGATGTATGATAGACGGATTTCAGACTAAAGAGTATGATAATATAAATTTTTTAACTAAAGAACAAAAGATGAATAAAAGAAAGAAAAAGAATTCGGCGAAAATTATCAAGAGCGTATCTATTGTATTCTTAGCAGCTATTTTATCTTATATGGGAATTTTTATTTTAGATAATTTCTATAAAAACAGATTAAATGATATTAGCAACAAGGTAGAGGATTTGGACAATCAGTATAAAAAAGCGCAGAGTATTAAGAAAAAAATTAGTTCTAAAAACAGTGAAATAAAAATCTATGATATGTTGATGAACAAAGAAGTAAGATGGGGTGAAATACTATCCTCTATAGATAAGTCTGTTCCAATTAATCTGCATTTGACAGAACTATCCACGCATTATAGCGAAAAGGATGATGGCTCAGATGACCAAACAGGTGATAATAATGTAGACAGACAAAGTGTTAAAGACAAAAAAGAAGGAAAAGAAATATACAATCAGATTCCAAGGATAATTAATATAAAAGGTAATGCACAAAGATCTTCTTATGTTGGAAAATTCTTATATAATCTTAAGCTACTACCTTATTTTAAGGATATTGTCCTGCATAGTATAGAAATTGATGAAGATAATACATATATTTTTAGTATGACCTTATACCTGAAAGAGGGTGCTATAACAAATGAATAGGGATATATTTGATAAAGATATAAAGGAAATATTCGGTGAAAATTTAAATCTAAGAAAATCAGTTTTAGTAGTATTTGCAATTTTAACTATATTTATATTTAGCTATTCTGTATTATATCCTAAGTTTAAATCGGTAGCCAATACTAGGGAAGCAATAGAGAATGAAAAGAAAAAACTGGGTATTTATCAGGAAGAAGTATCCTCTATACCTATATTAGAGGAAAGGTTAAGGGGACGCTACAATAGAGGTTAATAAAAAGAGTGAAAAGCTTGATTATAATATGGAAGATGGTTTATTTATAGTTGGTTTAGATAAAAAAATGGAAGAACAAAATATAAGTTTAGTAAATTTTGAAATAGGAAATAGTGAGAGCTATGAGAAATTTTATGCAATACCTATAACCTTAAAAGTAAGGGGGGATTATAGGCATATAAGAGAGTTGATGTATTATTTAGAAGAGCAAAAAAACATAACTCAAGTATTAGATTATAGTATGAATACATATATTGAGGAAATAAAGGAAAATAAAGATGAATCTATAAATAATAATGTATTTACTATTCAAGTACCTTCTAAATCTACAGCATATTATACTCAAAATTCGGCGATATATCATCTATATAAGGATTGTAGCTCGTTAAGTACAAGTGAACCTATAATAGAAGGAGTTGTAGGAGAACTTACAAAGAATCCATGTTTAGAATGTTTAAAAAAATATAACTTAGATAAAAATCAATTGCCAGGACAGGTACAAGAAATACAAAAACCAAAGGCTAAAGGTATAATAGAGGCGGAGTTTAAATTTATAATTTACACAAAAGAAAATCCTACAAAGATACTAGATATAGAAAATCCGGCTTCTTGGAAAAAAGGGAAATACAATCCATTTACCTCTAGCAAAAAATAATTGTTATTATAGACCAGCTAGTTAAAGTCAACAGTTTTTAAAAATATTTTATAATTATGTTTTTTCGTATAGCAAATAAACCATCAAATATACACGAATTTTTGATGGCTTATATGGAAAAATAGTTCATATTAGCCGTTAGGCTATATTAGGTAGACTTTTGTTTTCTAGATACATCTTACAGTGCAATTTAGGGTTACGTACTTCATATGGTTTTTGGTTGCGTAGCACAGAAAAAATATAGTTCATTAGCTTATGCATAATGGCAACTAGTCCAACTTTTTTGCTTTTACCATTCATATTATTTTTATAATAATTAAGCAAAACAGGGTT
>NZ_FQWX01000039.1 GCF_900129815.1 Asaccharospora irregularis DSM 2635
AGGGCTATTAAGACATTTGTTATAGGTAGGAAAAATTGGCTGTTCGCCAACACTGGCAAAGGTGCACAAGCAAGCGCAACTATTTACAGCATAATTGAAACTGCTAAAAGTTATGGCCTTTCTGTAGAAAAGTACTTAGTGTATTTAATGAATGGATTATCAAATGAAACAACTTCAATAGAAGATATTATGCCATGGTCCAAATCGCTACCAGAAGATCTTAAAGTTCAAAGTAAATAAATATGAAATTTTAGCCAATAGCATAAGAGTTATATTATGCTATTGGCTTTATTGTATCAGAACTAAATTTTTTATTGTAGACGTACTTTCTTTGACGCTTACAAATATTTCTCTATTTCAATAGTTTATACTTTAAATTTAACTAATTTATTTTCGTGCTTCATTAAACTTATTTCTTTATTAATAAAACTTATTTTTTCATCATGGTGAGATATAACTATTAATATTTTATATTTTTCTATTTCAGATAAAGTATTTAATATCATTTTTCTAGTTTCAATATCTAAACTAGAAGTTGCTTCATCTAATATTAATATGTCCTTTTCTCCTATCATCGCTCTTAAAAATGCTACTATTTGAGCTTGCCCACCTGATATACTAGTTCCATTTTGAATGATTTCAGTATCTATACCCTGTTCAAATCGATTTATATAACTATCTAATTTAAATTCTTTTATTAAGTCTATAACATCTTGTCTTGTTGCATCTTTTTTGCCATACAAAATATTTTCTATAATTGTCCCTTTAAATAAAAATATATTTTGAGATACAACTCCTATCTTTTCTCTAATACTCTCTTTGTTTAAATTAGAATAGTCTTGTCCATTTATAAGTATACATCCCGTAGTAGGTGTGTACAGAGCAGTTATAAGCTTAATTAGTGTTGTTTTTCCAGAACCGTTTATTCCACTTAATAATATTTTGTCTCCTTCTTTAAATTCCTCATTAAATTCTTTTATAATAAATTCGCTATTTTCACTATATTTAAAAGATACATCTTTAAAAGATATATTTTTAATATTAACTTCTAAAGGATTACTATTTATATTATTCTCACTATCTAAATTAAAAAACTCTTTGACTCTTACTATTGTTGTACATACAGGCTTAACCATAATGTCTAAACTTCCTAGTGTTTGAGCCGTTGCAAGTATTCTAGATGTATATAGTGAGAATGATGTATATAACCCCACAGTTATTTCATTTTGTAAAATCAATATTCCAGACAGTAATAAAACTAATGCTGTAACCATATCGCTAGCTAAAATTATATTTTGTATAAAACATATAAAGTTTAAACTTTGTTTTAATGCACTTTTCATCATATTTCTAAGCTTTATTGAAACTTTACTTATGTGTATATCTTTTGCGTTTAGTAATTTTATATCTTCAATTCCATTCAGAGTTTCGTATACTTCTCCATTTAAAATTGCAGCTGTTTCATGAACCTTTATAGTACTTTCTGTTATTTTCTTGGATGATTTTTTAGATATAAAGTAATATATTGGAATCATAACTAAACATAATATAGTTAATTTCAAGTTTAAATAAATCATAACAATTAAAGCACCTATTAAATCAAAAATCCCAACAAATGAATTTAAAATATTTGGGTTAAATATAGATCCTATTTGTTGTGATTCAGATATTCTACTTAATATATAGCCTTTTTCCTTCGTATTTATAAAGCTTAAAGGAGATTCTATTATATTATTTATCATTGATAGTCTAATTTCATTAACAACATTTTGCTGAACTTTACTAAGATAATATTGATAAAATAATGTCAAAAAATATTTAATTATATAAATTAGTATTATTAGTGCGACTACTTTATATAGTTCATTATAACTTTTGTTCACTAATATTATATTATCTATCGTATATCCTATTAGATATGGAATAGGAGTAATTATAACCGCAGATAATATCATAGTAACTATCCCAACAATTAAATATAATTTAGACTTCTTAATAAATTTAAATATAAAACCTAAATTTTTATAGATATCCATATTTACATCCTTTCTAATATTAAATTTAGTTTGACAAAACTTTAGACTTTACCGCTCTCTTATCTTTTAATCTACTAATGAGGTACTTCATTCAATATCAGAATTACTTAAAAGTAAATATTCGCTATGCTTTTTAAGCTAATGCTGGATATTCCAATAATTTATCTTTTATATCAATAGGAACAATATCTTTCAACCAAAGACATTTATCTCCCTTTTCTATTCCCTTTAAAAAACCTCTTAATACACAGCCTGTACAAAATCCGATATTCTCACAATCTTTGCATCCTTCCATATCTAAATTTGGACTTTTTACCTTTTTAAATTCCTTTATAAATTCTATATTGTTTTCATATATCGTTTTAAAATCTTCTTCAAATACATTGCCTATTGATTTAGTAATATCTAAACCATCCATAGAACATAGTTTTAAATCCCCAGTTGGAGAAAGTGAAGGATTTGAAACTAATGCCCCACAGTTACTTCTCATTGTTTGATCCTCTTCTATTAGATTTAAGAATTTTTTATCATACTTTTGTGATAAATTATATAATAATTTTTGGAATTTGTTAAATTCCTCAACAGAGCTAAATAGAAGCTCTTTAGAATCCTTATCTGCTCTCCCGGTTGGAATTACAGGGCTAACCCCATAACTTTTAACCCCCATTTTATGAACCCATTCTGCTATATCTTCAATCTGATCTAAATTACGTGGAGTAACTACAGTTACTACTCTCATATAAACGCCATTATCATTAAGATATTTTATATTTTCCTCTACCTTTTCCTTAGTGTTTGGAACTTTGGTAAACCATTCTAAATAATCTTCTGTGTTTCCATGCATATCTATTTGAACAACTGTATTTTTTTTATGTTCAATTATTAGATCGTACAGTTCTTCATTTCTTACAAATCCATTTGTAAGTAAAGTAACTAACCTAAATTCTAACTCATGTATAAGATTTAAAATTTTACATATATCTGGATGCAATGTTATTTCTCCACCTGTTAGTTCAATTATTTCAACTCCTAAATTTCTACTTTCTGTTAGAAATTTTTTTAGTTTATTAAAATCCATAATTTCTAATTTTTCATTATCATATTCTCCATAACAATGTAAACATTTAAAATTGCACTTGTGCGTTAATTCTATTGAGATAGCTCTTGGGATGCAAGAGTTTTGATTATCTTTAATCTCTATTTCCTTATTCATCTTGTTCATAGAGTATCCGACATTTAAATTATACTTACTTTCTATTAATTCTAAAAAGTTGTTTAATTTATTTTTAATTTCATTAAATCCCTCATTGTAATAAATAGACAATTGTTCAACAATTTCCTTGAATTTATACTCTCCAGTAAATTTCCTTAAAATATTTAATGCATCTTGATTGATATTATATAGTTTTTCCCCTTTCCTACTGCTTCTATCTTCTACTATCAATAAAATTTCATTAAGATTTATATTGATTAATATAGGTTCTTTTATATAAACGTATTCTTCCATGGTGTTTAATCCTCCTAAATATTATATTTAACTATTTATATCTTTTATTTACTTATTTATCTCATGCCTGATTAGTATTCTTGTGTCGTCGCATGAAAAATAAAAAGTTGCCACAATAAGGGCAACTTTTTATTTTAAAACACTTATGTAACTATTTCGCCTAAATTGTTTGATTCTTTCTTACATAAATCCAATTATTCCTGTAAATCCGTATACAGACATAGCTCCACATGCTGAACAAGCTGAACAAACTGAGCATGCCGCTCCACATACACCTGTTGGTTCTATTTCGGGTGACATAATATAACCCCCTTTATCATTAGTATAAGTTAAAGTACTTTAAATTTATGTTGATTTGATAAAAATTATGTTAATTATTTATCAAGAACATACAAGATTTGAATGGATTGTAGTATTATTTTCTGTTAAATAGTGACAATTTAATTTATTTGTTACTTAAATTATACAGCGCAATGCAAGTGAATTCCACAACAATCCCACGACATTATTTATAAGGCTTCGACAATTCTGTATCTTATTGTATCTTATTTTTATGTTATTAAATCTACAATATTATAAAATTTGTAATTAGACTCCTTTTTAGATTTATCTTAAAGATTATATTGTATATTGTAATATTCCTTGTTTCTATGTTTTTGTTTCTTAAATCCTTGATTATCATTAATTGTTAGTCTTCCTAAGTAGTGATTACACAATTTTCAGTAGGTGTAGCTCCTATTTTCGTGTAATCGTGTATATTAAGGAATTATTAATATTTAGTTTTCAAAAAGGTTAACTTTATTTAAATACTTATCATATTAAGTAAAATCAATGCCTGGAGTGTCTCAATTATCTTGTATAAGAGTATTATTAATGATTTTTTTAAAATTTTGGTAATAATATTAAACTCTATGGGATATATTTGTAATATAAAGATATAAATAAATCACATTTATGGGAGGGGTTTTATGAAAGAAGATGTAAGCAAATACTTATTTTTCTTAGGATTTTTGGCGTTTTTAGGATTTAGAGGGTTGAATAATGATCCACTATACTTTTTATATTTTGCTTTTGGGGGGTATTTCTCCTATTTTTGGTGGTCTAAATTGGGGCAACTAGATGATGAGCGTTTAAAGTCCAATAAATATCGAGCTGCTTCAATATCTTTTAGATTATGTTTTGTAGTAGCATTTGTATTAATCTACTTAGCTAAGCTATCTTCATTGGATTTACAATTAACCTATCAAATACAATTAATAATAGTAGCTCTTACTTTTGCAATTTCAACAAACTTATGGGCATTTTTAACTTATAAATTTGACTTAGGGAATTAATATTATGACAAATTTTATTTGTAATTTAAAAAAGTATCGTCAATTTAATGAATTAACTCAAGAAGAATTAGCAGATAAAGTTAATGTAAGAAGAGAAACTGTCGCTCGTTTAGAGAGTGCTAAATATAATCCTTCACTTGAATTAGCTGTTAGAATATCAAATGTATTAGATACTCCGATTGAAGAATTATTTATCTTTGACTTTAACTAGTCACTAAATTTAGTTTAAGTAAGGACAATCTTTTCAAAAATAGAAAAAGGGCAGACTTAATTTAATTAGGAATGTCCTTTTTCTGTTTTGTAAATTATATGATGAATGCTAGATAATCATTAATTTAATTATCTTTCTATATTATTGATTTAGATTATCTATTTCAAACTCTTTTACCAATTTATAAAAAGTAGTTCTTTTTAAACATAGTCTTTCCATAGTAATTTTTGCGGTTTGCTCTTTATTAATCCACCTTTTATATTCAATTTCCCAATCTATAGGATATTTTATTCTAGGACGACCTGATTGTCTTCCAGTTTTTAAAGATACTTTCTTGCCGAACTCATTTAAAGGCATGGCATCTATACCTTCTTTTTGTCTATCTAGAATATATGATCTCTCAAGTTGTGCCATAGCTCCAAAAATGGTTAACATAAATTCTCCACTAGATGTTGAAGTATCTATTCTTTCTTTCTGTGACTCAAAGTCGACTTTCTTTTCTTTTAATATTTCTATTAATTCTAGTAAGTCTTTTGTATTTCTAGCAAACCTACTTATACTTTCCACTACTACTACATCGCCTTCTCTAGCAAAATTAATCATTTCTTTTAGTCGTGGTCGATTTGTATTTTTTCCGCTGACTTTTTCCATATAGACTTTTTCAACATTTAATTGATTCATAAGAAGTTCTTGACGAACTACGTTTTGTTCTTTTGTACTAACACGAATATAGCCTAATCTCATTTTCCTCTTCCTTCCTTACCTTTTCATATCAATAATACTTAAATTATACAATATTCATTCGAAAAACACACCTATCATTTACGGATATGTTTATATATATTTAACAACCTTTTCGGAAAATGAAAGCCTTATAAATACATCTTTTTTAGATGTATACTTTTTATTCGTAAAACTATACTTTTATGGATATGTATATATATAATAAATTATAAACTTTTATGAAAAATGATTTAGATTATTCAGTTTGTAATTCTAATGGCCAATTAAATTGTCATATTACTTATAACCAACTACAGAACGTATTTTAAGCACATCCAATCCATTTAAATCACTAAATTTAAAATTGCTAGCTCTAACAAATTGCACTATAGAATTCTATAGTATATATTCTAAAGTTTGTGTTTTATGGTGGCAAATTGGTGGCAAATAAAAAGAGACCAAATATTTAAGGTCTCTTTTTATCTTTTCTTAGTATTCTTTTTCCCGACATACATTATAACCTAGCCCTTATTTATATATTTATTTATATTCATTTATTATTTCTTCTCTTTTATCTTTTCATCATTATATTGCAAAACTTATACTCTGCGATATGTACTATTTGTTGCTGTTTTCTAATACTCTTCCTAGTCCATTTTGCTTATCTTCTTTTACGCTGCATATTTTTAGACAATCTTTACAAATTTTAACCATTTGAAATATTTATTCTAACCTTCATTTCGTCTCTACATAATATACAAGTATTTATTTTACTAAACAACTCCATAAATGTACCTTGATAACTGGAATGCTTTGTCAAATATTTCTTTGGTACTAGAGCTTTAGAGATTAATAAATATAATATGAATATATCTATTGACATATAAGATATATAGGTATAAAATAAGGATACAACATATAAATACATGTTCAAGTGTTGATATGATTTATTATATATAGAGGTGAAAATATGGCTAAAAAAGTTAATACTCTTGAGAGATGTGATTGTGATGTTATACATCAAAACATTGTTAATCAGGTAAAAAATAAAATGCCTAAAGAAGAAACACTTTATGACTTAGCAGAACTGTTTAAAGTTTTTGGAGATTCTACGCGAATCAAAATTCTATGGGCATTGGATGAATCCGAAATGTGTGTTTGTGATATAGCATTTTTATTAAACATGACGCAATCAGCAATTTCACATCAGCTGAGAGTGTTAAAGCAAGCTAATTTAGTGAAAAATAGAAGAGAAGGTAAAATAGTTTATTATTCTCTGGATGATGATCACGTAAAGCAGATATTTGATCAAGGTTTAATTCATATTACTGAAAACTAATTTCAGACAATAGTAGAATATCTTTTTAGTTAGCGTTGTTTATAAAATTGAATAAAACAATATTTAGTATTTTGGAGGATAATATTATGAAAAAGAAATTTATACTTGAAGGTTTAGAATGTGCAAATTGTGCAGCTAAAATGGAGAAGGTTATTAAAGAACTTGATGGTGTGAAGGATGCCACTGTTAATTTTATGACACAAAAACTTGTTATTGAGGGTGAGGATGACAAAATGCCTACAATTATACAAGAATCAGAAAAAATTGTTAAAAAAATTGAATCTCATGTTGTTATGAGAAAAGCTTAAAGGTATATACCATATATATAACTACGCTTTAATTCTTATCAATGAGAATTAATAATGTATTAACAGTTTTTTATGAACATATTTGGATAATATAAAAGAAAATACAAACAATATTTAGGAGGATAAGATTATATGAAAAAGAAATTTATACTTGAAGGTTTAGAATGTGCAAATTGTGCAGCTAAAATGGAGAAGGTTATTAAAGAACTTGATGGTGTGAAGGATGCCACTGTTAATTTTATGACACAAAAACTTGTTATTGAGGGTGAGGATGACAAAATGCCTACAATTATACAAGAATCAGAAAAAATTGTTAAAAAAATTGAATCTCATGTTGTTATGAGAAAAGCTTAAAGGAGTTGTTGTATCTTGAAAAAACGTATTTGGAGGATAGGCATAGGCGCAGCAACGTTTCTTGCTGCAGTAATTATAAATTTCAATATTCAATGGTTGCAGGTTGCTTTGTTTGTAATTAGTTATATTATTGTAGGAGGAGATGTAGTTAAGAAAGCAGTAAAAAATATTTTTAAAGGACAGGTATTTGATGAAAGCTTTTTAATGAGCATAGCCACAATCGGAGCATTTTTAATTGGTGAATACCCAGAAGGTGTAGCAGTTATGCTATTTTATCAAGTTGGTGAACTATTTCAAAGCTATGCAATTGATAAATCAAGAGGATCAATTGCAAGCCTTATGGACATTCGACCAGATTATGCTAATATAAAAAAGGGCGATGAACTTATCAAAGTAGACCCAGATGAAGTACAAATTGGAGATATTATTGTTGTTAAAGCAGGAGAAAAAATTCCTCTTGATGGAAAGGTTATTGATGGAAGTTCAATGGTGGATACATCAGCGCTTACAGGTGAATCTGTTCCCCGTGAAATAGAAGTTGGTAATGATATTCTAAGTGGATGCATAAATATAAATGGAGTTATCACTATAGAGGTTACAAAGGAATTTGAAGAATCTACTGTAAGTAAAATTCTAGATTTAGTTGAAAATGCAAGCAGTAAAAAATCTCATTCAGAACAATTTATTACAAAATTTGCTAGATACTATACCCCAGTTGTTGTGGTTATTGCAGCTATTCTTGCAATTGTTCCCCCTCTTATTCTAGAAGGAGCAACTTTTAGTGATTGGATATATAGAGCTTTAGCATTCCTTGTCGTTTCTTGCCCTTGTGCTCTTGTTATCTCTATTCCTTTAAGTTTCTTTGGTGGGATAGGCGGAGCTTCAAAGAAGGGAATTCTTGTAAAGGGTAGTAATTATTTAGAAGCATTAGCAGAAACTCAGATTGTAGTTTTTGATAAAACTGGAACACTAACAAAAGGTGTATTTAATGTACAAGAAATTCATCCTGAAGGAGTTTCTAAAGAAGAGCTACTAGAATTTACTGCATATGCGGAAAGTTACTCTAATCATCCAATATCAATTTCACTAAAAAGTGCTTATGGAAAAGAAATCGATAATGGACGTATTTCAGAGGTAGAAGAAATTTCTGGTCATGGAGTTAGTGCGAAAGTAGATGGAAAAAAAATCTTGGCAGGTAATATTAAACTAATGAAAAAGATGAATATACCTTACTTTGAAGGTGAGTTAATTGGTACTGTTGTACATGTTGCCGTTGATAACCAATATGCAGGATATATTCTTATTGCAGATGAGGTCAAAGCGGATTCAGCTAAAGCAATTAAAGAACTAAAGGAAGCCAACATAAAGCAAACAGTTATGTTAACTGGTGATAATAAAAATGTTGGTTCAAAAGTTGCTAAAGAGCTTGGACTTGATAAAGTATATGCAGAACTATTACCTGGTGATAAAGTTGATAAGCTTGAAGAACTATTTTTACAAAAATCAGGAAAAGGAAAACTAGCTTTTGTCGGTGACGGAATCAATGATGCCCCTGTTTTAGCTCGTGCAGATATTGGTATAGCAATGGGCGGTTTAGGTTCTGATGCAGCTATTGAAGCGGCCGATATTGTTATAATGACTGATGAGCCTTCTAAAATTGCTACTGGAATGAAAATTTCTAAAAAAACATTGAAAATCGCACATCAAAATATAGTAATAGCAATTGGGATAAAAATAATTGTTCTTATTTTGAGTGCTTTAGGAATAGCTACTATGTGGGCTGCTATATTCGCTGATGTAGGAGTTACTATCATTGCAGTCTTAAATGCTTTCAGAGCATTAAATGTTAATAATTTATAGCTAAACATTTGGTAAACCTAGATGTTAATGGAATCTTGTAAAATAGAAACAAAATAATAGGTAATAATGTTTATTACTCGCCGATTTTGAGATTTAATTATATCACAATCGGTGAGTTTTGATATTTAACTAAATTAAATTAGTAAGGAATGAGTATATTTATGAATACAATATTTATTACAGGACTTTCAGGATATCTAACTGGGTGGATAGGAATTTTTACAGGTATCATACTTTCTTTTTTTATAAAAGGGAGAGGTAGAAGATTTAAAGGAACTTTATTAGGATTTATTGGAGGTTTCATGCTTGCAATTGTCTGTTTTGATTTACTACCTGAATCTCTAGAAAGTGGTAGTATATACACATCTGTGGTTGGAATTTCATTAGGACTTATTTTAGCAATAATTCTTGATGGTATATTAGAGCATGACAAAATTTATGTTTCAGATTATAAAAATAATAATTTTTTAAAGGCTGCTATTTTTTTAGCTATTGGTATAGGAATACATAACATACCTAGTGGAGTAGCTCTTGGCTCCCTACTCTCTACTTCACCTATAGAAGGGCTAAAACTTTCAATAGCTTTAATCCTTCATGGAATTCCTGAAGGACTTACAATTGGAATTTTTTTAAGAGAATGCAAAGCTAGTAAATTTAAATTTTTAATAATCTCTATACTAACCTCAATTCCAATGGGATTAGGTTCTATTCTTGGCGGTATAATAAGTTCAATATCACCGGCTATAATCAGTATAAATCTTTCTTTTGCTGCTGGTATGATTCTTTATATTACTTTTAGAGAAACCATTCCATCATGTTGTGAAATTTGGAAAGGAAGAATGTCTACAATAGGAAATGTCTTAGGTATAACTACTGGTATGCTAATGTTATCTTTCTTTCATTAGATTAGAACTCTTATTCCCTTTTATCTGGGTAATAGGAGTTTTATTTTAGTTTGGAAAAATAGCCATCAGTTCTAATAAATCAAATTATAATAAGACTTAAGCAGTTAATCTTTGTATGTTCCTGTATTTTTCAAAGTAAGCAAAAAGACTAGAAACCATTCTAGTCTTTCTATTAACTCTCTTTAAATGCCAATGTAAACTATTGTTCATTAGACTTATTTTCTACCATTTAAAGTTTTTCGTTTAATATTACTCATTACAAATCCGCTTTTAGGTAGTGTAGGCATTTTTACTAGACTATAACTTAAATCTTGGTCTTGTACTTCAAACTCAATATTATTAACAAGAAAATCTATGCTAGTTTTCATGATTTCAATAGTAATACCTTCACCTGGACAGCGATGTCCTTTAGCCGGATCGCTACCACCTTGCGGTATAAAATCAAATAAGTTTTCATTTCGTTCCTTAAAACGCTCAGGCCTAAATTTATCAGGTTTATCCCATAATCTTGAATCATGATTAGTACCATAAATATCAAGAAGTACTAGCATATCCTCTTTGAATTCACATTGATTCCAGATAAAATCCTTTCGAGCTCTTGCACCTAGAAATGGCCCAAATGGGTAGTAGCGTCGAACTTCCTGTACGAATATTTTAAACTCATTACTTTCACCTGTTATTAGCTTCTCTTTACACTTTGGATTCTCATACAACGCTAAAGCTGAAAATGTAATGAAGGTTGAAATAGCAACAATAGGACGTAATACATTAATAAGTTCTACCGCAGCGATTTGGGCATCCAGCTGATTGCCATCTAATTCTCTGTGAAAAGCAATAGCATTAAGTGCAGATCCTTCTTCAGTCTTAATCTTACCTGCACGGACATCCTCTATGATTCCTCTTATCCATTCTTCAGCTCTGGCTCTAGCTCTTTTTCCTTTCCAGTGCTGCGGCCCAATTGCACCGAAGGCGCTAACCATTGAACTAAAGTCATCTGCTCGCTCTTTTACTTCAGTTTCCAGAAGCGGAACCCCTGCCCATTGACATGCTGCACGACATAAAACCTCATTTGATACATCGAAAAGTACAACCTTCTCTACCCCTTCCCAATTTTTAACGGAATCTAACCACTTCTCCATGACAAGGTTAGCAAGTCTAATTTGTTGAGTTGAAGTCATTAGTGATAAGAATAGTTTCTTCCTATGAGCATGTGCTTCACCATCCAAAGATTGAACTCCACCTACACCAAATAATGTTTTCTGTATTCGTTTTGGGGTAGCATTCTTTCGAATAAATAGCTCTGAATCATAAAAAATCTTCGCAGATTCTTCCCCGCTCATGCAAATTACTTTCTGACCAAATAAGCGAGTCTCAAATATATCAGAATGATACTTATTTACCCTGTTTTCAATAAATTTATACCCTTCACGCATCAAAGCAAGAGTATTGTCTAAGCTTTTATCTTGTGGAACCTGTTTTGTATTTGATAGCACTAATATGCTCTCCTTTCTGGACAAAAACACGTATAAAACCTATAATAGAGATTATTTATGTAAATTTTTTTAATTGCTTGCTACTTCAGAATACTTTATTTTTAATTTTTTACATTATCTTGTCATACCTCTATAAATTGTTTTTTATAGTCAGTACTGTAACCTCATTATAACTTTTTCATCTCTTAGTATCTCCTGTTTTATTTTATTTATTACAATATTATGGATTTTTTTCTATATCTAGTCAATCAAGTTACCTAGTATTTGATAAATGTACTAAGTTTTTCTAATTAACTTAATTAAGATTCTTTGGTCATTAAGATAAGTATTTGCTTAAGTATATTTAGAACTACAACGTTCCTGTCCTTTTTAAGTCAATAAATGGTTTGAAATTTTAGAATCGAATTACATTTATATTTTAATTTTCAAGCCTATACTAAAATATTAATTTTCTATCTTTTAAATACCTAACCATTAAATCGTATGTGTCTTAAAAGTCCTTACCAACAAACTTAGTTACATTGTCCGGGAACTTCTCTAATCCTTTGCTTGCTCCTCCACCTATTGCGTAGGCATTTCTACACATGTAACTCTTATAGTCCGCAATATCTACGATTGTGGAGCTTGGGAGAAATTCCTTCATTATAATAGCGACTGCTTTGTCTCTATCTCCACTATAAATTATTGCATTCTCGTATGTCTGTGGTTTAGTTTCATTATTACTTACATTATATCAAGTTTTTGTTCAATTCTTCCGTTGCCTTGCTCGACATTCTCAACTCTATAACTTAAAGTCTGTATGCTTTCTGCATATTGTTTTGATGTCGGAACAGCTTCTTCATCATTACTTGCATTTTCACCATCTTCTTTAATAGCTTTAATGTCTCCGTATTCAATAATACGCATTCCTGCACCACGTATATCATGTTAATAATATTAAAATTTTGATCTTTAATTAATTTTCGGAAAACATATTGACATTTATCGATATGATTCATATAATGTGGATATAGATAATTATCAATATTCTAAACAAAGGAGGAGTTACATTGAATTATATTTCTGCAGAATATCTCTAATAAAGATATTATCGATTTACTTACAGATGATAATGATATTTTGAATAACAATTGTTGATGGACAAATTGTTAAAACAAAATCACATCTAACAAATGATGAGTTTTATAAATATAGGGCAAATGATAAAAATTTTATAAAAATAATGAAAGGTGATGAATAATATGTTTAAACAATTTAATGTTGATGAATTAGACTTAACAAAATATTTATTTTATACAGGAAAAGGTGGGGTTGGTAAAACTTCTGTAGCTTGTGCAACTTCTGTTACACTTGCTGATGCTGGAAAAAAAGTTTTACTTATAAGCACTGACCCAGCTTCTAATTTACAAGATGTGTTCAATACTGATTTAAATAATAAAGCAACTAAAATAAAAGAAATTCCAAATTTATCGGTAGTTAATCTAAATCCAGAAGAAGCTGCAAAAGATTATAGAGACTCAGTTATAGGGCCATATATAGGTAAACTTCCAGAAGCAGTACTTGTAAATATGGAAGAACAATTATCTGGATCATGTACTGTAGAAATAGCTGCATTTAATGAATTTACAAATTATCTTGCTGATGAAGAAGTTAAAGATAAATATGACTATATTATTTTTGATACAGCACCTACTGGTCACACACTTAGGATGCTCCAACTTCCATCTGCTTGGACTAACTTCATAAGCGAAAGCACTCACGGAGCATCATGCTTAGGTCAACTTTCTGGGCTTGAGGATAAAAAAGAAGTATATAAAGATGCAGTTGATACACTAGCGAATGGGGATTTAACAACTCTTGTGCTTGTTGCTAGACCTGAAAAACCAACTTTGCTTGAGGCTGAAAGAGCATCAGAAGAGTTAAGACAATTAGGTGTAAATAATCAAATCTTGGTTGTTAATGGTGTTATGGAAAGCGTTGAGGAAGATGATGAGATTTCATCTGAACTATATAATAAACAGCAAGAATCTTTAAATAATATACCAGTTGGTATAAAGGATATAACAACTTATACTGTTCCACTTCGTTCTTACAATGTATCAGGAATAGATAGTATTAGAATGATGTTAAAAGGAGATAATTCTGTAATAGTAAATGACACTTTAGATAATGAAAATTCTCCTTCTATAAATGAACTTATAGAAGATTTCTACAAAACTAATAAAAAAGTAATTTTCACTATGGGTAAAGGCGGAGTTGGTAAAACAACTGTAGCTTCAGCTATTGCACTAGGTTTAGCTAAGAAAGGTGTAAAAGTTCACCTTACAACTACAGATCCCGCTAATCACATTAAATATATAATGAGCGATCACGACAATATTACAATAAGTGAAATAAATGAAAAAGAAGAACTTAAAAAATATCAAGATGAAGTAATCTCAAAAGCATCAGAAACTATGAGTGGTGATGACTTAGAATATATAAAAGAAGATCTACGTTCACCATGTACACAAGAAATAGCAGTTTTCAGAGCTTTTGCCGAAGTTGTTGAAAAAGCAGATGATGCTGTAGTCGTAATAGATACAGCTCCTACAGGTCATACTCTACTACTTTTAGATTCAACTCAAAGTTATCACAAAGAAGTAGAAAGGACTCAAGGTGATATCCCAGAGTCAGTTAAAAGATTATTACCAAGACTTAGAGATGAAAAAGAAACTGAAGTGGTTATAGTTACTCTTCCTGAAACAACACCAGTATTTGAAGCACAAAGATTAAATGAAGATCTAAAGAGAGCTGATATCCACTCTAAATGGTGGGTAATAAATCAAAGTATGTTAATGACAGGTACTAAGTCTCCACTTTTACAAGCAAAAGCTAATAGTGAAGTGAAGTGGATAAATGAAGTAAATAAAATTTCCTCTGGAAATTATGCTGTAATAAAATGGTTACCAAAAGAAGTAAATGACAAAGCCTTACTTGAGATAATTTCCTAAAATATACAAATTAAGGCTAAAAAAGAAATATTTTAACAATATAAATACTTAAATTGATATAATTTATTTTTAGATAACATATAACCATAAAATCTAAGATTTATTATACATTTAGCATATTGATAAATATAAATATCTTGTATATAATAATATATAAATTCTAACAGTTAAGAGGTGTTAATATGAATTATTCTTATGCTGAATATGCTTTAATGTTTAAAGCTTTATCAGATGAAACAAGACTTAAAATTTTAAATATGTTATCTGAGAATGAATTGTGTGCTTGTAATATATTAGATGAAGTTAATATAACACAACCTACACTTTCTTATCACATGAAAATGTTAATTGAATGTGATCTTGTAAGTGGTAGAAAAGATGGATCTTGGATGAAATATACTTTAAAAAATAATAAAATATTGGAATTAAAAGATTTTTTATTAGAAGTAGATAAATCTAAAGAAAATCTATCTAAAGATGATGATAGATGTAATTTAAACAAATAGTTTATAGGAGGTAATAACAATGAAAAAAATTGAAATTTATGATCCTGCAATGTGCTGTTCAACTGGAGTTTGTGGTCCAAGTGTAGATACTGAACTTTTAAGAGTTGCAACTATAGTAGACAGTTTAAAAAAACAAGGCGCTGATATTACTAGATATAACTTGTCTAGTGAACCTCAAGCCTTCATATCTAACAAAGATGTAAACAATTTACTTACAGAAGATAATGATATATTACCAATAACAATAGTTGACGGACAGATTGTAAAAACAAAATCACATTTAACAAATGATGAATTTTATAAATATACAGGGATACTTATTGTTGAAGTAGATAAACCAACAAATAATGGCTGTTGTGGTGGTGACAGCGGTTGTTGTTAAACAAACCTTTAGAAGCTTAATTAATATGTGGATGTGTAATATTCTTTTACACATCCTAAAATCAAATCTTTAATTCTCTCTCTACAAATAATTAAAAATAAAGCATAAATGGATATATTATATTCTTTAAAATATTAATAATCGAAATCATGCAAAACAATATATAAACAAGTATATTTTTATAAAATTAAAATACGGAGGTAAAATATGAGCAACAATAAGTCAAGTGGTATAGGATTTTTCCAGAAATATTTAACTGTATGGGTACTAATATGTATGGCAGTAGGTATTTTTATAGGAAAATTTATACCATCAATTCCGCAATTTTTAAATAAATTTGAATACGCACAAGTATCGGTACCAATTGCCATACTTATTTGGCTGATGATCTACCCTATGATGATGAAAGTAGATTTCAAAAGTATAAAAAATGTAGGTAAAAGACCAAAAGGACTATTTGTAACATGGGTTACAAATTGGTTAATTAAACCTTTTACGATGTATGCAATAGCTTCATTCTTTTTTTATGTAGTCTTTAAAAATATAATACCAGCTGACCTTGCAAAAGATTATCTTGCTGGAGCAGTTTTACTAGGTGCAGCCCCATGTACTGCAATGGTTTTTGTATGGAGTCATCTTACTAAAGGAGATCCAGCTTATACTGTAGTTCAGGTTGCTACAAATGATTTAATTATACTAATTGCATTTGCTCCAATTGTCGCATTCTTATTAGGTGTAAGTGATATTATAGTTCCTATAAATACACTATTACTTTCAGTAGTTTTATTTGTGGTAATTCCATTAGCTGGAGGCATATTAACTAGAATTTTGGTAATAAAATCTAAAGGTGTAGAATATTTCAACGACGTATTTATTAAAAAATTCGATAATGTTACTACAATAGGACTTCTACTAACTTTAATTTTAATATTTTCATTCCAAGGAGATGTAATTGTAAATAACCCTCTTCATATAGTGCTTATAGCTGTACCACTTACAATTCAAACATTCCTGATATTTGCTATAGCATACACAGCTTGTAAAATATTAAATTTACCTTACAATGTAGCGGCTCCTGCAGGAATGATAGGTGCTTCAAATTTCTTTGAGCTATCAGTTGCAGTTGCTATATCACTTTTTGGAGCATCATCACCAGTCGCACTAGCTACTATAGTTGGTGTGTTAACTGAAGTCCCAGTTATGCTATTGCTTGTAAAAATTGCAAACAATACTCAAAATTGGTTCGTAAAGGAGTCTTTAAATGAATAAACCAACAGTAGCATTTATATGCGTTCATAACTCATGCAGAAGTCAAATGGCTGAGGCAATAGCTAAAATTCATGCGAAAGATATATTTATACCTTATTCAGGGGGAACAGAAATTAAATCAGGAATAAATCAAGATGCTGTTAAAGTTATAAAAGATATATATAGTATAGATATGAACAAAACCCAAAGAAATAAATTAGTTTCAGAGTTCCCTGATATCGATATTGTAATAACTATGGGGTGTAATGTAAATTGCCCTTGGTTACCTTGTAAATACAGAGAAGATTGGGGATTAGATGATCCTACCGGTAAACCAATTGAAGAGTTTTATAAAACAGTAGATAATATAAAAGAGAAGATTATTGATCTAAGTTCAAGGATTAAGGATAATAGATTAAATATTGATATCTAGCTAGAAATAATAAGAGGAGAATCATATTGATGATACTCCTTTTTCATCTTTCATAATCATTTTCAATATTTCTAGAATTTAATAAACTGATAAATCCTTCAAAAAGGTGATACTTAAGTTGTTACAAGAAACCTAGGAATTAATTTAAAGTCTCTATTGTTCCCAAGATCGGCTGAATTGTATCTAAAAATTTAATGTGTATCTGATTACGTCTAATTTAAGTTCAGATACATAATCTATAGAATTAAAAACTACCTGCATCTTAGCTATTAGCGAATGTACAAATACAAGTTTAAACAATTCACGGTAGATGAAATTCAATCGCCGCTTTTTTAATAAATACAATAAAGTTCAAATGTAGTCCCCCGGGGACTATATTCAATATTTAATTAGTTAAATAAAAAATAATTTGGTCATAAATGTATATAATGTAAAACTATGGTTATACTATTAACAGAAAGACAAATTGATAAAACCCAGGGTAAAGAGATTAATCCAATCCTGGTTAGTTAGGATGTAAAAAAATAATAAATATAAAAATTATCGTTACATATGAATTGGAACTTATATATATTTTAGTACTTTATTGTATACTAGTCTAATTATAGTGTAAACGTCAAAAAATCTCTGACTACAATATAAATTATAGGTTAGCTAAAATATTAATATAAAATTAAATATGGAGGCTAACCTTATGTATGTA
>NZ_FQWX01000069.1 GCF_900129815.1 Asaccharospora irregularis DSM 2635
CATATCTATTTGAATCGGGCTTACCTCCTAATACTATAATCTCATCTGCTCTTAAGCCAGACTCTTCAAAGTCCTTTTCTTTCATCATCGGACATTTATATTTTTGCGATACAATTACAGCTGGTAAGCTATCTATATCTCCTTTATATAGTACTATCTTTTTCATGTCATATCCACTTCCTTCACCTTTTATTCCATTATCAACATTTCCAGTGTCTTTTATTGGTTCATTAGCTATTGCATTGGCAATAGCTTCTGCTATTTTTTCTGAGCCTACCTTAAGATATAAATATGCATCTGAACTATCAACAAAGCACACTTCTATAAGCATTGCCTTTGCTTTTGTTCTTCTGATTACATATAGGCCACTACCATTTTTTATACCTCTATTTATAAATCCAAGAGAAGCTATGTTGTCACAAACTCTAACGGCTTTTTCCGTTTTTTCACCATCATCTGTGTATACTTCAACACCTTTGCCTCCTCCTGAGTTAAAGTGTATTGATATAAAATAGTCTAGATTATAACTATTAGCTTTTTCTACTGTTCTAGCCAAGTACCTTGCCTGAGTAGGAGCTTTATCTATTGTACAATCTACAGTACTAATACCTTTCTCATTTAACTTTTTTATGAGTTCATAACCCACTCTCCTGGTTTCTCTACTTTCATTTATTATCCCAACTGCTCCACTTCCGGGACCACTCTCAGTATGTCCGCAGTTTATTCCAACTAACATACATATTCCCTCCCTTATTTCAAATACTAATTTAGAGTATATGAATTTAGTGATATAGAAAACTCTAAAAAATCTATTTACGAAATAAAGTAAATATTTTTTATAAGAACTAAACTATACCTAGTATAATATATATGCTTTTTTTTTATTTTTTGACATAATTTTATTCTTGTAATTTTATTGCATATATAAAAAGCCACAGATTAGTGAAAATTTCTGTGACTTTTCTAAAATCAATATAAATTTATTTAAACATTTTATCGCCTAAGTTAACAAACATTTTTAAAATCAATAGGGCTTGGTGATAGAGGTATTTATATAGTCTGTATTTATTCTAGTTTTTCTCTCCTAATAGAGGACTTGTTAAAATACCTAATTAATTTTTCTCTATCCTCACATTCAATTGCATTCTTTATAAGGTTCATTTCAACTTCAAAACTATTTATAGCTTCTAATAGATTTTCCTTGTTTCCTAAAAACAACTCACACCATAGTTCAGCATTGATATTGGCAATACGAGTTAAATCTCTATAGCTATCACCTATAAAACTACCTGTATCCCTATCTTCCTCATCGCTATTTATTAGTGCGACTGCTATAGCATGAGGCAATTGTGATGTAAATCCTACCATTTTATCATGAAACTGGGGAGTTATTCTTTTTACTTTTTTAAAACCTATTTCCAAGGCAATCTTCTCTATTAATTTGATGCTTTTCTCCTTGTTTGTATCTATTGGTGTAATTATATAATTAGCACCTTTAAATACCTCGCTTGTTGCAAAATCAATACCTTTTTTCTCCCTACCCGCCATAGGGTGACCAAAAACAAAATCAACATTATCTGGTAGAGATTTTTTTATATCATCTACAATTACTCCCTTAATCCCAGTAGTATCCGTAATTATACAACCGTCTTTAAATAAGTTCTTGTTATTGTTTATAAATTCTTTTACTAACTCAGGATAAACTGATAGTATAATTATATCGGCGTCTTTTAAAAATTTCTTTCCTTCAGTGCATCCTTTGTTTATTATGTTAAGACTTTCTGCTTTTCTTAAACTATCTTCATTTAAATCTATTGCATATATATTTTTATATCCTTTTTCCCTTAGTGCCATAGCGTAAGACCCACCAATTACCCCAAGCCCGACAACAACAATATTAATATCCATATTTCTACCCCTCTAGCCTTTTACCTAGTAAATTAACAATCTCATTTATTGTATTTGATAGTGATTTATCGTTTTTCACTTGTATATCACATGCACTTTTGTATAACTCATACCTCTTTTCATAAAGTGAGTAAATAGTATCTTTTTTACCTTTCAATAATGGTCTACTATTAATTTCATCTAAGCTTAATTGATTTATTATATTTTCAATAGGCCTATCTACAAAAACTACGATGCAATCCTTTTTTAATATTTCTATATTTATACTTTTTTTGATTACACCTCCGCCTGAGGAAATTACAAGTTTCTTTCTATCTACAATGTCTTTGCATGCCTTTGTCTCTAAGTTCCTAAATACTTTTTCTCCATCATCATCAAATATTTTTTTTATGCTCTTGTTTGCAATCTCTTCTATATACTCATCCATATCTAAAAAATTATAATTTAGCCTTTTGGATAATAATTTTCCTAAAGTTGTCTTTCCACTTCCTGGCATACCTATAAGAACAACTTTATTTTTTTTATCGCTAATTTTTATTACCCCCTTGTATAATGTAGTTGTAACATTTGATAGAAAACTTTCTAATAATCTAACGAACATTAACAACTTTTCTTAATTTTTAAATTTG
>NZ_FQWX01000043.1 GCF_900129815.1 Asaccharospora irregularis DSM 2635
TCAAAGTTGAATCATCCATTAGGGAGAATTTTAATAGAAAACAATTAAAGAAATGAATTAAGATCCGATAGGATTTTATACAAATTTAAAAATTAAGAAAAGTTGTTAATGTTCGTTAGATTATTAGAAAGTTTTCTATCAAATGTTACAACTACATTATACAAGGGGGGATTTATTATTATAAATATAGATATTAAGGAGATAATAATAAGATTATTAATTGCCCTAACAATAGGAGGATTAACAGGGCTAGAAAGAGAAAAATCAAATCAGTTTGCAGGATTTAGAACACATATTTTAGTTGCAGTGGGGTCTTGTATAACCTCAATAACATCAATATCTCTATTTACAGAGTACAGCATGTATTGTAATACAGATCCAGCAAGACTACCGGCCCAGGTACTCTCAGGAATTGGTTTTTTGGGTGCAGGAGCTATATTAAAAACATCAAACGGAATAAGAGGATTGACAACAGCAGCAGGTATATGGGCAACCGCCTGCATAGGTATAGCTGTTGGGTACGGACAGTATACGCTAAGTATTTCAGCATGGTTGTTTGTTATGATAACGCTTTATATGCTTAGAGGTATAGATAAGTTTTTATTTAGGCAAGAGCAGGCTATATTTAATATAACAATAAAAAATATAGAAGAAGTAGCTATATTATTTAATATATTTAAAAAATCAAAGATTTCTATAAAAACCATGGATATAGAACTTGAGGGAGAAAAATGTTGGAAAGTAAGCTTTTTTGTTATTTATGATAGGCGAATTATATTAGAAGAGCTCATAAAAGAGTTAAATAAGTCAAAAAATATAATAAGTGTAGATTATTTTCAATAAAATATATAAAATAGAAGATAACCAGAATTAAAGTTGAGGTGTATAAATTGAAAAAAAGCATAAAAATAATAACAGATGGCTCGTGTGATTTTCCCCAAGAGGTTTTAGATAGAGTAAATCCGGGCATAGTAGGAATAAACGTTGCCTTTGGGGAAGAGACTTATATAGGTAGGGAAGAGATTGATGATGAAACATTCTATGAAAAGATGAGAGCACATAAGGAACTACCTAAGACATCAAGTCCATCTCCGGATAGATTTATAGAGTTATACAACTGTGAAGAAGAGGAAATACTAGTGATAACTTTAACTTCAAGATTGTCTAGTACTTATAGTAATGCAGTTTTAGCAAAACAGATGTACTTAGAACATCACGGTGACAAAAGAATAGAAGTTGTCGATAGTCAAAGTGGTTCTATTGGGGTTGCTTTAATGATACTCAAGTGTGGGCAAATGATAGAAGAAGGAAAAACAATGGATGAATTGTTAGAGGAAATAGAAGAAATAAAGAAGAGAATAGTATTTTTCGGAGCACTGGACACATTAGAAAATGCAATAAAAGGTGGAAGGGTAAATGCACTAGCCGGAAGATTAATAAATGCTTTAAATTTTAAAGTTATAATAAGAATAGATGAGGGCTTAGTTAAGCCTATAGATAAAGCCAGAGGAGAAGGCAATAGTTTAAAAAAATCATTTGAATATGTAAAAAATAACGTAGGAAACTCAGATAATAAAATCATAGCTATAGCACACTCCAACTGCCATGAAAAGGCTTTGAGAATCAAAAAATTTATAGAAGAACATTACAGTTTTGAGGAAATACTAATATCAAGCATAGGGCCTATAATGGGAACTTTTACATCTGAGGGGGCTATATTAGTTGCAGTAATATAATATAATTTATTTGCAAGGAGTGATTAAAATGGGTATAGATAGAAATACCGTAGATAAGAAACATAAATGGCAAATAGAAAAAATGTATGCCACTAAAGAATCTATAGAAAAAGATATACAAAAAGTAAAAGAGGTTATAGAAGAGGTAAAAGAGTACAAGGGAAAACTTGCTGAAAGTAAGAATAGCTTATACGAAGCTATAAAACTATCTGAAAATGCTTCTCGTATATTGCAACATTTATATGTGTATGCTCATATGAAACAGCATGAAGATACTAGAATAAATGAGAATCAAGCACTAGCTACAAAGACAGAGATGTTATCAACAGAGTTATCTATGGCAACTTCATACATTGTTCCTGAGATAATATCTATAGATGATAATGTATTAAGTGAATACTTAAAGTCAGAGGAATTAGCTTTTTATGATAAATATATAAAAGATATTCTAAGAGAAAAGCCACACACACTAAACGAAAGAGAAGAGGAAATTTTAGCTGCTACGTCTGAGTTATCTAGCGTGCCTGAAAATGTATATGATATGTTGGCATTTGCTGATATGGAGTTTCCTGAAATAGAAGATGAAAACGGAGAAAAGGTTAAACTGACTCATGGGAATTATTCTCTATTCCTTAAGAGCAAAAATAGTAGAGTTAGAAAAGATGCTTTTGAAGCTGAGTACTCTACTTATGGAAAATATAAAAATACTTTTGCCTCTACTCTTTATGGGGCAATTAAATCAGAAATATTTTATGCAAAACTAAGAAAGCATAAGTCTGCAATAGAAGGTTCTTTATTTTCAGACGATATAAGTATAGATGTTTACAACAACCTTATAGCAGCTATAGATGAAAGTCTACCTGCTCTTAACAAATACATGGAATTAAAGAAAAAGTTCTTGGGGTTAAGTGAAATACATATGTATGACTTATATGTTCCACTTACAGAAAACTTTGATATGACTATACCTTATGAAGAAGCTCAAGATATTATATTAAATGCACTAAAACCTTTAGGAGAAGAGTATTTAAATATAATAAAGAGAGCTTTTGAGGAGGGCTGGATTGACGTATATGAAAATGAAGGAAAACAAGGTGGAGCTTATTCTTGGGGAAGTTATGACTCTAACCCATATATATTGTTAAATTACAAAAATGACCTTAACTCTTTATTTACATTAATACATGAACTAGGACATTCGGTTCATAGTTATTATTCAAGATCTACTCAGCCGTATATATATTCTAGTTACAAGATATTTGTTGCAGAAGTTGCATCTACACTTAACGAACAGTTATTAATAAACTACTTGTTGGAAAAAGCAACTTCAAAAGAAGAAAGGGTTTATTTGTTGAATTATTATCTAGAACAGTTCAGAACAACTGTATATAGACAAACAATGTTTGCTGAATTTGAAAAACTGACTCACCAAAGTGTAGAATCAGGAGAACCATTAACAGCTAAAGAATTTGATGATTTATACTATAAGTTAAATGAAAAATACTACGGTGAATCATGTGTAGTAGATGAGCAAATTGCATTAGAATGGGCTAGAATACCTCATTTTTACTCTAATTTCTATGTTTACAAATATGCAACAGGATTCTCTGCTGCTAGTGCATTAAGCCAACAAATACTGAGTGAAGGTCAGCCAGCTGTAAACAGATATATAAACTTCCTAAAAAGTGGTGGCTCAGAGTATCCACTAAAACAACTAAAAGATGCTGGAGTGGATATGGAGAAAAAACAATCTGTTGAACAAGCACTAAGCGTATTCAGTGGCTTAGTTGACAAATTAGAAAAAGAATTATAAACAATATAATTATCAAGACTAAAAATAAAAAACTATGACATAGATAAAAGATTATAGAAGAACAAGAATACTAAAGGTTCGTAATAAAATTAAATTTTTATTACGGATCTTTTTTACAATACATTAACAATGTTTACATTGAATTAACCTCCTTATAATATTAAATTAACATAATATATGTATTATTGAATTGTAAGCAAAAGGAATAATAAAAAATATTGTTGGAGGGAATAAATTATGTTTAAGAAAAAAATAGGAGCACTTTTATTAAGCACAGTTTTAGTTAGCAGCTTGGCTGTAGGATGTGGATCTAAAGCGACAGCAAATAAATCAGAGAGTTCTAAGATAACAATATCAGGATCAACTTCAGTAGGACCAGTTATGGAAGTAATTGCTGAAGAGTTTGAAAAGAAAAATGAAGGTGTGAGTTTAGAAATACAACAAGTAGGATCTTCAGCAGGAATAAAAAATACAATCGATGGGACTTCTGAAATAGGGATGGCTTCAAGAGATTTAAAAGATGAAGAAAAACAATCAGGATTAAACCCTACTGAAATAGCAATTGATGGTATAGCATTAATAACTAATAAAAATAACCAAGTAAAAAATTTAACAGTAGAACAAACTAAAGATATATATACAGGAAAAATAACAAACTGGAAAGATGTAGGAGGAAAGGATGCTCCTATAGTAGTAGTATCTAGAGAAGAAGGATCAGGAACTAGAGATGGGTTCCAAGAGATAGTAGGATTTGAATCAGGAGACCTAACTAAACAAGCACAAATAAGTGATGGTTCAGGAAATATAAAGACTACAGTTGAAGGAAATGAAAATGCAATAGGATACATATCTTTTGGATACGTTGATGAAGCTATAAATGCTTTATCAGTAGATGGTGTTGAACCAACTGCTGAAAACGTAAAATCAGATAAATATCCAATAGCTAGACCTTTCTTATTAGTTAACAAAGAAGATGCATTATCAGAACAAGGTAAATCATTAATAGATTTTATACTAAGTAGTGAAGGTCAACAAATAATGGAGAAAAAAGGATTCATAAGTGTAAAGTAAATTCCCAATAGAGCAATTATGCGCTAAAATTCAATATAACCTTAAAATAGTTTGGGCTAATCAGATCTCTGGTTAGCCCAAACTATTTTAAGGCCTAAAAGTTAATTTAGAAAAGTAAAATCCATGTTAAAAGGACATGATAAATTTACCTTAGCTTAACTTAAACCTAATATGGATTTAACTTTTTGATAATAAAATAAGTATATAGATTTTTATAGGGAGGTTAGTATGTTGGCTAAGTCTGAAGCGATAAATATAGGAACAAAAAAACATGAACATAGAGAAAGTAAAAGTGAAAATAAATTTAAATATACAGTTGATAGGATAACTAAGAACATATTTATGATTAGTTCTTGGGTATCAGTAATAAGTTTGCTGTCTATAATAGCATTTGTATTTTATAAGGGGTTGACTCCATTTGTTTTTAAAGGGTATTCATTTACAGATTTTCTGTTTGGATCTGAATGGCTTCCCTCAGCAGATAAATTTGGAATTTCATCAATGATAGTAACTTCAATAATTTCTACTATAGGAGCTTTAGTAATAGGAACACCTATAGGAGTATTAACTGCAGTATTTATATCAGAAGTTGCTCCAAAGAGAATTTCTAAGATTATATCTCCTGCAGTTGAAGTTTTAGCAGGTATACCATCTGTATTATACGGGGTATTTGGATTGGCAGTAGTAGTGCCAGCAATACAAGATACATTCAATATGCCTAAAGGGCAAAGTTTACTAGCAATAATAATTATTTTATCAATTATGATGTTACCTACGATAATATCTATATCAGAAACAGCTATAAAATCTGTTCCTCAAGCATATAAAGAAGGATCTTTGGCTTTAGGAGCATCAAAAATAGAAACTATATTTAAGGTTATAATACCAGCAGCAAAATCAGGAATACTAGCAGCTGTGGTACTAGGGGTAGGTAGAGCATTAGGAGAAACAATGGCTGTAATATTGGTAGCTGGAAACTCACCGATGATGCCAACATCTCTTTTAGATAGTGTTAGACCTCTAACAACTAATATAGCACTTGAAATGGGATACTCTTTTGGAACTCATCAAGAGATGTTATTTGCAACAGGAGTAGTATTATTTAGTTTTATACTTATTTTAAACCTAATATTAAATAAACTTTCAAATAAGGCGGTAAAATAATATGAGAAAATTTAAAGAGATATTATTAAAAAGTATAGTTTATTTATCTGCTTTTGCTACAGTATCAGTTTTGGTGGCAATAGTAGGATACATTTTCTCAAAAGGTCTTAGAGGTGTAAATTTATCATTTTTAGTGAGTGATTATTCTACATCAGGCGATGGAGGAATATTACCTATGATAATCACGACGTTATATATGGTATTGGTTTCTATATTAGTAGCTACACCAATAGGAATTTTATCAGGTATATATTTACAAGAGTATTCAAAAAATGGAAAATTAACAAAAATAATAAGATTTGCAACAGAGAGTTTGGCAGGTATACCATCTATAGTGTATGGATTATTCGGGGGTATATTCTTCGTAGTAACTTTAAAACTAGGTTATTCAATAGTTTCAGGAGCTCTTACGGTGGCTATAATCATATTACCAGTTATAATTCGTACAACAGAAGAAGCTCTAAAGACAGTACCAGATTCATACAGAGAAGGATCTTTAGCATTAGGTGGAACTAGATTTCAAACACTTTATAAAGTTATATTACCAAGTGCTATACCAGGTATATTGTCAGGAGTTATATTATCAGTTGGCCGTATAATTGGAGAATCAGCAGCAGTACTTTTAACAGCAGGGACTGTAGCTAAGCTTCCAGAAACTATATTTGATAGTTCAAGAACATTGACTGTTCATGCATATTTACTAACAAAAGAAAGTGGAGATATACAGACAGTTGCCAGTATGGGAGTTGTATTAATAATAATGGTTTTAGCTCTAAATACACTAGCTAAGGTAATTGCTAAAAAATTCAATAAAGCAAATTACTAGTTTTATAAAATAAAGAGGTGGCAGAATGTATAAATTAGATGAAAATAAAATAGAAATTAAAGACTTAGATTTATTTTACGGAGAAAATCAAGCCTTAAAGAAAGTAGATATGCTTATAAAGAAAAATAAGGTAACAGCTTTAATAGGGCCATCTGGATGCGGGAAATCAACATTTTTGAGAACATTAAACAGAATGAATGATTTAATAGAGAACGTAAAGATAGAGGGGAAAATAGAAGTTGATGGAGAGGATATATACCAAACTGAAGACGTTATAGATTTACGTACAAAAGTAGGAATGGTATTTCAAAAACCAAACCTTTTTCCTATGAGTATATATGATAATGTTGCATATGGTCCTAGAGTACATGGGATTAGAGATAAAAAGAAACTAGATAAGATTGTTGAAGAGAGCTTAAAAGGAGCGGCCATTTGGGATGAGGTTAAGGATAGACTTAAATCATCAGCTCTTGGATTATCTGGAGGGCAACAACAGCGTATATGTATAGCAAGGGCAATTGCTATGAAGCCAGAAGTAATACTTATGGATGAACCTACCTCAGCGCTAGATCCTATTTCTACGGCAAAGGTAGAAAACCTAATAGAAGATTTAAAGAAGGATTATACAATAGTTATAGTAACACACAATATGCAACAAGCTGCGCGTGTATCAGATGAAACGGCATTTTTCCTAAATGGAGAGTTGATAGAGTACGATGATACTAATGTAATGTTTAATAGTCCAAAAGATAAGCGTACACAGGATTATATAACAGGAAGATTTGGATAAGATTAATAGATAAAACTTTATAGATAATTAAATTTTAAGAAGTGCACTGATACGAGATGGTGCACTTTTTTAGTTTTTGATTTTTTAGTTTGTATTAAATAAAAAGTAAAGTCATATATATATTTAGAGGCAATACTTATTAGGTAAGCATAACTTTCTTGTGAGTTTATCTAGGCATATTAACAAATTGTAAATAAAATACAGTATCTTTGCAAATATTAATTGTATAAAGGGTTACATTATTGGTAAAAATTTGTATGACACTTTAAGTAAATATTTTCATTTGACTAGTAATTAAACTTTTTAATAATAATACAAAAGAACGGAGAGATACTGTATGAGCTCTATAAATATTGATCAAAAAATATTAGAAAAACAAAAAATGGAGGTTTTTAATGAATTAGTTAAATACATATGGATGGATGAAGTTGAAAATATAGAGGAATTGCCAAGAAAAATTCTAAAGAAAGACATATATAAAAACTTCGATGAAAGTGTAGTACTAAATTTAATCAGAATAACTATGGGACTAGACCCATTAGAACAGGTGGATAATAACTTAAGGGAAATGTTAAATGAAGCTTTAAATTTAAATGAGGTAAAAAAACCTGTAATATCCATAATAAAAGATGCCTGTAAGTACTGTGACAATAATATTAGTGAACAGTGTCTAGTAAGAGATAAACACAATGACTGCAATGAAAAGGATATATGCAGTGCTTGTGGGGAGTGTTCTTCTAAATGTAAGCTAGGCGCTATATCAGATAAAATTCAATTTGTTCCCATGGTTCAGTTGCTTAAGGACGAATCATGTCCTGTGTATGCAATAGTTGCACCAGCCTTTGTAGGTCAATTTGGCAAGGATGTTACCCCGGGAAAATTAAGAAGTGCATTCAAAAAAATGGGATTTGAAGATATGATAGAGGTCGCATTGGCTGCGGATATGTTAACAGCTAAGGAGGCATACGAATACTATAACCACATGAAAGATAACAAAGACGAGTGTTTTATAACAAGTTGTTGTTGTCCTATATGGGTAAGCTTAATACAAAAGAGTTTCCCGGAAATTTTAAAAAACGTATCTCCATCTGTTTCACCTATGATAGCTTGTGGGAGGGCTATAAAAGTTTTAAATCCAGATGCAAAGGTAGTATTTATAGGACCTTGTATGGCAAAAAAGAAAGAAGCACTATTAGATGACATAAAAGACGCTGTGGACTTTGTTCTTACATTTAAAGAAGTAGAAGAAATATTAGATGCAATAGATATAAATCCGGCAGAGATGGAAAATGATGATAGAGTAGAAGCTTCACTTTCAGGAAGGGTTTATGCAAGAACTGGTGGAGTAAGTAAAGCCGTACAATTATCTGTTGAAAGAATAGATCCAAATATAAAGTTTATACACAAAGCATTTGATGGCCCAAAAGAATGTAAAGAAGGTTTAACTAAAGTTATAAACAAAGAAATAAATGCTACTTTTATAGAAGGTATGGGCTGTGTAGGCGGCTGTGTGGGTGGACCAAAGAGAATATTGAGTGTTGAAGAAGGAACAAAAGAAGTGGATAAGTATTGTGAAGAAACTAATATGGATACCCCTTTTGATAATTTAAATGTAATTCAGTTTCTGACACTAATGGGAATAAAGAGGGTGGATTCATTAACAGATAAAGATATTGAGCAAGTAAAAAATATATTTAGCAGAGATATTAGAGGCAGCAAATAGTTAGTCAAAGGCATAATAATTAAGATTTATATAAGAGGGAGATTATGGGGATGGTATTTAAGTCTAGAGAAACTATTTGGGTTATAATATTCAGCTTAATTTTAGCAGTAATAAAAGTAAATATTATTGATAAAAATAAAGTTATAAACGATCAGAAAAACAATATGAAAACGTCACAGGCTGTGACTGAAAAGCCTAAGCCAAGGCCAGAAAAGATAGCATATATAACAATAGATGATGGACCATCTAGTCATACAAGTGAAATAGTAGAAGTACTAAAAGAAAATGATGTAAATGCAACATTTTTTATGATAGATGGAAATATGAAATCCAATAAAGAAGCTGTAAAAGAGGTTGTAAAAGAAGGAAATTCTGTAGGTTTTCATAGTGTAAGTCACGACATACATAAATTATATGAAAGTCCAGAAACAACCTTAAATGAATTTGAAACATGCAAGAAAACATTTGAAGAAATATCAGGCAAAAAATCTAAATTAATAAGATTACCATATGGAAGTAAACCATATATGCCTGAAGAATCTTATAATAAACTAATGGAAAATGACTACAAAATCTGGGACTGGAGTTTAGATACTGAAGATTGGAGATCTAGTACAGACCAAATAATCAATAACGTTCTTTATTACGGAAGAGACAAAAAAGAAATAGTTATTTTGATGCACGAAAAGGAACAGAGTGTAAATGCATTAAGTTATATAATAAAGGTTCTTAAAGAGAGAGGTTATACTATACTCCCTATAACAGAGGAGGATAGCCCAAAAAATTATTGGAATAAAAATATATAGGTAGAGGGCAATTAGAAGGACATGAAATTTTTTAAGGCATGGACAGAACAATAGTCTACCATGCCTTAATTTGTCTATTTTTTCATATCCTCACTTAAAAGATCAATGTATTCTTTTGCCTCTTTCAAACCAACTCCTGTAGCGACTCTGTACTCTTTAATTGCTTTGACCTTTTGCCCTTTTTCAATAAGAACTTTCAATTCATCCATTGCCACATCGCTTATTTCATTAGATACACCAACTTGTTTGGAAATTTTATCTAGTTTTTTATTAACCTTGTCTATATTATTTTGTAAATGACCAACATTTATAACAAGCCACATTAATGTTACCGCTATAAACCAATTCATAATATTCATACCCCTAGTATATTGTATACAGTATATGTATTTTCTTGTTTATTAATTATATCACTATACTCTCTATTATAAAAGCGAATACCGGTTTTATAAAATTATCTATAATTATGAATATTGAAAACAATAAATGGCAAACTTAATATATAATGAACAACTTGTAAATTCATTTTAAAAAATAATAATTGATATTAAAGCAATAATTGTATATAATAAATTGTATCAAAGACTGTGATGAAGAGGAGTAAGTAAATACTACTAAAAGAGAGGAAAACTCACCGGCTGAAAGGTTTTCTAAGTATAGGTTTACAGAAGGTAGCTTCGGAGTTTCTAGGCTGAAATAATAGTAAGCTTAGACGGTTAGAACCGTTATATTCTTTGAGAGTCAAACTAAAGAATGAGTTATTTAAATTATAATTGTTCAAAGTTTGGAATTAAGGTGGTAACGCGAGCTTTTCGTCCTTTTTATTAGGATGAAAGGCTTTTTTTAATATGATATATATATTATACCAGCGAAGGGATAACGAATATATAAACTGTAGCGACATTGCAGCGTAGCTGTCTGGATATAAATAAAAAGTAAATCATCAATAATAAACCCACGAACTGACGCAGATAATGTTAAGAAGGATTATCCAGCGAGGTGATGTGAAGATATTAGGCTGTACCAATATTGAAGCGAAGTGACGCCGATAAGAACGATATATATTATACCAGCGAAGGGATAACGAATATATAAACTGTAGCGACATTGCAGCTTGACTGCCTGGATATAAATAAAAAGTAAATCATCAATAATAAACCCACGAACTGACGCAGATAATGTTAAGAAGGATTATCCAGCGAGGTGATGTGAAGATATTAGGCTGTACCGACATTGCAGCGTAGCTGTCTGGAGGAAAGCCTAATTCGAACATCACCTCGCGATGAAATACAAAAAATTTATCAAGGAAACTATCAAGGAGGTAATTAAGATGGAAAATACAAATTTATCAAAAACATATGATCCAAAAGATTTTGAATCAAGACTCTACTCAAAATGGATGGAAGATGGAGTTTTTAAAACTAAACCAAACCCAAATAAAAAGCCGTTTACTATAATGATGCCACCACCAAACATAACAGGACAACTACACATGGGACATGCACTTGATCACACATTACAAGATATACTTATAAGATGGAAGCGTATGGATGGGTATGAAGCACTATGGCAACCTGGAACAGACCATGCATCTATAGCTACTGAGGTTAAAGTTGTTGAGAGAATCAAGAAAGAAGAAGGAAAAACTAAGTATGAATTAGGAAGAGAGGAATTCCTAAAAAGAGCTTGGGACTGGAGAAATGAATTTGGTAGAAAAATAGTAAACCAAATGCAACAATTAGGAGATTCTTGCGACTGGGAAAGAGAAAGATTTACAATGGATGAAGGATGCAACAAGGCTGTTACAGAGTTCTTTATAAAATTATATGAAAAAGGACAAATATACAGAGGAAACAGAATAATAAACTGGTGCCCAGACTGTAAAACAACTCTATCAGATGCAGAAGTTGAGCATGAAGAACATGATGGACATTTCTATCACATAAAGTATCAAATAAAGGATAGCGATGAGTTTTTAGAAATAGCTACAACTAGACCTGAAACTATGATAGGTGATACAGGAATAGCTGTAAATCCAGACGATGAAAGATATAAACACCTTATAGGGAAAACAGCTATACTACCAATAGTAGGTAGAGAATTACCAATAGTTGCTGATGATTATGTAGATTTAGAGTTTGGAACAGGTGCTGTTAAAATGACACCAGCTCATGACCCTAATGACTTTGAAGTTGGAGTAAGACATAATCTTGAAAAAATAAACGTAATGAACGAAGATGGGACAATGAACAACCTTTGTGGAAAATACGAAGGAATGGATAGATTTGAATGTAGAAAAGCCTTAATAGATGATTTAGATAAAGAAGGTTTATTGATAAAAATAAAAGACCACAGCCATAATGTAGGTACTTGCTACAGATGTCATACAATAGTAGAACCAAGATTATCAGATCAATGGTTCGTAAAAATGGATGAACTTGCAAAACCTGCAATAGAAATATTAAAGAACCAAGAATTAAAATTTGTACCAGATAAGTTTGATAAAACATACTTACAATGGTTAGAAAATATAAGAGACTGGTGTATATCAAGACAGTTATGGTGGGGACACCAAATACCAGCTTATTACTGCCAAGAATGTAAAGAGATAGTAGTAGCTAAAGAAATGCCTAAAAAATGCCCTAAGTGTGAAAGCACTCATTTCAAACAAGATGAAGATGCATTAGATACATGGTTTAGCTCAGCATTATGGCCTTTCTCAACATTAGGATGGCCAGATAATACAGAAGAATTAGATTACTATTTCCCAACTAGTGTACTAGTTACTGGTTATGACATAATATTCTTCTGGGTAGTAAGGATGGCATTTGCCTCAATGTTCTGTACTAATAAAAAACCATTTGAACACGTATTAGTTCATGGATTGGTAAGAGATTCTCAAGGTAGAAAAATGAGTAAATCTTTAGGAAATGGTATAGATCCGCTTGAAATAATAGACCAATTTGGTGCAGATGCATTAAGATTTACACTAATAACAGGAAATTCCCCGGGAAATGACATGAGATTCTACATGGAAAGAGTAGAATTTGCTAGAAACTTTGCAAACAAACTGTGGAATGCGTCAAGATTTGTATTCATGAATATAGACAGTGAAATAATGAATGGAGTAACAAGAGAAAGCGTAGAGGCTAACCTGACTTTAGCTGACAAATGGATAATATCAAGAGCAAACAATATTGTAAAAGAAGTATCTCACAATATGGATAAATTTGAACTTGGTATAGCACTGCAAAAGGCATATGACTTTACTTGGTCTGAGTACTGTGACTGGTATATAGAAATGGTTAAACCAAGACTTTACAGTGAAGACAAGGATGCTAAACAAGCTGCATTATATACATTAACTTATGTTCTTGAAAAAATACTTAAGTTATTACATCCATTTATGCCATTTATAACAGAGGAAATATATACTTACTTACCAACAGTAGAAGGAAGTATAGTAGTAGCTCAGTGGCCAAAATACAAAGAAGAAGATAACATGGAAAAAGAAGAGGAAATGATGAACCTATCAATGGAAGGTATAAGAAACATCAGAAATGTTAGATCAGAAATGAATGTTCCACCTTCTAAAAAAGCTAAGGTAATAATAGTTCCAACTGACGATAAAAAAGAAGCGATAGAAGCAGGGAAAGACTATTTTGTTACACTAGCATCTGCATCTGAATTAGAAATAGCAAACGATGAAACTAATGTACCAGAAGATGCAGTAAGTATAGTTATAGACGGAGTAAAGATATTTATACCGCTTGACGAGTTGGTTGACTTTGCTAAAGAAATAGAGAGACTAAACAAAGAAAAATCTAAGTTAGAAGGAGAAATAAAAAGAGTTAATGGAAAACTTTCTAACCAAGGATTCCTAGCCAAAGCTCCTGAAAGTCTAATAGAAGAAGAAAAGGCTAAAAAGGAAAAATTTGAAGAAATGATGAAGTCTGTAGAAGAGAGATTAGCTAATCTAGAATCAAAAATTAAATAAAGTAAATATATAGCATATATAATATTAACTAAGGCGAGTAGAATTACAAAAAGGTAAATTTTATTCGCCTTAGTTGTATATATCGATAACGAAAAATCTATAGGACTATATAAATCACTAGATTTTGAAAAAGAGGGGATAAGAAAATATTCTGCTATTAGAAATAGCAAATATGTTGATGAATACATAATGGCGAGATATAATATAAAATAAAAAGTACTAATTAAAAGGGATATGGAGGCTTAACATGGCAGGAAATTTATTTGGAAAAATGGCGGCGGATACTTTTGGATTGTCTGATATAGGGAAAATAATAGATCAAAAGGATTTTGACAAAGTAGATGGTGATGATTACATAATGCACGAAGATGGTGAAAAGATATTCTTCGTTATAAAGTCTAAGTCTGATGAGTATGTATTCACAAATAGAGGTCTTTTACATGTTGACGGTGCAAGTGCTGTAAGCAAAAAGAGAACGGTAAGAAGACATGAATTTAGTAATGAAAAAGTGCATTCAATAACCTTAGAAACAGCAGGGACAGTAGATTTAGATGTTGAAATAAAATTTAGTTTTGAAAATACTGATTTCAGTATAGATGTAGACAAAAATCAATTAGAAAAGTTAAAAGATTTATACAAAACATTACTAGAGATTAGCAGAATACAAGGTCTTAACTATAAGCTTTTAGATGATGGGAAAAATGGTCTAAAAATGGCAAACGATGCTCTATCAAGATGTAAAATAGAGGGGAATAACATTGCAAAAATAGCTGAAGATTTAACTAATTTTAATTTAGATTTTATGGAAGCCTTAAGAAGAACTTACAATAACAGAGATTTTTCAGAAGTATATGAGAAGTATATAAATAACTAAAAATAAACACTAAATTAATAAAGCTAGAGGAATGAAATTTATTTTATTTAAATACGGATATTCATCCCTTTTATTGTCTAATGAAAAAATAATATAATCATGTATTTAATCAATGGACAGAAATTAACATAGGATAGAAAAAATGTAAATAAAGGTAAAAAGAAATTTGTATTTACCTGTGGTTTAGCATTACAATAAGAGTTTGATTGGATTATATGAATAGAAAAAGATAAAATATTAAAAAAATCTAACAATATTGAATTATGTTTTGAAGAATCAAATTTTGATGATTTTCTAAAAAATTAAAAGATTATCTAGATATTCAATATATTTCTAGTGTAATCAAACACTGATAATGATAACCCACAACGAGAGTATTGCTAAAAAGGCAGATAGAATACTTTATATAAAAGATGGGAAAATAGCAGAGAATTAAAAAATCTAGCAATAATTAATTAATAGGCTGTATAATATTTAGCGTTGATGGTAATAAAAAATCCATAATTGTCGTTAGACAAAAATGGACTAATTACTATCAGCGCTATTATTTTATAAAAAAATGAACACATGTCAAACTCGTTGTATAATTAAGTCACGACAACAAAATAAACGAGGAGGTTTGACATGTGCTCAAATGATATTATATCAAATATTCTAGGAATTAGCGATAAAAATTTAGTATTTACAGGAGATGGAATTGAAAAAATAAGAGGTATTGAGTTTAAGGTATTAAACGCAGTGCTTACATATGTTCCAAAAGCATGCTCTAAATGCGGTTGC
>NZ_FQWX01000045.1 GCF_900129815.1 Asaccharospora irregularis DSM 2635
TCAATACACTAGTTCTGAGTTCAGCAACTATACATTAAAAAATAAAATAATTCAGTCTTTTAGTAAAAAGGGGTGTCCTTATGACAATGCCTGTATAGAATCTTTTCATGCCATTTTAAAGAAAGAAGAAGTTTATAGGGTTAAGTATTTTGATTTTGAGTCTGCAAAACTAAGGTTATTTGAATATATAGAAGGTTGGTACAATAGAAAAAGAATTCATGGAAGTATTGGTTTCATATCACCAGAACAGTGCGAAAAAATAGCTAGAGCAAGTTAAAAATTCAATTATTTGTGTCTAAAATATTGACATAGATCCATGATTTTAAAAAAATATCAAAAGAAACCTATAGAATCTCTACTCTGTACTGTGATTATGAGATACAGAGATATTCACACAGAAGAAGTACAGCGCACACTTGCAAAATTTCGTTTAGCAGTAATTAGATATATTAATAAGTAGAACAAGTATGGTGTGGATGCTTGATAATCATGGTGATTTAGTTAGTACATTTACTGATGAAATGCTAGAAGATTTAAGAGATACTGTGCTTAATAAATCACCTAGAGATTTCGGCTATTTATCGTAATTATAAGACTAAAGAAGAATTATTTAATGAATTAGTAGAATATTCCATTAATGGAATTAAAGGAGTCTCAGATTTATTTAAGTAGGATGATTCACCAAAAAAATATTCAAACAATTTGTTGATGTAGTGTATAAAGATATGGTGGATGGAGACGAGTTAGCGAGTCTATTAATTCTTATGACACAATCAATTTTATCAGGAGCAACTAATCACATGGAAAACGAAATTAAAAAACAAGATGCCGAAATGTTAAATGCCACTTCAAATATTATTAAAAGAGGGCAAGAAATCGGTGGATAAGGAGTAGCATTTCGAATAATTAAATATATCTTTGATAATACTCCTTATAGCGAGTATGTTATTGAAGAAGTTGCTGATACAAATATCCCTGCAATGAATTTATATAAAAAAATAGGATTTAAAGAATATAAGCGTAGTAGGATACCGCAAGAAGATTCCAAGAAAATTGGAATAAATTATTTAATTTCTTTGAAATTAAGAAAGTACTAATCAATTATAGGTCTAAGAGTAAAGACAATGCTTGAGGGCAAAAATCCTAATGTATCAATATTTGCAAATTTGATATGTCTAAATTGGCTCTAATTGATGCATTAGCATTTGGTTTTACTTGTAATTATTATAGTGTTGTTGGTGAACAAAATTGAAATTTACAATAGTTTCTTAATTGATTATCGATATATTCTATGGTTGACGATGATTTTATGCATAATGATTTTTTCGTAATAAATTTGTGATATAATTTGGGAGAAAAAACATAAATTTAAGGGGGAATTACTATGAAACGAAAAATTTCAGTAATAGTACTTGGGGTAGTTATGTCCTTGTCACTTCTTGCAGGTTGTACAAAAACTACACCTTCCGAAAGTGATGGAGATACTAAGACAACGACTGAGGTAGAAAAGAAGGTAGTCAATGGAACTGTAACTTATAATGTGGATCTAACTAAGTACGAAAAAGGTAAGAAAGTTCGCCTATGGTTGCCCGTAGCACAGACTAATGAAGAACAAACAGTGGAAGATGTTAAGTATGATGCAGCTGGAGCAAAGGCTTCCTTAGAAAAAGACAAGGAAGGAAATCAGATGCTTTATGTAGAATGGGATGAAAATGCAGATCCTGCTACTCGTAAAGTAACTTGTTCCTTCGCAGCTACGAGATCAGAAGTTTTAAGACCTGAACTTAAGGAATCTGGAACAATTCCTGAAGATATGGATGAATACTTAAAGTCATCCAAGATGGTAGTTACTGATGGTAATATGAAGAAATTAGCCGATGAAATTACCAAGGATAAGAATACCGTATTGGAAAAGTCTAGAGCCATCTATGATTGGGTTATCGCTAACATGAACCGTGATGAATCCGTAATCGGTTGTGGTATTGGTGATGTAGAAAAATTATTAGTAACTAAGGGTGGTAAGTGTACTGACATTAACTCCGTATTCATTGGATTATGTCGTGCAGCTGGTATCCCAGCACGTGAAATGTTCGGTGTTCGCATGAATGATGATGATATTACTAAGAATCAGCACTGCTGGTCTCAATTCTATCTTCCAGGAACTGGTTGGGTTAATGCAGATCCAGCTGACGTTCTTAAGGCTGCATTAAAGAACAATTGGGACAAGGATTCTAAGGAAACTAAGGATCTACAAGAATACTTCTGGGGAAGCATGGATGCACAAAGAGTTGAATTATCCAGAGGTCGTGATCTAGTTCTTGCACCTGCACAAGCTGGCGAACCTCTAAATAACTTCGGCTATCCTTATGCAGAAGTAGATGATAAGCCTATTGATTACTATGAAGCTAGTAACTTTGTCTATACTATTTCCTTTGCTAAGAAGTAGTAAATAGGTTGGTTAAAAAAAGTTAATAATTTAAAGGAGGGAGATGTTGCAAAAATAGGAAACTAGTCAAGCAACAACTCCTTTTTTGGGTGTATAATACTTTGAAATATATGGGCAAGATATATTTAAAATGCTACTAAAAAATTAAATAGGAGTGTATAAGATGACAATTTTTGAGGAGATTAAACAAGAAATAATGTCTGATTCAATGAATAGTTCTTATACAATAAGAGGAATTCCGCCTTTATTTAAAGCTTCTAAAGATGCTCGTATTGCCATAGTTGGCCAAGCGCCAGGGCGCAAAGCAGAAGAAACTCGTTTATTTTGGAATGATTTGAGTGGTGACCGTCTACGAGAATGGATGGGAATATCAAAAGAAAAGTTTTATGAGACTGATCGTATCGCTCAACTACCGATGGATTTCTATTATCCAGGGAAAGCGAAAACTGGTGATATACCACCACGAAAAGGATTTGCAGAAAAATGGCATCCACTATTACTAAAAGAGATGCCACATATTGAAACTATAATTCTTATCGGAAGTTATTCACAAAAATATTATTTAGGTAAACGATGTGGAAAAAACTTAACTGAAACAGTGAGGAATTTTAAAGAATATTTACCAGAATATTTACCAATGGTTCATCCTTCACCGTTAAACCAAGGCTGGTTAAAACGAAACGAATGGTTTGAAAGTGATGTTTTACCTATTTTGAAAGTAATAGTGAATAATAGTTTAACAAGCACTATAAAATATATCTAAATAGCGGTTGTGGCCGCTATAGAATTTTTGATGGAAAGCATAAGGTATGTGCAGTAGTACGAGTTTTAAAAAAGGAGCTAGCCCACTATATTTAGCAAGAATAACAGATATAGTAAAATTATGTGATCTAAGAAGTTACGATATAGAAGGCTAAAGAGAAATGATATTATTTTCATACAACTATTATTAAATAATATTGCTATAGAGTATAAAAATTATTCTAAGGCACAAATTAATTTATACTATACCTTGCAGAAATGCAGGATATTTTTGTTGCAAAAACTGCATTTGTCTATTAGGTGGTGTAATTGAAATTTACAAAAAATTGTAGTACAATAAGTTATCCTAATTGTGAAATTAGTTGAAAGCAAACCGCAAAGGAACAGAGGGTGTGCGGCTGTATACAAATGGAATACAGTTATGCTAATTTTCTTATATTTGTGAATAAGGATAGAAAACTTTTGAAGATATTATTGTAAATGATGATTCGCAAAATTTACAATTTATATTATAGAATTCAGTATAAAAGGTAGGTGTGCATATGGATGACACAATTTATATTTCTCCAGATGATATTGGTATAGTTGATGTTTCAGACTATTGTACTGATGTAGATGGATATTTTTCTTCTGTACCCGAAGTTGCTAAACCTTTGCTTAAAAGTGCAAAGGTCACATTAAATAAAATTGAAAAGATGCTCTATTCTGCACCAGCGTTTATAAATACAGTAAAGGCGAGTATTCCGGATGAAACAATTCAGGCTATTTTGACAGATGATCAGAAGTCTCAAATAGCTCAAGGAGTTCTGAAGCTGATGACAAAAAAAGATGGCTCATTAATGGCAAATCTTGTGAATCCGAAAACCAATAAAATAGTATCTACGGTTTCACTAAAGAGGGTAAAGGTTACACCAGAAATATCTCAGGCCATGACGAGTTACGCAACTCAAATGCAGATGGCTCAAATAGCAGAACAGATTCAACTTATACAGGTTGCAGTTGAAGAAGTAAGGCAAGGGCAAGAATATGATAGATTGGCTACAGCATATAGTTGTCAACAGAAATTATTGCAAGCAATGACAATAAAAAATCCAGAACTAAAAGTAATGGCTTTATTGAGGATTGCTTCCGATGCAGAAGATAGCAGAAATCTTTTAATGCAGAGTCAAAATGCTAATCTGACATTTATAAAGAATCAGCCGGAATCATTATGGGGAAAACTTATCTCTGGTGCTGCTCCAGAAAAAGTAAATTCGAGAATGAATGAAATTCGAGAAAGTCTGTGTGCAGTAAATATGGTATCGTTAACTGAGGCAATTGCTTATCAGGAAATGGGAGAAACTGAGGCAGCGCGGCTAAGCCTTCAGTATTATGCAGGGTATATACAAAAAACATACCTTGAAACTAAAGGATTGGTAGAGAGATTGGATTTAATAGACCCATCACCAGAGAATTATTGGTCTAAGACGCTACCAGATATAGAAAAGAAAATTAAGGCATTACCTTTTAATGAAGAACACAAACTTTTAGGAGGAGAAGAAGATGGAGAAAAAATGTAAAAATAAGAAGTGTCAAAGACTTCTCCCAGAAGGATATAAACATAAATATTGTGAAAATTGCAGAAATGAGCACGTTAAACGAATCAAGGATACAGGGAAAGCGGCATTAGGTGTGGTAGTTTTAGTTGGAGGTACAGCACTTACAATAGTAACAAAAGGGAAAAATAAATCCTAAAAAGTAATGATGCAATAAAGGTGTAAAGAACGGAGCTGACAACAGTAGAAGATATGAAACAAGTCCATGATTTTGCAGTGAACCTTTAAAACGGCTACACTGAAAAAGTTATTATTTTGTAATGTGATTAGGAAGATTTTCCTATATATTTAGCTTCAATTTGAAAGAAAGCTATATGAAATTTTCTTAAGGAGTAATCACATGCTTGAAAATTTTTATTATTATTTTATTGTTACAATAAAATTAAAAAGATGGGTCATGGATTATATCACAACAAAAATCAGTACATCAAATGAACAGAACTGTTAAATATTAAAAAAGGAAGTTGATAAAGTGCAGCGTATTTTAAAAAAATTACCTAAAAAAGCAAAATATAATATGTTTATAACGGATTTAATTTCAGCTATAGTAATTTTAGCTGTAGTATTCATAATAGGTATTTTCGTAAATTCATTTGGATTTACTCCAAAAGTCATCAAAGAAAATACAAATTATATTTTTTATATCATAATAGGCTGGATACTATTAGATATGATTCTTACTCAAGTAGTAGGATATAAGAGAATTAAATATTCAATTGATGAAAAAAGCGTAGAGGTATACAAGGGTATTTACTTTATAAGTTTGATCAAGTCTATGAGTATAAGGGTCATGAGTTTTGGAGGCATATTTTTTTAAGCACCTCAATAACGGCTATTTTAATGGGATGTGGATTATTTATACTCACTATATCCGATATCTTTGAGAGTTTTTCTATTATATCAATACTTTTATTGCTGATAACCTTTGGATATAATGCCATTAAAAATATTGCAAAATACTATGGCTATACTGTTAAATCTAATGAAAAATATATTTATTGGAATTATGGTTTGTTTGCTAATAAAGAATTTACAATAGCAAAAAAAGATATTAGGTCAATAGAGATGAATCAAAGTTTACTTGCCAGACTATTTAAGTGTTATAGCATAGACGTTAAAGTCGTAGGTGTTGGAAATAATAATGGTCCAGCTTGTATTACAACGGGATATTTTCCAAAAGAAAAAATTGAGTTATTGGTATCTGATTTAATAGATAAGTTGTGATGATAAAATAATAATTATGTAGTATGATAATACTCTAACCAAGTTGAATTAGAACAAATTGCTTAGAGCTTAGACTTATTAAATCACTCTCTTTATGTAGAAACATATAGAGGGTGATTTTTTATTATCATCAATGCTAAATACTATACAGACGAAATATAGTGGGCGTATAAGGATTAAGTATTTCACACATATTTTACCTTCAGTGGTTGTAGTTTAAAAGATAAAAAATATACAAATATTTTTAAAAGATTGAATAAAAAACGTTATTATTTATAGTATAGACATAATTTATTTGTTTTTATGATTAAATTATAACAAAGTATATGTAATTAATATAGATTTTTTTATTCATTTTTCTGAATTAACATCATAGGTATTTGCAAAATAAATATAAATTTTTCTGAATTGATCTTTATATATAATATATTATTATTCGGAATTAAATTTGTGAAATGTTTTTAGAGCTATTTTATTGATCCTATAATACATTGAAATTTCTAGGAAATTTAATTTATTTGGAGTATAGATTTTATCAAAAATATAGATATTTTACTGAGAAACTTGATGAATAAATGCTTTCAAAGGTATTGGGAAATATTCAAAAGTCAGAATAAAACAACAATTAAATTTTGGAATTGATTGACAATTTATAATAAAGTAGATATAATAATAACAAGATTTTACTAAATCTAAATAAGTTAAAAAGGGGGGATAAAGATGCTAAGGTTTATTGGAAAAAGATTAGCATATGCAGCAGTCACATTGTTTCTAATAACTACGGCTACATTTTTTTTAGTCGCAGGAGCTCCTGGTGATCCGATTGCGGCGAAGGTAGGTCAAATGCCTGAACAGGCGCAAGGGGTTATTCGAGAGAAATACGGATTGGATAAGCCAATATCTGAAAGATATACAATCTATATGAAGAAATTAATTACAACAGGAGACTTTGGAGAATCTATTATTTACACAGGAAAATCTGCAAATGATGTAATTAAAGAAAATGTATGGGTATCTGTTAAAATTGGTCTTATAGCAATAGCTCTTCAAATTACGATTGGGGTAGGGTTAGGTTTGGTCTCTGCATTAAACAGAGGAAAAGCAGTGGATCATACTATTAGATTTATGGTTGTATTGGCAATTTGTATACCAAGTTTTGTATTTGCAGCACTATTGCAATACTTCTTGGCATTTAAGTGGAAAGTAGCGCCTGTATTTGGTTGGGGAACATGGCAACATTATTTACTTCCGGTTGCAGCTTATGCACTAGGTGGAATAGCTTCGTATACGAAGTATATGAGAAGTAGTACTTTATCAGTAATAAGTGAGGATTACATCATTACAGCAAAAGCAAAAGGATGCAGTCCAGGTAGAACAGTTAGAAAACATATGCTTAGAAACTCAATGATACCGATTGTTACTATGATAGGGCCAGCTTTAGCAAGCGTTTTTGCAGGATCTTTTGTACTAGAGAAGATGTTCTCTATTCCAGGTCTAGGTTTTTATTATGTAAAGGCAGTTTCAGATAATGACTATACGATGGTAATTGGGTTAACAATATTCTTTGCAATATTATTTGTTGTAGCGCTAATTCTTGTTGATATATTATATGGAATTGTAGATCCACGTATAAGAGTTGCGAAAGGAAATAAATAAGAGGTGACGATGATGGAAAAGATTGAACAGAATGCTCTTTCTAAAGATACCGACTTAGATAATGATAATTTATTTAAAAGGATTGGAACTGAAGGACTATCGAATGAAGAAATCGCACGTAAGTCTGTTACATATTGGGCAGATGTATGGAGAAGGTTTAAGTCTAACAAAATGGCTATATTGGGTCTTATATTAATAGTGGGAATAGTACTTTTATTATTTCTAGGCCCATCAATAAAAGGATTAGACTATCAATTGATTGATGCTTCAAATAAGAATCTTGCACCAAATTCTCAACATTGGTTTGGAACTGATGATATGGGACGTGATTTATTCACTAGAGTATGTGTAGGTGGAAGAATATCAATTTACATGGGGTTAAGTTGTACATTAGTAATGTTTGTTATAGGTTCAGCATTAGGTGCATTAGCAGGTTTAAAGGGTGGTATAGTAGATGACCTTATAATGAGGTTGTGTGAATTAATAGGAAATTTACCATATTTAATTATAGTAGTGATTTTATCAATGATTATGGGGAGAAGTATGTTCTCTTTAATATTTGCAATGAGTCTTACGTCCTGGGTTGGTACAACACGAATGGTACGTGGACAGATTTTACAAATTAAAGAGCAGGATTATGTTCAAGCTGCAGAAGCGCTAGGTGCTTCAACAACTAGAATCATTATAAAACACTTACTACCAAATACATTAGGGATTATTATGGTTAGTGTCACGATGTCTATTCCTGGATTTATATTCAGTGAAGCATTCCTAAGTTATATTGGCTTAGGCGTTAGACCGCCAGAAACCAGTTGGGGAGCATTGGCTTCAGCTGGACAAATGCAATTGATGTTTTATCCATATCAATTATTCTTCCCTTGTTTACTAATTGTATTAACGATGTTATCATTTCATTTAATTGGAGACGGCTTATCAGATGCGCTAGATCCAAAGCTTAGAAAGTAGGGGGGATTATGATGGGTGAACAAATATTAGAAGTGAAAAACTTACATGTTTCCTTTAAGACATATGCTGGTAAATCGCACGCGGTAAGAGGAGTAGATTTTCACTTAAACAAAGGAGAAATACTAGCAATAGTAGGTGAATCAGGGTGTGGGAAAACTGTAACCTCAAAAGCAATCTTAGGTTTATTACCTAAGGAAAATACCACAATAGGTGGGAGTGAAAATTCAGAGATTTTATTTGGAGGAGAAGATCTTCTAAAAAAATCAGAGAAGGAAATGGCGAGTATTAGAGGAAGTAAGATTTCAATGATATTCCAAGATCCCATGACTTCGTTGAATCCAACTATGAAAATTGGAGATCAAATTATGGAGAGTATATTACTTCATAATAATATATCTAAAGAAGAAGCACATAAACGTGCAATAGAAATGTTAGAATTAGTTAAGATTCCAAATGCTACAGAAAGAATGAAACAATATCCATTTGAGTTTTCTGGTGGCATGAGACAAAGAGCTATGATAGCCATAGCACTTGCATGTAAACCAGAAGTATTAATAGCAGATGAACCTACAACTGCCCTTGATGTTACTATACAAGCTCAAATTATGGATTTGATTCAAGAACTACAAAAAGAGTTAAATATGGCAGTTATTCTTGTAACACATGACTTAGGTGTAGTAGCAAGTGTAGCTGATAGAATTCAGGTAATGTATGCAGGGAAGGTAGTTGAGCGTGGGACTGTAGATGAGATTTTTTACAAATCTACACATCCATACTCAAGAGCTCTATTAAAATCTGTACCTAAAATTACAAATATTCATAAAGAAACATTATATTCACTAAAAGGAACTCCTCCAGACTTGATTAATCCACCTAAAGGATGCTCATTTGCTCCACGTTGCGAGTATGGAATGATGATTTGCAGAGAACAGTATCCTAGAACTGAAGTTTTGAGTGAAACACAAGAAAGTTCTTGTTGGTTACATCATCCAAAGGCAGATAAGAGTGGATTACCTAAAAATATGATTCAAGAAGGTGAACTATAATGGCAGAAAAAGAAGTTTTAATAGAGGTGAAAAATCTAAAGAAACACTTTAAAGTAGGTAGAAATAAAACTTTAAAGGCAGTTGATGGTGTAAATTTTAAGATATATAAAGGAGAAACATTAGGGCTTGTAGGGGAGTCAGGATGTGGAAAAACTACATGTGGAAAGACTGTCATGGGGCTTTATGGAGCATCTGATGGAGAAGTTTTATTTGAAGGTGTAGATATACATAAGTTAGATAAAAAAGCTAGAAAAGACTTCACTAGAAAAGCACAGATTATATTCCAAGATCCATACTCATCTCTAAATCCTCGTATGACTGTAGAGGATATAATTGGAGAGGGTATAGATATACATGGATTATATAAAGGGAATAACCGTACTCAGAAGGTGCATGAGTTACTTGAGCTTGTAGGTTTAAACAAAGAGCATGCTCAACGTTTTCCCCATGAATTCTCTGGTGGTCAAAGACAACGTATAGGAATAGCAAGAGCACTTGCAATTGAACCAGAATTTATAGTGTGCGATGAGCCTATTTCAGCACTTGATGTATCAATACAAGCACAGGTTGTAAATCTACTTATTAAATTACAGGAAAAGAAGAATTTAACTTATTTATTTATAGCACACGATTTATCTATGGTAAAACATATATCAGACCGTGTAGCAGTAATGTATTTGGGGCATATTGTAGAGTTTGCAGAGAGTCATGAGTTGTACGAGAATCCTAAACATCCATATACAAGAGCGTTGATGTCTGCAATTCCAATTCCAGATCCAGAAGAAGAAAAAAACAAAACAAGAATACCGTTAGATGGTGAAATACCAAGTCCGATTAATCCAAAATCAGGCTGTAGATTTGTGACTAGATGCCAATATGCAACTGATTTATGCAAAACAGAAACACCTACACTAAAAGAGATAGGTGAAGAACATTTTGTTGCATGTCATAGGGTAGGAGAAATATAGAGTATCAAAGCAGTATAAGTATTATAATAGAACGTATTTAAAAATTACTTTCTATTAGATGGATATATCAGAAAGTAGTTTTTTAAATAAGCTATGGGGAAAGGCTATATTAATATAGCTTGGGAATCTAAAATATATTATATACGGAGGGGTCATTAATTTATGAAGATTAAAAAGAAATTACTATCGAGTCTATTGGTTATAACACTAGTTGCAACAGGTCTTGTAGGATGTAGTAGCACTAAAAAAGGTGATGGAGGATCAGGAGAACAAGTATTAAACTATTATTACAACAGTGTTGTAGTTGGATTAAACCCAATACTAAATACAACAGCACCAGATAACAATGCACATAACATGGTGTCAGAACCATTATTAAGAGATCGTGCTTTAGAGGGAAATAAGTCTGAAATTGTACCAGCAGCTGCAGCAGAATACGAAGTAAGTGAAGATGGAAAAACTTATACATTTAAGTTTACAGATGACAGAAAATGGAGTGATGGGGAAACTTTAAAAGCAAAAGATTTCGAATATACTTTAAAATTAATGGCAGATCCTAAAATAGCAGCTACAAATGCATGGCTATATGAAGGTATGATAACAGGATTTGAAGATGCATTATACAATGGTGCAAAACCTGAAGATATCGGTGTTAGTTGCCCAGATGAAAATACATTAGAAATAAAATTAGAACATCCAGCAACATATTTTCCAGAACTTGTAACCAATTTATATCCTGTAAGACAAGATAAATATGAAGAGTGGGGAAATGCATATGGAACAACTCCAGAAAAAACTCTTTACAGTGGACCATTCGCTGTTGAGAGTTGGAACCAAAATACAGAGATGGTATTAGTTAAAAATGATAAGTACTGGAGAGCTAATGATGTTAAGTTAGAAAAAATGAATTACAAAGTAATTCAAGAAGAAACAACTGCTGTTCAAGCATTTATGGGTAATGATTTAGATTATGTTTCTACTTCTGATCCTAACTGGTCTAAGCAAATACAAGAAAGTGGTTTAGCAGAAGAATTCTCAGTTCCTATAAATGCACCAGATTTCATAATGTTTAATAGTAATAATGAATTCTTAAAGAACACTAAGATTCGTCAAGCGTTATCAATGGCTATGGATCGTGAAGCTCTTAAAGAAACGGTATGGCATGGAAATGCAGTAGTTAATACATCTGTAATACCAGATACTATGAACATTGGGGAGAAATCTTATACAGAGTTAGTTGGTGGTAAAAACTATATAGTAGAACAACTTAAAAAAGACAATCCAGATCCAAAAGCTTTATTAATAGAAGGATTAAAGGAATTAGGTAAAGGTGAGGATCCATCTCAAGTAACTATCCGTTATGCGAGCCGTGGAACAAATGAAGTATCTAAAAAAATTGCTGAATTATTAAAACAACAGTGGGAAGAAACTTTAGGAATTAAAGTACAAATCGATATGATGGAATGGAATATAGTGTGGGAAAAAATCGACGCTGGCGACTACGATTTAGCTTCTGGTGGTTGGGGACCATATTATAATGAACCAAGTGGTATATTATCATTATTTGAACCAGAAAGTGGATACTTCAATGCTAAGAAAACTGGTTGGGACAATGAAGATTCAAAACAATTTAAAGAATTACTTGACAAAGCAAAAAATATAACTGATGAGCAAGAATTAGCTAACATATACCTTGAAGCAGAACAATTATTAGTTGGAACTGCAATGGTTGCGCCTCAATACCAAACAAAAACTAATTCTTATGTTAATAAGAGAGTAAAAGGATTATATGTATCTACTAATGGTAAGATTGACTGGGCAAACGTTTACATTAAATAACTAGTAAAGGATAAGTAGTAGAATACAATACTTAAAATAGGTTGGGAAGAGACGGTTTTGAAATCGTCTCTTGCTTTTTACGGGGGGAATGAAGAAATGTATCTGATAAAAAGTGGTACTGTACATATAGGAGATGGCTCTATACAAGAGAATACAGATATTCTAATAGAAGGTGACAAAATCATTGAAGTTGGAATTGGAATTGAAAGGCAGGATGCTAAGGTAATTGATGCAGCTAATATGCATGTATTTCCAGGATTTATTGATCCTCACTCATCTATTGGTGCTCTTGGTATGCCAACAAAAAATATGGATAATAGAGAAGTATCAAGTCCTGTTACTCCAGAGATGAATATACGTTATAGCATAGATCCTGATGAAGTAAATGCTCAAGAATTATATAAAAGTGGGGTTACATCACTGGGAATAACCCCTGATAATACTAATGTTATAGGTGGACAGATTACTGTATTTAAGACTGCTCCTATGAAGATTAAAAAACGTATTGTAAGAGAAAAAGTAGCTTTAAAATGTAGTGTAGAACAACCGGTAAAAGATGAATACGGTGAAAGAAAACAATTACCAATGACTCGTATGGGAATTTTCTATTTACTTGAAGAAACAATAAGAAAAGCTAAATCTATTAAAGAGGACGAGCTAAGTAAGAGTGATAGAATAATATTATCTGCTTTTGATAAAGGTGAATTACCAGTATTCTGTGCCGCTTGTACAAAGGGAGAGATTACAGGCTTATTACATTTACTAAATAATAAAAATATATCTTTAAATATAGTTGATGCGTTTGGATTTTCAGATTGTATAGATGAGATTAAGCAAACATCAGCTAATATTATTTTAGGTAATATAAATAACATGTCTCAACTAGCAAAACATAATATGGATTTATCAAAAGTTAATGAATTAATTCAAAATGGAAATCTTATAGCTTTTTCTAATACTAATGGTGGACGCTCTGAAGGACGTGAAGTATTTATATGGAATGGCATTGAAGTATATCGTGCAGGTGTAGAGGCAGAAGAAGTAGTAAAGATGATGTGTATAAACCCAGCTAAAATGCTAGGCGTAGATGATAAAATAGGTAGTATAGAAGTTGGAAAAGATGCAGATATATCTATTTTCACAGAGCACCCTGTTTCTTCTTATGCGGCTAAGGTTGTCAAAAGTATTGTAAATGGGGAGGTAATTATATAATGAAAGAGACTTTAATTAAAAATGGTATGTTATGTACTATGGTAGATAATGAAGCTACTTTTGAAGGAGATATATTACTTCGTGATGGCAAAATAGCTGAAATTGGTAAATCATTAAGCTGTGAAGCTGCAGAAATAATAGATGCTAAAGGACTATATGTAATGCCTGGATTAATAGATGCTCATACTCATATAGGAGTATTTGATTTTAATGATAGTGTTGGAGTAGATGATGCTAACGAGATGACATCTCCTAACACTGCTGCAGTTGATGTTAGATATGGAGTAAACCCACTTGCTAGGGAGTTTAAGGTATCTTATGAACATGGAATCACAACTCTTCTTATAACCCCAGGAAGTGGAAATGTATTCTGTGGACAAGCAATAGCTGCAAAATCATATGGAACAAACATTTTTGATATGACTATAAAAGCACCTTGTGCTGTAAAGATAGCACTAGGAGGAAACCCTAAGGGCACATATGGAAGTAGGTCAACCCTTCCTATGACAAGAATGGGAGTAGCTCATGTACTGTGGGATACATTTGAAAAAGCTAAGACTTATATGGAAAATAAAGAGTCTGGTAAAGAACAAGAATATGATGCTAATCTAGAAGCTATAGTACCAGCTTTAAAAGGTGATGTTCCATGTAAAATACATTGCACTCAATATGATATGATTACAGCTATAGAAGTTGCAAATGAATATAATCTAAAGTTTTCACTAGAACATGCATGGGGTGCAACAGATTATATAGACGAAATTGTTGAAAGTGGATGCGGTATTTGTTATGGTCCAATTGCAACTTATAGAGCTCCGGGGGAGAGACGTAAGGTTGATATTGAATCTGTAAAGATGTTGGACGATAAAGGTGTTAATGTAGCTATTATTACAGATTCACCTATTTTAAGTGAAGAATCACTTTATCATCATGTTGGAGAGGCAGTTAGGGAAGGACTTGACTACCAAAGAGCATGGAAGATGGTTACAATAAATCCAGCAAAAATGATGGGAGTCGATGAAAGAGTAGGAAGCTTAGAAAAAGGTAAGGATGCTGATGTTATATTAGTTAAGGGCAGACTGGGGCTAGACACAGATGCTAAAGTACTTTATACATTTGTTGATGGAAAGTTGGTATATAAGACTTCTTGATATGTTTTTGCGTCGTTTTGTAAAAAGTTGAAGGAATAAAAAATGGCTGTATAATATTTAGCGTTGATGGTAATAAAAAATCCATAATTGTCGTTAGACAAAAATGGACTAATTACTATCAGCGCTATTATTTTTTAAAAAAATAAAGAACACATGTCAAACTCGTTGTATAATTAAGTCACGACAACAAAAAAACAAGGAGGCTTAACATGTGTTCAAATAATATTATATCAAATATTCTAGGAGTTAGCGATAAAAATTTAGTATTTACAGGAGATGGAATTGAAAAAATAAGAGGTATTGAGTTTAAGGTATTAAACGCAGTGCTTACATATGTTCCAAAAGCATGCTCTAAATGCGGTTGCGTAAATGAAAATTATTCAGTAGTGAAAAAT